>NZ_JBVHLD010000026.1:0-9196 GCF_055559175.1 Streptomyces sp. NPDC024632
CCCCCCCCCCCCCCCCCCCCCCCCCCCCCCCCCCCCCCCCCCCCCCCCCCCCCCCCCCCCCCCCCCCCCCCCCCCCCCCCCCCCCCCCCCCCGGGCCCCCTTCCCCTCTCCGACGGGGCGCTGAGCCACGACCGCACCCCTACCTCGCCCTGCCCTCAACACGCCCACGTGCAAAGGCCGATGCCGTGCAAGCCTCCGCCTCCCCGCTTGTTCGTATCCCGCCCGTAGCAAGGGAACTGACAGGCTCCTGGTTCCGGAGGATGGCCGCCCCTTACGGCCTGCCCGCGCAGGACTTCCTGCGGGGCGTCCTGAGCGGCACGCACCGGGTGCAGGTGACAGGCACCCCGGGCAGCGGACTGGAACTGTTCCTCAACACACCCGCACGAACGGCCCTGGCCCACTCCACCGGTCTTCCCCTGCCCCGGCTCACCCGCCTGCTGCCCGCTCTCGCCGCCCCGCACGAACGGCTCGCGGACGACGAGAACCCTCGGGCGGCCTGGTACATGCCGGGCGAGGCATGGGTGGGAACCTGTCCTGCATGTACCGGGCGGGCCTGGCGGCCCGGACAGCCGGTACTGGTGTACCCGGGAACGGCCGGGCACGTCTGCCGACGTCACCGGCGCTGGCTCCTCGCGCATCCCGAGAGGCCGGCGAGCATTCCGCTGGAGACCCTGCCCGAGGTTCTCACCGCTCACCGACACCACTCCGCTCTCGCACGAGCCCGTCCGGATGCGGCAGACGTGGTGGCCCTCGCCGCGGCGGTGGTGTGGTCGTGGCAAGTACAAGGCTGGCGATCCGAGACGGTCTGGCAGAACCGTGTACGTCGGCTGGCCGCGGTCACGGGATCCATGCCGACGGCCGTGGCGCCGCATGCCCTGGTGTCCTACCCGGAGACGATCGCCGTGGCCCGGCTGCTCGGCGCTCCGCGCTGGCAGCAGCGGCTGCGCGAGACCGCCGCAGCCCAAGGGGCAGGCGCCGCAATGGAATTGCTGCTCGGGGAAATCAGCCGCCGGGCCGACAGGCCGTGGCTCGCGGACTGGCTGAACGCCTACACCCGCACCAGACCCAGGACGGCCGCACAAACCGATCCCCTCGATCGGTGGCTGCACCGGCTCACCGCTGCGGACCGCCTCGAAAGCAACGGCTTGTGGACGGTGCACCGGACGGCCGTACGGCCCACCGAGTACAGCGACCGCATCGGCTTCCTCACCGACCGCCGTCCCCGCAGCATCTGCGAAGAGGCCGGGGCAGCCTTCCTGACCGGTGGCTGGGAACCGGTGCCCTCGCCGCGGCCCGGGCCGGCGCCGTGCCCGTGACATCTGCCGACCCAGTCCCCGGCTCCCCCACCAGCCAACTCCGCCCCGGCCGTGTCTCGTCGGCGTCCGCAGGCCGCCACACACCCCGCCCACTCATCCCTCGCACACGAAGGAGAGACATACCCATGGCATCGATCAGTCCGGAGTACGCCAACCAGTTACTGGCGGAACTCACCGAGGGCTGTCCCGTCCCCGCGGCGCCCGCCTCGCTGTCCCGCTACACCTTCCAGATCAGCAACCACGTCCTCATCGGAGACACCGCCGTGCGCGGCTACAAGTACAAGGGCCGGTGGCGGCTGGACGATCGGGACATCCGCGCGGCCGGCGACCGACTCGCCTCGCTCCCTTTCGATCCCGACGACCTGGTCGACGCCCGTCTCTCGTCCACCGAGCACAACCAGACGTGGCGCTCACAGATCCACCGCTGGTTCGAGCACATCTCCTACCAGGACCAGAGCGCGAACGGCTGCCGCTGCGAAGGACAGCAGCCGTGCAGCGGCACCCGGCCCAACCGCTACGGGCTAGGGTGCGGAGCGACCTTCGAGCAGGTCAAGGAACGCTACGGCCGGTCACCCATCACTTGTACCAGCCCGCTGCCGCTGCTGACGTGGTCCGGCACCACCTGGATGGTCCCGCGCGCCTACGCTGCCCTCCTCGACCGCGCGGACCAGATCGCCGCCGAGTGCGTCGAACAGGCCACCCGATGCAGCCGCTGCAGCGCCACCGGTGACGTCTGGAAGTGGCGCACGTCCAGCAACAGCGGCTACACCACCCTGTGCCCCGCGTGCGCCGCCTCCGTCGCCCGCCCTTACAAGGACCACCTGCGCGGTCGGCTGTATGCGTCGCTGCTGAAGAACTCGCAGCCGGAGGCGTTCTTGTGCCGGTTGTGTCCCAGTCCTCGGCAGGCCGTGTACTGGGACCACTGCCACGCGCACGGATTCGTGCGCGGGCCGGTGTGTGCCAGCTGCAACACCTACGAAGGCGGCGGCTACAGGTTCATCCACCGGCCGGGTGCGGTCCGCCATCTCCTGCTGTGCGACGGCTGCCGCCGCGACAGGACCGTGCCGCCGCGCCACCAGCCCGACATCGTGCTGCAGACGTTCGTGCCCGACCCTCACGGCCCGTGTACGAAGCAGTCCTACTCCGCGTGGGGTGCGATTCAGGAAGACGGATCGATCCGTTTCCGGATGCGCTGCTGGCAGTGCGCATCTACCCCCGAGTGGGAACAGGTCGTGCCGGCCGCACAGGTCAGGCAGCTAGTACGGGAGTTCGTCGACAAGGCCCTGGAGGCCGGTGCCGACGGCCCCGGCCAGGAACCCGCCTGACGGCCCATCGCCTCATCGCTTCTGTTCCTGAACTACTTTCCCCAAGTCCGCCCGTGGGCCGGGCGCCTGGCAGAACGCAGCACGGACGCCGCCTTCTGCCGGGCATCAACGAAACGCGACACGTCATGGCTTGCACACTTCGAACCCGACCGCCGAGTGGGCGAGAGAAGCCCCGGGTGCCTCTCGCCAGCTTGGCGGCTGACGTCGCCGCCGAAGCGGCCGGGCTCAACCCCACCCAGGTGGTTCTCGAAGCCGACCACATCGAGGCTCTCCCCCACGAGACGCCCACGCTGGTCCTCGATCTCATCGATCAGGGCGCCAGCCCCCACCGGGCTGTCACCGGCCTCGTGCGCCACGCCATGCACGTCGCCGACGGCCTGTTGCCCGATGCTGCCGCGCTGCGGGAGCAACTCGACGACCTGGAGGGGATGCTCGCCGAATACAGCGGCGAGGAGGAGCCCGATCTCACCCGCATGACCCTGCGCTTGACTCCTCTCGATCCTCAGCGCCCCGCACGTGACCTCCTCGAAGACCTTCTTACGGGCATCCACGGCTGCTGGCTCATCTATGACGGGTGCGACGGTCTTGAGCACGACGAGGAATCCGACGCGGGCGACGTGGAGGAATGGGACGACGAGCAGATCGAGCAGCAGCAGGCCCGCAGCCGCGAACGCTTTGCCCAGCTCGTCCGCGACAGCGCAGCCCTCGATCGGGACCGGCTGATCTGACAGGGAGGCAAGCAGATCCAGCGGCCTGGTCGGCTCGTGCGGGACGGGCCGGTGGTGGTGTCGTCAGTCCTCGGAGGAGTCCAGGACTGCGGCGAGGCGCTGGTAGAGGCGGTCTTGAGCCTGGGGGTCGAAGACGGGGGTCAGTGAGGTCGTGGTGAAGCTGTCGGCGGTGAGGGTGTTGAGCTGGTACGGGGTGAGCGTGCTGGGGTCTTTGAGGTCGTAGCGGGTGTGCCAGCTGCCGTACTTGCCGACGGTGAGCATGACGATCCGCCGGGTTCCGGCTGCGGTCAGCAGGAGGCGTGCCCATTCCAGGGACATGCCGTGGGTGGTGAAGTCGTCGAGGACGACGACGGTTTTCGTGCCGAGCTTGCCGCGGTAGCCGGGGCCCAGGTGCACCGTCTGGGCCTGGGTGGCGATGGAGATGTTCTTAGCCGCCTGGCCCTGGCTGGCCTTCCAGCGCTCCAGGCTGGTGTCCGGGGCGTCGACGGCGCGGACGAGGAGGTCTTCGCGGTAGTAGCCGTGAAAGAGGGCGGCGGCCTTGTCGAGGTAGGTCTTCAGCCGCTCGCTGACCTGGCCGCTCGTGCTGCTGGGGTAGATGCAGAAGTAGGGGTTGGCGGGGATCAGGTCTTCCAGGTAGGCGTGGGCGAGGACGAACAGCATGAGGATGCTCCGGGCGTCCGAGTCCCCGATCTTCACCGGCTTTTGGTAGGTGAAGACGTCCTGGAGCTTGAAGGTGGGGCCGGGCGAGGTCGAGGCCGCGCGGAAGCCGGCAGCAGCGAGCGCAGTGACCAGTTGCCCTGGTCGGCGCGGTGCGACCAACTTGGGTCGCCAGAGAGGAACATCTCCAGGAACCTGTCGACGTCGCCGGGAGCGCGGGCGACGAGCGAGGTGGTGCCACTGGGCATCGAGGCGGCCCATGCGGCGTGCTGGTACATGACGCCGGAGTTGATGGCGGTGCGCCAGTCCAGTGCTGTGCAGCCGACGTACAGCAGCTCATACCGTTGCAGGTGCAGGGCGGTGGTGACGGCGTCGATCCAGGCCGGTGAGCCGCGCTTTTTGCCGCCGGCTATGTGGGACTGGTCGATCAGCAGGCTGGGGGCGGGATAGCCGAGTTGCTGTATCTGTTCTTTCTGGACCGGCGAGAGCGGATCGGTGGACAGGATGCACCACTGCAGTCCCCGCGCGGTCAGGCTGTGCAGCAGCGCGGCCGTCTCAGCGGCCGTAGGGGTACCGGGCCTCAGGAGGAGGGTCTTGTAGTCGAAGATGACTGCCTTAGCGGGCATGACCACCGTCTTCCTGGCCCAGCAGGTCGTCCAGGCGCTGCCGTAGCCGTGTGAGGTCTTCGGGGGGCAGGGCGCGCAGTTCCACCTCGCGGCCGAGTTGGCGCTCGACCAGGCTCAGGCCGAAGGTGGTGTGTCCGTAGGAGTCGGCCGCGCTGCGGCACAGGGCGTCGAGGGTGCGGCGTCCGGCCGTGGTGAAGATGTCGATGAGCCGCCCGGTGGGCTCGGTGCCGATCAGATCGGCCAGGTCGCCGGCGCCGGGCCAGGTGAAGCCGATGATCGGACGGCGGTAGGTGGCGGCGAAGCGCACGGTGTGGGCGGTGCCGCCGGTGCGCTGTCCCTCGGTAGCGATGACGAGGTCCGCGAGACCGGCCTGAAGGCGGTTGCGCTGGACGAACTGGGCCTTGCGGTAGTGCTCGCCGGGCAGGTACTCGCTGGCGACCGCGCCGCCGGTGCGGACGATACGGGCACGGATGTCCGCGGTCTCGGCCGGGAAGACGACGTCGATGCCGTGGCCGAGAAAGGCGACGTTGCGTACTCCGTCGCGCAGGGCCGCCCGATGCGCCACCGCGTCAACGCCGTTGGCGAGGCCGGACACCAGGGCGATCGGGTAGGCGGCCAGAGTGCGCACGGCGGCTTCGGTGGCGCGCACGCCGTCCGGTGTCACATCCCGGGTGCCGACGACTGCGACGTGCGGGCCCTCGTACAGAGCACGGGGGTCACCCTCGACGAACAGCCACAAGGGTGCGCCAGGGAGTTCGGCAAGCCGGGCCGGCAACGCGGAGGGGCCGATGATGCGGATATCGCGCTGGGCGAGTTCGTCGGCCTTGGCCCGGGCCGTCTTCAGCAGGTCGGCATGGTGGGTGCTGATCTCGTCTGCAATCTTGCGGGCGGTGGGGACTTTGGCGCGGGTGAGTTCGTCGGTCAGGCGGCTGTCGGGAACGTCCCACAGCCGGCCGAGTTGCTCTCGGTGTTCACGTACCAGCGCGTGCAGTCCCTTGTGTCCCAGACCCCGGGCGGCACCGAGGGCGAGGAGCGCGATCGCGAAGGGCATGTCGGTGACGGGCAGATCATCGGGGACCTGCCACAGCGTGGGCTGCCCGTCGGAAGCGGAACGCCCACGTTCTCCCTGAGTGCCGCGCTGATCCACCCCCGCACCCTACCTGGCATACGCCGGGCGGCACGGGTAGCACGGGCAGTGGGCGGTGGGCGGTGGGCGGTGGGCGGTGGGACGCAGCCAGCGGCCGACGGTGTGGCTTGTGCCGGGATCGCGGGCTTCGGGTCCTCGTGCATTGCCGCTGCCGGATCGTCCTCCGAAGCGGCAACGGTGGTGCTTGGCGGGAGCCGCTCTCGGCCTTTCATGTCACCGCACTGCTCCTCGGACGGCTGTAGGACAGGCACTTCAGGCTCCCGACATTTCGCAGGGATGGTCGGCGGGTCCTTCATCTTGTGTGCAAAGGGCGCCCGTGAAGCAGTGGACTGCTTAGGGTCGACGTGTCCGGGTCGCAGGAGGAAGGCAGATCGTTGGGAAAGAAGTCGAAGGCGCAGCGTCAGCGGGACAACGCGCGTGCGCGTGCCCGCGCGGAGCAGCAACGGCGCACAGCGGCGGTGGAGGAGTTCACCGAGGAGCACGCCCGGATGGTGGCGCAGCGTCACGGCGATCCGCGGTTTGTACAACGGCGCCGGGGAGTGGACGGATCGGTCGAGGTGTCCTGGGCGGCCGGGTCCGAGCTGGATGTGCACATGCGGGAGGCAATGGAGGAGCAACGGGCCGCTTTCGAAGAGAAGTTCGGACGGCCTCCCGGCCCGCACGATCCGGTCTTCTTCGATCCCGAGGCCGACGAGCCGCGTCCTTTGACGCAGGCGGCCATCGGCCGGGTGATGGACGAATTACTGGAGGCAGCGGAGGGTTCGGGAGTGGATCCCGCGTTCGTGCACGCCTGGCGCGAGTGCGGGTATCTCGTGACGGAGGACAACCGGCACACCTTCTCCGCCGCCGAGGTGATGGCCTTCAGCGATGCCGTGCACGCCTACCGGTCGACGGCGCACGGCGAACAAGAACCCGCCGGGGCCGAAGCCGTCACGGACGAGGTTCTCCCCCGACGACGGCCGGGCGGCGGCGGTCGCCAGTCTGCGCAAGGTGGTGGCCACGATCCTGGCGCGGCGCGATCCGCGCATCGCGCTACGGGTCGTGATCGGGCTGGAGCGGCTGGCGGAGGAGTCCGGGGACGAGGCCGCCGGGCTGGCAGGAGCCGTGTCGTTCGGGGTGCTGGCGGGATGGCTGGCCGGGGCACGGGAGTCGGGTCTGTCGCCGGCGCAGGCCAAGGCGGCCACGGCGTGGGTCGATGAGTACCTCGGCGACCGGGCAGGCGAAACGGCCTCCCGGATGTCAGGGCTGATCGGAGTTCCCGGAGCCGGCGATGTGACCGTGGCAGAGGTGACCGAAGACCTGGGCGACGATCTGCTGCCGGCGATGATCTGGCTGACGTGCGGCGTCGTGGCCGTCGCCGGAGCAGGCAACGCCGACTGGCTGGAGCAGTTCGACCTCGACGTGCCCTGAAGACAGAAGAAATGGGTGCCGAGAAGGCCGTGCACGAGGGACCCGCGCTGGATCCGCCGGTGAAGGTGATACAGATTCCTCGCCTGGCGAAGGCCGTCGGCCCGGGCTGGCACGCCGTACTGCACCGTTTGCACGAGCAGTTGGTCGCCCGTTGGCCCGACTACCGGGCTGTTGGGGTGAAGGAGAAGTTCGGGGGCTACGGGTACAGATCGATGCCGGTGAGCGGGCCGCCCGCGAGGCGGCCTCGCGGTTCGTCAGGGCCGCCGAGGCGGAGGCTGCCGTGCTCTGCGAGTTCTGCGCGGGCTCGGGGCGGGCGCGGCCTCGCGGTGACGCACCAGCCGGGTGGATCAAGACCGTGTGCGCCGACTGTCACCGCGCATGGTCCGCCCGCGAAATCATGATCACCAACGGTGCTGTCCGGTATTCCGCACGGGCCCCGCACAGTCCCGCAGCGCCTCCCCAGGACTAATACAGCCAGGGGGCAGCCCTTGCGCCAGCCAGCTCAGGCTCACCGGCCCCAGCCCCTCACCCCTCGACCTGGCCTGACCCGCTGACGCAGCCGACGGCCTTCCAGCCACGAAAGGAGCTATCCGACCACGGCCAGCCCCACCACTCTCGGCCGCTACTACCGGCCGCCCACTAACGCTGAGCAGTCAACGCTCATAGTGAGCAACTCTCAGAACCCACAGGTCACATCACCTCAACCGGCGCAACCCATCAACCTACCCGCAAGTAACTTCTGGCATATCCCACTCATTAAACTGCGCAATGCGCAGGTCAGTCTCAAAGAGCTGCTCACTTTCAAGGGAGCCGCAACCGTCGCCACGTCCACCGACCTGGGCAACAGCACCAGCACCACCTACGGCTACGACTCCGCCACCCACCAGACCACCTCTGTCACTCCGGTGGCTGGCGGCTCCCTGGGCGGGCAGACCTTCAGCTACGACAAGTACGGACGCCTGGCCACGGCCAAGGACGGCCGGAACATCACCACCACCTACGCCTACGACGACGCGGACCGCATCACCTCGGTCACCTACTCCGACAGCACTCACCCCGTCGGGTACACCTACGACGGCTTCGGCCGCGTCCGGACCCGCACCGACGCCACCGGCACCGGCACGTACACCTACGACGACCACGGGCACCTCGCCACCCGCACCGCCACCTCCGGCGGCGGCACCCTCACCTACGGATACGACAAATCAGGCAACCTGACTACTGTCACCGACGCCCGCGGCACCGCCACCTACACCTACGACGACGCAAACCTCCTCACCCAGCTCATCACCGCCGCGCCGACCTCAACCAAGATCCGCTTCGCCTACGACGACCACGGCCGCCGCACCGACACCTGGTACGGCACCGACACCAACCACACCATCTACAAAGCCCACGTCCACCAGGACTACGACGCCTCCGGCCGCCCCTCACGAGTCTGACTGGGTTCCCGGCATGCTGAAGCTGATAGGGCGACGTACCGATTGTGGGAGCCAGGCGTCCGCTTGCACCCGGGTCTGCCGCTCTTCCGATGTCACTCGGTCAGAGCGGTGGCACTCGCGCTTGGCATGTCGTCGGCGGGACTTCGTTCACTTCCAGAGCTGCCCGTCCCTCTTCTTGGAGCGCGAAATTCGTGAGGCCCAGAAGCCGACGCCCATGACCACGGCCCCGCCGATAATGAGAGCAAGAATATTGAGGAGCGCCCCGACCATAAATGGGATAAGACCGACGGGAAGAAGCCATCGCAGCAACGGCCCGTCCGGGAACCTACGAGCATCCCAAACAAATCCAGCCAAAAGAGCCACCATGACGAGTATGCCCACCGGCGCAATGCCTCCAGTGGACGAATACTTGGCGATCAAATCATGACCCATGGATTTTCTGTCCAATCCTGTACAACCGCGCGAGACCGTGGCGGGGGGGGGGGGAGCCCCTGCCCAGCGCAGCACCACGCCCGACACCCTCCACCCCCCCCCCCCGACAAACC
>NZ_JBVHLD010000026.1:9206-20435 GCF_055559175.1 Streptomyces sp. NPDC024632
TACCTCCACTCTCCCCTTTTCCTCCCCCCCCCCCCCCCCTCTCCTCCTCCCCCCCCCCCCCCCCCCCCCCCCCCCCCCCCCCCCCCCCCCCCCCCCCCCCCCCCCCCCCCCCCCCCCCCCCCCCCCGCCACTTCACATGCCATGGCTACCAGCCCAGCGTCCCCCACACCGCTGCCGCCGCCTGCTGGTACAGGCGAGCCTGGCCTGCTCTGGTGCCGACTGAGTACAGCAGCGGCAGGTTCTTGACAAACGTACCTCCCTCCCTGACCACGTTCACCCGCCACGCAACAGTGTCGAAGGCCACACCGCTACCAAGTGCCGCCCAGTCGGCGTTGGTCTTCTTGCTCTGCCCGAAGGCGATTCCGCGATTGGCCACCGAAAGCGTGAATGCCGCGGTCCCGACTGCGGCGCAGGCACCTGCCGTGCCCACAGTGCAGACCCCGAAGGCGCCGATAGCGGCGACCTTCACTATGTTGGACCGATTGTCGTAGGCCCACTGACCAGCCGTCTTCACGCCTGAAGAAGCCGCGTCCCAGCCGCTGTTGATTCCGGACTTGATCTTGCCGAAGATGCTGTTCTTCTTCCGCCGCTTCTCTTCGGCGAGCTTCTTCGCGCGTGCCGCGGCCTGGGCCTTGATCCGGGCGGCTGCGGCGGCCTGCTGCTGGGCGCGGGCGTAGGCGTAGCCGTCGTCGATCATGTAGTGGGTGGGGTTGGCCTGGTAGGCGGCGTATTTCTGGCGGGAGGTCGTGTCCTTCTTCGGGGACTGCTGCCAGACCCATTTGCCGTTCTTGTAGGTGTAGCCGGCGTTCATGCCGCGGTCGTTGGCCCACTGGTTGTCGGTGGTGGTGCCGCCGTCGGTGGGGCCGAGGGGGCGGGTGCCCTCGGGGTCGGAGAGGGTGACCGGGTTGTTGTGAGCGTAGGAGTAGGCGTTCATCTGGGCCGGGTCGCCGGTGTCGATGACGGGGTCGACGGAGATGAAGCGACCGAGAACGGGGTCGTATTCGCGGGCGCCGAGGTGGGTCAGGCCGGTCGGGTCGGTGGTGCCGCCGACGAAGCCCTGGGTGCCGGGGAAGGTCCCTGAGGTCGCCCGGATCTGGCCGAAGGGGAGTTCCTTGCGGCGGGTGACCGCGAAGGTGGTCGAGTCGACCGCGGTGGTCGCGGTGTCCTGCTGGTCGGTGAAGAGGTAGGAGATGGTGGCGCCGCTGCGGACGGCGACGGTGTCGCCGTTGTGCGTGTAGTAGCGGGTGCCGGTCTTGGTGGTGCCGTCGGCTCCGAGCTTGAGTTCGCTGCCGTCGGGCAGGGTCAGGGTGCCAGTGCCGTCGACGTTCTTGGCGATGAGCCGGTTGCCGTCGGCGTCGTAAAGGTAGCTGGTGGTCTTGCCGGCCTGGGTGAGGGTGGCCAGGTGGCCCTCCGCGTCCCAGGTCAGGTCCTGGACCTGGCCGCCGGTGGTGCGCTTGGTGGTGTTGCCCGCCTTGTCGTAGCCGAAGGTGCTGGTCGCACCGTTGTCGGCACCGCCCGCGACCGACGTCTGCTGCACCGCGTGCGGCAGCCCGGTGTTCGGTTCGGGCTGGGTGTAGGTGGTGACGGCATCGGTCCCCGCGGAGGCCCCGGTGCCGTGGTCGGTCTGCTCGCTGCGGTTTCCGGCCAGGTCGTAACGGAAGGTCTGCCAGTACGCGTCCGGGCCACCGACGGTGCTCGTGGCGGGCGCCTTGGAGCAGTCGGTCGCCGCCGTCCACGCCTCGGTGAGCTGTCCGAGCGCGTTGTCGGTGAAGCACTGCGTGTCGGTGGACTTGGCCGCGTCCTGGCCGCTGGCGGTGCTGATCGAGGTGATGTTGCCGGCCGGGTCGTAGACGTAGGAGGTGTCGTCGATCCGCTGCGGTGCCAGGTCACGGTCGGTGGTCTGCTGGATGAGGCGGCCGGTGGACTCGTCGTACTGCTGCGACTGGTACACCTTCTTGCCTACCGTGCCCCCGAATTCGGTGCGCACCGGCCTGGAGAAGGCGTCGTACGTCGTGTTCGCGACCAGGACCACGCCGGCCCGGCTGGTGCGGATCGGCATGTCGTCGCTGTTGTAGTTGGTCGTGATCCGCTCGGACGGGACATTGCCCACGGCAGGTGTCAACGTCCAGTCCTGGAGACCGGTCTGGTCGTTGTAGCCGTAGGTCCAGGAGTAGGTGCCCGCCAGTCCGCCGGCCGCGGCCGGAATGGTCACCGAGGTGGAGGTCGGCTGGTAGCGGTCGTTGTAGCCGCCGGTCGCGGTGGTGTACTCGGCGCCGCCGACGAAACGGCTGCTGCTGGTCAACTGCCCCTTGGCAAGCGTGTCGTACGTCCAGGAAGCGAGCGTGGTGCCGCCCTGCTTCAGCGCGGTCTTCCTGCCGAGCTTGTCGTACTCCGTCGTCAGCGTGACGCCGCGGGCGTCGGTGCTGGTGACGGGACGGCCGTCGTTGTCGTAGCCGGTGGTGGACACTCCCTTGTCGGGGTCGTCCGCCTTCGTCTGCCGGCCGCGGTTGTCGAAGGTGTAGGACCACACGTTGCCGGCGGGGTCGGTGACCTTCACCGGCTCGTCGTACTTGCCGTAGGCGTACGTGGTGGTCTGCGATGCCGTCCGAGCCGTGTCGGTGTACTGCATGAGGGCTGTCTTGCGGCCGAGCGCGTCGGTGACGGTGGTGGTGGCCGTGCCGCCCTTCGGCGGGATCACCGTGGTGCGGTCGCCGTCGTAGGCCGTGGTCGTACGCCACTGCTCGTCACCGTACTTGACGGTGATCGCGTCGGTGATCCGCCCGCTGCCGTCGTAGACGTTCGAGGTGGCGTCGGGCACCTTGGTGTCGTCGCCGCTGACCAACGTGGCAGAGGGGGAGCCGGAGGCGTAGTAGGTGCCGTACGTCTTGCGGGTGAAGCCGCGAGTGTCGTAGAGCGTTTCGCTCACCAGCCGGTCCTGCGTGCCGGCGGCCGGCGTCTGCGTCTCGCGGGGGCGCAGCAGACCGTCGTAGAAGCTGTAGATGGTGCTGTAGGTGCCGTCCCTCTTGATCGCCTTGGTTGTGATTACATTCGCGGCGGTACGGGAGATGGAGTAGGCGTACTGGACCGATGGCTGAGTGGCGTGGGCGGCCTTGGCCCAGCCGGGCTTCCAGACACTCGTCAGTCGGCCGAGTCCGTCGTAGACGGCGTCGGTGCGCTTGCCGTTGGCGTCGGTCGAGCCGGTCACGACACCGCGTGTCGGGTCGTACTCGCTGGTGACGGTCTGGCCGAGCGCGTTGGTCTCGGTCGAGGACGTCGGCGCCGCGATGGTGGCAGGGGTGTAGGCGATGGTCGTGCTGTGGCCGAGCGCGTCGGTCTCGGCCAGCTCACGGCCGTGCTGGTCGTAGGTGTGGGTGGCGGTGGTCAGATAACCGGTGCCGGCCGCGTCCTGCTCGTCGACGCGGGTGATGTCGCCCTTGGTGGGCGCGGCGGTCAGGCTGGTGGCGCCGTCGTAATAGTGGCGCTCCACGGAGACCAGGTCCGCGGGCAACGACGGAGTCGTGCCACAGGGTTTGGCGACGGTCCGGACCTCGGCGACCAGCGTCAGAAGATTCGCCGCGGCGTTGGGCGCGTACGTCGTCGTCGCACATTCCTCGTCACCGGACTTGGCGGTGTCGCCGAGCCGGGATTCGGTGAGGACCTTTCCGTCCGCGTCATAGGTGCGCTCGGTCCTGGTCGTGCGCCAGCCGGTGCCGACCGCGGTCGCGGTGGATTCCGAGCCGTTGCCGGTGGCGTACGACGACAGCGCGGACAGGCCGGTGCGGCTCATCTTGGCGGTCGCCGGGCCGTGCCAGGGCTCGTAGCTGGTGGCGGTTAGCAGTTTGCCGCCGTCACCGTTGTATGTCATCTCCTCGCGGGTCATGCCGGCGTAGGAGCTGTGGTCGGTGTAGGCGGCGCCGTCGTGGGTCGTGACCTGGGCGCCGTCGACGCCCCGGAAGTAGCGGTATTCCTTGAGCGTCTTCGGGTCCGAGCCGGCGCCGGTGCGGACCTGGACCAGGCCGTAGCCTTTCCGTTCGCCGTAGGTGAGGTACTTGGCCTTGGTGAACTCGTCCTCGTCCTTGCCCCAGGCCATGCCGCCCACATAGCTGTAATCGGTCTCCTTAGCGGGTGCGCCGCCGGTGTTGTCCTGCTCAATCACCTGCGTGACCGCATAGGTGTGGAACCAGTCCAGGTACGGCTCGTACTCGGCGCCGGGGGCCTGGGGCGGGGACCAGATAACCGGGTAGCAGCGGCGCGTGTTGGACGACGGGGACGGTACGTCGCCCGCCTTGCAGTCCCTGGCCGTGTAGGTGATACCCAGACTCGAGCCGGTCTCGCTGTCGATGCCGTAGACCCGGTAGCGGATCATCGGCGGTACCGGGTCGGGTGAGCCTCCGGTCGTGGCACCCTCGACCCGGTTGTGGAGTTGCTGGCCGAGGAAGGTCACCCGGGGCAGCGCGGCATCGCCGGTACCGGTGTGGCCCGTGCGGGCGATCGAGGCCAGCCACAGAGCGGGCGACGTGCCGTCGCCGGTGGCCGGGAACTGCTGGGTCAGGTCCCAGGTGTCCACAGGCTTGAAGGCGGTGCCGACCAGCACCGAGGTGTCGATCTTCGTCAACCGCTTGCGGGTCCAGAACGACGGCGAGTAGTTCCCGGTGCAGGTCGCGCCGGTCGCGCAGTACTGGTCGAAGGGCACGTCGGGCCAGTTCACCGCGTGGGCCTTGTCGAACGTACCGCAGTCGGTCAGGCAGCGCTCGGCGACGGTGAAGTCGACCTTCGCCGCGGGCGTCGCGTAGAAGTTGCTGGAGCGCAGGCCGTACTCGATGCGCTTGAGGTAGCCGCCGCGGGTGTAGGGGGTGGACGTGGCGGCGCCGGTGTCCGGATTGACGTTGCGGCCGTAGGAGTTGGACTCCTTGGCCCAGTAGTACGTCATCGCGTCGCCGTGCGGGTCGACCACCGCGTCCAGATTCCATCGCCACGCCTGTTGGCACCAGGAGTCCGCGAAGGCGGTGGCGTGGCAGGGCTCGTCGGCCTGGTTGCCGTACACCGGCACGGTCCAGGTGGAGTTGGTCTCGTCCTTGCCGGTGGTCCAGCCCGCCGGGCGGTTGAGGCCGAAGTAGTAGACGGTCCCGTCCGGTGTGGTCACCTTCCAGTACTCACCGTCGTTGTCACCGTTGTTGTTCGTGGAGCTGGTGAGCTTTTCGGCCTTGGTGCCGTCGTCGCTCTCCAGGTGCCACTCGCCAGTGGTGTCGTCCTTGACCAGTGTGTTGCTGTGGCCGTTCAGGTTCAAAACGGCGTTGTCCTTCTTCCAGCACTGGTCACCGACCTGGGCGGTGGTGTTGCTGCCCGACGTGTCGTCAGTGCAGGACACGTACTGCCGCTCGATGTAGCCGGGGTCCATCGACCAGCCGTCGCCGATCCAGTTCGCCTGGTTATTGGTGGCCGCGGTCCGGCCATCGACCGACTGGGAGGCGTAACCGAGCGAAAGGTCCGGCTGCACACCGCCGGCCGCCTCGGGGGTGTCGATGCCATACGTCCAGGAGAAGCCGCCGTTGCTGCCGCCCGCCGACCAGGACGCGGACGGGGCCAGCGACGTCGCCTTGAAGTCACCGGCGGCACCGGCCGCCGAAGCCGTCACGGCCAGCAGCACGGTGCCGTCGGTGGCGCTCAGGCCGGTCACGGAAGGCGCGGCCGGCTGCGCCTTGCCGACGGGTGCGGTCTGCGTACCGGCGGTGGAGGCCGTCGCGGCCGTCAGGTCCACGGCCGCCGCCAGCGTTCCGGCCTTGGTGTCGTTGTCCGTCGTCAAAGCCTCGCTGGCGGTGCACGCAGGGGCCGTCGGGGAGGTCAGCGCGCAGGAGGGCAGCTTGCGCAGTTGCAGCCGGGACGCCCAGTCACCGCCGTAGGCACTGCGGAAGCCGGAGTAGTCGACCTGGACGTCGACTGCGCCCTTGGCGCCCTGAGCGGGCTTGACCGCGATCACGACGCCGTCGATGCCGAGCTTCTTCGCGGTGTCCTGGCCGAGCACCTGCACTTGTGCCTGCTGTGGGCCGGGGTCGGTGGCTCCCTTGGCCGTGTGTGTTCGGGCCGCGCTCTGCCGGAGGCGTACCGGGAGCGAACCGGCCGCCTTACGGGCCGTGCCCGCAGCGGGTATCGCCGCCGTCGCGGTCCCGGCCGCGGGCCAGGTCACCTTCGGCGCACCCTTCCAGGCGTGCTGCGCGGCCTCGTCGGTACGCGCCTTCGGCTTCGCCCCGACCGGTGTGGCCGGAACCGGGTGCGGCTTGGACAACTTGAGCAGGCTCAGTTCGGCAGCGGCCGCCACAGGACCGGCCAGCAATCCGAGCAACAGATACACGACGAGCGAAAGGCTCACGGCATAGGCCGCTCTTTGCCGACGTGTCCTGGCCCGTGCGGGACTCCGCTGAAAATGGGTCCGCAAAACGGACACTTTACCCCCCCAAGGGCTCACGCAGTGTTGACGATTCGGCTGACATTAGCACCCGCAAAGAGCCGTCAAAGAATCAGGCCGACCGCGAATTCTTCGCTTCGATTCCCATAGCACAAGAATTTGAATATTTGACAGGCTTCACCGCTTACCGGCGCTAATGGACGCCTATGCCCAACTTGCTCCGCCATCGTGAGCTGCACAGATGACCAGAAGGACTCCACGGGCGGTCCAGACTGGCTTGATCCATGTGCATACTCAATGCACGCGCAGACCCGCCTCCGAACGCGGGTGACCGCGCGGTTTTCTCCGATGCCACACGACGATCCGTGCTTCACGTGGCAACTGAAAGGATCCTGGTTTGAAGTATCGAAGGGGAGCGATGCGCACAGGAAGGTGGCGAATTCCACTCGCCGCTCTCGTGGTGGCCGCCGTGCTGTCTCCGGCGGCAACTGCCCTACCCGCTCAGGCAATTGACAGCACGTCATCCACGGCCACCGGGGGGACCGGGACGACCGATGAGGTGTCCGAGGCCGTCGCCCGTGCCGCCGAGACCGGGCAGCGGGCCGAGGTGCTCTCGGAACGCACCGAGACGGCACAGCTGTTCGCCAATCCGGACGGGACGTTCACGCGCGACCAGTACGCGACCGAGCAGCGCGTCCGTCAGGGCAACAAGCTGGTCGACATCGACACGACGCTGCACCGCGGTACGGACGGCCGGATCGTGCCCGCGGCGACCGCAGTCGGTCTGGAGTTCTCCGGCGGCGGCACCGCTCCGCTGGCCACCATCACCCGGGACGGCCGCAGCATGTCGCTGTCCTGGCCCACGGCCCTGCCCGCGCCAACGGTCGACGGCGACAGCGCCACGTACCCGGAGGTGCTGCCGGGCGTGGACCTGAAGGTGCGTGCCGGGACATCGGGCTTCGGCGAGCTGCTGGTGGTCAAGTCGGCGGAAGCGGCGGCCGATCCGGCGCTGAAGACGCTCAGACTCAAGCTGGCCTCCGACGGCGTCGACGTCAGCACCGACGCCACCGGCAATCTGCGGGCGGTCAACCCTGCAGGGCAGGAGGTCTTCACCGCGCCCGTCCCGCGCATGTGGGACAGCTCCACCGCACCGGCGGCCGCGCCCTCGGCCGGACAGCGGTCCCGGCTCGCCGCGTCTGCGCAGGACACGCCCGGACCCGCCGTCCCCACCGACGAGTTCGAGCCCGGCCACGGCTCGCAGCAGGCGGCCGTCCCGATCGACGTCACGTCCTCCACGGTGACATTGACGCCCGACCAGTCCCTGCTGACTGGCGACGACGTCACGTACCCCGTCTACATCGACCCCACGATCGGCGGCTCCAAAGAGGCGTGGACGATCGCGTACAAGAAGTACCCGACGGGCACGTTCTACAACGGTGCCGGCTGGGGCGGCAGCGGTTCCTCCACCGGCGACGCCCGGGTCGGCTATGAGAACGAGACCAACGGCCTGGCCCGCTCGTTCTTCCGGATGGACTCCAACAACCTCTGGAACACCAACAAGGCGATCACCAAGTCCACCTTCCGGATCAAGAACTCGTGGTCATGGTCGTGCAACGACGCGAGGGCGGAGACGTGGCTGACGGGATCGATCTCCTCGTCGACCAGCTGGAACAACCAGCCGTCGTGGGCCACCAAGCTGTCCACCAGCACGGACTCCCACGGCTACAACTCCTCCTGCCCCGCTGGCAATCTCGCCTACGACGTCACCGCCGCGGCCAAGGAAGCCGCCACCAAGCACTGGCCGAACATCACGCTCGGCATGCGGGCCACGAGTGAGACCGACGTGTACGCGTGGAAGAAGTTCACGGCGAGCACCGCGGTGCTCTCCACCGACTACAACACCTACCCCGGCAAGCCGTCCGGCCTCTACACCAACCCGTCCTCCGGCAACGACTGCGGGGCCAACAGCACGTACACGACCATCGGCAACACCGATGTGACGCTCGGCGGCACCTTCTCCGACCCTGACGGAGGCACCATCAAGGCGCACTTCAACCTGTGGCCCACCGGTCACGGCGGCGCCACCAACGAGGTCAACACAACGGTCAGCGTGACCTCGGGCAAGAGCGCCAGGCTCCTCATCCCCAAGGCCACCCTGACCAAGCTGCTCAAGGACGACGGCATCACCGGGGCGGGCAACTTCAGCTGGCGCGCCAGCGCCGAGGACAGTTCGCTGAGCGGACCGTGGAGCACCAACTGCCACTTCACGTTCGACGCCGCCCGGCCCAGCAACCCGCCCAGTGCGGACTCCCAGCAATTTCCCGAAGCCGTTGACGGCTGGCCTGCCACCACCGGCCGGTCCCGCACCGAAGGCACCTTTACCCTCAGCAGCGGTGGGATCGCGGACGTCGCCAGTTACGAGTACTGGACCGACTGGGACCCGACGGTCCGCAACGCCGCGCCCAAGACCGCGGGCGGCTCGGTCGACATCAAGCTGACACCGCCCGCCGCCGGCGCCCACACGCTGGCCGTGCGCAGCCTGGACAAGGGCGGCAACAGGTCGGACACCTTCTCCTACCGCTTCTACGCCAACGGCCCGGCCACCCCGGACAAGGCAGGCGACCTCAACGGCGACGGCACCTCCGACATGTACGGCGTCACCACCGACGGCGATCTGCGCTTCTACGCGGGCCAGGGCAGCGGCTTCCTCGCCCCGTACACCGCCGGCGGCGCCACCGACTTCAACGGCGCCTCCATCACCCACCGCGGTGACTGGACCGCCGACGGCTACGAGGACCTCGTCGCTCTCCTTCCCGGCACCGACGGAAAGTCGCTGGAGGTCTTCCCCAACAACGGATTCGGCTACGCCTGCACCGCCAGGGACGAACAGGCCGACGGACAGTCCCAGTCCTGCCTCTACGACGAACAGCAGCTCAGCGTCTACGACCCGGCCAACGACCACTTCTCCGACGCCGACCAGATCCTCGCGATCGGCGACGTCGACGGCGGGCTGGACACCGACGGCGACGGCACCATCGACGTGCCTCCGCACCCCGACCTGCTCGTGAAGGAAGGCGACCTGCTCTGGCTCTACTTCGGGTCCGACTCCTTCTACCTCGACGAGACCACTCCGCCCGTCCTGGTGGGCAACGGCAGCTGGTCCGGCTTCGACCTGACCGCGCCCGGCGACCGTGCCGGCGACGGCCACGTCGACCTCGTCGCCCGCAGCAAGGCCAACGGTGACCTGCGGTTCTACAACGGCACCGGAACGAACGGCGACGGGCTCGGTTCGGCTCCGACCGTGATCGGCACCAACTGGACGCCGGCCAACCGCCCGCTGCTCACCGCGGCCCCGGACGCCGACGGGGACGGCAAGCCCGACGTCTGGTCCTCCGGAGGAGACGGCAAGCTCTACTTCTACTCCGGCATCCAGGGCTCCGGCACCGCGGTCGGCACCGCCGGCTGGAACGGCTTCCAGCAAATCGCCTGACCCGAAGTCCGCACTCCTTTCGCGGCGGGCTGCACCGCGGCCCGCCCCTCCACCTCAAGGAATCGCACGTGAAGCACGTCTCTCACCGCCGCGTAGCGGCTGCGGCCGCCGTGGCTCTGGCTGCGGGCACCGCCGTGAGCCTTCCGCCCGTCGCCGCGGCGGACGCACCGCCTTCCGGACCGGCGATCGCCGTCGGTGACGCGCACATCGCCATGTACGGAGAGCCGGGCGATCTGGACGTCACCGTGACCGCACCTCCGGCCGCGGATGCCTACATACGCCTGGACCTGCAGGACTCCGGGCTCGATCAGCTCCGCGTCACCGACGACACGGGCAACGCCGTACCCGTGGTGCGGCGGCCCGGCCTCGCGGCGACCGTCACGATCGGCGACACCGACAGCGATCACAACGGCATTCCCGGCGCACCGCTCCAAGCGGGAACGGTGCATCTCCACGTGTCGGCCGGATACCCGATCGCGGAGGCGATCCCGGTGACCGGCTCCATCATCGCCGGCTCCGACGGCAAGGTCGTCGCACACAGCACGATCGCCACCAACGGCGGCATCTTCATCGCCCAACCCCACCTCTCGGCCTCCTGGACGTCCGCGGGCGGCACGCAGGTGCCGTGGGGAGCCGCCGTCCCGATCGCGACCGGCGACACCCGGGCGACGACGGCAACCGTACGGACACGACGGGTAGGTACGGCTCCGGCCGCCTCGTCGACGCGATGGACACTGCCTGCCGACGCGATCACCGCCGCCGGATACACCGCCCGGCAACTCGCGGCCGGACTGCACGTCGCCTACGCCACCGACGGCACAGCCTTCCGCACCGCCTCCTGGAGCATCACCGACGACGGATCCCTCACGCTGCAACTGCCGGCCCGTCAGTGGGACACCACGGCGGACGGCGAGCTTCTGGAGCGCCTGGAAGTCACCAGTGACTGGGGGCTGCCCGCCGGTACGCTCGACGGCCGCCTTGAGACCACCGGCGCCGACGGCCGCCCCTACGACAGTGCGGCCACCCGCCTGACGCTGACGGCCGACACGGTCCCCGCCGGCCACCGCGCCGCCTTCTACGGCCGTGACACCGCCGGGACCCTGTGGCAGTACCAGGCCACTCCCGACCCGGCCGCTCCCGGCAAGCTCGGGCCCAGGACGCGGGTCGGCCCCGGCTGGAACACGTACACCACGATCGCCCCGCTTGGCTCGCTGACCGCGGCCGGTACCGGAGACCTGGTGGCACGCGACCACGACGGCGTGCTCTGGTACTACCGGGGCACCGGCAAGTCCGGCGGCCCGTTCTCGGCACGCACGCGCGTCGGACCCGGCTGGAA
>NZ_JBVHLD010000026.1:20534-143131 GCF_055559175.1 Streptomyces sp. NPDC024632
ACACCTACACCACCATCGTCGGCGCAGGTGACGTCAACGGCGACGGACACCCCGACCTCATCGCCCGCGACCACAACGGAACCCTCTGGTACTACCGCAGCACGGGCGATGCCAAGGCGCCCTTCGCACGGCGGACCCTGGTCGGACCCGGCTGGAACACCTACACCACCATCGTCGGCGCAGGTGACGTCAACGGCGACGGACACCCCGACCTCATCGCCCGCGACCACAACGGAACCCTCTGGTACTACGGCGGCACCGGCAGGACCTCGGACCCGTACACGCGCCGCACGCAGGTCGGTCCCGGCTGGAACACCTACAGCCGCATCGTCGGCGTCGGCGACATGACCGGCGACGGACACCCCGATCTGCTGGCCGCCGACTCCGCAGGGAAACTCTGGTACTACCGCGGCACCGGCGACCCCAAGGCGCCCTACGCGCGCCGGGTCCAGGTCGGCACCGGCTGGAACATGTACTCCGTCCTGCTCTGACCGCGTCGTCCAACCGGACCTCGTACCCGCGGGTTCCTCTTGGCGTCCTGACAAGGACGCCAAGAGGAACCCGCCGACCGGATCTTTGCTTGGGCTCCCGCCCCGCAAGAAGGCCCTCGTCAGTCAGCATGGCACGCGCCACGTTCATTCATCGCGCCTCACGCCGATGGCCTCATGCCGAGACCGTCGGCGTGAGGCGCAGTCCTTCAGCTACGTACTGGAGATCTTCACTGCCCATAGCGCTCACCATTGCCGTCGCCACACCCGACCAGGCAGATGAGCAACGGGCGGATGTGCTCGCGGATCGTCATCATGATTGCGGCCGTGTGCGCGGGCGCTAGTACATCCGCGTATCCACGATTCACCGTTGAATCTCATGCATAGCGGCTGCGATGAGCTGGTTGGCCTCTTGCTGGTAGCCCTGGAGCGGTTTGGCGTAGACGCGGTAGAGAACGGTGAGGCTGTGCCCGGCACGCCGGGCGGCTTCGGCGGGTGGGATCCCGGCGGTGATCCACAAAGAGATGCCCGCGTGGCGTAGGCGGTAGTGGACCTCGGCAAAAAGGCTTTCTACATCCTGTGCGTGCAGTGTGTCCTGTCAGGCGTCTTGCCAGATGCCGCAGTATTCGGTGGAGCGGACGCGTCCGCCGCGTACTGCGCGGAAGAGTCTGCCGTCGGGTGCGGTGCCGCAGCGCTCTTGACGTCCGGCAGGCGTCAAGGAGGCCGGCGTCGGCGCTGACGCCGGCCCTGGGGAAGGGCCGGGCCGCCGCGGCCACCCGGTGCGGAGGCCAGCCGCAGGAACTCCAGGGGCCGCCGGCCGCGGGGCGGACCTGGCCGGCGGCGTCGGCGGCGGGGTCCTGCCGGCCGTGCGGCCCCCGCTCGTCACCGGCCGACTGACAGCTGCCGCCCGGGCGCGGTGCTACTCGTGTGCGAGCGTCATCGCTTCGGGGCCCTTGTCGGCGGTGTTGGCGCAGCGGAAGTGTCCTTCGCTCTGCTGTTCGCCGGCGGCCAGGGCCAGGCAGCGGCCCAGGGCGAGCTGGCCGTAGAAGTCCGGGTGCAGGCTCTCCTGGCGCTCGCCCTGTGCGAGCCCGGTGACCAGGAAGCGGACCCACTCACTGGCGGCGGGGGCGGGCGGTTCGCCCGCGGTCGCCTGGCGGGCCTGGTCGGCACAGACCTCCCTGCCCTGGAAGGCCGCTGACAGGTCGAGGAATTCGGTGTGCCGCGCGGTGGCCACCTGTGCGAGTTCCGCGGTCATCTCGGGCACCAGGGTGTCGTGCGCCCAGTCGAGGTCGGTGTCGGAGAACGGGCAGCCGCCCGTGGTGAAGCGCTTGTAGCCCCTGGCCGGGTACCGGTTCCGGGCGGCGTCGGGCAGCGGGGAGGGGTAGGACTGCAGGACGAGCCGGTAGGAGCCGTCCTGCTGTCCCGCCTGGCGCATCACCGCACGGATGCTGTCCACGGCTCTGCCGGCCTCCTCGCGCATCCGGGCGAAGCGGCCTTCCACCGCCTTCTGCTGGGCGGCGGCGCAGGTGTGGCTGCTGCCCGGCTTCAGGAACTCCTTGGCGCACGCGAGGATGACGTCCGAGAAGCCGATGTCGTTGCCGCCGACGGACAACGCGATCAGCCTCACCCGGTGCCCGGCGGCCACCGCGCGCAACTGGTCCGCCTGCGGCTCTTCGCCCTTGAACCGCTCTCCGCCGTCCGCCTTCGCGTACACGGCCCTGGCCAGGGCGCCGGAGCAGGCGAAGTTGACGCGTTCGGGGACGCCGTCGGTGAACGGCGCATTGTCGATCTCCGCCGAGTCGGAACGGTTGCAGTGGTCGGCGTAGCTTGCCCCGTACACCAGCGCGGGCAGGTAGGCCCCGTTCCGGTAGGCCCGGTCGGTGCCGTTCCGGCTGCCGGTCACCGCGGTGCTGTTGCCCTGCCAGCGCCCCGCTTCACCCGAGATGAAGCTGTCACCCATCGAGACCACGAGACCCCGGTCCCCGGCCGTCCCCGGCGCTGTCCCGGCGTGCGCCCGTGCGAGGCCAGCCCCGGCCGTCATCGCGCAGACGGCCGCGGCCAGGCCCACCGTTGTGACTGTTCGTGTGCGTCGTGTCATACCCCGACAGGTACGTCCCGCCCCGCCCGCCCCGGAGACAACACGCCGCGCCCGTGCGGGCCCGGCAGCCGATGGCCCACACGGGCCGGCTACTGGAAGCCGAGCCCGACGGAACCGATGCCTGTGGACTGTGCCTCAGGGTCCGCCGCGCGGCGGACCGCGGACCCCTGAAGCAGACCTCCCGGAAGCCCCCGGAGGCGATGCGCCGAAGCCGCCGCCCCGCGGCACCCCGCAGGCCCGCGCGCACCGGGCGGCCCAGGTTCCCGGGGGGCAGGCGGCCGGCGATCCGGCGGATCGACCCGCCGCCCGACGACGCGGCCATCTTCACCCCGCGCTGTCGCCCCGTCCCGGCGCACCTCGCACACCCGGCGCACGGCGACATCCTTGCCGCGGGGCGCCCACGACACAGGGGCAGCCGCATACCGGACACAGCCCGGAGCAGGACAGCAGCCCACCGCGAGCCGCGTACCAGACATGGCCCGAACAAGCAGGGCACGGCAGGCCGTCCGCGCCCGCACCCCCGCGCGTCGGTGACGGCGGCGCGGCAGCAGAAACTCGACGAAGTTCGGCAAGCGAGCGGCGCAGACCGCTGGGGTCGCGGCCCAGGAGGAAGGCCGCACGGGTGACCGGCCTGCCGCCTCCGGGCGGCCAGAGCGACCACGCGCAGCACGAGGCAGACCCCGCACCCCGCATCACACCAGCCTGCCCCGCCCCCGGGAACACAGGGGGCGGGGCAGGCACGACAGTCAGGAAGAGACGGGGTGGCCTCCGTCGCCTTCGATGACGGTGCGTCCCGCTTCCCCCGCACCGGGCTCTTCAACGATGGTCACGTCCACCGCGCCGTCACCGGTCGTGTCGAACTGGTAGAGGTCGGGCTTGCCGTCACCGGTGGTGTCGGTCATCCATACGTCGGGTTTTCCGTCACCGTTGGTGTCGACGCTGAGGAGGAGGTGGTCTTCGGCGGGTGTTCCAGTCGTCTCATCGGCCATAGCGGCCGGATGCCCCCGCACCTGACCCCCAAACCGCTGGCGAACCCCCGGGAAACCACGGGGAAGGACGCACCGCAGGACTCCGTCACCCTCCACGGCAGCAACGTCAACCCGGTGGACGGCAAGATCCGCTCCGGCACCATCGAAACGGTCTACCCACCACGCTGCCCCCTGCGCCCCGCGGGGAGATCGCCAGCGTGGCCGACGCCGCCGGGCAGGACGTCCACACCCTCAGGACCCGCGACGAGGCCCTCGGGCCGGTCTGACACCGGCACCCACGCCCAGCACGCCCTGGCACCCCAAGCCCGCCGGCCAACAACTCCGCGCACAGCCCCAGACGATCCGCCGACAAAGGGCACCCGCCCCGCACTGCAGAACCCGACAAGGAACGCACAACGGCCACACAGCGGACAGCGGCCGGGCGCGCATACCATGCCCCGGCCACCAGCCAGCCGGGATCCGCCTTGGGAAGCGGCCGGCCACTCGGGGTGTCGGGCCTGCAGGCACCGTCGTTCCTGCTGGAGGGTCACGCGGGCACCGGACAGCGCCGCCGCCTTGGCCCCGAGTCGTTCGACGGACAGTGCCCCGTGCACACCCAGTTCGGCACGCAACGACTCCCAGAGCAGATACACCGCGCCGGACGACGACCCCGCGAACCACCCTTCCCTCGGACAAACCGCGCCTCCGCACAGCAGACAGCCCCCCTCCCAAGAGATTCAGCCGCAGGCACCGGACGAGGCGACAGACTCAACTCCCGGCATTGGGGACCGCATTGTGTCTGGCCACGAGGGGGCGCCCTGTGTGTGTTCGATCGCGGTGGACTTCTTCGCGGAGTCCGGTTAGGTCGGTCAGCGGCGCACCTGATAGCGCAGGTGAAGGACGCGGTTGCCCTGGATCACCACGTCAGGGTCTTCCAACAGGTGCTGCGCGGGGGCCGAACCGAAGTAGCGCTTGCCGGAGCCGAACACGACGGGTACGACGTCCATGCGGACCTCGTCGACCAGGCCGGCGGCGAGCACCTGGCCACCGACGTCGCCGGCGGCGACCTCGACCAGGCGGTCACCCGCGAGCTCCTGTGCCTTGGCCACGGCTGCCTCGACGCCGCCGACGAAGTGGAAGGGCGCCTTGGGGTCCCAGCCCTCGGGCGTCGGCCGGTGGGTCACGACGACCACGTGGTCGATCCCGCTCGGCGGCTTCCCGTCCCAGCCGTCCGTCAGGTCGAAGACGTGGCGGCCGACGACGGTGACTCCGATCTGGTCCCAGTACGGCCGGATGTAGTCGTAGGACGCCTGCGACACCGTCAGCACGCCGCTCTCGTCCAGCGGGACGTCACCGCTGGACAGCCAGTCGAACAGCGGTCCGGGCTGGTCTTTGTCGTCGGCGACGAAGCCGTCCACCGACACCGAGCTGTACATGACCACCTTGCCCACGGGGCTCTCCTCTGCTGTTGGGGTGCCGCAAAATTAGCGTGTCGTGAACTGTCGCTTCCGGGCTCGCCGTGGCTTGATCCCGGTCAATCCACAGCCAGGAAGCCCGACCTGCGGCGGCCCACACTCGCCGTACGCTTGTTGTTCAACCTTCGCGTGGCTCTCGGCGGGGATGGCAGGGGGTCGCACACGAGGCGTCGAATCGGGGTGCGCTAGCTCCGTGGGCAGTTGCATACTCACTGCATGGCCTCGTCCTCCGGTCGGTTCCGAGATCCGCGCAGCACCAAGTACGACTTCCTTAGCTCGATCATGGTGCGATGCCCTGCCTGCGCGAAAGCCGCCCTTGTCATTCCAGCGGCCGACAGCTCTGGCTGCGGAGGTCGGACCCTGTTCAGGCCAAGGCGTCTGATCTGCCGTAGCTGCGGCTTGTCACGGCTGTGGAGCGGCCGTGCTGTCGCCCTCTCCCGGGGCACCGCCGCGCCAGCGACGGATCCATACTTCGGCGTGCCGTTGTGGCTCCAAATTGAGACTCGACACGGGTGGTTGTGGGCCTACGACCTGGAACACCTCGACTTGCTGCGGCGCTTCGTCCAAGCGTCGCTGCGCGAACGAGCGCCCTGGTACGACACAGGGAAGAAGATGACGTTGGTCGCCCGTCTGCCACTGTGGATCAAGCGCGCGAAGAATCGGGACGAGATCCTGCGCGGCATCGCTCGAATCCGCGCATCACTGGTCTGTGCCTGACGGTCTCCTGCCAGCGCCAGGAGCGTTTCCACCTTTTCCGGAAAGTGGCGCAGCCTTGGTGTGATCATGTGCGTTGTCGATCATGCCAAGGCCGCGAGGTGAGGCTGCTGCACGACGCTGTCCGCGTCGAGTCCCTGGCTGGGTTGTCCCGGTTCCGGACGGACTTCCAGGACTGCCTGACCGCCCGTGCCGACGCGCTGTTCGACCTGGCCGACGCGGTGCTGTGCACCGACGGACCGGTGCGGTCGCTGATCGATCTCGCCATGGCGCCGGAGCATCGCCGGGGTCCCGCTTCCCTCTACGCCGGGCTGAACCGCGGCGGGCTCGATGTCGCCCGGCTGCGGGCTCTGGCCGGGGTGCCGTTGCCGCGAGCGGCCGGCGGGCGGCTGGTCCTGGCCGTCGACGTTTCACCGTGGCTGCGGCCGGACGCCGGCACCGTGCCGGACCGCTCGTTCTGCCACGCCTACGGCCGCGGCGGCGCGATGCATCAGATGATGCCCGGTTGGCCGTACTCGGTCATCGTCGCGCTGGAGACCGGCTGCACCTCCTGGTCCGCCCTCCTGGACGCGGTCCGTCCCACCCCCCGGCGTCGACCTTGCCGCCACTACCGCCGCCCAGGTCCGTGAGGTCATCGAGCGCCTCATCGCCGCAGGTCAGTGGGGTGAAGGGGATCCGGACATCCTGATCGTTCCGGACGCCGGCTAGACGCGCCGCGCATCGCCTACCCGCTGTCCGGTCTGCCGGTCGAGATCCTGGGCCGACCCCGTTCGGACCGGGTGATGCGTCGGCCGGCACCCTCGTGGGAGGAGTTCTACCGGGCACACCCGAAGGGCGACCGGCTGCCCAAGCACGGCGGGGAGTTCGTCTTCGGCGACCCCGCCACCTGGGGCCAGAAGTAGGCCGTCACCGACACCCGGCACCACGGCACGGCAGCCGCCCAGGCGTGGGACCGGCTGCACCCCAGGCTGACCCAGTGGGCCGCATGGCTCGACCACAACGGACCACTGCCGATCATCGAGGGCACCGTCATCCGCCTGACGGTCGAGCAGTTGCCGTCCGGCAGGGTGAACAAGCCTGTCTGGCTGTGGTGGTCACGCACCGGCGCCACCGCGGGCGACGTCGACCGCTACTGGCAGGCGTTCCTCCGCAGATTCGACGTCGAGCACACCTTCCGCGTGCTCAAGCAGACCCTCGGCTGGACCTGGGCCCGACTGCGCGACTCGGCCGCCGCCGACCGCCGGACCTGGCTGATCATCGCCGCCCACACCCAACTCCGCCTCGCCCGACCGCTCGCCACCGACCTGCGCAGGCCGCGGGAGAAGCCAGCACCACCGCACAGGCTCACCCCGGCCCGCGTCCAGGCGAGGGTTCCAAAACTTCCGCACGAGAACCGGTTCGCCGGCCAGCGCACCGAAACCCGTCAGCCCCGGCCCCGGAAGGCCGCCCGGCCCGAAAAACCGCCGGCTCTCGCCGCGCCACGACGTGGGACGAGTCCTCACCGGCAGCGAGGCATACCAACGACCGGCCCACCACAAGGTCGGCACCAAACCCTGGCGAACTGGTTAAAAAACAAGGTAGGAGCCCGTTGCTGAGCCGGTCATGACATAGCGCGGTGCGTCAGCCTTCGGTGGCCTCGGTTGGCATCCCGCCGGAGCGATCAAGATGGTGAAGGAGCAGGGCGAGTGACTGCTGCGGGTCCTGTCCGGCGGTGTCGATGACGAGGTGTTCGCGGTTCCACGGCTCGTAGTCGCGGTTGAGGACCTGCTGCCAGTCGGGCAGGGGCAGGTCGGGGATGTCGATCGATCGTGTGGTCACGCGCTCGCGGTGCTCGGCAGGGTCCGAGCAGATGACTTCCACTTCGACGACGGGGACGGCCGCCCGGGTCCCCGCGCTCTGCCAGCTGTCGCGGGTGACCGCCATGGGGTTCACGGATTCCGCGATCACGGTCAGTCCTTGCCCGAGATGTTCCTCGGCCAGGGCGTATCCGATGACGTAGCCCGCCGGTCCGACGGGGTGCTGTGCCAGACCCGAGCGGACGATGGCCTGTTCGATGGTGTCGATACGCAGGTGGACCGCGCCGATGCGCGCCGCAGCCAGCCGGGCCAGGGTGGTCTTGCCGGTGCCGGGGAGTCCGCCGATCACAATGAGCATGCCCCCATCCTGCCGGAGCCGGAAAGCCACGAAGCAGGCGGTGCCCTGGGAGCGCTGGTGCCGGACCGGGACACTGGCCCGACCCGTCGCGGCCGAGCCTCTCCTCCTCACGGGCGACCTGCCGGGCAACGAACGCCACGGTCGGCGTACGGGGAGACGGCGGCAGGGACCAGGCCCCGGAGTCCGGCCCCTGGCACTCGGCGAGATCCGGGCGGGCGACGCTGCCGCGCCCACCGGGGAAACGGGCCCCTGCTACTTGGGCCGGACCATGTGCACGCCCCCGGCCATCCGGGTGCACCTACCGTTGTTGCCCACGCCCTACCGGACCCAGATCTTGCGCACGCTGGAGGCATAGCTGAAAGACGTGTCCAGGGTGTGGCCGGCCCCCGCGACGTACACCCACTCATCCCGGTCCCACCGTCGCCATACGTGGCGCGGAACTGCACGCAGGCCCCCTTGCCATCGCCCTTGGTGTCCGCGACGGTGACGCCGATCTGGACCCTGCGGCTGCCCCGGGGCGCATTCCTCCCCGTGCGTAGAGGCCCGCGCGACGTCCCCGGCCGTGCCGGTGCTGCCCCAACTCCCGCAGCCCGCGGCGGAAGCGCTCTGTGCGGGACCCACGATGAACGCCCCGCACACCAGAGCGAGCACGCCGATCGCCGCCGACGCGGCCTCGTACATTCAGTGCTGTCATACCCCTTTTCTCCATCAGGAGAATGCTGTCCCGGGACGGTGCCGCAGGGCGGACCGCACCGCCCGGCTTTCTGACACACTCACCGGCCGCCCCATCCCCTGACCCGCACAGATACCGCCCCACATCACGAAGCCACGGGACGCCGCGCACAGCACCACCCACCGCGAATCAAATACGACAACCACCACCACAACAACAACACACCCCACAGCAGCCTCAGCACGCCGGGACCGGCTGGGTGAGATTCACCGGATTACCGTCAGGATCTGAGATATGGGCGACGCGTTGTCCCCACGGCATGTCGGTGGGGCCGCCGCGGACCGAGCCGCCCAGCGCCTCCACCCGCCCGAGCGTCTCATCGACGTCGGCGACACCGATGCTGAGCAGGATCCGCGGCGCCGCAGGTGTACCCGGGTCCGTCTTGGCCACCAGCCCGAGGTCGGTGTCGCCGATGCGCAAGCCGAGGTAGAAGGCCGGGCCTTCCGCCGGCTCCCGGAAGATCTCCGCAGCGCCGAACAACTGCGTATAGAAGCCGAGCAGAACGTCCTGGTTCGCGGTCACGATCACGGGCTGGATGGTGGACATGGCACTCCTGTCGAGAACGGTCGTGTCGCTGGGTAGACCGTTCGACGACGGCGAACTCATCGGACCCAGCACGCGGGCACCCGGACCGGCACCGGGCGCCCGCCCACCGAACTCCCCTACCGGCCCGCGCCGCCGCCGGGCAGGACCGGGCGGCCCCCCAGCCAGACACGGGACGGGGACAGGGACGCGTCCAGCTCGACCAAGTCCGCCCGCAGGCCCGGGCGCAGGGCGCCGCGGTCGGACAGGCCCAGCAGCCGGGCCGGGGTGGTGGACGACATGCGGACGGCGTCCGCGAGCGGCAGACCCACCGTAGTGACCGAGCGACCGAACGCGCGGGAAACGAAGAGCGTCGAACCCGCGAGAGTGTCCGTGCCGCACAGCCGGGCCGCGCCTCCCGACACCGTCACCTCACGGTCCGCGAAACGGTACGTCCCGTCGCCCATGCCCGCCGCCGGCATCGCGTCGCTGACCAGGAGCAGGCGGTCGGCGCCTGCGGTGCGGTGGGCCAGGCGCACCGTGTCGTCGGCCAGGTGGTGGCCGTCGACGATCAGCTCGCAGGACAGCCGGGGGTCCAGGAGCGCCGCCGCGACGGGGCCCGGTTCCCGGTGGTCCAGCGGGGGCATCGCGTTGAACAGGTGGGTCACCGCGCGGGCGCCCGCACCGGCCGCCCGCGCGAAGACCGCCGCGGACGCTTCGGTGTGGCCGAGGCTGATCACGAGACGATCGGCGTACTCCCTGATCAGCTCCAGCGCACCGGGCAGTTCCGGAGCCACCGTCATCGACACCGCGTGGCCCCCGGCCGCGGCCAGCAGTCGCTCGACCACCGCACGGTCCGGCGCCCGCAGCGCGTCCGGGCTCTGCGCGCCGCGGCGGCCCGGCGACAGGAACGGCCCCTCGAAATGGATGCCCACCACGTTGGGCGCGGATCCGTCGTCGATGACCGAGGCGACCGCGCGCGCCGCCGCCTCCATCGCGGGCAGGGCGAGGCTGGCCACCGACGCGAGCATCGACGTGGTGCCGCGGGCGAGGTGCCCGGCCGCGGCGATCCGCACGTCGTCGGCGTTGCCGGTGTAGACCGAACGGCCCGCCCCACCGTGACAGTGCGGATCGACGAATCCCGGCACGACCAGCCGCCCCCGCAGATCCACCACCGGCTCCGGCACCGGGGGCGGACCGCCCTCGCCCATGGCATGGATCAGACCATCGCGGACCAGCAGCCACCCCGGTGTCACACCGCCGTCGGCCCGCACGAAGCGCCCGCCGGTCAGCACCTGCCCGCCGCCGGTCACCCGGCCGCCAGCAGCACGTCCACCGCAGCCCGCGCACACACCCCGGAGGCGCCGAACGTCCGCACCCAGCCGCGGAATCCGCCGAAGTCGTCGCCCGGCACGCCCATGTCGACCACGACGCACTCCGGCCACCGGGCCAGGACCTCGTCCAGGACCGGCCGCTGCCAGGGGAAGCGGTGCGGGCTGCGGACCAGCAGCACGACGTCGGCGTCCGGCCCGAACTCGTCCAGGTACAGGCCGATCTCGGCCCTGATCACTCCCTCCGCGTTGTACGTGTCACCGGCCACCGCCACCGACTCCACCTCAAGACCCGCCGCCCGCAACGGCTCCGCGATGCCCCACGACGCACCGCCCTGAGCGGGCGAATGCGTCGGGTCCAGCCGGACAACCATCACCTTCCGGCCGCGCAGCACCGGGTCGCCGTGGACCTCGACCACCTCGCGCGCCAGCCGCGCGCCCACCGCGTCGTCGTGCACGGCGCCGGTCGCCCTGGGGCGCGTGCCGAGCTTGGCGATACGGGCGTTGGCCTCGCGCAGCCGCTCCTCCGGGAGCCTGCCGTCCTCGACCGCCGCGACCAGGGCCGCGGCTGCCGCGTCCACGTCGTCGCCGAACGCCCACGCGCCCAGGCACAGCGCGTCCGCGCCCGCCGCGATCGCCCGGACCGACGCCTCCGGCAGCCCCGCCACATCGCTGATGCCGCGCATCTCCAGCGCGTCGGTAATCACGACCCCGTCGTACCCGAGCTCACCGCGCAGCAGACCCGTCAGAACCGCCGGGCTGATCGTGGCGGGCACCGTGTCGAGCTGCGTCAGCAGCACGTGGGAGACCATGATGCTGTCGACGCCCGCCGCGATCGCCGCTCGGAACGGGTCCAGATAGTGGTCGACCAGCTCCTGGCGGGAGAGGTCGACGGTGGGCGTGCCCAGGTGGGCGTCGGTGGAGCTCAGCCCGTGGCCGGGGAAGTGCTTGGCGCACGCGCTCACCCCCGCCGCCTGGAGACCCTCCACCCACGCGGCGGCGTGCCGGGCCACCAGGGTCCGGTCTGCGCCGAAACAGCGGATGCCGTTCGGGCTCAGGGGATTGACCGCCGTGTCGACGGCTGGCGCCAGGTCCCAGTCGATACCGGCCGCCACCAGCGACAGCCCGATCTGGTACGCCGCCTCACGCGTCGACTCCGGATCGTCCAGCCGCCCCAGCGCGTGATTGCCGGGCACCGACGTACCCCCGTACGACTCCAGCCGGTTGACGTCACCGCCCTCCTCGTCGACGGACAGCAGCACATGCTCACGCAGGCCGTGCAGGTCGGACGTCAACTGCCGGATCTGCTCGGCGGAGGCGATGTCCTTGCCGAACAGGACGAAGCCGCCGAGTCCCTCCTCGACACGGGCGCGGGCCCACCGGGGCACGGTCTTGCGCCCCAGCGCGGGGAACAGCACGCCATGGGCAAGGCGTGACAGCTCGGTCATGGAATCCTCACTCCTTCGATCGGTAAGCCCTACAGCGAAAGCCGGTCCGGAACGCGGCACGCGGGTCATCCCTTGACCGCGCCGCTGGTCATACCGCCGACAAGACGGCGCTGCACCAGCAGGAAGAAGACCAGGACCGGCAGCGAGAAAATGGTGGAGGCGGCGATCATCGCGCCGTAATCGACGCTCTCCGACGTCTTGAACGACACCAGCCACACCGGGAGCGTGTAATTGCCCTGCGATTTCATGATCACGTAGGCGAACAGATAGTCGTCCCACGCGTTGACGAACGCGAAGATGGAAGTGGCGACGATGCCCGGCATCAGCAGCGGCAGCAGCACCCGTACGTACATCTGGAACCGGCCGCACCCGTCGACCAGCGCCGCCTCCTCCAGTTCCACCGGGACCCCGTCCACGAAGCCGCGCAGCGTCCAGATCGTGAACGGCAGCACGAACGTCATGTACGTCAGCACCAGGCCGGGTACGTAATCCAGCGCGTTGATCGAGCGCAGCATCAGATACACCGGGATGACCATGGCCGCCGCCGGAATCATCTGCACCAGAACGAGGATCGCCAGCAGCACCTTCCGCCCCGCGAACCGGAAACGGGCTAGGGCGATCGCCGCGAACAGCGCGATGACCAGCGACAGCACCACCGACGACAGGGTCACCGTCAGCGAATTGCGCACGAACACCCAGAAGTGCGGTTTGGCCAGGGCCCGTTGGAAGTTGCCCAGGCTGATCGGCCAAGGAATGAACTGCGGCACCGCGCTGAGGATCTTCCCGCGCGGCTTCAGCGCGGTGGCCACCATCCAGTAGACGGGGAAGAGCATCACCGCGGAGATCACCACGGCGATCGTGTTGTTGACGCTGCGGCGGCGCCGCGCGGGGGTCATGCGCATACTCATGCCGTCTCTCCCTGGTCGTCTCCCTGCTTCGCCGTCCTGCGGACGTAGGCGACGGAGAACACGGCGAGGATCAGTACGGTCACCACCGCGATCGTCGCGCCGCTGCCGTAGTCGTTGCGGCTGAAGGCGGTGATGTACGCGTACACCCCGAGCGTCGTGGTCTGCCCGTCGGGCCCGCCTTGCGTCAGCACCCAGATCGGGGTGAACGAATTCACCGACCAGATGACCTCCAGCAGGGTCAGGATCGCCAGCACCGGCCGCAGCACCGGAATCGTGATGTGCCGGAATGTCTGTAGCGTCCCCGCACCGTCCAGGCGCGCCGCCTCGTACAGCGACTCGGATATCTGGCCGCGCGCCGCGAAGAGCGTCAGCGCGACGAACGGCAGGCCCTTCCAGACCGTGAGCAGGATGACGAGCCCGAGCGCCTGGTGGGGGTGGGAGAACCAGTCGTACGCGGTGAGGTCTCCGAAGACCCGCACCTTGGTCAGCAGCCAGTTCGCGACCCCGTACTGCGGCTGGTACATCCACTGCCACACCAGCGTCGCCGCGACCATCGGCATCGCCCACACCAGGACCAGCGACACGGTCGTGACCACGCGGGCCCACGCCGAGACGCCGGTCAGCAGATGCGCGATCAGGAATCCGAGCACCATCAGCAGTGCCACGCACACCACGGTGAAGACCACCGTGCGCAGCAGGACCGAGCGGAAGTCCGCGTCGGAGAACAGGTGGGTGAAATTGTCGACGCCCACGAAATCGGCGTGCCCGGTGAACAGCGACCGGGGGCCGAAATCCTGCGTGGACAGCACCAGCAGGCGGAGCAGGGGATACCCCTGGATCAACAGCAGCGCGACAGCCGCGGGGGCGATCATCGCCCACGGCAGCAGACGCCGCCGGGCGGCGCCGCCCCGGGCCTGCGGCCGGGGGCGGACACCGGTCGGAGCGCGCCGGGCGCTCCGCTTTTCGGTCATTGCCATCGGGTTCCCCGAGGTCCTAGTGGAGCGAGTTGAATGCGTCGGTGGCGTGCTTGTCGTAGTCGGCGGACGCCTTGGCGATATCGGCGCCGCCCGCGATCTTCGAGAAGAACTGCTCGTTGTACCGCTCGGTCTCCAGCGTCGCCTCGCCCGGACTGCCCGGCAGCGGCTGACTGATCTCCGCCGCCTTCGACGCGACGGTCAACTGCTCGGGAACACCGGTCGGGGTGAAGTCCGGCGAGATCGGCAGCAGATTGAGGGTGAGCGCCATCTTCTGCTGGAACTGCTTGCCGGTGATGATCCGCAGCCAGTCCTGGGCGGCCTTCTTGTCGGGGCTGTTCGCCGCGATGCCGATGGTCGAGCCGGACACGATCACCGGCATGGTCTTGTCCGCGGTGTAGCCCGGCATCGCGAAGAAGCCGATGTCGTCCTTGAGCGCGGGGTTCTTCTCCAGGACCGCCGCGGGCTCCCACGCCTTGACGTAGACCATCGCGGCCTTGCCGTCGGCGAAGAGCTGGTCCTGGTCGGGGCTGTCGGTGTTGACGCCGACCGAGGACTTGGTGGAGCAGGTGTTCTGGAAGGTGCGCCACGCGGCGAGGCCCGCCTGGTTGGCCGGTGAGGACATCTCGGCCTTCCAGGTGCCGTCCTTCTGCGTGGCGATGGTGCCGCCCTTGCCGAACAGGAACGGCATGCCGTTGAACCAGTACTGGCCCGGCAGGTAGAAGCCGGAGAAATTCGCCGTCTTCTTGTTGGCCGCCGCCAGCTTCCCGCAGTTCTCCTGGAGCTCGGCGACCGTCGTCGGCGGCTGCTGGATGCCCGCGTCGGCGAAGAGCTTCTTGTTGTACATGACGACCTTCGTGCCGCCGTAGAGCGGTGTGGCGTAGAGCTTGCCGTCGTACTGGGACGGGCCGGACAGCCCCGCCAGCCACTTCGCCGAGTTCTCGAAGCCGGCCTTCTCGGCGGTGAGGTCGGCGAGGCCCCCGGAGTACGTCTGAAGCGGGGTCTGCGTATTGCCCATCTCCACGATGTCCGGCGGATTCCCGCTGGCCAGCGCCGTGGTGATCTTCGTGGCGATGCCGTCCCACTGCTGGATCTGGACGTCGACCTTCATGTCGGGGTGCTGCTTGGCGAACGCGGCGTTGACGTCCTTGATGAGCGCGTTGTCACCGGGGCCGCCGGTCATCATCCAGACCGTCAGCTTGCCGTCGGAAGCGGCGTCCGCGCCGCCGCTGCCGCCACAGGCCGTCAGCGCGAGCGCCATGACCGGGACCGACGTGACCGCGTACCGCCACCGTGCACGGTTCATCCTTCTCACCTTTCTGCTGCTGGGGTGGGCTGGTCGCCCTGCGTGGTGCTGGTTGTGGGGCACGCGCCGAGCCGTTCGAGCACCAGGTGCCGGTCGACGTCGATGCCCGCGATGTGCTCGGCGCTGATGCCGAGCGACGTGTAGTGCCGGTCGAGGGAGGACGCCATGGCGCCGAGGAGCCCCGCGGAGTCCCCCAGGTCGGAGTGCCTGACCGCGCTGCGCACCCCGACGGTCTCCGCCACCTGGTCGCTGATGGCCGTGAGCGCGTCGGCGCCGAACGACTCGGAGAATCCGCCGGTCAGCACCACGGTCTTCGGCTCGTAGGCGAGCGCGACGATCGACACGAGGTGGGCGAACGAGGCGTGCACCTCGGCGAGGAGATCGGCGTACGTCACCGGGTCGGCGAACAGTTCCTGGGCGCCGCGGACCTGAACGCCGCGGGTGGCGGCGTACGCGACCAGGTCCGCGCCGGACAGCAGATCGCGCAGCCGCTCGGCGCGGCCGGGCAGCGGGAGCCGTCCGAACTCGCCCAGCAGCCCCTGCTCGCCGAGCAGGACGCGCCCGTCGATCGAGACCGCGGAGCCGAGGCCGGTGCCCATCGCCAGCAGGACCGCGGTCTCCCGGTCCGGGAGCGATCCGTACTGGAGCTCACCGAGCATGGCGACATTGGAGTCGTTACCGACAGTAAGCGGAACTCCGACGAAGTCGGAGACCGCGTCGATGAAAGCGGTGCCCTTGATCTGGCCGAGATTGTGCGACGCGAGGACGGTCGTGCCGTCGCCGCTGACCACACCGGGCAGGCCGATCGTGACCGCTCGCAAAGGCGCGTCCTCCCGGTACCGGGCGACCAGGCCGGTGACCCGGTCGGCGACCCACCGGGCCAGCTCCTCGTCGGTCGCGCCGCGCGGAGTCGCGTCCCGGCTCCTGATCACCGCGCGGCCCAGCGCGTCGGCGACCACGACCCGGCAGTTGGTGCCGCCGAGGTCGATTCCGCAGACCAGAGCCGAGTCGGCGTTGAAACCGACCGCGGTGGACTGTCTGCCGGGGCCTTCGCGCACCAGTCTTTCGCCCTCGTGGACGAGCCGGTCCTCCATCAGGTCGTCGACGATCCGGAACACGGTCGCCCGGCTCAGGCCGGTGGTCGCGATCAACTGCTGACGGTCCATCTGGGCACCCGAGAGCAGCGCCGCCAGGACCGCGCTGCGGTTGGACGCTCGGGGTAGCGAGGTAGTTGCCACAATTCCTCTCAGGCTGAGATTAGTTCGATGCGCTTACTGTAGCGACCAATCGGCGAACAGATCCAGACATGCGGATCACATTCCGGTAAAGCACGAGTGGTCACGGATGGTGACGACTCCGGGGTGCGGCGGAGCCGCCGGTGCCGCGGAGGCGTGCGGGGTGCGTGATGGGCCCGGGGCCGGGGCGCGCCGCTGTGCGGGGGGAGTTCGCGGCCGGGTGGGAGCGCGTCGGGGGGCGCGGGGCGTCTGACGCGTGGAGCCAACGCGGGCCTGGCGCACCGCAGTTCGGCGTCGCCATGTACGCACGCGCACCGGGGAGACGTCCGCGCCGCCCGCGGAAGGGGGTTAACCCCACCCCGAGTTGGAGGCTGGCCCCACAGACCGGCGGGGCGCGGTCTCGATAGCTTCCGGTTGCGGGGATCGCGGAGGAGACGCGGCTCCCGGACCTCGCGCGGAACGGCGCTCGCTCCTACTCGGGAAGATCTACATGAACAGCTTGGGACTTCTGCCCCGCTTGACCGCCACGCCGCGACGGCAGGCCGGGGCGCTGACCGCCTTGACCGGGGCGCTTCTGGTCGCCTTCTTCATCGCGCCGAACGCGCTCGCCCGCAGTTCGGTCAACACGGGGAACGTCAGCGACACGTTCCGTCGCGGGATGGTCGCCTACTGGGGCTCGGGCAGGGAGGGCTTTCCGGGCCAACTGGACGCGACGGTGAGCTTCTGGTTCCGCTTTCACGTGGTGAAAGCCGGTGTCTCGGCGCTGCTCCTCGCCACCGTCGTGGCGCTGGGCGTCGTCCTGTGGCGCCAGGCCAGGCAGCGGACCGGCGGGCGCGTGGGACGCCTGTCCGTCGTGGCGCCCGGGGCCGTCGTCACGCTCCTCGGGCTCTTCGCCCTGGTGGCGCTGGTGGCCAACGTGCAGGGCGCGGCGGCGCCGTTCGCCTCGCTGCTTCCCATGCTGACCGGGGGCGGCACGGACCGCGCACTCGACGGAACCCTGACCGACGTACGCAGGCAGCTCGCCGACTATCCCGCCGGTCAGCACTCCCCCGCGCTCACCGTCATGGTCAACGACTTCGCCGTCTACCACGCCGTCCTGGCCGCCATGGCCGCGCTCGTCGCGCTCGCGGCGGCGGTCGGATGCGTCCTGCTGTGGAGGCGGTCCAGGGCGGCGGCCGACGCCCGGTCGAAGCGCACGATGACGTTCGGCGTCGCCGCCGGCGCGGCGATGACGCTCATCGTGCTCGTCATCGCCTTCGCGAACGCCAGCAGCGCGGCGCACTCACCGCAGGCGCTGGCCGACTTCTTCGCCGGCGGGTGGTGACCCGTCCGGGGCGACCGCCGCTGAGGTCGGCCGCCCCGGACACGCGTGTCACGTGCTGGTGAGTTCACCGGTGAGATTGCCGTGCATCTGGGCACTGGCCCGGTTGAGGCCGACGATCTCCACGCTCTTGCCGCGGGCGGCGTACTTGGCGGTGACCGTGTCCAGGGCCGCGACGGAGGAGGCGTCCCAGATGTGCGCGTCGGTCAGGTCGATGACGACGGTACGGGGGTCGGCGGCGTAGTCGAAGCGGGTCACCAGGTCGTTGGCGGAGGCGAAGAAGAGCTCGCCGGTCACGGCGTAGACGACGCTGTCGCCGTCCGGGTCGGTGACGGCGGTGACCTCGGTGAAGCGCGCGACGCGGCGGGCGAAGATCACCATGGCGGTGATCGTGCCGACGACGACGCCGATGGACAGATTGCTGGTCGCGACGACGACCGCGACGGTCACGGCCATCACCACGGTCTCCCCGACCGGCATCCGTTTGAGGGTGGCGGGCTTGATCGAGTGCCAGTCGAACGTGCCGACCGAGACCAGGACCATGACGGCCACGAGGGCGGCCATGGGGATGTGGGAGACGACCGGGCCGAGCACGATGCACAAGATGAGCAGGAAGAACCCGGCCAGGAAGGTGGACAGGCGGGTCCGCGCGCCGTTCTTGACGTTGATCATCGTCTGGCCGATCATCGCGCAGCCGCCCATGCCGCCGAAGAAGCCGGTGACGATGTTGGCGACGCCCTGCCCGATGGACTCACGGGTCTTGTTGGAGTGGGTGTCGGTCATCTCGTCCACGAGCTTGGCGGTCATCAGCGACTCCATCAGCCCCACCAGCGCCATCGCCAGCGCGTAGGGGGCGATGACGGTCAGGGTGTGGACGGTGAAGGGCACGTCAGGCAGTCCTGGCACCGGCAGCGAGGAGGGCAGTTTGCCCTTGTCCCCGACGGTGGGCACCGCGATACCGGCGGCGACGGTGACCACGGTGAGGATCACGATCGAGACCAGCGGCGCGGGCACCGCCCTGGTCAGCCGGGGGAAGAACACCATCATCGCCAGACCGGCCGCGACCAGCGGATAGACCTGCCAGGGCACGTCGTGGAGGTTGGGGATCTGCGCGGCGAACAGCAGGACGCCGAGCGCGTTGACGAAGCCGACCATCACCGCGCGCGGCACGAACCGCATGAGCGTGGCCACGCCGAGCGCGCCCAGCGCGATCTGGATGATCCCGGCGAGGATCACCGTGGCGATGAGGTAGCCAAGGCCGTGCTGGCGGGCCACGGGAGCGACGACGAGCGCGACCGCGCCGGTGGAGGCGGAGATCATCGCGGGCCGGCCGCCGACGAACGCGATGACCATCGCCATGGTGCAGGCGGCGAACAGGCCGACCTTGGGGTCGACGCCCGCGATGACGGAGAACGAGATCGCCTCCGGGATCAGCGCGAGTCCGACGACCAGACCGGCCAGGACCTCGACGCGGAAGACCTTCGGGGACAGCCACGGGGGCGGGGGCAGAGCGCGCAGGCGCGCGGACGGGAACGGGAAGGAGGTCGGCAACACCGGGGTGACCTGTCGTGCTCGGGCGCGGCCGGTCGGGGCAGCGCGGTCGTGGGGCGCAGGGCCGGGACGGCGGTGCGCGGATCGCCCGTCGGCGCGGGCGGACGTCCGGGAGCGCGGCCGAGCCGCACGGCAGTTGGCGGAGGCGACTCAGTACGCTGGTGATGTCACGGCGGGCAGCAGGCGGCGTACGGCTGTGGCATGCGCACGCTTCGTCTCTCCTGCTCGCGAAATGAGCGGGGGCGTCGTCGGCCCCGACACGGCGGTGGGCGGACTCGACGGAGCCGCGCACCGTTGGGGAACGACGCACGTCGTCCTCAACAGCAGCGACTCTACCCTAACGTTAGGGTAGAGATGGGTTCAGGGCCGCACGGGACGCGGCGGTTCACCACCGGGGCGGCGTCCCGCGACGAGAAGGGGCCGAGAAGACGGTCGTGGGCAGCACACACATGCAGATCGGCGAGGTCGCCGAACGAACCGAGCTGTCCCTGCGGACGATCCGGCACTACGAGGAGGCCGGACTGGTCACCCCCTCCGCCCGGTCCCAGGGCGGTTTCCGGCTCTACACCGAGACCGACGTCGCCCGCCTCATGGTCATCCGCCGGATGAAGCCGCTCGGCTTCACCCTGGAGGAGATGCGCGACCTCCTCGACGCCACGGACCGGCTCGACGCGGCGGACCTCGCTCCGGGCGCCGAGCGCGACGCGCTGCTGGAGCGCGTCAGGGCCTACGAGCAGGCCGCCGTCCAGAAGATCCACGATCTGCGCGTCCAGTTGGCGCGCGCCGAGGACTTCGCCGCGACCCTCCGCGTACGCCTGGACCGCGCCCCCCGGCCCTGACCTCCCGTCACCGCCCGTCCGGACCCGGAGCGGTCCTCGCCGTGAGCGGCCCCCAGGAGGGCGCTCGCCTACCTCTGTCCCGCCGTTCGCGCGTCTTCTCGCCGGCGCCCGGGCCACGACGTGAGACCACCGAGTAGTACGTTTGTACTTGTACATCCGTACTACTCGGGAGGCGTCCGGCGTGCCGTACGTATTGCTCGGTCTGGCCATCGTGGCGGAGGTGCTGGGCACCAGCCTGCTCAAGAGCACCGAGGGGTTCACCCGGCTGTGGCCGACGGTGGTGTGCCTGGTCGCGTACGCGGGCGCGTTCGTCGCCCTGGCGGTGGCCGTGCAGAAGGGATTGCAGGTCAGTGTGGGGTACGCCGTGTGGTCGGGGCTGGGGACGACGCTGATCGTCATCATCGGGGCGCTCTTCCTGGGCGAGCCGGTCACGGCGGTGAAGGTCCTCGGGGTGGCCCTGGTGGTCGCCGGGGTAGCGGTGCTGAACCTCAGCGGTGCGCATTGACCGGGCGGCGCGATCCCGAGGGGCGTCGGCGGCGGATCACCGAGGCCGCGTGCCAGGTCATCGCCGAGTCCGGGGTGGACGCCGTCACGCACCGCCTCGTCGCCGCGCGCGCCGGGGTGCCGCTCGGCGCGACCACGTACTACTTCGCGAGCCTGGACGACCTCACCGCCGCCGCGCTCCGCTACGCCGCCGACCTCTCGGCGCAGGAACTGCGCGCCTGGGAGACGGCTCTCCACGACAGCGCCGACGTCCCGGCCGCGCTGGCCGAGCTGACCGCCGCGTATCTCGCCGACCGTCCCCGCGCCCTGACCGAGATGCAGCTCTATCTCGCCGCCGCCTACCGCCCCGAACTCCGCCCCGCCGCCCGCGTCTGGGCCGACGGCCTCACCGACATCCTCACCGCGTATGCCACCCCGCGAGCCGCGCGAGCGGCCGTCACGTACCTCGACGGCGCTCTCCTCCACGCCCTCACCCGCGACGAGCCCCTGAGCGCGGCTTCGCTGTCGGCGACCCTCGCCGCCCTGCTCGGCTAGGGGGAAGGGGTCAGGCTTCGGTGTGGCCGGACCACCAGCCGAGGACGTGGCCGATGTGGCGGACCATGAGGTCTTCGCACGCGTCGGCGGAGCCCGCTTCGAGGAGGTCGAGCATCTCCAGGTGCTCGCGGGCGGATGCCTGGAGTTCTTCGGTGGCGACCAGGTCGGCGAGGCCGGTGAGGCGGGTCTGGGCGCGGAGGTCGGCGACGATGTCGTGCAGGCGCGTGTTGCCGACGAGCTTGAGCAGGGTGAGGTGGAAGGTCGTGTCGGCCTGGAGGTAGCGGGCGAGGTCGCCGTCACGGGCGCCGCGCACGATCTCCTCGGCGAGGCCGCGCAGATGGGCCAGGTCGGTGGGGGTGAGCCGGCCCGACAGGCGGCGGACCGCCGGGGCTTCGAGCAGTTGGCGGACGTCGACGATCGCGCGCAGATCGTCCTCGCTCACGGCGGTGACGCGGAAGCCCTTGTTGCGCAGGATCTCGACCATGCCGCGCTTGGCGAGGTTGAGCATGGCCTCGCGGACCGGGGTGGCCGACACGCCGAAGCGGGCGGCGAGGGTCGGCGCGGAGAACACCTCGCCCGCGGGCATCTGACCGGAGACGATGGCCGCGGCGATCGCCTCCTCGACCCGCTCGCGCAGGCTGGTCGAGGGGGTGAGCAGCCCCAGAGATGTGCTGTCCTCAATCGCCATGATCGTCCCCATCACCAGTCGACAGCCATTCCCTGTCAGTGCAATGGCACATCTTACCGATCGGTCAGGTCCCGCACGCGGCGTGTGTCGGGACGACCGTGTCGAATGCGGCGGCCGTCGGGGCGTGGCGCGCGCACGGTGAGTCCGTCCAATCCGGCCGCTGCCGCGTCCTCGGCGAACCGGCGGTAGGTGTCCCGGTCGTGGAACGGAGGGGTCGCGTCGAGTGCCACCTGGGCGGTGCGCCGGATCTGCTTGCCCGGCGCCATGGCGACGATCGCCGTGTGAAGATTCCGGTGCCGCCCGGTGACCGCCGCCAGCCGCTGTCAGGCGGAGCGGTGTCCCCAGTTCTGCGACGCACCCGCTGCCGCGCGCCGCTGGGGAACCCGCCAGGGGTTGTCGTCGCGCAACGGCGCGGGCAGCAGCTCCGGCGGGCAGTCCTGGAAGACCACTGGGCGCAGGAAGCGCTGGATCGCGGCCGTGCCGACGGACGTCGTCGCCGGGGCGGTGGTGGCAGGAAATGGCCCCCCGTGCTGCATCGCGGGGGTCACCGCGACGCCGGTCGGCCAGCCGTCGAACAGCAGGCGGCCCACCCGTTCCCTCAGCACCGCGACAAGGCCGCGCAGCCACGCGTCGCTCTCCCCCGCGGCGCGGTGCACCGTGGCGGTGAGCGCGCCGGGGAACAGCTCCCCGACCGCCGCCACCAGGAGGTCGAGGCGGTCGGGGTCGTAGCGCACGACGACCGACAGGGGGCCGAACGCCTCGTCGAGCAGTGTGGCGCGGTGCTTCAGTAGATCGCCGAGTCCGACCTCGACCAGGGTCGGTGCGGCCAGGCTCCGGCCGGATGGCTCGGTCTCCACCGATCCCTCTGCCAGTACGGACACGCCCGGGGTCGCGAGCACGGCGGCGCGGCGCGCGGCGTAGGCGGCGGCTATGCCCTCGTGCAGCAGCGGGTGGCCGGGCACCGCGCCCGCCGCCGAGCCGAGCGTGTCGGCGAGGCCGTGGCCGTCCGGAAGGAAGAGGAAGCCGGGTTTGGTGCAGAGCTGTCCCGCCGAGCCGGACACGCTGGCCACGAAGGCGGTCGCGAGGGTGTCGGCCCGCTCGGCCAGCGCGCCCGGTGTCACGACGACCGGGTTCACGCTGCCCAGTTCGCCGTAGAAGGGGATCGGGCGCTCACGTCCGGCGGCGATCGCGGCGAGCAGTCGGCCGACCTTGTAGGAGCCGGTGAACGCCGCCGCGGCGATCCGGTCGTCGTCGCGCAGCAGCCGTACGGCGGCGTCCTGGTCGTGGACCACGTCGAAGGTCTCCGCGGGCAGGCCGGCCGTGGCCACCGCGGCCCGCACCTTCTCGGCGGTCAGCGCCGACAGCCGCGGGTGGCCGGGGTGCGCCTTCAGGATCACCGGACAGCCGGCCGCCAGCGCGGAAGCCGTGTCGCCTCCGGCGACGGAGAACGCGAAGGGGAAGTTGCTCGCGGCGAACACCAGCACCGGCCCCACCGGCAGATTGAACCGCCGCAGGTCGGGACGGGGGCCCAGGACGAAGTCCGGGTCGGCCGCGTCGAGCCGCACGTCGAGGAACTCCCCCTCGGCGCACACGTCGGCGAACATCCGCAGTTGTACGACCGTGCGCTTCAGCTCTCCGGTCAGGCGTGCCTCGGCCAGTCCGGTCTCCGCCATGGCGAGCGGGATCAGGTCGTCGGCCGCGGACGACAGCGCGTCCGCGATCGCGTTGAGCAGCGCCGCGCGCTCGGCCGGGGAGGTCTCGGTCAGATCCATGTCGCCTCCTCGGACGGCGTGAGAGCCGCCGGGCACGGGCCGGCTGCCGGGCGCAGCCGTCGTCGCGCCCGCATGTCAGGCCGCTTCCGCGGACAGCGCTTCGATGCCGGAGATCGCGCGGTCCATCGCGGCGCGCACCTGCTTCTCGTGGTCAGGGGTGAGCGGTCCGCGCGGCGGGCGGCACGGGCCGCCGTATCGGCCGACCATGTCCATTCCCACCTTGATGGCCTGCACGAATTCCGTCCGCGAGTCCCAGCGGAAGACGGTGACCAGTTGCTTGTAGAGCTCCCGGGCCTGGTCGTACCGCCCGGCGACCATGTGCTCGTAGATCGCGACGGACTCGGCGGGGAAGGTGTTGGGGAAGCCCGCGAACCAGCCGACGGCGCCGTCGAGCATCAGCTCCAGGAGGACGTCGTCGGCGCCCGCGATGATGTCGATGTCGCAGAGTTCGCTGATCTCGAAGGCCCGCCGGACGTCGCCGCTGAACTCCTTGACCGCGACCACCCCGTCGATCTCGGCGAGTTCCGCGATCAGGGGCGGCAGGAGGTCGACCTTGGTGTCGACCGGGTTGTTGTAGATCATCGTCGGCAGGCCGACCCCGGCGATGTGCCGGTAGTGCTCGACCACCTGCTCGTCGCTGGCCCGGTAGAGGGTGGGCGGCAGGGCGAGTACGGCGTCCGCGCCGTCTGCCTTGGCCAGTTCGGCCCAGTGCTCGGCCTGGTGCCAGCCCGCGCCGTGCACACCGGCCAGTACCAGTCCGCGCCCGCCGACGGCCTCGACGGCCACCTGCACCACGCGGCGGCGCTCCTCGTCGGTGAGCGACGAGTACTCGCCGAGCGAGCCGTTCGGCCCGACGCCGCGGCAGCCGTTGCTGATCAGCCAGTCGCAGTGCTCCGCGTATCGCTCGTAGTCGACGGCGAGCCCTGCGGGGGCGGAGCTGTCCGGCTTGTAGGGCAGCGCCGTCGCGACGATGACGCCGCCGAGGTCGAAGTGCTCACTGGTCATGGTCTGCCTTTCATCGGTGGGGTGTTCTGAGGTCGGTCGGCGGGAGGGAGGTGGTGGTCGATGGGGCCGCCGCCGGCTGGACCGTGGCGATGTCGCCGAGCCGGACCGGTACGACGATCGGGCGCTGGGCCATACGTCCCTGGTCCAGCGGCGCGGTCGGCAGGAGGTCCTCGACGTTCCGGCCGCAGGTGCGGCCCTGGCACATGCCAAGACCCGCGCGGGAGCTGAGCTTGAGGGAACGCAGCCCGCAGCTCCCGGTGGCGGTGGCCGCGGCGCGCAACCGCTCCGCGGTCACGTCCTCGCAGCGGCACACGACGGTGCTGTCGTCGACCCATGACCGCCAGCCGGGCCGGATGCCGTGTGCGCGGTGCATGCGGTCGGCGAAGGCGCGGTGGCGGGTCACCTCAGCGGTGCCACCGGCCCGGCCCGCAGCGGGCCGACCGGCGGCAGCCCGACCGGCCGCGGCTCGTCCCGCCGCCTCGCCCTCGGCGAGGGCCAGGTCCGCGCCGCCGATACCGGTGATCTCACCGGCCGCGTAGACACCGGGTACGGAGGTGCGCTGTTCGTCGTCCACGCGCACGCTTCCGTCGGCGGTGAGCGCGCAGCCCGCCGAGATGGCGATCTCGGTGCGCGGGACGAACCCGTGGCCGACGCACACCGCGTCGACCTCGATACGCCGCCCGGTGCCCTCGCGCGATGTCCAGTCGTCGGTGATCCGGGCGACGGTGACGGCTGTCACCCGGTCGTCGCCGTGCGCGGCCACGACGGCCGCGCCGGTGCGGTAGGGGACGCGCCGTACGGCCAACGCGCCGACGTATCCGCCGAGTTCGGTGGACTTGGACAGCACGTCCTTCGGCCGCATCTCGTACGGGCGGGGCAGCCAGCCGCGGGCGATCCGCCGCCAGCTGCTCGCCTCGACGACGCCGACCACGCTCGCGCCCACGTGGAGGAGGCCGGTGGCCACGGGAAGCAGGAACGGGCCGGTGCCCGCGACCAGGACCCGCCCGCCCACGGCGACGCCGTCGCCCTTGGCCATCGCCTGCGCGGCGCCCGCCGTGTAGACGCCCGGCAGGTCCCAGCCCGGGAACGGCAGCGTGCGCTCGTGCGCTCCGGTGGCGATCACCAGGGCGCGGGGTTCGAAGACCCGGCGGCGCCGGTCAGCGCCGTCGGCCGGGCCGACCAGCGTGTGGACGACCGGCGGCCCCGCGTCTCGGCGGTCCACCGCCCAGACCTGGGCGCCGGTGACGATCTCGCAGTCGGGGTCCCGCGTCAGCGCGGCGCGCAGCGCGGTGAAGCGGGACCACTTGTGCTGCGGCGCGTGGCTGTCCGGGGCGGAAGTCCCGGCCGCCGCGTGGCTGTCCTCGTCGGGATACCCAGCCACCGCGTGGCCTTCCGGGGCGGAATTCCCGGTCGCCGCGTGTCGCCAGAACTGGCCGCCCAGGACGGCCGACGCGTCGAGCAGGACGACCCGCGCCCCGCTGAGCCGGGCCGCCCGAGCCGCGGCGAGCCCTGCCGGTCCCGCTCCGATCACCAGCACGTCAACGCTCGACATCGCTCGCCCCCGTCTCGACGATGTCGCCGTCGGCCACCAGCCGTTGGCAGGCACGCACGTCACCGAGGCCGTTCACCGTCACCAGGCAGTCGAAGCAGACGCCGATGCCGCAGAACAGGCCGCGGGGCCGACCGGTGCCGGCGGTGGTGCGCCAGGAGACCCGGCCCCGCGTCATCAGCAGTCCTGCGATGGTCTGTCCCTGCGGGGCGGACAGCCGTTCGCCGTCCAGCGTCACGGAGATCTTCATCCGGTGGTCTCCTCCTTCAGTCCCAGCGACGGTCGGGTCACGGCATACGGGGCGGCCGGGATCTCGGGCTCCGCGCCGGTCATCAGCGCGCCGATCAGTTCCGCTGTGCCGGGCGCGAGCCCGATGCCCGCGCCCTCGTGTCCGGTCGCGTGCCACAGGCCGGGCAACCGGGGGTCGGGCCCGATGACCGGGAGGTGGTCGGGTACGAACGGCCGGAAGCCGCCGTACGCGCGCATGACCGGAACGTCGGCCAGAAAGGGGAAGAGCAGCATGGCTTTGGCGGCGAGTTCGCCGACCACCGCGGCCTCGATCCGCTCGTCGAATCCCCGGCGCTCGCGCGAGGAGCCGATGAGTACGGTCCCGGCCGCCGTCGACTCGACGACGCTGGACGTCTGGAGGGCCGCGTCCCCCGACTCGACGGCTCCGACATAATCCGCGTCGTACACCTTGTGCCGGACGCGGTGCGGCATGCGCGCGGTGACCAGGACGGTCCCGCGTCGGGGCAGCACCGGGAGGCGGACGCCGAGGCCGGCCGCGACCTCGGCGGACCAGGGTCCGGCGGCCACGACCGTGTGCCCGGCGGCGAAGCGCCCGGCCGTGGTCTCCACACCGACGAGCCGTCCGCGGTCCACGACGCCGCCGAGAACGGTGACGCCCTGTCGTACCCGCGCGCCGTGCCGACGGGCAGAGGCGAGCAGCGCCTCCGTCGCGACGGCCGGTTGGACCTGGGCGTCGCCGGGATAGAAGACGGCCGCTTCGACGCGCGGCGTCAGGTCGGGTTCCAGCTCGGCGGCCTCCGCCGCCGTCACCGCACGGGCGTCCACGCCCGCCTTCCGCTGGGTGGACGCGAATGCCAGGAGCGCGTCCGCCCCCGCCCCCGTCGTCGCGACCACCAGGCCGCCCTTCGCCTCGAACTCGAGGTCGGGGAAGCCGGGCCCCAACTCCTCCCCCAGTTCGGCGGCGAATTCGGTCCACAGGCGGCCGGACAGCACCGCGAGGTCGAGTTCGGCGCCGGGGCCCTTGTCAGAGACCAGGATGTTGCCCTCCCCGCTGGACGACGTCCCTCCGGCGGACGCGCCGCGGTCCAGGACGGTCACCCGGAATCCGCCCATGGCCAACTTCCTGGCCACGGCGGCCCCGATGATCCCGGCCCCCACGATGACGACGTCCGCACTCCGCATTTCAGTAGCATGTCACATGTCACGCGTCATTGATAGACGTGGCTCAGGGCGATACGCGCAGGCCACCGGACGCGCGGCCCGACGCGGGGATGACGGAGAACGCCAGGGCGGCCAGCAGCGCCGTGATCGCGGCGAGGGCCAGCGAGCAGGAGAGGGACCGGGTCGCCAGTGGTCCGGCGGTGGCCGCCCCCAGGGCGAAGGCGGTGATCTTCAGACTGGCGCCCGTGGTGAAGATCTGGCCTCGCAGGTGCGCGGGGGCCTCGCGGTGGCGGACGGCGAACAGGGCGGCGAGTTGGGGGCCTTCGCCGATTCCCGCCAGGAGGAAGGCCGCGACGAGCGCGGCCGGGTGGCCCCATACGGCCAAGGCCCAGGCGGCGGACTGGACGAGGGCCCCGGACCAGATGATCGCGTCGGGGGCCGCCGCACGCGGAAAGCGCGCGAGCACGGTGGTGGCCAGCAGGGCGGAGACCGCCGCGCAGGACAGCAGGAGGGCGCCGCGGCCGGCGCCGCCCAGGACCCGCTCGCCCAGGAGCGGGAGGCACGCGGTCACCATGCCTTGGGCGACGCAGGAGATCACCGAGGTGAGGGTCGCCCGGGCCAGCGCGGGTCGGCCGAGGATGACCCGGGTTCCGGCGGCGAGGTCGTGGAGCACGGACGTGGCCCGGACACCACGCACCGGACCCGGGCGGTCGGGCAGCGTCCACGCGGCGGGCAGCGCCAGGGCGATGAGCGTGAGGGAGACGACCACGGCTGTCGAGGCGCCGAGCGCCACCGCCACACCGCCCGCGAGAGCCGGACCGGCCAGGCTCGCGGCGCTGAAGGTCATCGCGTCGAGGGCGTTCGCGCGGTGCAGGCGGTCGCCCGTTGCCACGCGCGGGAGTTGGGCCGTCCATCCGCCGGACAGGGCAGGCCCCAGCAGTCCGGTCGCCACGGCGATCACGATGGTGACGGGGAACGGCAGGCGGGCGAGCCCCGCGAGGATCACGCCGAGCCCGGTCGCGTAGAAGGCGAGGGCCCAGGCGAGCAGGCGCCCCGGTCGTACGGCTCGGTCGAGGAATGCGCCGAGCAGCGGCCCGCCGACCGCGGCGGAGACCGTGATGCCCGCGAGCAGCGAGGACGCGGCGGTGGTCGAACCGGCGAGGGCGAAGCCCGCCAGCATCAGGGCCGGTCCCGACATCTCGTCGCCGGTACGGGCGGCGACCGCTCCGGTGAGATAGCGGCGGAGCGCGTAACGGTGACTCATCTCCAGGACGTTACGCAGGTAACTCAAATATCGGCAAGATGCGTTACATTCGACAGATGTCCTCCCACAGCGACGACTGGTCCACCCGGCACTCGGTGCTGGCCACCGCGCGGCGGACGGCCGCCCTGCTCAGCGTCCTCGCCGACGAGCGCCCCGACCCGGCCGGGGTCGCCGACACGCTCCGCGCGTACGGCGAGGCGGAGCCGATCGACCTGACCACCGGCGACGTCGCGGCCATGCGCGCGGCCGCCGCCCTGCTGCGACCCGCCTTCGCCGCCGAGGACGCCGACGCCGCCGCGGCCGTCCTCAACCGCCTGCTCAAGGACCACACGGGACCGCTGCGCCTGTCCTCGCACGGCGGCGGCACGCCGTGGCATCCGCACCTCGACCACGACGACGAAGCCCCCTGGGACGAATGGCTCCTCGCGTCGTCGTGCATGGCCCTGACCGTTCTCGTCTGGGACCGCCAGCGCCCGCCCGGTGGGATCTGCTCCTCCCCCAGTTGCCGGAACGTCTTCCTCGCGCAGGGCAGCGGTCCCGAACGCCGCTACTGCTCACGCCGATGCGCGACCCGCGAACGCGTCGCGGCCCATCGGCGCGCGCACGCCACCGGACAGTCGGGCGAGGTCACGTAGCGCGTCGCGGGCGCCGACCGGCGGACCGTCCGCGCGCTCCGGGGCGCGAGGACCGGCCCCGGACGGGCGGCCGGCGGTGGCGGTGGCGGTGGCGAACACCAACAGCTCGTTTCGACAACGCGGTTGGCTAGAGTCGGCGCATGAGCGCTTCCTCACCCGCCGACCTGGTCCGCGCGTTCCACCGCGCCTTCGGACTCGACGTCCGCGATACGCCGACGGAGGTGTCGCCCGCTCTTGCCGCGCATCGCGGGGAGTTGCTCGCCGAGGAGGCGACGGAGGTCGCCGAGGTCTCGGTGACCGGTCCGCTGGACCGTCTGGCGCACGAACTGGCCGACGTCGTCTACATCGCGTACGGCACGGCCCTGGTGCACGGGATCGACCTCGACGCGGTCATCGCCGAGATCCACCGGTCCAACATGACCAAGCTGGGCCCCGACGGACGGGTCTCGCGCCGGGCCGACGGCAAGGTGCTCAAGGGGGAGCACTACGAAGCCCCGGACGTGTCAGCGGTGCTGCGCCGCCAGGGCTGGGCGCCCGGCGGCGCGAGTTGAGGACTCCGGGATAATCGCCGTCCATGGACGCCGACAGCGCGAGGCCGCACGCGGGACGCATGCTCGACTTCTATCTCGGCGGCACCCTGCACACCGCCGCCGACCGCGCCGCCGCGCGGCGAATGCTGGAAGTCAATCCGCATCTGATCACCAGCGCGCGCGTGAACCGGCGGTTCATCGACCGGTCGGTGCGGTATCTGGTCGGCTCCCGCGGGATCACGCAGTTCCTCGACCTGGGGTCGGGCATCCCGACCCGTACGCCCGAATACCCGAATCTGCACGAGAGCGCGCAGGCCGTCGACCCCGCCTGCCGTGTCGTGTACGTCGACAACGACCCGGCAGTCCGCGCGTACGCGGCCGAGCTGCTGACCAGCACACCGCGGGGCCGGGCCGTGTACGTGGAGGCCGATGTCACCGACGGCGCGGCGCTGTACGAGCGTCCGGAGATCGCCGGCGTCCTCGATCTCACTCGGCCCGTCGCGCTCGGCATGAACGCGCTGCTGCACTTCTTCGCGGACGACGCCCAGGCGCACGGGCTGGTCGAAGCCTTCACCGGGCCGTTGGCGGCGGGCTCGCATCTCACCCTCACGCACATCACGCGCGACTGGGCGCCGGAGGTCATGGACGCCCTCGTCCGGCTGTACCGCGAGGACGTCACGGACGGCGGCGCCCGCTCGCGCGCCGAGATCGAAGCGCTCGTCGGCGGACTCGACGTCGTCTCCCCCGGTGTCGTCAATCCTGCCAACTGGCGCCCCGGCCCCGGCGACGCCCTCGTACCGGCCGAGCAGGTCAACCTCTACGCGCTACTCGCCCGGGTCACTTAGCCCCTGGACCTCGGCGTACGAGGGGGCGGTGAGATCCGTCGGCCGCCCGTCCCGAATGGCCGTCGCGGTGGAGACCGCCGAGGCCAGGGCTCCTCGGTAGAGGAGGGAGCCGAGGCTGACCCTGCGTACGCCCATCGCGGCCAGTTCGGCGAGGGGCGGTCCGCTCGGCGCGTACAGGATGTTCAGCGGTACGACGAGGGACGACGTCAGGGCGGTGATCTCGTCCGGGTCCGACAGTCCGGGGACGAACACCCCGTCCGCACCGGCCTGTTCGTAGACCGCGAGGCGGGACGAGGTCGTGTCCTGCTCGCGGCCGAGCCAGTGGGTGTCGGTGCGTGCGTTCACGAACAGCGCCGGTACGGCGGATTTGACGGCGGCGATCTTCGCGGCGTGCAGGGCGACGGGGGCGAGCGTGCCGTCTGCGCGGCCGTCCTCGAGATTGATCCCGGCCGCGCCCGCCGCGTACAACCGCTCGGCCAGTGCGGCGACTTCGACCACGTCGTCGCTGAAGCCGCCTTCGGCGTCGACGGTGAACAGGAAGGAGCCGCGGCCGAGTCGGCGGGCCAGGGCCACGGTCGCGTCCGCGGTGGCGGCGGCGCCGTCCGGCAGGCCGAGGGCCGCGGCCACGCCCAGGCTGGTGGTGCCGATGGCGGGAAAGCCGCCTGCCGCCAGGGCGGCGGCGCTGGCGTAGTCCCAGGCATTGGGCAGCAGCAGCGGGGCGGCCTGGTGGTGCAGGCGGGCGAAGGGGGTGAGCGGGCGCCGGAGCAGCCCTTCTGCCAGGGCGAGCGCGTGTCGCGATGACTCCTCCGCCACCGCGCCGGGCTCCGGCATCCCCAGGGCTTCGGCCAGGACACGCACCACCCGCACTCGGGTCTCGCTGTCCGAACCTTCCGAGCCGTCGGCGGCTGCCGCATCCCGTAGCGTCACGGGTTCCAGCCGCGCGAGTTCCGCCTCGACCAGAGCGCGCCGTCGGCGGTGCGTCCGCCCGGAGCTGAAGCGGGCGACGGCGGACCGCAGCCACGCCACGCTCGCCCCGGCGGACCCGACGTCCCCGGCCGGCGGTTCCGGTACGAGCGCCGGATCGGCGAGCGCCGCCCGCACGTCCGCCCAGCGGTCGAACTCATGCGTCTGATGCCTCATGGCCCCGACGCTACGACCGGATCGTTTCGGCGCCGGCCGAAGCGTCCCCGCCGCGCCGCCGCACCCTCGGCGGCCCGACGCGGACGCCGGCACACCACACCCGGCGGGCGCCCTGTCAGGTGGGCGCCCGCCGGGGGGACTGAGGGGCCCGGAGGCCGTGGGCGGGGTGCGGAGTGCGGGTCGGGAAGCTACTCCTTGACCGCGCCCGAGTTCGCGCTGCGGACGAAGTGCCGTTGGAAGACGAAGAACAGCAGCGCGACCGGGATCGTCGACAGCAGGGCCGCGGTGAGCTTCAGCGGATACTGCGTACCCGCGCTGAGGCCGCCGGAGACCAGGTGGGCCAGGCCCGTGGTGAGGGTCTCGTACTGCGGGGACTGGGTGGCGACGAGGAAGTGGGTGAACTCGTTCCATGAGCCCTGGAACGACAGGATGGTCAGCGTGATCAGCGCGGGCTTGGCCATCGGCAGGACGACCGACCAGAAGGTGCGGAAGACGCCCGCGCCGTCGATCCGCGCCGCTTCCTCCACTTCCTTGGGCACCGACACGAAGAACTGCCGCATGATGAACACCCCGGCCGCGTCGACCAGCAGCGGCACGATCATTCCGGCGTAGCTGTCGAACATCCCGAGCTGGTTGAGCACCAGGAACTTCGGGATGAGCAGGACCACGCCGGGCACCGACATGATCGTCAGCAGCCCGTTGAACAGCAGGTTGCGGCCCCGGAAGTCCAGCCGGGCCAGGGCGTATCCGGCGAGCGAGTCGAAGAAGACGCGTCCGGCGGTGATGAAGACCGTGACCACGATCGAATTGGCCAGCCAGCGGGTGAACGGCACCGCGTCGCCGGTGCCGCCGAGGCCGAACAGGCGCCGGTAGGAGTCCAGCGAGAACGGGTTCGGCAGCAGCGACAGGGGATGGGCCGCCGCGTCCGGGTCCGTCTTGAGCGAGGTCGCGATCTGGACGAAGAACGGCAGGGCGTACAGCAGTCCCATGCCGATCAGCAGCCCGTACACCACGATCCGCAGCACCCGGCTGCCGGACGACCGGCCGCCGGGACGGCCTTTCGCCGACCGGCCGGATGAGCGTCGTTCCATCGTCCCGGCGCTCATGACGTCCTCCCTCGCACCAGCCGCGCCCGCAGGCGACTGAATCGTGTGACCGCGTCGCGGTCGCGCAGCAGTACGCGCTGCACCAGCGTCATCACCAGGATGATCGCCAGCAGCAGGAAGGCGATGGCCGCCGCGCGCCCGTAGTCGGCGTCCTGGAATCCCGCGGTGTACGACAGGTAGGCGGGGGTGAGGGTCGTGTTGGCGGGTGCGCCCTGGCTCATGACGTACACCGCGTCGAAGACCTGCCAGGTGCCGATCAGTCCGAGGGTGACGACCAGGAAGAGCACCGGGCGCAGCGCGGGCAGCGTCACGTTGCGGAACGACTGCCAGCGGTTTGCGCCGTCGAGCAGTGCGGCCTCCTCCAGCTCCGCGGGTACGTCCTGGAGCGCGGCGAGGAAGATCAGCATGTACGTGCCCGAGCTGGTCCAGATCGCGAGGATGATGATGGTGCACATCGCGATGGAGGGTCCGGCCAGCCAGTCCCACCAGGACAGTCCGAGGAAGCCGTGCGCGGCGAGCGCGGGCACGGGCTTGTCCGGGTCGACGATGCCGAGGCCGCCGAGCACGGTCCACACCAGGCCGTGCGCGTCGGTGAACCACTTCGGTCCGGTGATGCCCACCCACTTCAGCAGCGCGTTGACCGCGCCGCTGCCCTGGAAGAGGAACAGGAACACCGTGGATATGGCGATCGAGCTGGTCACGGACGGGAAGTAGAAGACCGTGCGGAACAGGCTCTTGCCTTTGACTCGGCGGCTGTTGACCGCCACGGCCAGAGCCAGGGCCAGGGCCGTCTGGACGGGGACGACCAGCAGGACGTAGTACAGATTGTTGCGGATCGACGTCATGAAGAGCTGTCGGTCCTGACCCGGCCGGGTCAGCAGATCGGAGTAGTTGCGCACCCCGACGAAGTCGGCGGCGCCGCTGAAGGGGTTCGACTGCCCGTTCCAGTGCAGCAGGCTGACCCACAGCGCCATGCCGATGGGCAGGAGCAGGAAGAGGCCGAGCACGACCACCATCGGGCTGACGAACAGCCAGCCCCACAGGCCCTGATGCCCCTTGATCGCCCGGTCGCGGCGCCCGCCGCCGAAGCGGGGACCGCGGCGCGTACCGGCGCCCGCCGTCCCGCCGCCGCGGGCGCCCCGTGTGCCCGTGCCTCCCGGCGGGGCTCCCGGCCCCGCCGGTGCGGCGACGGCGCCGCTGCCGTGCTGGCTCATCTCTTTCTCCTCCTGCTCCTGCCCCCGCGGTGCTGCCCGGCCGGTACGGTCAGTTGTCGCTCTTGAGTACCTGGTCGCCGTTGGTCTGGAGGCTGGACAGGATCTTCTTGGGATCGCCGGTGGCCAGCCCGGACAGGTCGGTGTCGAACTGGGCCAGGACCTTGGTGAAGCCGGGGACGGTCACCGGACCCTGCGCGAAGGCGGTGCCGTCGGCGAACGCCACGCTCGCCGGGTGCTTCTCCTTGAACGTCGCCAGCGCGCTGTCGCGCGAGGGCAGCACACCGATGGCGTCGGCGAAGGACAACTGCTGGTCGACGGTGGTGAACGCCTTCACCAGATCGACGGCCGCGTCGTGGTGGGCGCTCTTGTTGGCCACGCCCCAGCAGTTGCTGAAGGACAGCGTGCCCTTGCCCTTGGGACCCTCGGGCAGCGGGACGACCTTGTAGCCGACCTTCGGGTAGTCCGCGGTCATCGCGCCGGTCAGCCAGTTGCCCTCGATGGTCATCGCGGCCTTCTGGGTGCCCAGTGCCTCACCGCCCCAGCCCGTGTCGACCTGCTTGGGGAACTTCATCACGCCCTCGTTGAGCAGCTTCTTCACATACGTCAGCGCCTCGACGTTCGCGGGGCTGTCCGCGGTGACCTTGCTCTGGTCGGCGTTGGTGACCCAGCCGCCGGCCTGCTTCATGAAGGGGCCGAGCTGGTTGTACGAGGCGTTCACGACCAGACCGGTGGTCTTCTTCGTCGTGAGCTTCTTGGCGACCTTCTCCAGGTCGTCCCACGTCTTGGGGTAGTCCGCGTCGGTGAGCCCGGCGTCCTTCCACATGGCCGTGTTGACCGCGAGCGCCAGCGTGGAGCTGTCCTTGGGCGCGCAGACGAACTTGTTGTCGTAGGTGAAGGACGCGCGTAGCGCGCTGTTGAAGTCGTCCTTGTCGGAGAGCTGGTCACCGTAGGCGTACAGCGAGTTGCCCTTGGCGTAGTTGGCGAAGACGCTGGAGCCGACGTAGAAGACGTCCGGCGGCTTGCCGCCCGCGAGGGCCTGGCCGAGCTGCTGGTCGAGGTTCTGGGCGGCGATCACCGAGACGGTGTTGCCGGTCTTCTTCGCCCACGCGGTCGCGGCCTGCTTCACGGCGTTGGTCTCGTTGTCGCCCGAGGAGCCGATCATCACCGTGAGGCTCTGCTTGCCGCCCGAGTCCTGCTTGCCGCTGCTGTCGCTGCCGAAGTTGGACGAACACCCGGCGACCAAGAACACCCCGCACACGGCGGTGGCGGTCGCGGCTCTGCGTACTGTCATCGTTTCTCTCCAGGACTGTCCGGATCATCCGGAACCTACGGAACTCCGCGAGCCGGGCGATGAGGGCGCCCGATGCGGTGGGCCAGCGTGGCCGTGCCGCTTTATCGCTTTGTAGCTTTATGGCGTGACAGACGTGTCCGGTCTGCCAGGTCAGGACCGTGGGGCGCGGTCCATGTCACCCCACGGTCCTTCAACCCTTCGGACCAGGCGGTCCGTCGGGAACTAGGGGGCCGACGGCCGGTCGTCGGGCGACGTCGCGGCGGACGGTCCCGCCGCGGAGCTCTCCCGGACGATCAGCTCCGGCGTCAGCAGCACATGCTCGGGATCGGCCTCCGGGTCGCCGATGCGCGCCATGAGCAGCCGGGTGCAGACCCGGCCGACCTCCTCCAGCGGCTGACGGACGCTGCTGAGGCCAGGACTGAGCAGACCGGCCGCCGGGGAGTCGTCGAAGCCGACCACCGCCACGTCCCGGCCGGGGGTCCGGCCGCTGTCCCGCAGCGCCCGGTAGCAGCCCAGTGCCAGGGTGTCGCTGGCCGTGACGACCGCGGTCACGCGGGGCAGGACCCGCGCCACCGCGTCCCGCGCCGCGTTCACGTCACCCACCGAGGAGACCCGCAGGTCACGCACCGGCAGGTCGTGGCGCCGCATCGCCTCTCGCCAGCCCGCGGCCCGGTCGTCGCCGACGCCCGAGCCACGCGGCCAGCCGAGGAAGGCGATCCGGGTGTGTCCGGCGGCCACGAGCTGGTCGACGGCCGCCGACGTACCGTACGCGCCGTCCACGTCGACCCAGTCGCCGGTGTCGCGGGCCGACCAGGACCGGCCGAACGCCACGAAGGGTACGCCACGTTTGTGCAGCCAGGCCGGGCGCCGGTCGCCGCGGTGGGTGTTGCTCAGCACGAACGCGTCGACCGAGTGGTCGCGCAGCAGCGCGTCGTAGCGGTCGACCTCGTCGTCCGCGCCGGACCGCGCCGCGAACAGCAGCACACGGTACCCCGCCTTGTCCGCGGAGTCCGACAGCGCGTGCAGGAAGTCGTCGAGCACGGGGGTGGACTCCCCCGCGAACGTCGGCTGGATGGCATAGCCGATCAGCCGACTGGACCGGGTGCGCAGCGAGCGGGCGGCCTGATGCGGCCGGTAGTCCAGCTCGCTGATCGCCTCACGGACCCGCTCCAGCGTGCGGGGCGCCAGCAGGTCGGGCGAGTTCAGCGCGTTGGACACCGTCTGTACGGACACGCCGGCGCGCTGGGCGACCAGAGCCAGTGTCACCGGCTTGTTGTTGCGCCCGCCTGAGCTGGTCGTACGCGGCACCACGGCCTCCGTTGTCCATGCGCCGCACCACTCGAAATGCGGCGCTGCATCTTCGATGGATCGATAAAACTCCCTTTCACTGCTGGTTGGCAAGGGTTAGAGTGAATTTTGATCGATCCAAATTCTGAGGCACCATCTCGGTCCACCGACGAGAGGCACCACCCTGTGAACACGGCCGTCCAAGGGCACAGCACCGCGAACCCGTCTCCCACGGACGTCGTCACCGAGGGCTTGCAGCCCTTCCTGCACGACGCCTGCACCACGCTCTACGCGCCCAGCCTGGTGCTGTCCCGACCAGGCGGGGACATCTCCGCCGGTGCGGACGGCTTCTTCCACGGCGACCGCCGGGTGCTGTCGAGCCTGGCGGTCCGGGTCGAGGGCGTCCCCCTGATCCCGGTCGGCCACACCCTCGGCCCCGCCGACAGGACCGCCTTCCGCGCGATCCTGCGCGGTGTCGGGGAACACACCGCCGACCCCGCGGTCACGCTGCGCCGGGTCCGCTCGGTGGCGCCGGGCACGCTCCGCGAGGAGCTGGAGATCGTCAACGCGGGGCTGCGGCGGATCCGTCTCGACGTGGTGGTCGCCGCGGCCACGGACCTGGCGCGGATGACCGACGTCAAGTCCGGGCGCACGGTCGCCGCGCTCCCCGCGAGGGCCGAGGACACCGGGCTGACCTGGGGCGACGACGAGCTGACCGTACGGCTGCGGCCGGTGTCGGTGGCCGTGACCGCTCCCGGTGCCGGTGCCGGTACGGTGTCGGGTCCGGCGTCCGGCCGCGCGCCGATGCCGGAACAGGACTCCGGCAACGGTTCAGGACCGCGCGAGCCGCTGGTCGACGCCGACAGCGGTGAGCTGCGTTACACCGTGGAGCTGCCGTCGGGCGGCACCTGGCGGGCGACGGTCGAGTGCGGTGTCAGCGACGCGGAGCCGGACCAGTTCCCGGCCGTCGCGCGGGACGCCGTACCGTGGTCGCCCACCGAGCTGCGCAGCGCCGACGGCCGTCTGGACCGGCTGCTGGCCCGGTCGGTGGGCGACCTGGAGCGGCTGCTCCTGTCGGACCCGCTGCACCCCGAGGACCGTTTCCTGGCCGCCGGGTCGCCGTGGTTCCTGACGCTGTTCGGCCGGGACTCGCTGTGGGCGGCGCGGATGCTGCTGCCGCTGGGCACGGACCTGGCCGCGGGGACGCTGCGCACGCTGGCCCGCCGCCAGGGCACCGTCACCGATCCCCGTACCGAGGAGCAGCCCGGCAAGATCCTGCACGAGGTGCGCCGCGAGACCCTGCACCTGGCCGAGGGCGCGAAGCTCCCGCCGGTGTACTTCGGCACCGTGGACGCCACCCCGCTGTGGGTGATCCTGCTGCACGACGCGTGGCGCTGGGGTCTCGACCCGCAGCAGGTGCGCGAGCTGCTGCCGCACGCCGAGGCCGCCCTGGAGTGGCTGGCCACGTATGGCGACGCGGACGGCGACGGGCTGCTGGAGTACATCGACACCACCGGCCACGGGCTCGCCAACCAGGGCTGGAAGGACTCCGGCGACTCGATCCGCTGGCGCGACGGCCGTCTCGCCAAGGCGCCGATCGCGCTGTGCGAGGTCCAGGCGTACGGCTACGAGGCAGCGATGGCGGGCGCGGCGCTGCTGCGGGCCTTCGACCGGCCGGGCGCCGAGCGCTGGGAGCAGTGGGCGGACCGGCTGCGCAGCCGCTTCCGGGAGAGCTTCTGGGTCGAGGACGAGCAGGGCCGCTACCCGGCCGTCGCCCTCGACGCCGACAAGCGTCCGGTGGACGCCGTGACCTCCGGCTTCGGCCACCTGCTGGGCACCGGGCTGCTGGACCCGCGGGAGAGCGCCCTGCTGGCCGCCCGGATCGCGGGACCCGAACTGGACTGCGGTTTCGGGCTGCGCACGCTGAGCACGGATTCCACCGGTTTCAACCCGTTCGGCTACCACATCGGCTCGGTCTGGCCGCACGACACCGCCATCGCGGTGCACGGCCTGGTCCGCGCCGGATTCCCCCGCGAGGCCGCCAAGCTGGCCGAGGGCCTGATCGCCGCGTCCGCCGGTTTCGACGGACGGCTGCCGGAGCTCTTCGCCGGACACGGCTCCGAGCTGGACAGCGCGCCCGCCCCGTATCCGGCGGCCTGCCGTCCGCAGGCGTGGTCGGCGGCCTCCGCCGTCCTGCTGGTCCAGGCCGCGCTCGGGCTGGAGGCCGATGTGCCCGGCGGGTCGCTGCGGATGTCCCCGCTGGCGGCGGGCCGTCTCGGCCCGCTGACCATGAGCGGTCTGCGGGTCGGCGAACAGCCGCTGGCCGTACGGCTCGACGCGGACGGCCGGGCGGGGGCCGATGCTCCCGACAGCCTGACGGTGGAGGGCGCGGACCGCTTCGGCGCGGCGGGCTGAGCGCCGCCGCGCCCGCGTAGCCGTGAGGGGGTGTTCCTTCGGTCACTGCCCCCGACCGGTGGGCTTCGGTCCCGGTCCGGGGTCGGTGTTCTCGGCGGTACGGGCAGGGAGCGGGGTCCAGGCGGCGTCGTGCTCGGCGCTGCGCTGGACCGCGTCCAGGACGAGCTGGACCTCCAGGGCGTCCGCGAAGGACGGCTCGGGGTCGCGCCCCTCCGCGATGGCGGTGACCAGGTCGCGGGCCTGGTGGGTGAAGGCGTGCTCGTAGCCGAGTCCGTGGCCCGGCGGCCACCAGGCCGACAGGTAGGGGTGGTCGGGTTCGGTGACCAGGATGCGGCGGAAGCCCTGTTCCGCCGGTGGCTGGGCGGCGTCGAGGAACTCCAGTTCGTTGAGGCGTTCCAGGTCGAAGGCGGCGGAGCCGAGGGAGCCGTTGATCTCGATCCGCAGGGCGTTCTTGCGGCCGGTGGCGAAACGGGTCGCCTCGAAGGTGGCCAGCGCGCCGCCGTGGAAACGGCCGAGGAACACCGTCGCGTCGTCCACGGTCACCTCGCCCCGCGCGGCGGGCACGGCGCCGGGCAGCGGTCGTGTCGGCACGAAGGTCTCGCTGAGCGCGGCGACGCCCGACAGCCGGTCGCCCGTCAGGTGCTGGGCGAGGTCGACGATGTGCGAGCCGATGTCGCCCAGCGCGCCCGATCCGGCGTGCTCGCGCCGCAGCCGCCACACCAGCGGGAACCGCGGGTCCACGATCCAGTCCTGGAGATACGCGGCGCGTACGTGCCGGATCCGGCCGAGCCGTCCGTCGGCGACGAGGCGGCGCAGCAGCGCGAGTGCCGGGACCCGCCGGTAGGTGAAGCCGCACATGGCGCGGACGCCCGACTCCCGCGCCCGGTCGGCGGCCCGGCACATCGCGCGGGCCTCGGCCACCGAGTTGGCGAGCGGCTTCTCGCACAGGACGTGCTTGCCCGCCGCGAGCGCGGCGACGGCGATCTCGGCGTGGCTGTCGCCCGGTGTGCAGATGTCGATCAGGTCGATGTCGTCGCGGGCGATCAACTCCCGCCAGTCGGCGGTGCTTTCGGCCCAGCCGAGCCGCTCGGCGGCGGTCGCGGCCCGCTTGGGGTCGCGACCGCACAGCGCCGCCATATGGACACGGGCGGCCAGGTCGAAGACATGGTCGACGGTACGCCAGGCCTGTGAGTGCGCGGCGCCCATGAAGGCGTGCCCGACCATGCCGACGCGTAGCCGCTGAGTGGTCATGTGGTCTCCCTGCTCATCGGGGTTCGGTGCGCGCAGGCGCGCGGTGAAAGGAAGGGGAGCCGCCGGGGTCAGAAGCCCAGCGGCAGGTAGTCCGCCACGTTGGACTGGGTGACGGTCTCCGAGGCGAGCCGCAGTTCCTTGGGCACGCCCAGCTCCGTCAGGTCGGCCATGCCGCGGTTGTTGGCCAGCAGCCGGGCGAGCGAGACGGCCGAGCCCGCCATCGTCGGGCTGTAGGTGACGGTGGCCTTGAGCACCGTGTTGTCGTCGCGGATCTGCTCCATGACCTTGCGCGAGCCCGCCCCGCCGACCATGAAGAACTCGTCCCGCCCGGCCTGCTTGACCGCGGCGAGCACGCCGACGCCCTGGTCGTCGTCGTGGTTCCACACCGCGTCCAGCTTCGGCGCCGCCTGGAGCAGGTCGGAGGTGACCTGGTGGCCCGAATCGATGGTGAACTGCGCCGAGACGCGGTGCTTGACGCTCATGCCGTACGTGGCCAGGGCCTCCTTGAAGCCGCGGCTGCGGTCCTGGGTCAGCGGCAGATTGTCGATCCCGGCGATCTCGGCGATCGTCGCGTTGGTCTTCCCGTCCGCCTTGAGGCGGCTGCCGATGAAGTGACCCGCGGCCACGCCCATGCCGTAGTTGTCGCCTTTGATCAGGACCCGGAACGCCTGTTCGTCGGAGAACTGCCGGTCGAGGTTGACCACCGGGATACCGGCCTGCATGGCCTTGCGTCCGGTGGCCGTGAGCTGGGCGCCGTCGAAGGGCAGCACCACGATGACGTCGGGCTTGGACTGGATCAGCGTCTCCATCGCGGCGCGCTGGGCGGTGGCGTCCTCGCCCGCCTCCACGGCCTTGAAGGTGACCTCGGAGAACTGCTTGGCGCGGCGCTGCGCGTTGGTGGTGATGGCCGCGAGCCAGCCGTGGTCGGCGGCGGGGGCGGAGAAGCCGATGGTGATGGCCTTGCCGGGTGCGCCGCTGTCCACGGGCGCGGCCGGGGCGGAGGTCTGCGCGGACGGCTTGTCCTCGCTGTTGGAGGTGCAGGAGGCGACCAGGGCGGTGGCACCGACGGCCGCGCCGCTGAAGAGGATGTTTCTGCGGGAGACACGGGAGCTTCTTGACTTTTCAGACATTTCGTCCTCCGCGAGGGTGGGTGGTGCCGTGCCCGTGGCATACGGCGAGCGGCTGGGAGAGACCGGAAGGAGGAGAGCGCCGGTGGCGGTCAGAGACGGCGGCGCAGCAGCAGCTTGCTCGGCTGGAACTGCTGGACCAGGACGGCGCCCGCGATGATGGCGCCCTTGACGATGTTCTGCACTTCGGCCGGCAGATTGTTGAGGATGAACAGATTGGTGATGGTGGTGAAGACCACCACGCCGAGCAGCGAGCCGACGACGGTGCCCCGGCCGCCGGTCAGTACGGTCCCGCCGATGATGACGGCGGCGATGGCGTCGAGTTCGTACAGGTCGCCCTGGCCCGAGGAGCCCGCGTTGGCCTGGGCGACGACCATGATCGCGGCGATGCCGCAGCACACGCCGGACAGCGCGTACAGATAGACCGTCTGGCGGCGGACGTTGATGCCCGCCAGGCGGGCCGCCTCCGCGTTGCCGCCGACGGCGACGGTGCGGCGGCCGAAGGCGGTGCGGTTGAGCAGCACCCAGCCGACGGCGGCGACGGCCGCGAACAGCCAGACCAGCAGCGGAATGCCGAGAAACTTGTTCTCCGCGAAGCGGTTGACGGCCCCGACGTCGACCTCCTGGGTCTTCTTGTCGGAGATCTTGGCGGCCAGACCGCGGGCGCTGACCATCATGGCGAGGGTGGCGATGAAGGGGACGAGGCGGCCGTACGCGATCAGCAGGCCGTTGACCGTACCGGCGACGGCGCCGACGATCACGGCGGTGAAGACCATGCCGGGCACGCCGAAGTCCTGGGTGGCGACCGTCGTGCACCACACGGCGGCCAGCGCGGTGAGCGCCCCGACGGACAGGTCGATGCCGCCGCCGATGATGACGAAGGTCATCCCGATGGCGATCACGCCGATCGCCGACGCCTGGGTGAGCACATTGAGGATGTTGCCGCTGGTCAGGAAGCGGTCGTTGGCGCTGATCAGGCCGATCACCACGAGCGCGGCCAGGACCGCGGTGAGTCCGAGATTGCGCCGTACGGGCTCGGCCGCGTCCCGTCTCCACCAACTCGTCGGTTCGGTCTTCGCCGCCGGCGGCGGCGAGGTGAGGTCGGTCGTCACTGGTCCGTCCCTTCCAGCAGTGCCCCCGCCATGACCAGGTCGAGGACCAGGTGTTCGTCCAGCTCGCGCGCCGGGGCCTCCCGTACGATCCGGCCCTCGCGCATCACCAGGACCCGGTCGGCCAGGCCCAGCACCTCGGGGACCTCGCTGGAGACCAGCAGCACCCCCACGCCTTCGTCGGCCAGGTCCCTGATCACCCGGTACAGCTCGGCGCGGGCTCCGACGTCGACGCCTCGGGTGGGTTCGTCGAGCAGCAGCAGGCTGGTGCCGCCGAGCAGCCAGCGGCCGACGACGACCTTCTGCTGATTGCCGCCGGACAGGGTGCCGGCCTTGCGTCCGACATCGCGCGGGCGCAGGTCGAGCCGGTCGGCGATGCCGCGCGCGGCGGTGCGTTCGGCGCCGCCGCGTACGAACCCCGCGGTGGTGTGCCGGGTCAACGAGGCCAGGCCGATGTTGCGTTGGACGGCCTCGTCCAGCAGCAGCGCCTGGCTCTTGCGCTCCTCCGGCGCCAGGCCGAGCCCTGCGCGCACGGCGGCGGGGACGCTGCCGGGCCGCAACCGCCGCCCCCGTACGAGGACATGGCCGTGGTCCGGGCGGCGCGCGCCGAAGACCGTCTCCAGCAGTTCCGAGCGGCCGGAGCCGACGAGTCCCGCGATGCCGACGATCTCGCCGGGCGCGACGGTGAGCGAGACGTCGCTGAACTCGCCCTGGCGACTGAGGTGTTCCACCCGCAGCAGTTCGGTCTCCGGCTCCTGGCGGTCGGCGCGCTCGGCGGCCGCCCGCTTGGAGAAGGTGGGGCGGCGCGGGAAGACGTACTCCAGGGAGCGGCCGGTCATCAGGCCGACGAGTTCCTTGGTGGGGGTCGAGGCGGGCAGGTCGGCGGCCGTGGTGCGGCCGTCCTTGAGCACGGTGACGCGGTCGCAGATCTCGCGGATCTCGTCGAGCCGGTGCGAGATGTAGATGACGGCGATGCCCTGGCCGCGCAGTTCGCGGATGATCCGGAAGAGGTTGGCGACCTCGTCGTGGGCGAGGACCGCGCTCGGTTCGTCCATGACCAGCAGCCTGGCCTCGCGGGACAGGGCGCGGCCCATGCTGACGATCTGCCGTGCGGCGGCGGGCAGTTTGTCGATCGTGCGGTTGACGGGGATCTCGGCGTGGCCGAGGCGGCCGAGCACAGCGCGGGCCTGCTCGCGCATGCCGGGCCTGCGGACGAACCCCGCGGTGCGCGGTTCGTGGCCGAGCAGCACGTTCTCCGCGACGGTCATGTGCGGGACGAGGTCGAGTTCCTGGTAGATGGTGGCGATCCCGGCGCGCATGGCCGCCTGGGGGTCGGCGAAGGTGACCGGTCTGCCCCGCCACTCGATACGGCCGGAGTCGGGCCGGTGCACTCCGGAGAGCACTTTGATCAAGGTGGACTTGCCCGCGCCGTTCTGGCCCAGCAGGCAGTGCACCTCCCCCGGCCGGACCGCCAACTCGACGCCGTCCAGGGCCCGGACGCCGGGGAAGGTCTTGACGACCCGGTCCAGGCGGAGGATCGGCTCCCGGACGAGGTGGCGGCCCGTGGACGCGGGGGAACGGGCGGGTGGGCTGGGAGGGTTGGCGGTCATAGCTGTCTCCCGTAGTGGAGTTCGCTGGCCAGCAGCGCGGCGCCGACGACCCCGGCCCGCGGGCCGAGTTCCGACAGGACGATCGCCAGATTGCCGGTGGCCAGCGGCGGCGAACGTTTGTAGACCACGCTGCGGATCTCGGCGAGCAGGAGGTGGCCGAGTCCGGCCAGGCCGCCGCCGATGACGATCATCGACGGGTTCATGAGGCTGACGAGGTGGGTGAGGACCTGTCCGACGCGGTGGCCGCCGTCCCGGACGAGGTTGAGGCAGACGAGGTCGCCGCCCGCCGCGCACTGGGCGACGTCCGCGGCGGTCACCGCGCCGTGGGCGGCGAGCCGTTCGGCCAGCGCCTCGGAGCGTCCGGCGCGGGCGGCGGCGGTGGCGTCCCTGGCGAGGGCGACACCGCCGAAGTGCGCCTCGAGACAGCCGGTGTTGCCGCAGGAGCAGGGCAGGCCCGCCGCCTCGACCTGGATGTGTCCGATGTCGCCCGCCGAGCCTTCCGAGCCCCGGTAGATCTGGCCGTGCACCTGGACACCGCAGCCGATGCCGCTGCCGATCTTCACGAACAGAAGGTTGTCGACGGAGCGGGCGACGCCGCTGTGGTGTTCGCCGAGCGCCATCAGATTCACGTCGTTGTCGACGACGACCGGGCAGCCGTGCTCGCTGGTCAGAGTGGAACGCACCGGGAAGCGGTCCCAGCCGGGCATGATCGGCGGGGAGACGGAGACGCCGTCCCGGAAACTGACCGGTCCCGGCAGGCCGATGCCGATGGTGTCGAGCCGGGCGCTGCGGCTCTGCGCGCCCAGTTTGCGCAGGAGTTCGCTGACCCGGTCGAGCACGGGTCCGGGTCCCTGGCGGATGTCGGCGCTCTCGGAGTACGAGGCGACCGCCGCCAGGCGCCCATCGGTGATCTCGATGTCGATGGAGCTCGCGCCCAGGTCGACCGCGGCGAAGCGCAGTTCCGGGTCGAGTTGAACGAGGGTGGAGCGACGACCGCCGCGCGAGGCCGCGGGTCCCGCCTCCAGGATCGTGCCGCTCGCGATCATCCGGTCGAGTTCGGCCACCAGCCGTGGGCGCGGCATCTCGAGCTCGTCGGAGAGCTGCGCCCGGGACAGCGGCCCGAGGTCACGCAGTCGGCTCAGTACGCGGTACTGGATGCTCACAGGCCCACACTTCCTCTGACGGCATCAGAAGTTGTGACGGAACGTTAGGACCGCACCAAGGGTCGGTCTAGAGCTTTCACAGAGATTGCTAAAAGTTATTATAGAGATGACAAAAAGAGTGGACGGTCCGAACTGAAGGTGGATCACTTCCGGCCACTCGTCGAGCAGTTGATCCGGTGGCGGGCGTTCCGGGGTGCCGGGCACACACGCGGGCCCCGCCGGAAGGGGGAGTTCCGACGGGGCCGTTCGGGAGGGCGCGGGAGGTCAGAGGGCGGCGGTCTCCTTCTTGACCAGGGCTCCCTCGGGCGCGGACCGATCGGGCGCGGACTGATCAGGCGCGGGCCGGCCGGGAACGGGCTGGCCGGGCGTGGCCGACGGCGCGGAGGCGTCGTCCTCGTCGGACAGGGTCGACTCGTCGAAGGGCAGCTCTCCCGCGAAGACCCGCCGCGCGCGGTCGCGGTCGAACTCCTTCGTCCAGGTGCCGATCAGGACGGTGGCGACGGCGTTGCCCGCGAAGTTGGTCACGGCGCGGGCCTCGCTCATGAAGCGGTCGATGCCGACGATCAGACCGATGCCGTCGACCAGCGCGGGACGGTGTGACTGGAGTCCGCTGGCGAGCACGGCCATGCCGGAGCCCGAGACCCCGGCGGCGCCCTTGGAGGCGATCATCATGAACAGCAGCAGCGAGATCTGCTGGCCGAGGGAGAGCGGCTGGTCCATCGCGTCGGCGATGAACAGCGACGCCATCGTCAGATAGATCATCGTGCCGTCGAGGTTGAAGGAGTAGCCGGTCGGGACCGTGATGCCGACGACGGGCCGGCTCACCCCGAGGTGTTCCATCTTGGCGATCAGCCGCGGCAGCGCCGACTCCGACGACGACGTGGAGACGATCAGCAGGAATTCCCTGGCGAGGTAGCGCAGCAGGTGGAAGAGGTTGACCTTGGCGAACAGCCACAGCACCGCGCCGAGGACGGCCACGACGAAGATCAGGCAGGTCACGTAGAAGCCGATCATGATCGTGGCCAGCGCCTTGAGCGCGTCCACACCCGCGGAGCCGACGACGGCGGCGATCGCGCCGAACGCGCCGACGGGGGCCGCCCACATGATCATCGACAGGACGCGGAAGACCAGTTTCTGGATGTGCCCGACGCCGCGCAGCACGGGCGCCCCGACCGGCCCCATGGCCTGGAGGGCGAAGCCGACGAGCAGCGCCACCAGCAGCGTTTGCAGCACCTGGCCTTGCGTGAAGGCGGAGACCAGGGTGGTCGGGACGATGCCGAGGACGAAGTCCACGCCTTCGGTGGGGGCGTCGGTGGCCTGGGCCTGGCCCGCGTTCTTCAGCGCCTCGGTCAGGTGCAGCCCGCTGCCGGGGTGCAGGATGTTGCCGACCAGCAGGCCGACGGCGAGCGCGGCGAACGACATGGTGACGAAGTAGCCGAGCGCGAGGCCCCCGACCTTGCCGACCTTGGCGGCGTTGCGGACGGATCCGATGCCGAGCACGAGTGTGCAGAAGATGATGGGCGAGATCATCATCTTGATGAGATTGACGAAGCCGGTGCCGATCGGCTTCAGCTCGACGGCCACACCGGGCGCGAGGAGGCCCAGCACGGCGCCCGCGATCGTCGCCAGGATGACGGCGGTGTAGAGGTAGTGGGTATGGTCTCGACGGCTCGTGACGTCGCTGGGGGCCTGGGCTGACACCTTCGTCTCCCTCGGTCCGCGGGCGCCGTCCCGAGCGCCCGCGATCGGACAGGTCCCGGTGACTATGCGCTCGGGGCGTGAGCCAGGTCACGTTTGCGTTCATTGAGTTCGCGGGTTGGCGTGCACACTGTTGTGCATGCCCGCCATACCCCCCACGTCGAGCACGGCGGCCGGACCGACGCACCAGGCCGGCGCGGCGAGCCCGGCCGCCCGGTTCACCGTGCCCGGACTGAGCCGCTTCCGCCGCACTCGGACCCGGCCGCGCAGCCTGGCCGGTCAGCTCTTCGCCGTGCAGGTGGTGATCGTGGCCCTGGTGGTCGGCGGCTGCGCCGTGCTGGCGTACGTCAACGCGGGCAGCCGGGCCGAGGACGCGGCCCGTGACCGGGTCTCCGCCGCGGCCACCGCCGTCGCGGACTCCGACACCGTGGTGCGGGCGGCGCGCTCCGCCGATCCCACCGCGGCCCTCCAGCCGTACGCCGACCGCGTCACCGCGGACGCGGGCGTGGACTTCGTGACCATCATGGACACCCACGGCATCCGCTGGACCCATCCCGACAGGTCGCTGATCGGAAAGCACTTCCTCGGCCACATCGGCCCCGCCCTGCGCGGGCAGACGTTCACCGAGACGTACACAGGTTCGCTCGGCGCCTCGGTACGCGTCGTGACGCCGGTCCGCTCCGGCGACCGGATCGTCGCGCTGGTGAGCGTCGGCATCAAGGTCGACACCATCAGCCAGCAGGTCCGCAAGCAGCTCACCGCCCTGGTCGCGGTGGCGCTGGCCGCGCTCGTCGTCGGCGGCCTCGGCACGTATGCGGCCAACCGACGGCTGCGCACGCACACCCACGGGATGGCCGCGACGGAGCTGAGCCGGATGTACGACTATCACCAGGCGACGCTGCACGCGCTGCGCGAGGGCCTGATCCTGCTCGACGCCGACCGCAGGGTCGCGCTGTGCAACGACGCGGCGCGCGAGCTGCTGAGCCTCGGCGAGCAGGAGGTCGTCGGCCGGTACGTGGACACGCTCGGCCTGCCGGTGTCGCTGACCGGCGCGTTGCTGGCCGCCGAGCCGCGGGTCGACGAGGTGCACCTGACGTCCGAGCAGGTCCTGGTCGTGAACACCTCGCCGGTACGCGGCGGCGAGCGCCGCGGCACCGTGGTCACCCTGCGCGACCACACCGATCTCCAGGCGCTGACCGGGGAGTTGGACTCGGTGCGCGGCTTCGCCGAGGCGCTGCGCTCCCAGGCCCACGAGTCGTCCAACCGGCTGCACACCGTCGTGTCGCTGATCGAACTGGGCCGCGCGCAGGAGGCGGTGGACTTCGCCACCTCCGAGCTGGAACTCGCCCAGGCGCTCACCGACCGGGTGGTGGCGGCGGTCGGCGAACCGGTGCTCGCGGCGCTGCTGCTCGGCAAGGCCGCCGAGAGCCACGAGCGCGGGGTTGAGTTGACCGTCACCGAGGACAGCCGGATCGACGACGGGGTCCTGCCGCCCGCGCTCACCGCCCGCGACCTGGTCACCGTGCTGGGAAACCTGATAGACAACGCGATCGACGCGGCCATCGAGGGCGCCGCGCGCGGCGGCGGCCGGCCGTCGGTCACCGTACGGGCCAAGGTCGAGGAGGACGAGCTGCTGCTGAAGGTCACCGACTCCGGGCGCGGCGTCGACCCCGCCACCATCCGCGAGGTGTTCCGGCGCGGCTGGACCACCAAGAGCGAGGGCCACGGTCTCGGCCTCGCCCTGGTCGAGCAGGCCGCGCGCCGCGCGGGCGGCACGGTCGGCCTCGACCGCGCCGAGGGCGGCGGCGCGGAGTTCACCGTACGGCTGCCGCTGGGGCAGGAGGCACGCGCGTGATCAGGGTCCTGGTCGTCGAGGACGATCCCGTGGCGGCCGACGCGCACCGGATGTACGTCGAGCGGCTGCCCGGCTTCGCGGTGGCGGCCGTCGTCCACACCGGCGGCGCCGCGCTGCGCCTGCTGGACCGGCAGCCGGTGGACCTGGTGCTGCTCGACCTCCATCTGCCCGACGGCCACGGTCTCGACCTGGTACGACGGATGCGCAGCGCGGGGCAGAGCGCCGATGTGGTGGCGGTGACCTCGGCGCGGGATCTCGCGGTCGTACGGCAGGCCGTCTCGCTCGGGGTCGTGCAGTACCTGCTCAAGCCGTTCACCTTCCCCTCGCTGCGGGACCGGCTGGAGCGCTGGGCGCGCTACCGCAGTGACGCGGCGGGCGGTGAGGCGTCCGGGCAGGACGAGGTGGACCGGGTGGTGGGGGCGCTGCGCAGTCCGCAGGCCACCGTGCTGCCGAAGGGGCTGAGCGGTGCGACCCTCGAAGCGGTGACCTCGGCCTTGCGGGCGGCGGCGGACGGCGGTTTGTCGGCGGCTTCGGCGGCGCAGGCGGCGGGGGTCTCGCGCATCACGGCCCGCCGCTATCTGGAGCACCTGGTCGACACCGGGCTCGCGGTCCGCAGCCCGCAGTACGGGCAGGTCGGCCGCCCGGAGCTGTGTTACCGCTGGTCGGACGGGGCGAAGCCGTAGGGCGGTACGCCGGGGCGGTACGCTCCGGGCCGGTCAAGGACGGTGCGGGCCGGTGCGGGCCCGGCCGGTGCGGGCCCGGCCGGTGCGGGCCCGGCCGGTGCGGCGGGTGACGGGCGCGGCGGCGGGCGACGTACGGTGATCATGCGGGTGGGCGGGACATCGCGGGTGTACGCCCGCGCCGCACGGCCGCAGCCGTCCTCGTCGTCAAAGTCGCACTCGCAGTCGCAGTCGCAGTCGCCCCACGGTCAGGAGCCGTCGCATGGTCACGCAGCCGCCGCCGTCGCTCGCCGACGTACCCCACCGGATCGGCCTCGGCCTGGCCGCTCTCGGGCGGCCCGGATACATCAATCTCGGCCGGGAGCGGGATCTGCCGCCGGGCCGGGACGTGGCGGCGATGCGACGGCGGACGCACGAGGTGCTGGACTTCGCGTACGCGCGCGGCGTGCGCTACTTCGACGCGGCGCGCTCGTACGGCCGGGCCGAGGAGTTCCTGGCCGAGTGGCTGGAGGCGGGCGGTGACCGGCCTGGGGTCATGGTCGGCAGCAAGTGGGGTTACACCTATACGGCGGACTGGCGGGTCGACGCGGAGACCCATGAGGTCAAGGACCACAGCGTCGGGGTCTACGACCGTCAACTCGCCGAGACGCGCGGGCTGTTCGGCGACCGGCTCGACCTCTACCAGGTGCATTCGGTGACACCGGACAGCCCGGCTCTCACCGATCCCGTCCTGCACCGGCGGCTGGTCGCGCTCGCCGATCAGGGGGTGGCCGTGGGCATCTCGACCAGCGGGCCCCGGCAGGGTGACGCGATCCGCGCCGCCCTCGATGTCGGCGTCGACGGGCGTCCGGTGTTCGGCAGCGTCCAGTCCACCTGGAATGTCCTGGAGCCGTCGGCGGGCCCCGCCTTGGCGGAGGCGCACGAGGCGGGTCGTACCGTCATCATCAAGGAAGGTCTCGCCAACGGGCGTCTCGCAGAACGCGACCCGCGACTGGACGCGGTGCTGGCTCCGGTCGCCGAGGCGACGGGAGCCTCCTACGACGCTCTGGCGCTGGCCGCCGCGCTGCGTCAGCCGTGGGTCGACGTGGTGCTGTCGGGAGCGGCGACCGAGGACCAACTGGCCTCGAATCTGCGCGCGACCGACGTCCGTCTCGACGACGCGCAACTCGGCCGTCTCGTCACCGAGTTGGCGCAGACACCGGCCGCGTACTGGGATCACCGCTCGCGCATGCCGTGGAACTGACCCGGAACTGACGGGGTCACACATCGGCGTCCGGCAGCCGGAGTTCGAAGCGGGCGCCGCCGCTCGGCGCTGCGCCGCCGGTGAGCGTGCCGCCGTGCCGGTGCGCCACGTCGCGCGCGATGGCCAGGCCGAGTCCGGCCCCGCCGTCGTCCCGGCTGCGGGCCTCGTCGAGCCGTACGAACCGCTCGAATATCCGCTCGCGCTCGGCCTCCGGTACGCCCGCGCCGTCGTCGGCGACCGCGAGCACGATCCGGCCGTCCCCGCGGCGTACGGACACGGTGACCTCGGTGCGGGCGTGCCGTTGGGCGTTGTCGAGCAGATTGCGCACGAGCCGGGCCAACTGGCCCCGTGACCCGTTGACTTCCGCTCTCAAGGCGGCGTCCTGACCGATGTCGACGGCGACCGGCGTACGGTCGGCGGCCCGCCCCTCGGCCTCCTCGCGCACCAACGCGGCCAGATCGACCGGCCGTTGCGTCGGCGTCTCCCCCGCGTCGAGGCGGGCGAGCAGCAGCAGGTCGGCCGCGAGTTGCTGGAGTCGCACGGTGTCCTTGACGGCGCCGGGGACGTCGAGCAACTGCGGGTGCGCGGAGCCCACTTCGAGCTGCGTGCGCAGGGAGGCAATCGGGCTGCGCAGTTCGTGCGAGGCGTCGGCGACGAAGCGGCGCTGCCGTTCGACGGACGCTTCGAGGGCGGTGAGCGTTTCGTTGGTGGTACGGGCCAGCCGGGCCACCTCGTCGTGCGCCGCGGGCTCCGGCACGCGCCGCGAGAGGTCTTCCGAGGCCGTGATGGCGGCCATCTCGCGGCGGATGCCCGCGACCGGGGCCAGTGCGCGGCGGGTGACCAGCCAGGTCACGCCGCCGACGACCGCCAGCAGGACGGGCAGTCCAGCCAGCATGACCACGGTGGTGGTACGCACGGCGCTCTCGCGCGCCGCGAGCGAGGCGCCCGCGTGGACCAGGACCGTCTGCCCCGCGAGGTCGGTGGCCTTGACCGTCGCGAACCGGTAGGCGGCGCCGCGGCCGTCCAACGTGGCGTGTCCCGCGCCCTCTTGGACGGTGCCGCTGATCTCGCCGACGACGGGGTCGGCGGTGCCGGTGGGCGTGGCGTGGTCGTCGCTCCCCCGGCCGCTGGGGGTCGTCTCCTGCGCGTCGCCGTCGCGCCCGCCCTTGCCCCGGCCACGGCCGCCGCCTGCGCCGCCGTGGTCGTCGGCGGTCCCGCTCGGCGACACGGTCGGTGGCGGCGCCGGTGCCGAGGTCGGACTGACGGTGGGTGTCGGCTCGGGCGCAGACCCACGCGGCCTGACGTCCGGCACGCCCGTGCCGCTGATCTTCTCCAGGGTCCTGCTCGCGGCGAGCAACCGCCCGTCGGTGGTGGTCACTTGGACGGGCGCGTCGTCGGGGAGGGCGAGCCCTGAGTAGAGCGCGGCGTCCGCCTTGCGGGTCGCGACGGTCACGGCGACGCGGCGTGCGGTGTCGTTGGCCTGGCTCTGGGCCTGCTCGGTGAGGTTGGCGCCGAGCGAGAGGAGGACCGCGATCCCGGCGGCCACCATCGCCACGGTCACGACGGCGGTCGCGCCCAGCACCGTCTTGGCCTGCACGGAGCCGAGCGGGCGGCGCCTCATGACGTGACCAGGCGGTAACCCGCGCCGCGTACCGTCTGGATGGTGGTTGCGCCCAGCTTGCGGCGCAGCGCGCTGATGTAGACCTCGATGATGTTGGGGTCGCCGTCGTAGGCGAAGTCCCAGACGTGCTCCAGGATCTCCGGCTTGCCGACCACCTGGCCCGCCCGGACGGCGAGTTGTTCGAGGACCGCGAACTCCTTGGCGGTGAGCGCCACTTCGTCCTCGCCGCGGAACACCCGCCGGGCGGAGGTGTCGACGGCGAGGCCGCCGACCCGCAGGACCGGCGAGGCACCGGGAGAGGCCCGGCGGCGCAGCAGTGCCTTCACCCGTGCGACGAGCACGACGTAGGAGAACGGCTTGGTCAGATAGTCGTCCGCGCCGGTGTCCAGGCCCTCGGCCTCGTCGTACTCGCCGTCCTTGGCCGTGAGCATCAGGATCGGTACGTCGTTGCCCGCGGCGCGCAGCGCGGCGCACACGCGGTAGCCGTTCATGCCGGGCAGCATGATGTCGAGGACGACGAGGTCGTAGGCGCGGTCTCCGGCCAGGTGCAGTCCCGAGAGCCCGTCGTGGACGACGTCCACGGCGAAGCCCTCGGCCGTCAGTCCCTTGGCCAGGGAGACGGCGAGTCTCTTCTCGTCCTCCACGATCAGCAAGCGCATGGGCCCACCCTCCCAAATCGAACCTGAAGCGATCTTCAGGTCGCTTCAGGCTGCCTTCAGCTTGCTCCGGCCATCGTGTTGGCACGGACACAGCAACGACACAGGCCGGGTACAGCCCGGCCGGGGAGGCTCCTCATGAAGCGCAACATCAGCGTCGCCGCCGTCGCCGCGGCGGCCCTGCTCGCCGGTGGCGGCTACACCGCCTTCGCCGCGGGTGACGACCACGGCGGCCGTCCGACGGCAGTCCCGAGCGCCACGTCCCCGCACGACGCGGGCGACGACCACGGCGGCGACCGCCGTACGCCGTCGACGGGTGCCCCGACGGGCGTCCCGCGCACCGGCGCCCCGACTCCCAGCAGCACCGGCCTCACGGCGGCCGAGGCCGTGACCGCCGCGCTCACGCTGTATCCGGGGACGGTCGTCTCCGTCGAGCGTTCCGGCGCGGATTTCTGGGAGGTCAGGGTGCTTGGAAAGGACGGCGTGCTACGCGAGTTGAGGGTGAACGCGACCTCCGGCACCGTCAGCCTGGACGGTCACCGTGGCGGCGGCCGGGGCGCGGCGACTCCCCGCCCGACGCGTTCGCCCGGGGCCGACGACCACGGCGCGGGCACCCCGAGCCCGACCCGCTCCCCCGGAGCCGACGACCACGGCGCGGGCACCCCGAGCCCGACCCGCTCCCCCGGAGCCGACGACCACAGAGGTGACCGGTCGGGCGACGGTCATGGGAGCGGGCACGGCGCGGACGACGGCGGTCAGCACCGGGGCCGGGGCGGCGACGACTCCTGAGCCGTGGGCGCGGCGGCGAAGCCGCCCTCGGGGGTCGGTTCCGGGGCGAGGAAGACGGCGGTGTCGGGTACGGCGAGGCCGGCGGCGGCGAAGGCGCGGCGGAAGCCCGCGATCCGGACGGTGTGCGCGGGGCTGGCGACGGCGGCGACCCGCTCGTGGCCGAGGCCGCGCGGGTGCCGTCCCGCGAGGTGACCGGCGCCCTCGTAGTCGATGGTGACGACGGGGAACAGCTCAGGGCCGCGTTCTCCCAGGCGCAGAGCACGACGGGGAAGCACGTCCACCAGCAGCGGGAGGTGGTCGATGAGGTCGCGGTCGCCCGCTATCAGCAGGGCGTCGACCGAGCGGCCGGACAGACCGGCCATGATCGCCTGTCCGCGCGCGCTCGCCGCGCCCGGTGTGACGGCGGGTCCGCGCACGGGTCGCGACCGGCGGGTCTCGGTAGGGTGCCGGGATGACCGAGAGCTGGGACCCGTCGGGCGACGGGATCGTACGGTTTCCGTCCGGTGCGCTGGTGCGCGGGCGCGGTCTGCGCCGACCGCTTCCGGCGGGCCCGACGCCGTCCTTCGGCGTCTATCTGCTGGGCGGCGAGCCGCCGTTGACGCGGTGGGAGGCGCGGTGGGTGCGCTGGCCGGATTTCCGGCTGCCCGCCGATCGACGGCAGGCGCGGGCGGCCTTCGAGGAAGCGCTGGCCCGGGCGGCGGACGAGCGGGTGGAGGTCGCGTGCGGCGGCGGCATCGGGCGGACCGGAACGGCCCTCGCCTGCATGGCCGTTCTGGACGGGGTCCCAGCGGAAGAGGCCGTCGCCTTCATCCGCCGGCACTATCACCACCGCGCCGTGGAGACGCCGTGGCAGCGCCGCTTCATCCGCCGCTTCGACCGCGCGGAGCGCTGAGCGCGCGCCTGCGGCGATCCCCAACGCGCCAGACAGGTACGGGAATCCGTCATCGCTTGTTCGCTGATCGTAACGCGGGCGAAATGCCGGTTTGATGTCCTGTCGAGTCACAGAACGGCCCGGTCCCCGGCCTCTTCGTGAGAGCCGTACCGGAGGCGCTCAGGGCTCGGGGGCTCGGCGGACCCAGCGGTTCCGACGGGTCCAGCGGGTGAGCGGGGGGAGGACGGCCCGGATGGCGATGGACAGCGGGTCGGCGGCATGGGCGGACGGACCTCAACCGCCGAGCGGCCGATGTCTGGTCAGTGTCGAACTCGGTATGGACCTCGGCGTCGAACTCGCCGTCACGCAAAGGGACATGCCCACGGCCTCGGTGGCCGACCGACCGGCGCCCGCGCTCTCGCTGGCCGTACGGACGCCGGGGCGGCAGGCCGTCCTGTCGGCCGCGCCCGGCGCGGCCCTGCCGGGTGAACACCGCGTCCTGGACGAGCACTTCGTGGTCGACGCGGACACCCACGAGGCGCCGAAGTGGCGGCAGCTCGCCGATGTGCTCTACGGGAGCAGGTCGCGCTCGGCAGGCGACGCGAGCCGCTGGCTGCTGGCCGTCACCGCGGCGCACGACACCTGCCGGATAGCGGCCGTTCCCTTGGTCAGGGACGGCGGTTGGGCGGTGCTCGACACCACGGACCGGCAGATCACCTTCGTACCGGTGACGACCTCGCTGCGGCCGTGGTTACTGCCGTCGTGCCTGCTCGGCTGGCTGACGGCGGGCGGCACACTCCAGGAACTGGCCGCCGCCCGGCTGGACTGCTTCCCCGCCGAATCGGACGCCCCGCGCCCCGGTGAGGGCTGAGCCCGATCCGGCTCTGCCGCCCCCGAATTCGGTGACGACACGCCCGCCCGTGTTCTCGGCCGCCGCGACCGGTGGGCCCGGAAAACCGTTCGACGGCTCCGCCGAGTCCTGACACTGTGGCGGACCATGACCGACTTCGAGCTGCTGACCGCCGCGGACGTACAGCTCATGCAGGACATGGCGCAGCGCGTCACCGCCGTGCGCCCTGACCTGGTGAACACCGACGCGTCGTACGGCGAGCTGGCGTGGAACTGGGGCAAGGGGCACGCCGCCGGCGGCGCGAACTGGCCGCGGCGGCTGTGGTTCTCCGGCGGGGAGCCGGTCGCGTGGGGCTGGGCCCAGCTTCCGCACCGGCTGCGGCGCAGCGACGGTTCTGTGCGGGATGCGACCGGCGCCTATCTGGCGTATCAGGTCCACCCCGACCACGCGGGACTGGTCGACGAGGTGATCGACTGGTTCCACGCCACGACGCCGGACGTCGAGCGGACGGTAGTGCCGAGCGGCGCCGACACGTTCGGCCTGGCGCGGTGGGCGGCGCACGGCTACGAGCCCGATCCGGCCTCGCTCGGCGAGAAGGGGTCCTGGACGCAGCTCAACGAGCGGGAGCTGACCGACGTCGAGGAGCCGCTGCTGCCGGACGGATTCCGGTTCCGCACCGCCGAGGAGGCGGGACCGCAGGCCGCGGTCCGGGCCCATGTGGACGCGTGGGCGCCCTCGACGTACACGGCCGAGAGCTATGAGGGTGTCCGGCGGGCGACGGGCTACCGCGCGGATCTGCACCTCCTGGTGGAGGCGCCGGACGCGACGATGGCGTCCTCGACCATCATGTGGTTCGACGAGGCGAACGCGACCGTCGAGTTCGAGCCGGTCGGCACCCATCCGGACTACCGGCGTCTGGGGCTGGCCAGGGCGATGCTCCTGCACGGCATGCGTCGCGCGCGGGCCGCCGGGGCCACGCACGCGACCGTCGCCTGCCTGGGCGCGCCGGGCTATCCGGCGGCGCGCGCCCTGTACTACGGCGTCGGATTCCGGGAGTTCTCGCGGGACGCGCCGCTGATCAGGGTCCGCGCCTCCGGCTGAGCGGTCCGCGCCGGGAGTCACCGGACCAGCGCGGCGACCGGCGCACCGACCGCCGCGCGCAGCCTCCTCGACTCCCTGGCGGGCCGTCCGCCGGACGCACCCGTCCGGTGACTCCCGGCGGGATCAGAACAGCGCGTCGCCCTCGGACAGGCTCACGCGCGCCCCGGTGTCGAAGACGCCCTCCGACGTCCCCGCCGAGTACACGCGCATCTGCCCGGTGGTGGCGGCCACGAGATCGGGCAGCAGGTCACCGGTCAGGTCGCCGATGCCGAGGAGCGTGGTGAAGGGCGTCCAGCCGCCGGTGCCCGCCAGGACGCGGGCGCCGAGGCGGCCGTGTCCGTCGCCCGGATAGAGCCACAGCTTGCCCGTGGACAGCTCGGTCACGACGAGGTCGGGGCGGCCGTCGCCGGTCAGGTCGCCGGGGGCGGCGAAGGCGCCCATCACGTTCCAGCCGGGACCGACGAGCAGGCGGGTGCCGAAGGTGCCGTCGCCCCGGCCGGGGTACATCCACAACTGGCCGGTGGTGTCGCGGGCCAGCAGATCGCCCTTGCCGTCGCCGTCGAGGTCTCCGGCGGCGGTGACGGCGGTCATCGTGTTCCAGCCGGGACCCACCAGGAGCCGGGCGCCGAAGGTGCCGCGGCCGGTGCCCGGGTACATCCACAGCCGGCCGGTGGTGTCGCGGGCCAGCAGGTCCTCCGTGCCGTCGCCGTTGAGGTCGCCGTGCCGGGTCAGCGCCGACATGGAGTTCCAGCCGGACCCCTCAAGACCCGCGGTGCCGTCGCCGGGCAGCCGCCACAGCTTTCCGGAGTACGTCCGCAGCAGCAGGTCCTGGCGGCCGTCGCCGTTGAGATCGCCGAACGGTTGGGCGGGGCGTTTGAAGACTCCGTACGGCGCGAACCACGGCAGGTACTCGGGGCCTCCCTGGCACTCCCGCAGGGTGTGCGCCCAGCGCAAGGAGCTGAGGTTGTGGTCGAGGGTGGCGCCCGGGCTGGTGAACCGCGACAGCTCCCAGCGGTCGTCGCCGGTGCCGGTGGTGTCGGCCTCGACGTCGTGGACGGCGTCGAGGTACTGGTAGTCGGCCAGGCTGTACATGCACAGGGCGTGGTAGCCGGTGCGGTTGTAGACCGAGGACGCCTTGTCGTCCCACGCGCCGAGGGTCGGCTGCGCGGCGGTATAGGACGTCATGGTCCCCTGGCCGCCGGGCTGGTCGAACAGGCACAGGGCGCCCTGCGGGCACCGGTCGTAGCCGGTCGCGGCTTGCGCGGGGGCGACTCCCCCGGCCACAAGTCCGAGCGCGACGGCGGTGGTCAATAAGGTGGCGCGCAGTGAGGCGCGCAGTGAGATACGCATGACGGTCCCCCCAAGGAACATCCGGCCCGCCGGGCGGGTGCGGGCCGGGCACACCTTAGTCGTGCCCGGCCCGGCGTGTACGGCACTCGGCGGTACCGTTCCCCGCCCGGGAGGGGTGGACGGGGAACGGCGGTCATGGTCCGGCGGGTCCTGTCGGTCCTAGGTGACGGTCATGCCGAAGACGTGCAGCCGGGTGCCCGCCTGATCGCCGGTGACCGTGGTCGGCAGGGTGACGTACGCCAGCGTCCTGCCCGCGGCCAGCGGGATCTTGGTGGCGTACAGGCTGACGGCGGTGTCGGCCGGATAGCCGCTGTTCGGCGGACGGTTCCAGCGGGGTGCGGTGGCGACGGGTTCGTCCTCGGGGAGCGGGGTGCTCGGGGTCCAGTTGGTGAGGGCGAGGGTGAACGGGGCGGTGCTGCCGTCGGTGTACGTGAGGGTGCCGGTGCCCGATCCGCTGCCGTTGTTCGCGGCGCCGAGGAACCACAGGGCGGATCCGCTCGTGTCCACCGCGATGTGCTGTCCGGCCGCGACCACGTTGTCCGCGCCGCCCGGTGCCGGGTCCGGCCAGGTGAAGGTGGCCGGGCCGTGTGCGACGAGCTGGCCCGGCTTGACGCCGACGTCGGCGAGGGCCTGGGCGGAGTAGCTGAATCCCGCGCCGTCGAAGTCGGCCCCCCCGGGTGCGGTCTCGTCGCCGACCCCGGTGTTGTCGTAGGCGGCGGCGAGTGATCCGTACAGCAGGGGCAGTGCGAGCGATCCGCCGTCGAGCGGGTGGTCGTGGCGGGCCACGGTGGCGGTGCCGGTGAGGTCGAGCGCCGCGGAGGTGGCGTTCGCGCCGACGGTGACGGTCAGCTTGGTGGTGGCGGTGGCGCGGGGGCGCAGGGTCACCCCGGCCCGGGACGGTGTGACGGTGACGCCGGTCGGCGCCTTGATGTCGGCGGCGACGGTGACGGTCTGGTCGGTCGCGTTGCGCAGGGTGAGGGTCGCGGGGAACACTGTGCCGGTGCGTGCCAGCTCGGTGGCGGAGGTCAGTCGCGCGGCCACCAGCGGCGCGGTGGTGACCTGTTGACCGCCGGAGACGCTGAATCCGCCGCTCGCCGTGGCCGTCGCGGTGAGCCGCCACAGGCGGTTCTGCGCGTCGGCGGGCGGGGTCACCAGCCATGAGGTGCGCGGGCGGGTGCGGGGGTCGACACGGTTGAAGGTGGCGGGCGTCAGGGCCCGTACGGTCCATCCGGCGGGTACGTCGAGGCCGAGCCGGACGTGCTGGAGCGTGCGCGTGCCGCCCGCGGTGAGGGTGGTGGTGACCACGTTGCCGTGGACGGGGTCGAGCGCGGCGGGGACCTGCGCGGTGACGGTACGGGCACCGGTGGTCGTGGTGAGGGTGTGGGCGCCGGTCAGCGGCAGATCGCGGGAGGAGTTACCGACGTAGATCCGGTACGTGCCCGGAATCGTCGTCCAGGCATGGGCCTTGGAGTCCCAGGTGCGCAGGTCGTCGGGCGCGAGGGTGAAGGTGACGCGCCGCGACTGTCCGGCCCGGAGGGTGACGCGCTGGAATCCCTTGAGCTGCTTGGGGGGTTCGCCCGCGCCCGCCGGGTCGCCGACGTAGAGCTGAGCGACCTCGGAGGCGGTACGGGTGCCGGTGTTCTTCACCGTCGCGGAGACCTTCACCGGCCCGGTCGTGCCGGTGACGCCCGGTGAGACGGTGAGCCCGCTGAAGGAGAAGGACGAGTAGGTCAGGCCGTAGCCGAACGGGAAGAGCGGGGTGAGGTGGTGGGCGTCGTACCAGCGGTAGCCGACCTCGAGTCCCTCGCTGTAGTGGTAGTCGGTGGTGTTGGTGGCCACATCGACGTTGCCCGGGTAGCGGGACGGGTCGGCGGTCGGCAGTTGCGCCATGCTCGCGGGCCAGGTCTGGGGCAGCTTGCCCGAGGGATTGACGTCGCCGAACAGGACGGAGGCCAGTGCGGCGCCGTTCTGCTGGCCGCCGTACCAGGACTCGAGGACGCCGTCGACCTTGCCGAGCCACGGCATGAGCACGGGCGCGCCGGTGTTGAGGACGACGATCGTGTGCGGGTTGGCCGCGGCGACGGCTTCGACGAGGTCGTCCTGCGCGCCGGGCAGGGTGAGATTCTGCCGGTCGCCGTCCTCGCTCTCGTCGTCGTTGACGACGACCACGGCGACGCTGTCCTGTCGGGCGGCGGCCGCCGCGGCGGCGATGGCCGCGGTGTCGGGCACCTGCCAGCCCAGGGTGACCGAGCCGTTGCCCGGCGGGCTGGTCGGCGTCCCGGCGACCGGTCCCGTGGGGCCGTTGACCGGCTGGTAGTTCTCGACCGTGATCGGGGTCCGCACGCCGCCCTTGAGGCGGATGGCGGACACGCCGGGGCCGTACTGCGCCCAGTCCTGGAAGACCGGCTGCCCGTCGAGGGTCATCCGGATGCCGCCGGTGTTGGCCATCGAGAAGGTGTACGTGCCGGTGACGGGTGCCGTCAGGTAGCCCTTCCACCGCACGGAGAATCCGGCCGGGTTGACACCGGGGCCGGGCGCGGCCGTGTAGTGGTCGTCGACGGTCGGCTCGACGCGGGTGAGCGCGGGAGCGCCGGACAGGTCGAGGTTGTTGAAGTACTGCGTGGTCAGGCCGGGTCGGCCGTCGGCGGTGGTGAAGGTCGCGGCCGGTACGGTCGGCAGCTTGTCGGTCACGCCGGGGACGTCGACTCCGGTTCTGCCGATGGCGGCCTGGGCGCCGGTGCCGTCCGCGCCGAAGGCGGTCAGTTCGGCGATCGACCACCAACTGTCGGCGGTGCCGGTCTGTTCGATCCTGATGTAGCGGGCCTGCCGGGCGGCGAAGGTCGCGGTGACGACCTGTCCGGTGCCGGCGCCCTCGGCGACCGGGTCGCCCCATGTGGCGCCGTCCGCGGAGAGCAAGACGCGGTAACCGCGGGCGTAGTCAGTGCTGTTGCCCGCGTCCAGGGTGACCCGGTCGATGCTGTGCGAGGCGCCCATGTCGACGCTGACCCACTGGCCGTCGGCCATCGGGGTGCCGCTGGACCAGCGGGTGCCTGCCTTGCCGTCGACCATGTTGTGCGGCTGGTCGGAGGGGCCGGCCGAGGAGGACGCCCGGGCGGCCCAGGAGCCGAGGTAGTCGACGCGGCCCTTCGTCCCGAGCCGTTGGGCGATGCCGTCGGCGACGGTGACGACGGACGAGGCGTCCACGGGTACGTGCGAGCTGCCGCCGCCTCCGGTGATCGGCGCGTCCTTGGCGGCGGCGCCGATCACGGCGACCGTGGGCGTCCTGGCGGGGTCGAGCGGGAGCAGCCGGCCCGCGTTCTTCATCAGGACGGTGCCCTGCGCCGCGATGTCGCGCGCGGTGGCGATGTGCGCGGGGGTGGTCGCGGTCGCGGAGGGCGAGCCCGGTGCGGTGTCGAAGAGGCCGTAGGCGAATTCCTCGGTGAGCAGCCGGGCGACCTTGTCGTTGAGCACGGCCATGCCGACCTGCCCGGAGCGGACGGCGTCGGCGAGCGGCTGGCCGAAGTTGCCGGGGGCGGGCATGGTGAGGTCGAGACCGGCGTTGGCGGCCCGGACGGTGCTGCGGGCGCCGTCCCAGTCGGTGACGACGAATCCGTCGAAGCCCCAGTCCTGCTTGGCGGTCCGGTTCAGCAGATACGCGTCCTCGTTGGAGTGGACGCCGTTGACCAGGCTGGTGGCGGCCATGATGGAGGCGGCGTCGCCCTGCTGGACGGCCTGCTTGAACGCCGGGTAGTAGATCTCATTGAGGGTGCGTTCGTCGACGATGGCGTTGCCGTTGTTGCGGTTCTGCTCGGTGTCGTTGGCCGTGAGGTGCTTGAGGTCGGCCATCACGCCCTGGGACTGGACGCCTTGGACGTACTTGGTGGCCATCGCGCCGGACAGGTAGGGGTCTTCACCGGCCATCTCGAAGACGCGTCCGCCGCGCGGGTCGCGCTCCAGGTTCACATCGGGTCCGAGGTTGACGCTGACGCCCTTGGTCTTCGCCTCGGCGCCGACGACCTGTCCGTACGCGGTCTCCACGGCCGGGTCCCAGGTGGCGGCGGCGGCGACCGGAGCGGGCATGGCTGTCGTGCCGCCCATCACCACGCCCGCTCCCCCGTCGTTGAGGTTCAGCGCGGGTACGCAGAGCCGGGACAGGGGGGCCACCACGCCCGCGTAGCCGGGGAGTTGGCTGCCGTGGGTCATCGACAGCTTCTCGTCGGTGGTCATCCGCGCGAGCACCTGCGCGGCCCGCTGTTCCGGGGCGGCCTTGGAGTGCAGCCAGGGGCAGGCGGCCGTGCCACTGTCGGCCGCGGCCTGTCCGGTGACGGCGGGCAGCAGTCCGGTGGCCGAGGTGAGCAGCAGGGCGGCGGTCAACGCCCTTACGAGCCTGGCCGGTCGGGCCCGTGCGGGCCGTCCGCCGTCGGGCTGCGCTGCGGGGTGTGCGGTCATCGGTGTCCCCTCTGGAGTACGTCGCGCGGTGCGCGGCCGTGGTGCGGCGCCACCTGCCCGGTCAATCGATTCATTCCGTCGTCGCGCCGAACGGGCCCGCCTCACAGGGGCGGTGCGGGGCCGGTCGCCGGGCGCGGGCCACGGGGGACGCGCCGTATCCGAAGCGGGGCAGACCGTATAACGATTCAACAGGAGCCGTGGAGAACCTAAGTCCATCTCAGCAGCCGGTCAATAGGCGTGCGCCCGGAATTACCCGAAAGCCCACGACCAGGAAATTGAAACGTCTTTCAATGTCGACAACGATGTCCGATCCGATGGATCGGGTACACACCCCCGGATGGCGGCTGCACGCAACCGGGCCGCGTCAGAAGTATTGACGCCCCGCCGGGCGTTCTCATACGTTTCTCACGCCTCAATGGAGTGAATCGTTTCACTCACCGCAAGGAGTCCGATGTCCGGTTTTGCGCGGGAAAAACTGTCGTACGGGATCACCGTCGCGGTGCTGGTGACGTCGCTGTCCCTGGGCGGCGCGCCCTTCGCTCGCCCCCCGGCCGCGCAGGCCGCGTCCGGCGGAATCTCCGTGGGTGAGCTGACCGCTGACGCCACGACGGATCCGCTGGGCATCGACGATCCGCGTCCCGCGCTCGGCTGGAAACTGCGCGCCGCGGCCAACGGCCAGCGGCAGAGCGCCTATCGGGTGCTGGTGGCGAGCGACCCGGCCCGGCTGAACTCCCCGAAGGCGGATGTCTGGGACAGCGGCCGGGTGGCGACGGGCGATTCGACCGGCGTGCCCTACGGCGGTCCCGCGCTGGAGTCCTCGCGCACCTACTACTGGAAGGTGCAGGTCTGGGACGCCTACGGCCGGGCGTCGGCCTGGAGTCCGGTCGGGCGCTGGGAGATGGGCCTGCTGAACTCGGCGGACTGGAAGGGCGCGCGGTGGATCACCCCGGACACCGGCGGCGCCGACTCCTGGTCGGACTTCACCCTGGACACGGACTTCACCATCAAGGCGGGCGCGGCGAGCGTCCTGTTCCGCGTCAAGGACAGCCGCGACTACTACATGTGGCAGATCAACGCGGCCTCGACGCCCGGCAAGGTGCTGCTGCGCCCGCACGTCAAGAAGGACGGCTCCTTCGCCACCCTCGGTGAGGTCGACCTCAGCCCGGTGGTCACCACGGCGAACGCCGGAGCGCCCCACCACCTGACCGTCCGGGCGGACGGCGCCACGATCACCACCTCGGTCGACGGCACGCGGGTGGACACCCGGACCGACACCGCCTTCACCGCCGGCACCCTGGGCTTCCGCACCTCGACCACCGGCCATGTCGCCGAGGACGCCCTTTACGACAACCTCGTGGTGCGCGGCCTGGACGGGGCCACGCTGTTCTCCGACGACTTCTCCGCCTCGCCCGACCCGTCCTTCCCCGACTCGGCGGTCACCGACGGGCAGCTCGAACCCAAGGGCGACCCGGCACTGCTCGACCCGAACCCCGCGGCGCCCCTGCTCCGCAAGGGCTTCGCCCTCGACGGCCGGAAGAAGGTCACCAGGGCGCGGGCGTACGTCTACGGGCTCGGCTTCTACGAGATGCACCTGAACGGCGCGAAGGTCGGCGACCGGGTGCTCGCACCGGCGAGCACGCCGTACGACCAGCGCGATCTGTACGCCACGTACGACATCACCGGCTCCCTCAAACAGGGCGCCAACTCGGTGGGCCTCTGGCTGGGCAACGGATACGGGCCACGGTTCAGCCCGTACGGCTTCCGCTGGACCGGGCCCAAGCAGGCCGTCGTGCTGCTCGATGTCCGCTACTCCGACGGCACCCGGCAGAGCGTCGTCAGCGACGACTCCTGGAAGTGGTCGACCGGCGCCGTCACCGCCAATGACCTCTACGCGGGTGAGAGCTACAACGCCCGCCTGGACAAGCCGGGTTGGGACCGCGCCGGGTTCGACGACTCCGGCTGGCAGCCGGTGCGGACGGTGGCGGCGCCCTCCGACAAGCTCGTCGCGGACACCATGCCGCCGGTCAGGGTGACGGACACGCTCCGCGCGGTGGAGCTGACGCAGCCTCAGCCCGGCGTCTACGTCTACGACTTCGGGCAGAACATCGCGGGCTGGGAGCGGCTGCGGGTGACGGGTCCCGCCGGGACGACCGTGAGGATGCGGACGGCGGAGGAGGTCGGCGCGGACGGGACGCTGGACACGGCCACCAACAGGTCGGCGGCGTCCACCGATTCCTACACTCTGGCGGGCGCCCGTACGGCGGAGACGTACGAGCCGCGCTTCACCTACCACGGCTTCCGCTATGTCGAGGTCACCGGCTTCCCCGGCAGACCGGCCCTGAGCAGCCTGGACGCGCGCGTGGTGCACGCCGACGTGGCCTCCACGGGCACCTTCTCCTCCTCCGACGCGCTGCTGAACCAGATCTGGCGGAACAACCGGTGGAGCGTCCTCAACAACTCGATGAGCGTCCCGACCGACAATCCGGTCCGCGACGAGCGGACTCCTCCCGGCATGGACGTGCAGGCGTATCACGACGCGTCCACCCGTGAGTTCGGCATGGACCGCTACTACGCCAAGTACCTCCAGGACATGCCGCCCGGCACGGCCCTGCCGAACGACGCGGGCAACGCGCAGCAGCCCGACATGGGCGGCGACCAGATCACGCTGGCGTGGACGCTGTACGAGCAGTACGGCGACCGGGCGACGCTGGCGGCCACGTATCCGGCGATGAAGGCGTTCGTCGACAAGAACGCCGCCGATGTGCCGGGGCACATCTGGCCGAGCGACCGGGGCTTCGGCGACTGGTGTCCGCCGGACCGCGGCGCCAACGCCAACGGCGGTCGCGGCGGGCCGAACGCGGGTGCCTGCACCAGCGAGGTGTCGGTGGTGAACACCGCGCTGTCGTACCTCCAGGCGGTGGATGTCGCCAAGTCGGCGACGGCGCTGGGCCACAGCGCGGACGCCGCCCGTTACGGGACGCTGGCACGGGACATCAAGGACGCGTTCAACGCCGCGTTCCTCAACGCGGCGGGCGACACCTACGGGGACGGGCGGCAGACCACGAGCGTGCTGCCGCTGGCCTTCGGCATGGTGCCCGCGGCGCATGTGGCGGCCGTCGGACGGCAACTGGTCGCCACCATCACCGAGAAGGACGGCGGACACCTCGACACCGGCATCTTCGGCACCCGCTACCTGATGGACGCGCTCGCCGCGATCGACCGGATCGATGTGGCGATGACGGTGCTGGACCAGCGCACCTACCCCGGCTTCGGGTACGAGATCGGCCAGGGCGCGACGAGTTCGTGGGAGCAGTGGACGTACTACTCCAACATGGAGACCCACGACCACGCGATGTTCGCCGGTGTCAACGCCTCGCTCTACACGCGGTTGGCGGGCATCGAGCCGACCGGGCCGGCCTACCGTACGGTGACGGTCGCGCCGCGTATCCCTGCGGGGATGCGGCACGCCGCGGCCTCGATCGCCACCCCGCGCGGCACGGTCGCCAGTTCCTGGACCGTCGCGAACGGCCGGACCACGCTCGACGTCACGGTGCCGGTCGGCTCGACCGCGGCCGTCCATCTGCCGCTGCCCGGCGCACGGCATCCGCGGGTCGAGGCCACGCACGGCGCTCGGCTGCTGCACAGCGACGGCGAGGAGGCGGTCTACGCGATCGGTTCCGGCCACTGGCGGTTCACCGCGGCGGGCCGGTGAACCGATCGCGGACCGGAGCGTGACAGTCACGCCAATTCCCGCACGGCACGGGGACTTTGGGACCATTGCGCGGCCGTCCCGAATTCGGCATGCTGAGCGCCGGATCACATGTGATCCACAGCGTTCCACGTCATGTGACGTATTTCGCAGCCGAATTCGGGGAGACCGCAGATGACCGCGTATGTCCTGCTGGAAATCCAAGTGACCGACATGGCCGCCATGGCGGACTACCGGGAGATCGCCCAGAAGGCGGTGGCCGAATTCGGCGGCGAGTACCTGATGATCAACGCCAGGCCCGAGGCGGTCGAGGGCACGTGGGACGGTGCCAAGGGCCTGACGCTGCTGTCGTTCAGCAGCGTGGAGCAGGCGCGGGCCTGGTACACCTCGGACACCTACGCGCCCGGCATCGAGATCGCCAAGAAGGCGACCGTGCGGCGCCTCGCCATTCTTCCCGGCTTCGGCGAATCGGTCTGACCGGTTCGGCGCTGTATACGGTCGGCGGGGATCAGGGCAGTTCGAGCATCGGCTCGCCGCAGGACTGGCATTCGGCGTACACATCGAGGTCGTTGAGGATTTCGGCGTATTCGCCGTGTCCCTTGAGCGCGGCCGTGGCCGCGAGCAGATAACCCGTGGTGACCTGGTCGTGCTCGCCCGCCACCAGCGTCTCCCCGAGCAGGGCCAGTGCCTCGGGGAGCGCCTGCCGGTACGCCTGCGCGAGGTCGTCGGGCAGGCCGTCCCAGACCTGTCCGTACTCGCCCGAGCACATGGCGACGAGCCCGATCACGTACAGGTAGTCGTCCCTCTCGGCCGCCGGAAGGCCGCGCGCGATGGTGACGATGTGCGGCACGGCGGCGTACGCGGCGGGCCAGGCGGTGCCCTCGGAGCAGAGGTACGGCCACAGGTCGTCGAAGCGTTCGCGGTCGGCGGGGTGGTCGATCAGGTGGCGCAGTTCGTCGGGCACGCAGGGGGCGTCGGAACCGCCCTTGCCGTTCGACCGGTCGCGGTGGTCGAGCGTGGTCCAGCGGGGGTCGTCCAGAGGCAGCATGGCCAGGAGTGTAGAGGTCCGCACAGGGCGCGAAAGCGCCTAGGTGCGGCTGCCCGCCGTGCCCTAGCGTCGTGACCGCCCGCATGCCGTACGCGCCCGTGAGCAGGGAAGCAGAGGACGTATCGTGACCGTCATACCGCAACCGCCAGACATCCTCTCGCCGCAGTTCGCCGCCGACCCGTATCCGGCCTACCGCGTCCTGCGGGAGCACTACCCCGTCGTCTTCCACGAGGGCACCGGCAGTTGGCTGCTGTCGCGGTACGAGGACGTCGAACGGGCCTTCCGCGACCCGGTGTTCACCACCGACAACTACGCCTGGCAGCTCGAACCGGTGCACGGCGGGCGGACCATCGTGCAGATGAGCGGGCGGGAGCACTCCGTCCACCGGGCGCTGGTGGCACCGGCCTTCCGCGGCCGGGAGTTACGGGAGCGGTTCCTGCCGGTGATCGAGCGCAACGCGCGCGATCTGATCGACGCCTTCCGTGACGCCGAACAGGCGGACCTGGTCGATCAGTTCGCGACCCGCTTCCCGGTCAATGTGATCGTCGACATGCTCGGGCTCGACCGCGACGACCACGACCGCTTCCACGCCTGGTACGCCGCCGTGGTCGGCTTCTTCGCCAATCTCGCGCAGGACCCCGAGGTAGCCGAGGCCGGGATGCGCGCGAGCCGGGAGCTGGCCGCGTATCTGGTGCCGATCGTCCACCGGCGGCGGGCCGAGCCGGGCGAGGACCTGCTGTCGTCGCTGTGCACGGCGGAGATCGACGGCACGGTGATGACCGACCAGGACATCACCTCGTTCGTGAGCCTGCTGCTGTCCGCGGGCGGCGAGACCACCGACAAGGCGATCTCCGGGATGTTCCGCAATCTGCTGGCCAACCCCGAGCAGTTGGAGGCCGTGCGGGCCGACCGCGACTTGGTGGCGGCGGCCTTCGCGGAGTCCCTGCGGTTCACTCCCCCGCTCCAGATGATCATGCGGCAGCCGGCCCAGGACGTCACGCTCCACGGCGTCACCATCCCGGCGGGCGCGACGGTCACCTGTCTGATCGGCGCGGCCAACCGGGACGAGCGGCATTACGACAGGCCCGACACCTTCGACATCCACCGCACGGACCTGACCACCGCGAACGCCTTCAGCGCCGCCGCCGACCACCTGGCGTTCGCGCTCGGGCGGCACTTCTGCGTGGGCGCGCTGCTGGCGAAGGCCGAGGTGGAGGTCGGCGCCAACCAACTCCTGGACGCCTTCACCGAGATGGGCTTCGCCGACGGGACGCCGGCCCCGGACAGCGGGGTGTTCGTCCGCGGTCCGCAGCGGCTCGACCTGAGCCTCACGCCCGCGACGACCTGACCCGCAGCGCCGGACGCGGGCCGAACGGGCCGCGGCCCTGTCGCAGGGTCGCGGCGGCCCGCGCCGGGCGCAGGATGCCCGCCTGGAGGCGGCGGGCCGCGTCGGTGTGGTCGAAGGTCCAGATCATCTTGACGGCGGTGGAGGTGCCGCGCCCGTCGTCGGCGGTGAGGTCGCGGCGTACGGCGTCGAGCAGCCGCCCGTCCGCGGCCTCGTCGCGGGCGGCACGGTCGGGGACGGCGCCGGAGCCCGCGAGGGCCCGCGCGGCGGCCTCGTACCAGTCGACCAGCAAGGTGCCCGCGTAGAGGATCTCGCCGCGGGCCGCCGTCCTGTCCTCCTGCGAGGTGACGGTCTCGCGCTCCCACAGGTCGAGGATCGCGTCGGAGGTGAGCCGCAGTGCGGCGACGCCGGTGATGAGGGTCGTCACGTCGGCCAGCGGGATGTGCTTGGTGCCGCGCTCGGCGAGGAAGCCGCGGAAGGCGTCGTCGAGGCGGCGCGAGGCGGCGGCGGCCCGGCGCCGCTCGTCCTGCGGGGTGGCGGGCGCGGGGGCGGCGGCGTCGCAGCGGGCGACGCCGTACTGGATGGCGCCGCGCAGATAGTGGGCGCCTTCCTCGTAGGCGTCGGCCAGTGCCTGGCCGAGGGCGCGTCCTGCCCCGCGTGGCCAGAACAGCGCCCCGGCCACCAGGGAGACCCCGCAGCCGAGGGCGACGTCCTCGACGCGGACGAGCCCGATCTGCCAGCCCGCGGGCTCGATGATGTTGTAGAGGATGAGCAGGACGGTGGTGAATCCGGCCTGTCCGGCGGCGAAGGAGATGGCGGCGGGCGCGAGTCCCGCGAAGGCCACGGCGAAGGGCAGCAGCAGCCACAGGGCGGTGGTGTGGGTGCCGACGCCGTAGACGATGCCGCCGCCGATGACGAAGCCGACGCCCGTGCCGAGCAGGCCGCGCAGCGCGTTCTGGCCGGTGCTCAGGGCGTTGGAGCGCAGCACCGCGAGGGTGCCGAGGACGACCCAGAACGAGTGCTGGACTCCGGTCGACTCGGCGAGCAGGACGGCCAGGGCGAGCGCGATGGCGCCGCGGACGCTGTTGTGCAGCCAGACGGAGTGGCGCTCGACGTGGGCCCCGGCGCGTTCCTGCGCGGAGGACAGGAAGGACGGCACGCCCGAGGGCCCGCGGCCCAGGACGTGGTCCCACCAGCCGCGGCGCAGGGCGGCGACGGTGAGGCCGATGTTGGTGGCCATGGCGGAGATCGCGAAGCTCATCTCCTGGGCGCGGAAGCTCGGTTCGAGGGCGCCGAGGATTCCGGCCATGGCGTCGTCGGCGGCAGGGGTGTCGGGCGCGCCGGACGGGCCCGGCGCGTCGGCGGAGCCTGACTTCGTCGTCCGGGGCCGGTGCAGCGGCAGATCGCCGGTGACGGCCGTCTCCATCGCCTCGCGGGCGGCCTCCAGCCGCCGCAGGTCGCGCTCCAGCTCCGCGGAGCTGTCGGCGACCGACTCCAGGCTGGCCGCGCCGTGTTCGAGCAGGGTCGCGGCGGCCACCTTCACGTCGCAGACGACCGCGTCCGTCGGCCCGGGCTCCTCGTCGAGCGGCATGCGCTCCAGGATCGCGTCGAGCCACACCACCTGGTCGACCAGCCGGACGAGCGTGCGCGCCGACGTGGACAGTCCCGTGGGGCGGTACGGCGTCCCGAAGAACGAGGTGCGCAGCGCGGCGACGGCGGCGCCCGCCTCGTCGGACAGCGCCCGGTACTCGGCCGCGCCGACCGGTCCGAAGCCGCCGCGGACGCAGTCGACCTCGGAGCGCAGCCGCCGGGCCAGCAGCGCGCACGCCGTGGCGGTGGCCAGCCGCAGCGGTTCGCGCCGGGGCGCGGGCCAGAGCAGGCCGACGGCGATCACCGACGCCGCGCCGGCCAGCAGCCAGCCCGCGAGCCGGTCGGGCAGCGCGCTCACCGGGGCGGGCAGCGTCACCGGCAGCACGAAGGCGACCAGCAGCGCGGTCGAGGCGCTGGCCAGCACCGAGCTCACGACCCCGGCGAACAGCACGAGGAAGCCGACGACGAGGGTGACCAGGACGGCCAGCCACGCCGTCCGCGACGCGAGCGTCCCGACGGTGACCAGGACCGCGCCCGCCGCCACCAGACCGGTCTGCGCGGCGAGCCGTTGGCCCATGGCGCCGCTGAAGTCGACGAAGAGCAGGCCGGACAGCGCGCCGAACGAGGCGAAGGTGGCCATGGCCGGGTTGCCGACGACCTTGTCGCACAGGGCGAACAGGGCGGGCATGACGATCGCGGCGCGTCCGGCGCGGCGCAGCGCGGACAGGTCCGCGTCGCGGGTGCGGAGCCAGTTCAGGACGTTCAGCACGGGGGTGCCCCGTGTCGTCGTGCCCGCCGCGCCGCGTCCGGTTCTGTGGTCATCAGCAGAGCATCGCACTCCGTACGGCCGCCCGCGGGCCCCCGGCGCGGGGTGTCGGGTCATACGCTGCGGAAGTGAATCTTCCCACCGCCGAGAGCGTGCGCGCGCTGCACGAGAAGTACGCTCCGACCCGTGAGTCCCTGTCCCTCGTCCGCACCCACTGCGAGATCGTGGCGCGGATCGCCCTCGACCTGGCCGCGCGTTCGCCCGAGCCGGTGGACACCGGGCTCGTCGAGACCGGTGCGCTCCTGCACGACATCGGTGTCTACCGGCTGGGCGACGACGCGTACGTCCGGCACGGTGTGCTCGGCCACGAGCTGCTGCGCGCGGAGGGCCTGCCGGAGGAGCTGTGCCGTTTCGCCTCCCACCACACCGGCGTCGGGCTGACGCGCGCCGACATCGAGCGACAGCGGCTGCCCATCCCGCCCGGTGAGTATGTCGCCGAGTCCGTCGAGGAGCGGCTGGTGATGTACGCGGACAAGTTCCACTCGAAGTCGAGCCCGCCGAAGTTCCTGGACGCCGCCGCGTACGCCGGGAAGGTGGCGCGGTTCGGCCCGGACAAGGTGGTCGCGTTCCGCGCGCTGATCGCCGAATTCGGTGAGCCGGACCTCGACCCACTGATCGCCGAGTACGGGCACCGCGTCCTGCGCGGTGACGCGCGAAGGACCTGACCGGAGGGTGTGCCGGGGCGGCGGCCCGGCCGGGTGCCGTGCGGGGCTCGCCGGGGCGCATGGCAAACTCACCGGGGTCGCCGACGCGGCGCCGTACGTTCCGCTTTCCGGGACGGCCGGGGCGGGCACGACGTCGGCGGCGCGATGTCGCGGTGCGGAAGTGGGTGTGGCGATGCTGGCGGAGACGGTCTTCCGCAGCGAGGACCTGGCGGTCGAGGACCGATTCGACGCCTGGCGCGAGTGCATGAACCGTACGCACGCCCCGATGCGGCTGGAGAGCGAGTGCGCGGCCGACTTCAAGGCGCATCAGCGGCTGATCGGGCTGGGCGCGGTGTCGATCTGGCCCGCGACCTTCGAGCAGCTGGTCTTCCTGCGCACCCCGAAGCTGATCCGGCAGTCCGACCCCGAGGTCTACCACCTCTCGCTCCTGCTGAGCGGTGAGGCCGGGGTGTCGTGGGGCCGGGAGGAGAACTCCTACGGCGCGTTCGACATCCACACCAACGACTCCTCGCGGCCGTACGAGATCTGGACCGGGCACGGCTCGATCTCCTCGGTGGGCGTCGAGATCCCCAAGGTGCTGCTGCCGCTTCCGCAGCACCGGCTGGACAAGGTGATCGGGCGGCACATCACCGGACGCGAGGGCGTGGGCGCGCTGCTCGCGCAGTTCCTCACCCAGCTCGCCGCGGACACCGTGCCGTACGCGCCCTCCGACGGTCCTCGGCTGGGCGCCGTGCTGGTCGACCTGGTGGCGGCGCTCCTCGCGAACGCCCTGGACGCCGAGGCGGCGCTGACACCGGAGACGCGGACCCGGGCGCTCACCTTGCGGGTGAAGTCCTTCATCCGGCAGAATCTCCACGACCCAGAGCTGACGCCTCGTCATATCGCCGCGGTGCACCACATTTCGCGCAGTTACCTGCACCGGCTCTTCCAGGCGGAGGACGAGACGGTCGCCTCGTACATACGCCGCCTGCGGCTGGAGGGCGCACGCCGCGACCTGGCCGATCCGGCGCTGCTGGAGACGCCGATCCATCTCATCGCGGCCCGCTGGGGCTTTCCGCGGGCGGCCGACTTCAGCCGCGCCTACCGCGCCGTCCACGGGGCGGCGCCCACCGACCACCGCCAGCGGTCCGTACGTCCGGGTGCGGGTTCCTAGGGCGGCTCCGGCCGTTGTGGACGCATTGCCAAGTCGTCAGGCGACCGGCTGCTAACGACAGGCAGGTGCCGTGACCGGCAGGCTTGCCCGTGCATGCCCCAGGTCGGACCCGCCACCCGCGGACCCCGGCCACGGGGCGGCCCGTCCGTCGCCCATGAGGGCGGTCCACGGACGGTTCGCCGACAGACAGGAACCGATCATGCACCTCGACACGCCGAAGGCGGCCCGCCGCCGCGCCAACTGGCTCCCGTTCCACGACGACGAGACCTAGCGGAATCCCGGACGGCAGGCGCCGGCCCTTCCTCCGCGCCTCGGCCGGACGGCCGGGGCGCGACGGCGGTTGCGGTCCGAATGACAGGGGCGGGAGCCACGGGGGTGTTCCCGCCCTTCGCCATGCCGTCGCCGGACGGTTTGTGTTATCCGGCCGCGTCCCACGGGGTCTCCGACGTGTACCGATGCACGTGGCACGGCTGGAGGCGGCACGATGGGACGCAGGCGGCGGACGAGATCCGTACGGGGCTGGTGGGGGCTGGTCGTGGCCGCCGTGGTCGCGAGCGGGGTGGTCTACTACTGGCCGTCCTCGCCGGGTGGTGACGGGTCCGCGAGTACGGAGGCGGTGACCCGCCAGGCCGCGGCTTCGGCTCCGGCGGCCCCGACCGTGTCCGGGTCGCCGACGGCGTCCGCGACCGCGACCCGCGCGTCCGCCTCGCCGTCGGCGACCGCGCGCCCGTCGCAGCGGCCGAGTCCCAAGCCGTCGTCGCCGAAGCCGTCCGCGCCGAAGTCAGCGGCGGCCGGGGCCGGTTCGGGCGGCGGGCGGACGATCACCGTCGTCAACCGCACGCAGGAGACGGTGTGGGCGATCGTCACCGGCACCGCCGCGTATCCGAACGGCCGGGAGCTGCGGCCGGGGCAGAGCACGTCCCTCACCGTGGGCAACAAATGGGGCGGCCGGATCTGGGGCCGTACCGGCTGCACGTCCGGCGGTCAGGGCGCGTGCCTGACCGGGGACTGCACGTCGCAGTGCTCGGGCGCCAACCCGCCCACCACACTGGGTGAGTTCACCTTCGACGCGTACGCCGGGCTCGACTTCTACGACGTCAGCATGGTCGACGGCGCGAATCTGCCGATGTACATCAACATCTCGCACACCGTGACCGCCGATCCGGTGAGCGCGACGGGCTGCTACAAGGGCGCGTGCACCAAGCCGGTGGACTGCCCCAGCGCCATGCGGGCCATGTCGGGCGGCCGGGTCGTCGGCTGCAAGCCGCCGTGCGCGGCCTTCGGCGGGGACACCTACTGCTGCCAAGGCTCCTGGGCCGGGCGGGAGAACTGCGTGCCGTCGAAGTGGCCGGTGGACTACACGCAGGTGTTCAAGAAGGCCGCGCCGTACGCCTATTCGTACGCCTTCGACGACGCGGCGACGATGTCGTGCAAGGGGCGGTGCGACTACCGGGTGACCTTCGGCGTCACCTGAGCCGCGCGCGGGTTCTCGCTCCACCGCTCCCCCAGGAAGTCCTTCAGCAGGTGGGTGACGGCGGCGGGCCGTTCCATGCTGGGCAGGTGTCCGGCCCAGGGCAGTTCGAGGTGGTCGGCGTCGGCGAGCAGTCCGGGCAGCCGGGCGGCGATCTGCCGGAAGTCCGCCAGGTCGTGGGCGCCGGAGACGACGAGGGACGGCGCCCGTACCGCCGCGAGGTCGTACGGCGGGCGGAGCTGGTCGAACTCCTCGGCGGCGAGCTGGACTTCGTAGGCGTTCCGCTGCTGGACGCGTACGGCCTGCCGGGTGGCCTCGTCGCCCTCGGGGCCGATCCAGGTCTCGACCATCAGCTCGACGGCGCCCGCGAGGTCGCCCGCCTCCAGCAGCGCCTCCTCGCGTTCGTCCAGCGCGTCGAGTTCGGCGGAAGCTTCGTGCCCGGCCATTCCCGGGCACAGCAGCACCATCGCGCCGACCCGCTCGGGGTGGCGCGCGGCGATCTCCAGCGAGGTCTTGCCGCCGTAGGAGGCGCCGACGAGCGCCGCCTGACCGATCCCGAGCGTGTCGAGGAGTCCGATCACGTCGTCGGCGTTGTTGTACGGCGCGTCCGGCGCGGGGGTCCGGCCGAAGCCGCGCAGGTCGCAACGGATGACGCGGTAACCGGCGTCGGCCAGCGGCTGCCATTGCGGGTCCCACATCCGCCGGTCGCAGACCCCGGCGTGCAGGAATACCAGTGCGGGGCCGTCGCCCGCCGTGTCGTAAGAGAGAGTCATCCGGCAGACGGTACGCACCGCGCCGCGTGATTCCCTCCGGTTTTCGCTCTCGGCGACACTGTCGGCCGCCGCTGCCGGGGCCGAACATCCGGTGTCCGTCAGGCGCTTGCCGGACGCCGTGGCCGCGGGGCTCCGCGCAGAGCGCGCGACGAGGCCGCGCAGCCCGGTGGGGTGCGCGGCCCTCGCGTGATTCGCCGTCCGCGTGGGTCAGTTGGGGTTCTCGGCGTTCGTAAGGGTCTCCCAGGCCACGAAGAGGTTGTTGGAACCGGCGGGGCGGTTGTTCTGCGTGAGGGTCTGCGTGTTGGTCATCGCGACCCCGCGCCGGGTGTGCAGCGCGTTGTAGCCGGTCTCGGTGATCGGGCCGAGGCCGCGGTTGACACTGCCGTTGCACAGCCAGCTCGGCGGCGCCGTACCCAGTTCGTACTTGGACTGGAAGCCGAGCGCCTGCCGCAGCCGCTCGCCGATGTCCGTGCCGTACAGGTCGTCGCCCTGGATGCGGCTGGTCTCGGCGATGTGCGAGATCGCGGAGATGCCGTAGCCGGTGTGCGTGAAGTCGCGGCAGGTCTCCTGGGTCAGCCCGTCGACGAAGGTGGACTGCCCCTGCCAGTAGCTGACGATCTTGGCCTTGGTGTCGAGGTTCTGGCTCGGCACCGTCTTGGGGAGCGCCCCGTCCGCGGCGATGTAGACATAGGCCGCGGCGCGGGTGCGGAACTTGGCCATCGCCTTGTCGTAGTCGGTCTTGTCGTCGAGGAAGACGGAGATGCCGACGGCGGCCTCCATCATCGACAGCTCCCAGTTGCCGTTGCTGTTCGAGCCGTTGATGATCTCGGGCAGGTAGACATTGCGGAGCATGGTGCCGAAGCGCCCGGCGTTCGGCCAGCCGCCGGTGTAGGTCGACTTGATGATGTCGGCGGCCTTGGGCCACGACGAGCCCGCCCAGCCGGTCTGCAACGGGGCGTTGCTGTTGGTGTGCTGGGTGATCGTCGCCGACCACGCGTCCATCAGCTTGATGGACTCCTGCGCGTAGCGCGCGTCACGGGTGAAGTACCAGGCCAGGGCGTCGGTGTAGGCCGCTATCGCGTCCTCGCGCTCGTCCGTGCAGCCGTTGTTGGGGTTGGAGTAGGAGCCGCACTCGACGTTCGCGCGCGGCTTGGGCGTACGGGTCAGCGAGGCGTACGAGCTGGCCATCATCTGGTTGTACGCGCTCTTCCACGGCTCGGCGTTGGCCTGCACCTTGGCACGGGCGAAGTCGAGTTGGGCGGCGGAGACGGTCACTCCGGGGTGGACGAAGGCGGCCGGTGCGGCGCTGGCGCGCTGGGCGCCTCCGGGCCAGGCGGAGAAACCGGTTACAAGGGCCGCGGCCGCACAGGCGGCGGTGACCAGCAGAACGGGGCGCCGTACGCGGCGGCGGTGGCGCGCGGGCGAGGGCGTGGAGGTGCCTGCCATGCGGTGACCATCCGATCTTGAGTGGGGGGCTGTTCGTGAGCGGCGCGCTCCCGGGTGTGCGCTTTGGTGAGCGCGTGTTCCCCGGCGTGCACCGTGGCGTTCCTGAGTGTGAACCGAGCTTGCATTTCTGAACACTTGACTGACCGCAGACCATAGGTACGGACTAATACCCCCGTCAAGCCCCTGCGCGGTGCGGGAGTTGGCCGAACCCGGCTCGCGATCAGGTGGCGAGCGCCGCGAGTTCGGTCCCGGCGAGCAGGAATCCGCCGACGCCGAAGTCGGCCGTGCTGTCGTACGTCACGGGCTGGCTGGAGTCCGGCCGGTCGCCGACCTTCTGGACGTAGCCGAGGGTGCCGTCGGGGTGAACCGCCGTGGCCAGCAGGCCGTTCCAGGCGCGCGCGGCGACCGGCAGATACGTGGCCCGGTCGACGAGTCCCGCGCGTACGGCGTACGCGGTGCCGTAGGCGAAGAAAACGGTTCCACTCGTTTCGGGGCCGGGGAAGTGCGCGGGGTCGGCGAGGTTGACGTTCCAGAAGCCGTCGGTGCGCTGCACCGCGGCGACCGCCCGTACCAACTCCTTGAGCGTGGCGCGGTATTCGGCGGTGTCGGCCTGATCGGCGGGCAGCGCCTTGAGGGTCTTGGCGTGCGCGGCGGCGACCCAGCCGTTGCCGCGCGACCACAGCACGGGCTTGCCCGAGGGCGAGAGGATGCCGCCGGGCAGGAAGTTCTTGTCGCGGTACCACAGCCCGGTGGCCGGGTCGTGGAGACCGGGGCCGCCCTCGGCCGACTTGGTGTGCCGGTACAGGTCGTGCAGCTTGCGGTGGTAGTTCGCGTCGCCGCGCAGCACGCCCAGGCGGGCGAAGGGCGACATCGCCATGTGCAGCGCGTCGTCCCACCACCAGTCGTCGTCCTTGCCGGCCTGGTCGGTGTAGACCATGCGGTGCAGGCAGGTCTCGATCGCGGTCAGCTTCGCCGGGTCGGGTTCGATCTCGTACAGGTCCAGATACACCTGGCCCGCGCACTGGTTGTCCGCGTTGCGGGTGGTCGTGCCGCCGTTGAGGCCGTAGTTGTTCCGCTCGGCCCAGGAGCGCGCGTAGGCCAGATAGCGGGTGTCGGACGTCAGCCGGTACAGGGCGGTCAGGCCGCTGAAGAAGGTGGCGTTGGCCCACTGGTTGTTGCCGGGGTCGGTGTGGGCGCCGATCCAGTGGTCGGCGACGCGGCGCAGTGCGGTGACGACGGCCGCCCTGGTGGGCAGCACCGGGGAGGGCGGGGCGGCGGCAGAGGCCCCGGCGCGGGCGGTGGCGTGCGCGGTGGCGTGCGCGGTGGCGTGCGCGGTGGCGGGGATCGCGGTCGCGGTGGCGGTCGCGGCGAGTGCCGCACCGCCGATCAGGAAGTGGCGTCGGTCCATCGGAGTCTCCAAGTGCCGTGCGTGCTCGGTGCGCTGCGGGCATGGACGGCCGGTGGTGGCGTCGGTACGGCTCGGCTCTCGGCTCTCGATGCGGGTGACGCGCGGGTGGCGCGTACGGGACGCTCACTCACCGGCGAATTCAAGGACATGAACGATGAGTGTCCTTGTGAACTCGATGGAGCTTAGATGACCGCGCCCGCCGTACGTCAACCCCGGTCGCGCTGACTCCGGTGAGGTTCACCCCGGCGGTGAAGGGCGACCTGGCCGTGCGCACCAGCTCGGCGGCCGGACCGGGCGGGAGCCGGTCACTGGCGGCGGTGGCACCGGCGAGCGTACGGCCGGCGGCGGGGCCGCGTCGGGCGGCGCGCCCGACATCCGGTGCTGGACACCGCTCGCGCCGAGGTCGGCGGTCACTCGGGGCAGCGCGAGGAACAGCGAGGTCATGTCCGTCGCCACCAGCAGCGTCGGCAGGGCGAGCAGGGTCGGGCCCAGCCACTCGCGCCGGTCCGCCCGGCGCGCCCGTATCCCCGTTGTCCGGCATGTCCGCTCCTCCGCCGTGTCGGGTCTCTTTCCCGCACCGGTCGGAGCGGCGACGGGCTTCTTGAGGTCCGGCTGGAAGAATTTTTCGGAGCGGGCCGGACCGGGCCGCATTGGAGCGGATCGGCACGGATCGAAACGTATCGGCACGGATCGGAACGGGCCGGAATTCGATGCGCCGCCGATGTCAAGAAGCCGTCCGCGGCTCCGACTGTGTGGTGCACGGACCCGGAAGGGGTTCGGCGTACGGCACACACGTACGACATACGCGCGGGACGTCCGAGCAGGGCATCCGCGGACGGCGTCCACGCGGGACAGAGGAGTAGCGATGAAGTTTCTGCTGATCATGCACATGAACCCGGCGGTGTGGAACGCGCTGACCGAGGAGGAGCGCAACGAGGTCATGGGCGGCCACGACGCCTTCATCAACACGGTCACCGAGTCGGGCGAGATGATCCTCACCCAGGGCCTGGCCGACATCTCGCAGAGCGCCGTCGTGCGGGTCCGCGACGGGCAGCGGGTCGTCACCGACGGGCCGTACCTGGAGACCAAGGAGTACCTCGGCGGCTTCTACCTGGTCGACTGCGAGAACCGCGAGCGCGCTCTGGAGCTCGCCGCGATGATCCCCGACGCGAAGGTGGAGGGGCTGGGCATCGAGGTGCGCCAGGTGATGTTCTCCGGTGGACAATTGGAGATGTGAGCACCGACACCGTGACCGAGGACCTGCTGCGCGAGCTGACGCCGCAGGTCCTCGGTGTGCTGGTCCGCAGGCACGGCCAGTTCGAGGAGTGCGAGGACGCCGTGCAGGAGGCGGTGCTCGCCGCGGCCGTGAAGTGGCCGGCCGACGGTGTGCCGGACCATCCGCGCGGCTGGCTGATCACCGCTGCCTCCCGCCGGCTGATCGACCAGATCCGCAGCGACCACGCCCGCAAGGCGCGGGAGACGGCCGCGGCGGCCCAGTCCCCCGAGCGGGAGGCGGGCGTCAGCCCGGGTCCCGGCGAGGACGGCGCGCCGGAGGGTGACGACACCCTGATACTGCTGTTTCTGTGCTGCCACCCGGCGCTGACGCCCGGCTCGCAGACCGCCCTGACCCTGCGCGCGGTCGGCGGTCTGACCACGGCGGAGATCGCCCACGCGTTCCTGGTGCCTGAGGCCACCATGGCCGTACGGATCAGCCGGGCCAAGCAGCGGATCAAGGCGGCGGGCAGCCGCTTCACCCTGCCCGAGGCACGCGAGCGCGAGGAACGGCTGCGGGTCGTCCTGCACGTGCTGTACCTGATCTTCAACGAGGGCTACACCGCGACTTCCGGGGCCGCGCTGCACCGCGCCGACCTCGCCCGCGAGGCGATCCGGCTGACCCGTGTGGTCGATCGGCTGCTGCCCGACGACGGCGAGGTCGCCGGCCTGCTCGCCCTCATGCTCCTCACCGACGCGCGCCGCGCCGCCAGGACCGGGCCCGGCGGCGACCTGATCCCGCTGGACGAGCAGGACCGTACGCGCTGGGACGCCGACCTGATCGCCGAGGGCACCGCCTTGATCAGTACGGCCATGGCCCGCTCGGCGCTCGGGCCGTATCAGCTCCAGGCCGCCATCGCCGCGACGCACGCCGCCGCGGAGCGCACCGAGGACACCGACTGGCACCAGGTGCACACCCTGTACAAGATCCTGGAGCGGATCGCGCCCAACCCGATGGTCACCCTCAACCGCGCCGTCGCCCTCGCCGAGATCCAGGGGCCGCGGGCCGGGCTCGACCTGCTGGCCACCTTGGACGACGACGCCCGCGTCGAGGGTCACCACCGGCTCCACGTCGTTCGCGCCCATCTCCTGGAGCGCTCCGGCGACCTCCCGGCCGCCCGCGAGCACTATCTTCTGGCCGCCCGCGGCACGGCCAGCCTCACCGAGCGCCGCTTCCTGGAGTCCCGCGCGAGCCGTCTGAAGCCCGGCGCGCGCTGAGCGGGTGACAGCGGCGACGACCGCGTGCCCGACGGGCGTCAGCGGTGGGTCAGCTCAGCCGGGCGTCGGCGTAGACCGCCATCGCGTCGCGCTGGTACTCCGCCAGCCCGGCCGCGATCTTGTCGTACGCCGAACGGAACCGCGGGTCGTCGGTGAACATCTGCCCCAGTCCCTTGTACGCGGTCGCGCCGGGGGTCCAGAATCCGCACAGCCATTGGTAGTGGGCATCCGTCTCGGCCTGCACCGCCGAGTCGGCCACTGGCGTGCCGGCCGCCATGAAATCGGCCATGCGGACCATCCGCGCCGTGATCTCGCGCTGCGTCCGCTCCTGGTCCTCGGCCGTGAGCGGGCCGGCGATCCGCCGGGACCGCTCGTACTCGCGCGGCCACCGCTCGCGCGCCTCGTCCTCGTAGCGCGAGGCGTCGAAGCCCTCGAACAGATTCTCCGGCCTGTTGATCTCCGCCATGTCGTCCCCGTCCTTTCCTTCCTCCAACTCCGCGATGGTGCGGCCGACCGTGCGGACCAGGGTGTCGAGCCGGTTCCGCTCCGCCAGCAGACGCCGGTGGTGCTCCCGGAGCACGGCCACCCGGTCCGCCTGCCTGTCGAGGACCGCCGCGATGTCCCGCAGGCCGAGGCCCAACTCCCGCATCAGCAGGATCTGTTGCAGCCGCAGCAGATCCCGCCGCTCGTAGGAGCGGTGCCCGTTGCGGCCGGTCCCCGCAGGGGGCAGCAGACCGATCTCGTCGTAGTACCGCAGCGTCCGGGACGTCACTCCGGACAGCCGGGCCACGTCCGCGATCGACCAGGCCATCGCCCTGCCTCCCCTCGCCGGCCGGTCGTTCCGGCCACATGGACGACCGTAGAAGTTGACGCGGCGTAAAGCGCAAGTCGACAGCGGGGGGTGCCGACGACGGGCGGGTCAGTGCTCGGCCAGGGGCGGCGCGGTGTCCGTCGAGGGGGTCAGGCGCAGCGTGACGATCTCGAACGGTCGCAGGCGCAGGTCCACGGCACCGTCGCGGATCTCGGCGGGCGGCTGGTCGGTCAGGGGGCGTTCCAGCAGGTCGCAGGGGGTGGCGGTGTGGAGGGCGAAGCCGGGGGTGAGGGTGGTGCGGGTCCGGGCGCCGTTGGCTTCGTAGAGACGTACGACGATGTCGCCGCTCGCGTCGTCGGCGAGCTTCACGGCGCTGACGACGACGCCCTCGTGGCCGACCGTCGCCAGCGGTTCGACCGCGGCGGCGCCGGGCACGCGGCGCTCGGGCAGGTGGATGGCGTACCCCTCGCGGACGGCGTCGCCGATGGACGCGCCGGGAAGCAGGGCGTAGCGGAAACAGTGCACGCCCTGGTCCGTCCGCGGGTCGGGGAAGCGGGGCGCGCGCAGCAGGGACAGGCGCACGGTGACGGCGGCGCCGGGGGCGCTGCCGCTTGTGGAGCGGGTGACGTCGTGGCCGTAGGTGGAGTCGGTGACCAGGGCCACGCCCCAGCCGGGCTCCGCGAGGTGCAGGAACCGGTGGTTGCACGCCTCGAAACGGGCGGCGTCCCAACTGGTGTTGGTGTGGGTGGGCCGGTAGACGTGGCCGAACTGGGTCTCGGCCGCGTAGCGGTCGGCGTGGACGTCCAGCGGGAAGGCCACCTTCAGGAACTTCTCCGTCTCGCGCCAGTCGACCTCGGTGGAGACGTCCAGGCGCTTGTGCCCGGCGGTGAGGGTGAGGTCCTGCACGGCGCGCGAGTGGCCGAACGAGCGCTCGACCCGGACGGTGACGGCGTGGGCCGTCGCGGCGGCCACCTCGACGCGGTCGGCGGCGGTCAGGTCGGTGACGGTGTTGCGGTAGTACGCGTCCACGTCCCAGGCGTCCCACATGGTGGGGAAGTCGGGGTGGAGTTGGAGCAGGTTGGCCGGGCGTCCCTCGGCGAGGGTCTCGCGGTCCGCGGCGAGGTCGTGGACCGACACCACCAGGCCGCGGTCGTCGATCTCGACCCGCAGCAGGCCGTTGTCCAGTACGTGGCCGCCGCCGGGGCGGGCCGAAGCGGTGACCGTCCCGTCGACGCCGGGGTCGGCGACGGGCGCGGCGCCCCCTGCCGGGACACCGCCGCGGGCGTGCGGGGCCGCGTTGAAGACCAGGGTCCCCTCTCCCTCCTCGTCCCCCTCCCCCTCCTCGCCCCCCTCCCGCGACGGCCCACCGGCCAGGGCGAGTTGGGCGGCGTCGATGATCGACCGCAGCTCCACCGCGAGGGCGGCGTACGTCGCCTCTGCCTCGCGGTGCACCCACGCGATGGACGATCCGGGCAGGATGTCGTGGAACTGGTGCAGCAGCACCGTCTTCCAGATCCGGTCCAACTCCTCGTACGGGTAGGGCAGTCCAACCCGTACGGCGGCGGTCGCGGACCACAGCTCCGCCTCGCGCAGCAGGTGCTCGCTGCGGCGGTTGCCCTGCTTGGTGCCGGCCTGGCTGGTGAGCGTGCCGCGATGCAGTTCGAGGTACAACTCCCCGACCCAGACAGGCGGTTCGGGATACTCGGCGCGGGCCTTGGCGAAGAACTCCGCCGGGGACTCCCACTCCACCCGGGCCGAACCCTCCAGGTCGCGCAGCCGGGCGGCCTTGGCGATCATCTCGCGGGTCGTGCCACCGCCGCCGTCGCCCAGCCCGGTCGGCGCCAGCGACCGCCCGGCCATGCCCTTCTCCCTGAAGTTGCGTGCGGCGTGGGCGACTTCGCGGCCTTCCAGGCCCGCGTTGTAGGTGTCCATCGGCGGGAAGTGCGTGAAGACCCGGCTGCCGTCGATGCCCTCCCAGGCGAAGGTGTGGTGCGGGAAGGAGTTGGTGCGGCTCCAGGAGATCTTCTGGGTCAGCAGCGAACTCGACCCGGACGCCCGGATGATCTGCGGCAGCCCGGCCGCGAAGCCGAAGGTGTCCGGCAGCCACACCTCGTCGCTCTCGATGCCGAACTCGTCCAGGAAGAACCTCTTGCCGTGCACGAACTGACGGGCCATCGCCTCGGAGCCGGGCATGTTCGTGTCCGACTCGACCCACATTCCGCCGGTGGGCACGAACCGCCCGTCGGCGACGGCCTGTCGGACCCGGGCGTAGACCTCGGGGCGGTGCTCCTTGATCCAGGCGTACTGCTGCGCCTGGGACATGGTGTAGACGAAGTCGGGCTCGTCCTCGATCAGGGCCGTCATGTTCGCGGTGGTCCGGGCCACCTTGCGGACGGTCTCGCGCAGCGGCCACAGCCACGCGGAGTCGATGTGCGCGTGGCCCACCGCGCTGATCCGGTGGGCCGAGGCGTGCGCGGGCGCGGCCAGCACGTCGGCCAGCAGGGCTCGGGCCGCCTCGGCGGTGCCGCCGACGTCCTGGAGGTCGATCGCGTCGAGCGCCCGTTCCACCGCGCGCAGGATGTCCCAGCGGCGGGCCGAGTCGGCGGGCAGCTCCCGCATCAGCTCGCCCAGCACTTCGAGGTCCTGCACGAGCTCCCAGACCGTGCGGTCCAGCACGGCCAGGTCCATCCGGCCCAGGACGTACTGCGGCGCGCGGCCCGCCGTCGCCTTGTCGCCCAAAGCGGTCGGGCGGAAGGGCGGGTTGTCCAGCACGATCGGGTTGGAGGCGGCCTCGACGTGCAGCAGGATCCGCTCACCGCCGGTGACGGGGTCGCCGACGCGCACCCACTGATTGCGCGGGTTGAGGCCCTTCACCGGGGTGCCGTCCGGTCGGTAGACCAGGCCCTCGCACTGGAAGCCGGGGGTGTCCCGCTCGAAGCCGAGGTCCAGCAGGGCCTCGACGGTGCGGCCCGCCCACTCCTCGGGCACGGTACCGCTGACGGTGAGCCAACTCGTTCCCCACGGCGGACCCCACGGCTCGCCGGGCGCGATCGGCCTGCGGGCCGCGGCGATGCCTTCGGCCACCGGGACCGGCTCGTCGGGCGCGTCCCAGATGCCGACGGTCAGCGGCACCCGCTCCCCGTACACCGCGGGGCGGACGCGCTCGTTGAGGACGCGTTCCAGGCGGGACTCGATGAGGCTGCGGTCGTCGTGCATGTACGGGCTCCGGGGTGTGGTGGGCGGCCGGGTCGAATGGCTGACGGGCGTGGCGCGGTGGAGGCGGGGCTCGGGGACCGCGAGGCTCCGGACGGACAACGCGCCTGCTTCCGGGGCGCGTTGTCCGCGGCGTGCGGCTAGGACACGTCCCGGTCCGGGCCGCGGTCCTCCCCGTGGGCGATGATCGTGGTGCGCACCACGAACCGGCGCGGCGGCAGCGCTCCCGTGCCCTGGCGGGCCAGGCGCTTTCCGAGCAACTGGGCGGCGCGGCGCCCGATCTCGTCGGGGTCGTAGTCCACCACCAGCACCGGCACGCTGAGCACGTCGGCGAAGTCGAAGTCGTCGAACCCCGCGAGCGTCGCGCCGGCGCCGTGGTGCCGCAACGCCCGGTGGGCACCCTGGGTGTTGCGGTTGTTGGTGCAGAAGGGGTTGGCGAGGTTCGTGACGATCAGGCCGATGGTGCCGGTGCCCTGTCCGTGCCGGAAGTTGCGGGCCAGAGCGTTGGGCCGGTAGCCGAGTTGCCGTACCGCGGCCTCGACGCGTGCGCGTCTGTCCGCCGACACCCCAGTGTCGCCGCGCAGGACGCGGGACACGGTCATCGCGCTGGCCTCGGCGAGGGTGGCGACCTGTTTCATGGTCGGTGGTGCGGTGGTGAGCGGCGCGCCGGCCACGGTGGTCTCCCTCTCGGCTCGTTGACTAGAGAATAGAGGCATCGTTGTCTTCCGGAACCTCGGCCGCGTATCGCGCCGCGCCGATCAGCCCGGCTCCGGCCGGCCGGGCCGCGGGCAGCGGCGGCGATATCCCGTACGTCCAGGTCGCGTCCCGGCGCCCGCAGGTAGGCCGCGATCAGGGCCCGCCGGGACACCCGGTCCTCCAGTGGGCCGTGGTGGGTCAGCACGTCGGCGCGGCCTTCCGGCGGTACGGTCGTGCCGTCGTTGACGACCGCGCCGTCGTGCAGGAAGGCCGAGCCGACCGCGCATGCGGGCGATCCGGCGCTGGGTCACGTTCGCGCGGGGCGACACCGCCGTGGGCTGGGCCAGCCATGACGCGCCGCTCCTCCAGCACGGCAACGTCGCCGTCCCGTACGTGCCCTACCCGCCGCCGGTCCCCGGCCACGAGCCGGGGACACTGCACTCCTGGGTCCAGCAATCCTTCGAGCAGCCCGACGCGTTCCTGATCCGCCTCCGGTCCTTCGCCGACCAACCGGTGGCAGCCGCCGTCACCCTGACACCGCCGTACACCACCGCACTGCGCTGCTCCTGCCTCGGCGAGGACGGCGAACCGGTCACCCCGGACCCGGACGGCACGCTCCGCGTACGGCTCGCCGCCAGGGGCACGGCGGCGCTGCTCGTGGTCACCCGATCGTCGCGCGCACCCGGGACCGGATGGGTCCTGAGGTCCCGGCTCCGGGCGCCGGACCGGCGGCTAGGCGGACTGCGTGACGCGGGAGAGGAGTTCGCGGCGCAGCACCTTGCCGGTCGGTGTGTGCGGCAGTTCGTCGAGGAAGTGGACCTCGTCGGGTGTCCTGGACGAGCGCAACCGGCGGCGGACGAAGGCGCGTATCTCGTCCTCGGTGACCGTCGCGCCTTCGGTGAGGACGAGGAACGCGCCGATGCGGTGGCCCCATTCCTCGTCCGCGATGCCGACCACGGCGGCGTCGGCGATCTCCGGGTGGCGCTGGAGCACGGCCTCGATCTCGGCGGGGGCGATGTTCTCGCCGCCCCGGATGATGGTGTCGTCGGCCCGGCCGCGGACGAACAGGTAGCCGCCGGTGTCGAGATGGCCCTCGTCGCGGGTGGCGAACCAGCCGTCGCCGTCGGTGAGAGAGCCGGTCTCCCGGTACTCCCCCGCCACTTGGGCACCCTTGACGTGGATCATGCCCACGGTGCCGGGCGGGCAGGGGCGTCCCTCGGCGTCGCGGATCTGGATGGTCACCGACGGCAGCGGGCGGCCGACGGAGCCCAGTCGCGCCCTGACCTCGGTGTCGTCACTGGTCAGGGCGGCCCGGTGGTCCTCGGGCCCCAGGACGGCCACCGAGGACGACGTCTCGGTCAGGCCGTAGGCATTGACGAATCCAGTGTCGGGCAGCAGCGACAGCGCCCGCTCCAGCACGGTCAGCGGCAGCCGGGCGCCGCCGTAGGACAGTGACCGCAGGGTGGAGGGTGCGGGGCCGCCGCGCTCCATCTCGTCCACGATGCGGGCCAGCATGGTCGGCACGACCATGGCGTGTGTGACGCGCTCGGCGGTGACGGTCTTCAGCCAGGTCCCGGCGGCGAAGTGCTCCAGGTAGACCACACGCCGCCCGGAGTAGAGGTTGGACAGCAGGTTGGCCACCGCGGCGATGTGGTACGGGGGCACGCTGACCAGTACGGCCTCGTCCGCACCGCTGCCGCCGAATTCGACGCTGCCCAGCACGTACGCGGTGAGGTTCCGGTGCCGGAGCACGGCGCTCTTGGCCGCCGCGGTCGTTCCGCTCGTCAGCAGGAGGATGGCCACGTCGTCCGCCGAGGGCTGGACGGGGGCCTCGGTCACCGCGGGCGTCGCGGCGCACACCGCGAGCCATTCGCGCAGGCCGAGGGAGCGTACGACATTGTCCGGCCGGGCCAGTGCCGTGTCGTCGGCGATCAGCAGGGTGCGGCCCTGTTGGGCGACCGCGTGGTGCAACTGCTCTGGCGCCAGGCGGTAGTTGAGCGGAAGCATCGGCACACCCGCCGCGGCGGCGGCGAACAGGGCCAGCGGGAAGGCCGGGCCGTTCTCGCCCATGAAGACGACGGTGTCGACCTCGTGGGACCGCACGAAGGCCGCGCCGGTGTACGCCTGGTCGCGCAGCGCGGCACCGGTCAGACCGGCGCCCGGGGTGCCGAGGGCCAGGCGGTCGCCGTGGCCCTCGGCGACCATGTCCAGCAGGGTCAGGAGGTTCACAACAGACGTCCTTCGCTAATCCGACTAGTCCGAGGCGGGAAGCTGCTTGGCGGCCTTGACCGGGAGCGGTTCGCCGTCGACCGACAGCGCGCCGGGACCCGGCTTCACGCAGAGCAGTTCGAGCCCCGTCTCCTCGTGCACATACCGCTTGCCGAGCAGCGTGGCCGGGCCCGCCGCCTCATGGCCCGCGGTGTTCCCGGGCGCCGGTTCGTCGGGGCCGAGCAACGGCGCTCCGGCGTGCAGGACGTCGATGGTCTTCGACGGTCCTCGCACCACGATGACCTCGACCGGGCCAACGGCGCTGTGCAGATGTGTTCCCACTGCGAGATCTGCCATCGTCACTGCTTTCTGTGCTGCGGGCGACAGGGGCGGCACCCGCCGCCATCCTTATAGTATCAACTACCGTAAGCTTGTCCATATCTCCGGACGACACGGACTCCCCTGCTCAACGGCCCCTGAACCGGGGCGCCCTGCGCTCCTGGAACGAGGCCATGGCCTCCTGACCGTCGTCCCCGATACCCAATCCCAGGAAGGTCACCTCGTTCTTCCACGCCTGGTCGAAGGTGCCGTCGTAGGCGTCGTTGAGCTGGCCCTTGATGTGGCCGAGGCCCACCGTCGGGCCCTCGGCCAGCCGGCGTGCGAAGTCCCCCGCGACCGCGGTCAGTTCCTCATCGGGCACACAGCGGTTGGCCAGGCCCCACTGTTCGGCCTGGCTGCCGGTGACCGGCTCGCCGAGCAGGGCCATCTCCTTGGCGCGTACCGGGCTCACCGACCGGGCGAGCAGATAGGCGCCCGCGGCCTCGACCGGCAGTCCGCGCTTGACGAACACTTCGCTGAAGCGTGCCGACTCGGCGGCGATCACGAGGTCGCACGCCAGCGCGAAGTTGCAGCCGAAGCCGTAGGCGGCCCCGTTCACCGCGGCGACGAAGGGCTTCTCGTTCTCCCGCAGGTCGCGGATCAGCCGCCACCAGCCATAGCGCAGGCCGTCCTCGCGGGCGATGTTGGCCTGCGATCCGCGGCGGCGATCGGGCGCGATCTCGATGTGCTCCCGCTGCGTGAGATCCGCTCCCGAACAGAAGGCCCGGCCGGCCCCGGTGATGACGGCCGCGCGGATCTCCGGGTCGTCACGGACCTCGGCGATGGCGGCGATCAGGGCGTCGCGCAGCGGATGGTGCACCGCGTTGCGCAGGTGCGGCCGGTTCATGGTGATCCAGGCGATGCCGTCGGCGACCGTGAAGTCCAGACCGGCCTCGGCGAAGTCGTCGAGCATGGTGTCCGCCTAACGGTGGGCCCTCGCCGTGTGCGAAGGGCGGGGTCGGATGACGATGGGGGCGGTCGTCGGGCTCAGGAGTTGCCCAGTACGAGGGCGCCCGCGGCGCTGAACATGCCGCCGATGCCCTGCACCAGCGACGTCCTGACGCCTTCGACCTGCGCGGCCGCGTCGCCGCGGAGCTGGCGGACGGCCTCCTGGATGGCGAACATCCCGTACATGCCGGTGTGCGTGTACAGCAGGCCGCCGCCGTTGGTGTTCATCGGCAGGGTGCCGCCGGGCCTAGTGGCACCGCTCTCCAGAAAGGGGACGGCCTCGCCGCGGCCGACGAAGCCCAGGTCCTCCAGGCCGTAGAGCGGAACGTGCGCGTAGGCGTCGTACACCATCAGATGGTCGATGTCGTCGGTGGTCAGCCCGGCTTCCCGCAGGGCCGCGGCCGAGGACTCGCGGAATCCGGCGAAGGTGGTGAGGTCCTCCATGGTGGAGGGCCCGGGCCCCTCGCCCGACTCGCCGGAGCCCAGGACGGTCACCGGCCGGTACCGCGTCGGGAGGTCGGCGGCGCGCTCGGCGGACATGAGCACGAGCGAGCCGCCGCCGTCGGTGAGCGGGCAGCATTCCAGTACGTGGAACGGCCACGCGATCAGCCGCGAGCCGAGCACCGCGTCGGTGTCCAGCGGCTTGTTCCGCAGGGCGCGGGGATTCTGGACGGCCCAGGCCGACTGGGCCACCGGCGCCGCCGCCAGCGCCTCGTGGCCGAGCCCGTACTTGTGCAGGTAGGCCATGGCCGGGAGGGTGAACCAGGAGAAGGTGCCGGACACCCCGTACGGCTGCTCGAACTGGCCGACCGCGCTGGACGGGTTGGGGCTCCAGTCGGGTGCGCCGACCCGGGACCTGCCGGACTCGCCGTGGGCGACGACGACCACCGAGGCGGCGCCGGAGCGGATGGCGGCCACGGCGTGCCGTACGTGCAGCATGTAGGAGCAGCCGCCCACCATGGTGCCGTCCAGCCAGCCGGGCCTGACGCCCAGGTAGTGGGCGAAGTCCACCGGCGGCAGGGTGGTCGCCACCCCGTCGACGTCGGCGGGGGTGAGCCCGCACTGGGCGAGTGCGCCGCGTGCCGACTCGGCGGCCAGGCTGATCGCGGACTGGTCGGGTACGACGCCGATCCGGTCCGACTCGGCTGCCCCCGCGATGACGACCGTGCTCGTCACGAGCGAGCCCCTTCCTCGGCGCTGGGCCGGAATTGCGGCAGGGCGAGGTCCCCGCGCTTTTCGAAGACCACCTCGACCGGCAGACCGACGCGGATGTGCTCCGGGGTCTGCGGGATGTCCAGGAGATTCGCCGTCAGCCGGGGGCCCTCATCGAGCCTGACGAAGGCGATGGCGTACGGCCCCTCGTCCTCGTAGCCGGGCGCGGGCCGGTGGTTGATGACGAAGGACTCGACGACGCCCCGGCCCGACGCCTTGGTCCACCCGACCTCGTCGGAGGCGCAGCGCGGGCAGAAGGCACGCGGGTAGAAGAAGAACTCGCCGCAGGACGCGCACTCGGGCAGCCACAGCTCGCCCTCGGCGGCCTTGTCCCAGTAGGTGCTGGTCTCCGGTGTCGGCACGGGGACGAATCGTTCGCTCATCGGGCACGCTCCGGCTCGACCACGGCGCGGCCCTGCGAGAGCACGGGCGTGCCGTCCTGGGTGCGGGTGGTGAAGAGGACCTCGCCGTGGTCGATCCACAGCGAGGTGGTGAGGGTGTCGCCCGGCATCACCGGCGCGCTGAATCTGGCGTGCAGGGAACGGAAGCGGCCGGGGTCCGATCCGGCGGCCGTGCGCAGGATCGCGCGGCCGACGAAGCCATACGTGCACAGGCCGTGCAGGATCGGCCGCGGAAAGCCGCCGGCGACGGCGAACTTCGGGTCGGAGTGCAGCGGATTGCGGTCGCCCGACAGCCGGTAGAGCAGCGCCTGCCAGGGCGCCGTGCGCTGCTCCACCACCGCGTCGGGTTCGCGGTCCGGCGCCGCCCAGGGGGTGCTCGGACCCCGGTCCCCGCCGAACCCGCCCTCGCCGCGCAGGAACGCGCCGGTCGACATCCGGGCCAGGGGCCTGCCGTCGGGATCGGTGAGCAACGACTCGGTGGTGACCAGGGCGCCGCTGCCCTTGTCGTGGACGCCGGTCACCGTGGAGGAGTACAGGCCGCTGCCCTCGGGGGCCAGAGCGCCGGTCAGTTCGACGGACTGGAAGGCGTGCACCAGGCGGGTCATGTCGATGTCGCCGTAGGACAGCCGCGGCGCGTCGTGGCCGAGGACGACGGGGAAGGTGGGCAGCACTGCCTGCGGGACGCCCTGGGTGTTCTCGGTGGTGAAGGCGAGTTCGGCGGCCGGGTCGTCGCTGCCCGCGCCGACTCCGACGGCGTAGAGCAGCGCCTGCGCCGAGGTCCACCGCACCGGGTGGGGCTCGGTCGCACTGCCGAGGATGGAGAGGTCGAGCGCCATGTCAGCTCCGCTTCGGACCGTACGGGTGGGAGTCGAAGACGCTGAAGTTCCCCGCGGCCTTGCCGAAGACGGCCGGGAACCGCTCGTCGATCGCGTCGAAGGTCAGGGGCCCGTCGACCTGGAGGGACGGGCCGATGCGCCAGCCCTCGGCAACGCCGACATAGCCGCCGACCACGCTGAACACCCGGCCGGTCACGGCGGACGACCGCTCGCTGCCGAGCCACACCACGAACGGGGAGATGTGCTGCGGTGCCAGCGGGTCGAAGCCCTCGTCGATGTCGAGCGGCATACCGGCGGTGGCGGTGAGCCGGGTCTTGGCGACCGGGGCGATGGCGTTGACCGTCACGCCGTAGCGGGCCAGTTCCATGGCCGCGATGACGGTGAGGCTGGCGATGCCGCCCTTCGCGGCGCCGTAGTTGGCCTGCCCGAAGTTGCCGAACAGACCGCTGCCCGACGAGGTGTTGATGACGCGGGCGGTGACCTGCTCGCCCGCCTTGGACTGGTCGCGCCAGAGCCGTCCCGCGGCCTGGGTCATGGCGAAGGTGCCGCGCAGGTGGACTTTGACGACGCTGTCCCAGTCCTCGAAACTCATGTTGAGCAGCGTCTTGTCACGCAGGATGCCCGCGTTGTTCACCAGGACGTGGAGTGCGCCGAACTCCTCGACGGCCTGGGCGACGATGTGTTCCGCGCCCTGCTCGTCGGAGACGTCGTCGCCGTTGGCCACGGCGGCGCCGCCCTCGGAGCGGATGAGGTCGGCGACCTCCTGCGCGGGTCCCGTCGAGGATCCGTTGCCGTCCCCGGTGCCGCCGAGGTCGTTGACGACCACGCTGGCTCCGGCGCGGGCGAACGCCAGGGCGTGTTCGCGGCCGATGCCGCGGCCGCCGCCGGTGACGACGACCACCCGGCCTGTCAGCGGACCGTGTGACTGTGCCATTCCTGGTTTCCTTTCGGTAGCTGCTCCGGCGGACCGCGCGGGCGCAGCCGCGGCGTCGCGGTCGCTCACAGCACGACTCCGGAGTCCTTGGCCTCGGAGATCTCCGCCCAGCCGTAGCCGAACTCCAGCAGGATCTCCTCGGTGTGCTCGCCGTACTCGGGCGAGCGGGCGGGCGCGGGCGGCGCCTGGTCGAACTGGACGGGACTGCCGGCCATCTTGTACTCGACGCCGGCCTCGTCGACGTTGTCGATGAAGTAGTGGTTCGCCACCGCCTGGGGGTCGCTGAGCACATCGCGCGGCGACGCGACGACGGCCCACACGCCGTCCTCGTCGGCGAGCACCTTCGTCCAGTGCTCCAGGTCGTGCTCCGCGAAGAGCGCGTTCAGTTCGGCGGTCGCCTGGTCGGTGTTGGCGACGAGGCGGCTCGCCGGGGTGAACCGCTCGTCCTGCGCCAACTCCGGGCGGCCGACGCGGCGGACGAAGGGCGCCCAGTAGCGATCGGGTTGGAGGAAGACGAGTTGGAGCCAACGCCCATCGCTGGTGCGGTACTTCTGCACCACCGGGTTGGGTGACCTGCTGGAGTCGGTCATCGCGGTGCGCTCGACCCCGAAGAACTCGGCGGCCATGATGTCGGGGCTCATCGTCCACACCGCCTGGGCGAGCAGCGAGACGTCGACGACGCTGGGGACGCCGGTGGCCAGCCTGCGGTAGAGCGCCGCCGCGATGCCGCCCGCCAGGGTCATGCCGCTGGGCAGGTCGCCGAAGGCGGGCGTCTGCGCGATCGGCCGGTCGTTCTCGGGGGGTGTCAGCGCGAAGGCGACGCCGCCGCGGGCCATGTAGCTGGCCGCGTCGAATCCGCCCTGGTGGGCCTGCGGGCCCCGCGGGCCGTGGCCGGAGCCACGGGCGTAGATGACGTCGGGGTTGACGGCGCGGATGTCGTCCACGTCGATCTTCAGCCGACGGCGGGCGTCGGGCAGCCAGTTGGTGAGGAACACGTCGGCGGACGCCACCAGCCGGGCCAGTATTTCGCGGCCCTTGTCGGTGCGCAGGTCGATGCCGATGCTGCGCTTGCCGCGGTTGCCGATCTCCATCATGAAGTCGCGGTCGGCCTTGGCGTTGTCCCGTGTGAGCCCGGAGATGACCAGGCTCCGGCCGGGGTCGCCGCCCCGTACGTCCTCGACCTTGATGACGTCGGCCCCCCAGTCGGCGAGGACCGCGCCGGTGGACGGGACGAAGGTCCACGACGCGATCTCGACGACGCGGACTCCTTGCAGAACGCCTGCCATGTCCCTCATCTCCCTGCCGCTGGCGGAGTCGTACGGCTGAACGTCGTACGACTGGGCGTCGGATGGTTCAACAACCCCACCGTAATGCTTACGGTATAGATATCCATATGGCTCGGCAAGCCCTTGCGCCAGGTGGGAACATCACACGTCCAGCCGTTCCACGACCGTGGCGTTGGCCAGACCGCCCGCCTCGCACATGGTCTGGAGCCCGTAGCGTCCGCCGCCGATCTCCAGCACGTCGAGCAGTGTGGTGAGCAGTCGGGCGCCCGACGCGCCGAGCGGGTGGCCGAGGGCGATGGCGCCGCCGTGCGGATTGACCCGGCGCGGGTCGGCGCCGGTCTCGGCGAGCCAGGCCAGCGGCACGCTGGCGAAGGCTTCGTTCACCTCGAAGGCGTCGATGTCGCCGATGCCGAGACCGGCGCCGCGCAGCGCCTTGGCGGTGGCCGGGACGACGGCCGTCAGCATCATGACCGGGTCGTCGCCGACGACGGCCGAGGACAGGAAGCGGGCCCGCGGGCGCAGGCCGAGCCGCCGCGCCGTCTCCCGGTCGGCCAGCAGCACGGCCCCGGCGCCGTCGCTGATCTGCGACGAATTACCCGCCGTCACACGCCAGTCGATCTGCGGAAAACGTACGGCGTACCGGTCGTCGGTGAACGCGGGCCGCAGCGCGGCCAGTCGGTCCAGGTCGGTGTCGGTACGGATGCCGTTGTCGGCGGTGACCGGCTCCGCGCCGTCCGCGACGGTGATCGGCACGATGCTCCGCCCGAGGTGGCCCGCCGCCCGCGCCTCGGCCGCCAACCGGTGCGAGCGGGCGGCGAATTCGTCCAGCGCGCTCCGGCCGAGGTGCCACTCGGCGGCGACCAGTTCCGCGGAGACACCCTGCGGCACCAGGCCGCCGTACCGGTCGGCGACCGTCGGCCCGTACGGGTCCGCGCCTGCCGCATTGCTGGTCATCGGCACCCGGCTCATCGACTCGACCCCGCAGGCGATGGCCAGGTCGTAGGCGCCCGAGGCGATGCCCTGCGCGGCGAAGGCGACGGCCTGCTGACTCGAACCGCACTGCCGGTCGACCGTCGTGGCGGGGACGGATTCGGGAAAACCGGCGGCCAGTACGGCGCTGCGGGTGATGTTCGTGCTCTGCTCGCCGATCTGGGTCACGCACCCGCCGATCACGTCGTCGACCTCAGCGGGATCGACGCCGGCCCGGCCGACCAGACCGCGGAGCACCTGGGCCAGCAACTCGACCGGGTGGAGGGCGGAAAAGGCGCCGTCCACCCGGCCCCGCACCAAGGGGCTGCGGACCGCCCCCACGATCACCGCTTCGCGTCCCGTCACGCCGTCACCAGGTCCAGGCAGCGGGCCAGCCGGGCGCGATGCTCGCCCGCACCGCCGTACATCACTTCCAGGCTCTTGACGCGCCGAAGATAAAGGTGGGCCGGGTGCTCCCAGGTGAAGCCGATGCCGCCGAGCACCTGCACCAGTGTCTCGGCGATCCGGGGCGCCGCCTGCGAGCAGTAGCTCTTGACCACCGAGGCGGTCTCCCGCAGTTCCGCCGGGTCGCCGTCGGGCGCCGCGCACCGTGCCGCCGCGCTCACCGCCGCCCGCATCTGCTCCACGGCCGCGAGCGAGTCGGCCAGCAGGTGCTTGACCGCCTGGAAGCTGCCGATCGGCTTGCCGAACTGCTCTCGCTCCAGGGCGTACGCGACGCCGATCTCCAGGCATCGGCCCGCGGCTCCGAGGAGTTCCGCCGACGCCATGATCGCGGCCACGTCCAGGGTGCCCGCCAGGCCGTGCGCGAAGTCGTCGTCGAGCAGCAGGGCGGGAGCGTCGGCGAAGTCGACACGGAACTGCCGACGCGTCAGGTCGAGTACGGCCAGCGGCGTGGTCGTGACAGGTGTCCGCGCGGCCTCGACGGCGAAGAGCCGGACCCTGCCGTCGGCCGTCACGGGGACGAGCAGCCAGTCGGCGATGTGCGCGTCCAGTACGCGGGTCCTGGCGCCGTTCAGCCGCCAGCCGTCGGCGGACTCCGAGCCGGTCGCCGGGTGGCCGGGGACGTCCTCATGGGCGAGCGTGCCGACCGCGCCCGCCGCGAGCGCGGCCAGCAGCGGCCCGGTCGGTGCGGGGTCGGTGCAGCGCAGCAGCGCCGTGGTGGCGACGGCGGCGCTGCCGAGGACGGGTGCGCACAGCAGCGAGCGTCCGCACTCCTCCAGCACGACGGCCATTTCCGCGGGGCCCAGCCCCTGGCCTCCCTCGGCGTCCGGGATCAGCACGGCGGGCAGGCCGAGTTCCGCGGTCAGGCGCTGCCAGATCGCGGGGTCGTGGCCGACGGTGTCGGCCATCAGCCGCCGCACGTCTGCCTCGGTCGACCACTGGTCGAGGAAGCCGCGGACCACACGGCGGAACTCCTCGCGCTCTTCATGGGTGGTGGTGGACATGGGCTCCTCCGGGGCGGTCGGCGGCTCGGACTCGGTCACGCGCCGGGGCTCGACGCACGGATACCGGGCACGGCTCAGGACACGGGTTCGGGTGCGGGCTCAGGCACGGGCTCGCGCTCAGTTACGCGGCAGGCCGAGGACGCGTTCGGCCAGGATGTTGCGGACGATCTGCGAGGTACCGGCGGCGATGGTCGCCGACCGGGACGTGAGGTACTCGATCCCGGCGTCGACGCCGTCCTCGGCGGCGGCGCTGTCGGGACCGCCGATCTCGAACCGGAGGGCCGCCAGCCGTTGGAGCGCCTCGCTCCACGCCAGCTTGATGACCGACTGTTCGGGGCCGGGGTCCTGGCCGGCCTCCAGGCGGGACATCATCTGGCGGCTGAGCATCGCCAGCACGCGGGCCTCGGCGTAGAGCCCGGCCAAGCGGTCGACCAGGGCGGGCGGCAGGGTCGCGGCCCTGCCCTCCTTCACCGTCTCGGCGATCAGCTCGCGCACCTGCCGCTCGAACCGGGCGGTGAAGATGGCGACACCGGACCGCTCGTGGCCCAGGGTCGTCCTGGTGACCCGCCATCCGGCGTCCAGCGGCCCGAGCAGGGCGGTAACGGGCACGCGGACGTCGGTGAAGAAGACCTCGGCGAATTCGGCCTCCCCGTTGATCTGCCGGATCGGCCGTACCTCGATCCCCGGGGTGTCCATGGCGACCAGGAGCGCGGAGATGCCCTGGTGCTTCGGCGCGGCCGGGTCGGTGCGGACCAGCAGTTCCATGTGGGTGGCGTGCATGCCGTTGGACGTCCAGACCTTCTGCCCGTTGACGACGAAGTCGTCCCCGTCGCGTTCGGCGCGCGTGCGCAGTCCCGCCAGGTCGGAGCCCGCGCCGGGCTCGCTGAAGCCCTGGCACCACACGTCGTCCGTGGTCAGGATGCGCGGCAGGTGCTTCTTCTGCTCCGCCGTCCCCCAGACCGCGATGGTGGGTCCCACGTTCTTCAGGCCCAGCATCCCGGGGAGCACGGGAAGGCCGCGTTCCGCGGTCGCCTCCTCGATGGCCAGCACCTCCGCGACCCCGGCGCCCCGGCCGCCGTGCTCCTGACTCCAGGCGGGCGCCGCCCACCGACCGGCGGCCATGGTGCGCTGCCAGTCGCAGCGGGCCTCCCACGTGTCGGTGCGGCCCGACCACCGCTCCCGGAATCGGGGCGCCTCGGTCTCCAGGAAGGAGTCGAGTTCTCGCAGAAGTTGCTCCATCAGTTCTCACCTCGTGGCAGGCGGTCGGCGAGCGGCTTCACGAATCGCAGGAAGCGCAGGACGTCGGTCAGGTGGGTGCAGCCCCGGGTGCCGGCGAGCCGGTCCTTGACCGAGGCGTCGATGTCGAGCAGGGATGTGTGCAGCAGCGCCCCCGCGTTGGCCGCGGCCAGCGGACACTCAGGAAAGGGCAGGGCGCGCGGCCGTACGTCGATCGAACGCAGCGTCAGCTCACCGACGGTGGCTTCGGCGCGTACCTCGTACTCGTGCAGCGATCCCTCGCGGCCCGCGGCGTCCGTGTGGCTGTCCCTGAAGTAGGCGTAGATGTCGTAGCGGTGGCCGCGTCGGGTGACCTCCAGGACGCGCCGCCTGCGCAGGGAGCTGGGCGGCGACGCCGTCTCCCGGTGGAAGTCGGCGGGGGCGTCCAGCAGTGAGCGCAGGCCGGGGGCCGCCGGGGCCGGGCCGAGCAGCTTCGCGCCGGACCGGGCGACACGGTCCGCGGTCCCGCCGGACGCCCATCCCCGGCAGACGTCCAGGGTGCCGGCGGGCGGCGGTCCCGGCCTGAGGTCGGTCTCGATCATGCGGCCGTACCCGGCGATCAGCCTGACGGTCGGCAGGTCGTCGAGCAGCGCGGCGTGCAGGGAGTCCGGGGCGAGGTCGCCGGGGGCCAGGGCACGGAGCCGGGCGCGGAATCCGCTCGTGGCCCGGTGACCCACGAGGGCGTCGGCGACAGCGTGCGCGGCGGCCGGTGGCAGATCGGAGGTCAGGCTCCGTACGGCCGAGGAGGTGTCCAGGACGGCGCGTACCCGGGCGGTCGCGGTGGCGGTCAGGGCGCCCGCCGCGTCGACGGCGGCGTCCCGCGCGGAGCCCGTCACCTCCAGGTCGCCGTCCCATCCGGTCGGCGGCACGATCCGCAGGTCCGTGGTGCGCCGCACCGACGAGGGGCGGCGGGCCGGCAGCCGTACGGCCACGTCGCGGACGGTGGACGCGGGCGGCGTCCGAGAGGCGTTCGAGGTCGGTTCCACCGTTGTTCCACCACCGTCCAGGGCCGGTCCCGCGCGCCCTCTCGATCCTTATGGACAGAGATACCGAATTGCTTTCGGTATGCTACATGGGAAGCCTGACGTCGACAACGGTCCGCCGGTCGGTCGACGTTCACATCAGCCGGCGCAGGATCTCGACGGTCTCCACCGGCCCCGCGCCGCCCACGACGTTGACGTCCAGCGTCGTCACCCCGGCCTCGGCGAAGGCCGCGAGGCGCTCGGCGACCCACCCCCGCGGGCCGACGAGGTTGCCGAGTGTCAGCCACTCGGTCGGCACCGCGGCGGCGGCCCGCGCGCGCTCGCCCGCCAGGAAGGAGCGCTGAACGCGCTCCGCCTCCTGTTCCCAACCCATGCGGCGGGCCAGGGTGTTGTAGAAGTTCGAGGTTCTTGAACCCATGCCGCCGACGTAGAGCGCGATGTGCGCGCGGGCCGGGCGGAGCAGTTCCTCGGCGTCCAGCTTCTCGCCGATCGCGACGTCCACCGAGGCGACCACGTCGAGCGGTCCGAGTCCCGCGGCGCGCCGCCGTGTGCCCGCGCGCAGCGCCTCGCCGAACGCGCGGTCGGCGCGTTCCGGCACGAAGAAGAACGGCAGCCAGCCATCGGCCGCCTCGGCCGCGCCCGCCACCGACCGATCACCGAGGGCCGCCCAGTACACCGGGATGTCCGGCCGGTCGGGGCGGTTGACGAGCTTGAGCGGCTTGCCCTGTCCCGTCCCCCGGTCCGGAGGCAACGGGACCGTCACACTGCTCCCCCGGTACGTCAGCGGCTCGCGTCGCCACACCGTCCGGCAGACCTCGATGGTCTCGCGGATCCTGGCCACCGGCTTGCGGTACTCGACGCCGTGGAAGCCCTCGACCACCTGCGGTCCCGAGGCGCCGAGCCCGAGGGCGAAGCGGCCGCCGCTGAGGTGGTCGCAGCCCGCGGCGGTCATCGCGAGCAGCGCGGGGCTGCGGCTGAAGACGTTGAGGATCGCGGTTCCCAGCCTGACCCGGGTGGTGTGCGCGGCGAGGAATCCGATCGCCGACACCGCGTCGAAGCTGTAGCCCTCCTGCACCCACAGGGCGTCGATGCCCGCGGCCTCCAGGTCGCGGATCTCCGGGAGCCGGGCGACGACGTCCTGGGTGTAGTCGAGCGTGACGGACAGGTCCATGAGTGCTCACTCCTCGATCGCCGGGTGTCCGGCACTCTCACGCGCCGGTCCGGGAGGTGGTCCCGGGGGGCGTGCGCCGCCCCCGGCGGGCCGGCCGGGGCAGGACGAACAAGCGCAGGAACAGCAGGGCGAGCAGCGAGCAGACGGCGCAGGCCGCGAAGGCGCTGCGGTTGCCGCCGACGGCGACGACACCGCCGACGAGGAGACCGCCGAGTCCGGTGGAGATGTCGAAGAACATCGTGAAGGTCGAAACCGCCTTGGGCCGCTCCTCCTCCGGCACACGGTTCACGGTCAGCGCGAGCAGTCCCGGGTACTGGAGGGCGATGCCGACGCCGACCGGGATCACGCTGAGATAGATCCCGACGACCGAGGGGGTCGCGGCGATTCCGGCCATGCCCAGGGTGATCAGCCCGGTGGAGATCCAGCCGGTCCTGGCCGGGCCCATGGTGTCGGGCACCCGGCCGCCGACGACGCGCACCAGCAGGACGACGGCCGCGTACAGCAGGAAGATCCACTGGCTGCCCGCGGCCCCGAGGTCGGCGACGAACAGCGGCAGGAAGGCACTCATGGCGACCGAACCCACCGTCCCCAGCGAGAGGACGGCGCCGGGCCAGAGGGCGGCCTTGTGCAGGAGGCGTCTGCGCGCGACGGCGGACGGGCCCGGCACGCGGGTGTTCGGGACGAACAGGATCGGGACCGCCCCGGCCAGCGCGACCAGCCCGGCGATGGCGAACGTCGCCCGGAAGCCCAGGTGTTCATGGAGCGGCTGGCCGAGCACCGGGCCGAGTCCGATGCCGAGGTAGGGGGCCACCGAGAAGTAGCTGATGGCCTCGCCGCGGCGCTCGGGGGGCGCCTCGGCGGTCACCTTGGTGATGGCGGAGACGAGGAGTGTCGCCTGCGCGGCGCCGGTCACCAGGCGCAGACCGCACAGTTGCGCGTTGTCGCCCGCGATGCCGTAGCAGGCGAAGGCCGCGGCGCCGATCAGTCCCGCGATCAGGACCAGACGCGGGGAGCCCCACGTGGCGGTGCGCGAGGCCACCCAGGGCCGGATGAGGACGGACGACAGGGCGACGATGCCGATCACGACGCCCACGACCAGGTCCGAGCCGTGCAGGCGGTCCCGGACGAAGAGGGGAAGGATCGGGATGGTCATCCCGAAGGCGAAGAAGAAGCACATGGCCGCCGCGAGCAGCCCCACGAAGCCGGGTGTGAGCATGCGGTCGGACGGTGCCTGTCGCGTCGTGGTCATCTCCCCCGCCCGGGTCGCAGGTGCGGTCATGGCGCGTCACCGAACGGCGCGCCATACCGTAAGCGTTACGGTATTATGCTCGCCAGATGGTGACAGCCACCTGGAGCGAAGTCAACGGACCGCCGGGATGCCCGCTTCGGGGCCTTCCCCGCGTTCCGCCACGCCCGCACCGCCGTCCGCGAGGAGCCGCGTATGACACCGTCCGCCGGTCCGCCCGAGATCGTCGTCACCGGGAAGTTGCAGCATCAGGCGTGGCAGGACCGGGTGCTGCCACCGGTCGAACAGGTCGGCCGCGGTCTGTGGTCGGTGCCCACGCCGTTCCCCGACAACCCGCTGCGCTATGTCCTGTCCTATGTCTACGAGATCCGCGGCGGCGTGGCGGTCGTCGACACCGGCTGGCCGACCGAACTGGGCTGGGACGGGCTGGTGTCCGGGCTCCGGCGGACGGGCTGGGACGTGAAGGACGTGCGGGCGATCCTCATCACCCATGGCCACGCCGACCACTTCGGGCTGGCCCGCAGGCTCCGCGAGGCGTCCGGCGCGTGGATCGGCATGCACGAGGCCGACGCCCGGTTGACCGGTACGTACGCGGACCCGGGCAGCTATCGCAGGGCCAACTCCGCCTGGCTGCTGCGCCGCGGCGGCGGGCCCGACGACGAGCCGCACCTCACCGGGCCGACGCCGCGCGACGACCTGCTGCCGGAGCGGCTGCCCGCGCCCGACGTGCTGATCGAGGACCGGTCGCGCCCCATCGACGGTCTCGATCTGACGGCAGTGTGGACGCCCGGCCACACCCCCGGCCATCTCTGCTTCCACGACGGCGACCGGGACCTGCTGCTGACGGGGGATCACGTACTGCCGCGGATCACGCCGAACATCAGCCCGTCGCCCTCGGTGCACAGCGACACGCTCGGCGAGTACCTGGACTCGCTCGAACTCCTCACCGCTTTCGACGTCCAGGAGGTGCTGCCGGCGCACGAGTACCGCTTCGCCGGTCTCCACGAACGCGTGCGACAGCTCCGGCTCCACCACGAGGCACGCCTGCGCGAGGTGCTGCGCGCGCTCGACGTGGAGGCGGGGGCCAGTACGGTCGCGGTCGCGCAGCGGCTGACCTGGAGCCGCCCGTGGTCGCAGACGCTCGGCATCATCCGCCGCTCGGCGATCGGCGAGGCGTACGCCCATCTGCTCCATCTCCAGCACCGGGGGCTGGTCGTCAACCGGGGCGCGGACGTCGACGCGTGGTACGCGCTGCGGCCCCTCGGCGACGAGGACGGCGCAGACGGCTGGGACGGCGGGGGACGACCGGGACGTCTCGGGGAGCGCCGCCGATGACTGAACTCGCCGTCGCACCCGGCTACTTCCACCGGCTCGCCATCGCCTGCGACGCGGACGCGCACCTGGACGGCTGACTCGGGAACGTCCTGGGCGCCCGCCCGACGACCCACGCGACGGCGGCGCCCTGCCCGGGATCCCGCGGCCGTTGGTGGACGTCGCCGCCGTCGGCTGGCTGACGGTGACGGTACGCGACGCGCGCGAGGCCGCCGATCACCTCGCGTCCCTGATCGCGGCGGTCCCGCGGGCGACCCGGACCAGGAGACCACCGTCGATCTGCGCATAGGTGACGTCGTCATCCGCCTGGTCGCACCGCGGGACCCGCGCAGCCGCTACGCCGCCGCGCTCGACGCCCACGGCGAGCGGCTGCACTCGATATGCCTGACGGTCGACGACCTCGACGCCACCCTGCCGACGCTGGAGCGGGAGAATCTGGGGGTCCTGGACCGCGAGGGCCGTCGTGCCTGGACCGACCCGGCGAGCACGCACGGGCTGCGGCTGGAGTGGGCCCAGCGAAAGCGGTAGCGGCAACGGCCGCGCGGCGTGGGTAGTCAACCTCACGCCGCCTGCGGCGCCGACGCCCACGACGCCTCGACTCACGATGCCGGAGGGCTGGGCCGCAGGCGATCGTCAGCCCGCTGTCACCTCGTCCACCAGACCCCAGGCGAGCGCGGTCCACGCGTCGAGCGGCGATCCCGACAGGGCGAGCCACGCGGTGCGCCAGCGGCCCGCGCGCCGGGACAGCCCGACCGTGCCGCCCGCGCCCGGAATGAGGCCCATCGCGATCTCGGGCAGCCGGACGACCGTGTCGGGGGCTGCCGTCACGCGTCCGGCGAAAGAGGGCAGTTCGATGCCCGCGCCGACGCAGTGGCCGTGCAGGTGGACCTGCGTCCGGGCGGACAGCCGGGCGAGCAGCGCGGCGGCGGACTGGCCCGTTCTCACCAGGTGCGCGCGGGCCGGGTCGGGGGCGGTGCCGAATTCGGCGAGGTCTCCCCCGCTGCTGAACACCGGCCCGCTGCCGCGCAGTTCGACCCGCAGCGCGGGGTCGGCGACCGCGACGCCGAGCGCCGCCACCAGGGCGTCCCTGGTCGCGGCGGAGTACGCGTTGCGTCGGCCCGGATGATTGAGCGTGATCAACAGGCGGTCACCGGCGCGCTCGACCGTCACGCAGTCCCGCGGCGGTACGGGCGCGCCGCGCGGCCCGCGACCGTCGAGCCAGGCGGCGAACTCCGGACCGCCGAGCAGCGTGGAGTACGCGAAGGACTCCAGCGCGAGCGCGTCGTGGACCGGGAGCCCGGCGCCCGCCCGAAGGACCTGGCGCAGGACGGCGGTCGAGGCCGGACAACGGTCGACAGCCGCCGCGAGCAGCGCGAGATCGCCCTCCACGTCCGAAGAGCCGACCACCCTGCGGTCGGCAACCGGGCCGTCCAGTGGCGCGAGTGTCAAGGTGAGGGCGTCGAGCAAGGCGGCCGGTACCTCGGCCGGCCGCCGGGTCACGCCCACGACCACACCCGCCGCCCGGGCGATCCGGTCGGCCGCCACGGCCGCCGCCCGCTCCGTCGTCCCCGCCGGGGCGTCGAGGTCCACGGCCGTCAGCGGATGCCGTATGTCACCGGTGTCCTCCAGACCGACGGCCCCGGTCTCTTCGAGAAGGTCGTCGGCGATCTGTCGGACCGTCACCCACACGACTTCTCCTCAGAGTTCGGCCGTGGACGGCTCGGCGGCCTCGGCCGCACGCTCCTGCACCGACGGCTGCTTCGCCGACGCCTCGTCGGCCCGCGGGCGCCAGCTCGTGGCGAGCAGCAGCGCCGTACCGCCCAGGCCGCCGCCCACGGCGACCGCCAGGCCGAGGCCGCCGCGAAGGACGAGGTCCATGGCGTGGTCCAGGGAGATCCTTCCGGGACCGGTCAGCGCGACGGCCGCCGCGACGACGGCGATCATCAGGACGTACTCGTATCCGTCGCGGAAGACGAAGAAGCCGTTCCGGCGGTGGGCGACGACCCCGGCGACCGTCATCGTGCCGACCGCGGCGGCGCAGGCCAGCGGGGTGAACAGGCCGAGGATCAGGCCGCATCCGGCCGCCGTCTCCGCGGCCACGCTGGACCAGGCGTGCACGCGCCCCGGCCGCAGACCGAGGCCCTCGAACCAGCCCGCCGTGCCCTGGATCCGGCCGCCGCCGAGCAGGTGGTTCCAGGCGTGCGCCAGCATCGTCGCCCCGAGCACCAGGCGGATGAGCAGCAGCCCGAAGTCGATGGCTGTCATGGTGCCTTCTCCCTGCGGCGCCTCATGGCGTCGCTGACGATGTTCCGGGCCGCCCCGCCGGCCGATGCGGCACGGCGGGGACGCCCGGGGTCGTTCGGTCAGGCTCCGGCGGGCGTGGCGCGCGGGAAGTTGTAGAGCTTGCGCGCGTTCCACTCCACCATCTTGTGCGCCTCCTCGTCGGGGACCTCGGCCAGCGCGTCCTCCAACACCTTGCGGGTGTGCGGCCATTGACTGTCGGAGTGCGGGTAGTCGCTCTCGAACATGATGTTGTCGACGCCGATGAGGTGACGGCCGTGGATGCCCGCGTGGTCGGAGATGAAGCAGCCGAACAGGTGGTCGCGGAAGAGTTCCGACGGGCGCACCTCGCGGTTGACCTGGTTGTACCAGCGGTGTCGCTCCCAGACGTAGTCGATCCGTTCGATCATGTACGGCATCCAGCCGATGCCGCCCTCGGACAGCGCGACCTTCAGGTCGGGGAACTTGTGGAACACCGGTGACAGCAGCAACTCGGCCGTCGCGCTCATCGAGTTCAGACCGAACAGTGAGATGGCGACGGTGAAGTTGGTCGTCGCCGCCTCGGGCGACGACTGCGGCGAGCCGCCGGAGCCGAAGTGCAGCGAGAGCGGGATGCCGGCCTCGGAGGCCGCGGCCAGCACCGGGTCCCAGTGGTCGCTGTGCCAGGACGGCAGCCCCAGCCGGTCGGGCAGTTCGGGGAAGGTGATGGACCTGGCGCCCTTGGCCGCTGTCCGCCCGATCTCCGCGACCGTCGCCTCGACGTCCCAGTACGGCGTCATCATGAGCGGGATCTGCCGCTCGGGCGCACCGGCGCACCACTCGTCGAGAATGAAGTCGTTGTACGCCCTGACGCACTCGGTGGCCAGGGCCATGTCCTTGGACTTCGCGAAGACGCTGCCCGCGAAGCCGCCCATGTTCGGAAAACAGAGCTGGGCCCAGACACCTTCGGTGTCCATGTCCTTGATCCGTTCCCGGAGGTCGTGACAGCCGGGCAGCATGTCGTCGTAGCTCCGCGGATCCATGCCGTAGTCCTTGGGGCTCTTGCCCGCCACGGCGTTGAGCGCGAAGTTGCCCGCGACCTGCCCCTCGTAGATCCAGACGTCGTTGCCGTCCGGGAGTTTGCTGATGCGGGGCGCGACGTCCGCGTACTTGGCCGGGAGCCGGTCGAGCCAGACCCGGGGGTGCTCTATGACGTGGTCGTCGACCGAGATGATCTGTGCGTCCTTGGGAAGCATTTGGGCTCCTCCGAAAGATCGATCCTGCGAGCGGCAGCGCATATAGGAAGCCCTGCGGTAGTGCTTACCGTAGGTACTACCGAGGCAATTGTCATCAGGCCGCAACAAGATTCTTTCCGCGCCGAAACGGCCCGTCGCGTCCAACGGCCGTCGCCACGCGGTCCCTGACGGTCAGCGTGTCCACACCGGCACACCGCCGACGAAGGTGGCCGTGACCAGGTCGGCGGTCAGTTCCCGGCGCGCGGACGCCCATGGCGCGCCGAGCAGGCAGAGGTCCGCGCGGTCGCCGACCGCGGGCGCGCCGCCGGTCGCCGACCCGGGGCGGTCCAGCGGCGAGGTGAACAGTCCAAGGGCGGTCTCGGGGTCCACCGCCTCGCCCGCGCCGAAGGGCGATCCGGCCTCCGTACGGCGCTGGACCGCGGCCCGGATCGCCGCCCAGGGGTCGAGCGGTCCGTACGGCGCGTCGCTGCCCGCGGCCAACGGCACCCCCGCGTCGAGCCAGCCGCGCAGCCGGTACAGCCACGGCAGGTCGGCGGGGTCCACCGTCCGCGCGTAACGGTCGCCGTGGGCGGCGACGAAGCCGGGCTGGGTCACGACCGCGGCCCCCGCTCCGGCGACCGCGGCCACGGCGGGCGGCGGCGCGACAGAGCCGTGCTCGATCCGGTGCCCGCGGCCCCCCGCGGCCGCCAGTGCGGCCACCGCCAGCAGCAGCGCTTCGAGCGTCACGGCGTGCACCGCGGCCGCCCGGGGCCCCGCCGAGCGGATCTCGGCGGCCAGATCGTCCAGCGCGGGCAGGTCGTGCTCCTTCAGCACGATCTTGCGGGGGCCCACGGTGACGAGGCCGGGCGCCGGTCCGTCGTCCGCGCCGAGCGCTTCCCCGATGGCGTCCAGCCCTCGTCCGCCCAGGACTTGGCAGCGCTGGAGCAGCGCTCCGGTGCGGGAGGCACCGCGCAGTGCGGCCAGTTCGGCCGGACCGTTGTGGACACCCGCGTCACTGATCCCGGTGACGCCGTATCCGGCGAGGCGGCGGCTGAGTCCCGACACATCGGGGAACCCGGTGCCGGGGACCGCGCGGAGCAGGTCGTCGGCGTCGAGCAGCACGCCGTCGGGGGGCGCGATGTCCAGCAGCCGCATCGCCGTGGAGTTCAGGATCCACGCGTGTCCGCTGCGGTGCTGGACGCGGACGGCCCGGTCCGCGAGGTCGCCCAGCATCCGGTCGAGCGCCGCCGCGGTGAGCACACCGGTGACGTCCTCGTCGTAGCCGACCGCCCTGACCCAGCCGCCGGGGGCCACGGCCGCGGCGGCCGACCGCAGCGCGTGCCGCGAAGCGGCCCTGTCACGTACGGCGTCCCGTCCCAGCGACAGGGCGTCGGCCGCCGCGGCGGTCGCGAACAGATGCAGGTGGTGGTCGTTGAGCCCGCGCAACAGGGCGCCGCCGCGCCCGTCGACCACGGTGGCGCCGACCCGGTCGGCCCGCGCGAGACAGCCGGTCTCACGGACGGCCGTGATGCGGCCCGCTTCCGCCACCACGCTCCGGCCGGGCCGCCCGCCCACCTCGACGTGGTCGATCACCAGCCGGGAGGCCGCCGAGTCGCCGCTGGTCGCGGCGGCGCCGCTCACAGTTCGGCCGCCAGGCGCGCGGTGTCCGCACCCGGGGCGGCGGCGTGGCCGACCGTGGGGCGCGTCCGCGGTGGGCGCACGGGACCGCGGACTACGGGCGACGGGCCGTCCAGGGTCGCTGCGAGATGGGCGGCGACCTGGAAGAGGCTGATGTCGATGTGGGCCGCCACGCCCGAGGCCAGGCTGGCCAGTGCGGCGACCGCGGCGTGCAGGCCGGTGAGCGGGTCGGCGACGGCGTCCGCGCAGAATTCGGGTGCTTCGCGGGAGCCGCTACGGACTCCGGCGGCGACCGCCGCCTCGTCGCCGAAGGCCACCCAGTCGCGCCGCGGGCCGGTCCAGCCGTAGCCGGTGACGGTCAGCCAGGTCTGGTCGCGGCGGGGGGTCCAGCCGAGCTGTTCCAGCGCGCGGGGCCTGGCGGAGGTGATCACGACGCAGGCCCGTTCCAGGAGCGCGGCCAGCAGCGGCTCGCCCGGTGCGCAGACGACGCTCGCCTTGCCCGCGTTGAGCAGGTCGTAGAAGGCGGCGGGACCGCTGCGCGCCCCGTCGGGCCGCCATGGGGTCTCGACCTTGACGACCCGCGCCCCGGCCCGCAGGAGCAGGCTCGCGGCGAGCGGGCCCGCCCAGAGGGCGGACAGGTCGACGACGAGCGGGGTGGGGGTGTCCGGCAGCCGCCCGGCCTCGGTGATCGTCCAGGGGGCACCCAGCCGCGCGGTCATCCGCTCCGGGTCGAGCACCTCGGCGGCGGACAGGCCGAGGAGTTGGGCGCGTTGGACCAGGGCCCGCGTGGGCTCGGAGGCCGCCCACGCGGCGATGTCGTTCCACCCGCCGGCTCCGTCCCTGCCGATGAGGGCCGGAATCAGCTCCCGGTCCTCGTCCCGCCGCAGGCCGAGCGCCGCCCAGCCGTCGGCGCACCGCAGCATGCGCGTACTGCCACCGGCCGATGCCCCGCGCCGAGCGCGCAGGCCCGCCGCGGCGGCCCGTTCCCCCAGCAGCGCCGCCCCGTCCAGCCGTAGCCGGTGGCCGCGCGCCGCAGCCAGCGCGGTGAGAGCCGCGGCGGCGCCGTCGGCCGCCGTGACCACGTCGACCGACGACACCAATGAAGCGGGGGGCCGCTCGGCGCCGGCCAGCCCGAGCAGTCCGGAAGCCGCCCAGCGCGCGGCGACGGAGGGCTCGGAGCGTCCTTCCTGGGCGGCTTCCCGGAGACCGCCCTCGCGGTCTCCCCGGTGACCGGCCACATGGATGCCGCCGGTCCCGGCGGCCGGCCGCGGTTGCGGCGAGCCGCTTGAGCCCGCCGCACACGCGCCGAGGAGCCGCAGCAGATGCGCCGCCCAGTCGGCGGCCCTGCTCCGGTCGGCGACGGTGAAGCACCGGCCTTGCAGCAGCATGGCGCCGATCCTACGTCCGGGACGCCGCCGACGGGGAGAGTCAGGAACCCGCGTTCTTCCCTGCTCACGACCTATAGACTTTTTTACCGTAAGCAGTACCGTGTTGACGTCGATAACGCCTTCACGGGCCCCGGGCGCCGCAGGATCGCGACGCCTGTCACCGCCGCGGTCGCGTGCGGAGCCACGGCCCGATCCCGAGCGGAGTCACTCATGGGCAAACCCGTCCCGATCCCCGATCAGTTCAGCGCCTTCCATTGGGAGGGCGCCGCACGCGGCGAACTGCTCATCCAGCGCTGCGACCGCTGCCACCGGTTCCAGTACCCGCCGACGGCAGTCTGCGAGGGCTGCCAGGCCCGCGACTTGACGCCGACCAGGGTCAGCGGGCGCGGGTCCCTCTACGCCAGGACGATCCTGCGGCAGGCGTTCCACCCGGACTTCACCGACGCGATCCCCTACACGATCGCGCTGGTCGACCTGGACGACGCGCCCGGCGTACGGCTGCTGACCAACATCGTCGACAGCGACCCGGACGACCTGCGCCCCGGCCAGCCGCTCGAAGTCACCTTCGAACGGCGCGGCGACGGCGCGATCCCGCAATTCCGGCCGATCCGAGGAGAACAGGCGTGAGCGCCGTACGCACGGAACGCACCGCGACCGTGGTGGGGATCGGCTACTCCACCGTGCACCGCGCGCTCGGCGTGGACACCCGGCCGCTGGCCGTGGACGCGTGTCTGACGGCGCTGGACGACGCGGGACTCGCCACCTCCCAGGTCGACGCGATCTTCGAGTACCCCGGCGTCGGCACGCAGAACGCGACGTCGATGCAGCGCCTGCTGGGCATCGAGGATCTCAAGGCGTACGCCGACATCGGCGGCACCGGCCCTTCCGGTCTCGCGGCGGCCCTCGGCGCGGTCGCGGCCGTCGAGTCCGGCGTCTGCGAGACGGCGCTGGTCTACCGGTCGGTGGACCGCGAGTGGGGCCAGCAGTCCGGGACGGTCGTGGCGCCCCCGGCCAGCGGTCCCGCCCAATTCCAGACGCCCTACGGCGACTTCGGCGGGATCATTCCCGCCATCGGCATGAAGAAGTACCGCAGGCTTGCGGAGTACGGCGGCAGCGAGGAGGACTACGGCTGGATCGCCGTCAACGCCCGCAAGTGGGCGGCGATGAACGAGCGGGCGGTGCTCAGGACGTCGCTGACGATGGAGGACTACCTCTCCTCCCGCTTCGTCGCGGAGCCGCTGCGGCTGTACGACTGCGACTACCCGGTGACCGGGGTGTGCGCCACGGTCATCACCACCGCGGAGCGCGCGCGTGACCTGTCGGGCGTCCCGGTGACCGTCGACGCGGTGGCCTTCGGTACCGGTTCACGCCCGGACTGGACCTTCACCGACGACTTCGTCTTCGGCGGCACCATCGGCTGCGCCCGGCACCTGTGGGAGAACTCGTCGGTGACGGCCGCCGATGTCGACGTGGCCGAGCTGTACGACGGGTTCACTCACATCACCATGTCCTGGATCGAGGCCCTGGGCTTCTGCGGGATCGGCGAGTTCGGCGCGTGGGTCGACTCGGGCAAGCGGATCGGGCCCGGCGGCGACCTGCCGCTGAACACCAACGGCGGGCAGCTCGCCGCGGGCCGTCTGCACGGCCTGGCCTTCCTCAACGAAGCGGTCGAGCAGTTGCGCGGCGACGCGGGCGACCGGCAGGTTCCCGACGCCTCGGTCGCCGTGGTCGCCAACGCCCACGGTCCGCAGTGCGGCGCGATGGTCCTCACGCGCTGACGGCGGCCCGTACGCGCCACACGGCGGACGCGGTCCGCGCGGCGCGATGTCACCCACGCGGTGCGAGGGCACTGCGCCGAACGGAGGGATCACGATCACCATGGACGCGCTCAAGGGACGAGTGGCCGTCATCACGGGGGCCGGCCGCGGCATCGGCCGCGAGGAGGCGCTGCTGATGGCGGCCGAGGGCGCCCGCGTCGTCGTCAACGACCTCGGCGGGGCGGGTGACGGACAGGGAGCCGACAACGGTCCGGCCCAGCAGGTCGTCGACGAGATCACGGCGGCGGGCGGCCAGGCGGTGGCCAGCACCGACGACGTCGCCGAGGCGGAGGGTGCCCAACGGCTCGTCGAGACGGCGGTCGACGCCTTCGGCGGGCTGGACATCCTGGTCAACAACGCGGGAATCCTGCGTGACCGGATGCTGGTCAACATGTCGGAGGAGGACTGGGACACGGTCATGCGCGTCCATCTGCGCGGCCACTTCCTCAGCAGCCGGGCCGCGGCCCGCTATTGGCGCGCCGAGTCCAAGGCCGGCAGACAGCGCGCCGCGTCGCTGGTCAACACCTCGTCCACGTCAGGTCTGTTCGGCAACGCGGGACAGGCGAACTACGGCGCCGCCAAGAGCGGCATCGCCAGTTTCACCACCATCGCCCAGGCCGAGTTGGAGCGGTACGGCGTACGGTGCAACGCCGTGGCGCCCGCCGCCCGCACCCGGCTGACGATGACGGTCCCCGGCGCGCGGGAACGGTACGAGGAGCGGGCCGCTGAGGACGCCTTCGACGCGGACGACCCCGCCAACATCGCGCCCTTCGTCGCCTATCTGGCCACCGCCGACTGCCCGTTGGCGGGCCGCACCTTCTTCGTGCACGGCGGCTCGGTCCACCTCTTCCAGCCGTGGGCGATCGTCGACTCCGTCAGCACCGATCACCGCTGGTCGGTGGAGGAGTTGCGCAAGGAGGCCGCGCGCCTGGCCGACGTCGAGTTCACCCTCAACATCCCGTACTGACCGCCGCGTTCAGCCTGCGGCTCCCCGATCGGAGACCCGTGTGAAGCCACTCGCCGGAATGCGTGTCCTGGACCTGACCATGTGGGCGTTCTGCCCGTCCGCGGGCGCGATCCTGGCGGGCTGGGGGGCCGATGTCATCCACATCGAGAACCCCTCCTCGCCCGACCCGATGCGCCTGTTCTCCGGAGGTTCACTCGAACCGGGCGGTGCCCACTGGATGTTCAAGCACTACAACCGCGGCAAGCGCGCCATCGCGCTGAATCTCGCCGACCCGGAGGGCCGCGCCATACTGCTGCGGCTGGCGGAGGACGCGGACGTCTTCCTGACCAGCTTCCTGCCCGCCACCCGGCGCAAGCTCGGCTTCGACGTCGACCAGATCCGGGCCGTCAACCCCCGCGTCATCTACGCCAAGGGCACCGGCAACGGCCCGCTGGGCCCGGAGTCCGGCCGCGGCGGGTACGACGGCGCCACGTGGTGGGGCCGCGGCTCGCTGGCGGCCACGACGATGGGCGTGGCGGGCGTGGACCGGCCCACCGGCATGGTGGGGCACGGCGACGGGATGTCGGGCCTGGTGCTCGCGGGCGGTATCTCGACCGCGCTGCTGCAACGCGAGCGCACCGGCGTGGCCACCGTGGTGGACTCCTCGCTCCTGGGTTCGGCGCTCTGGTTCAACGGCCCCGCGATCATCAGCAGCAAATTCCCGCCCGCCGAGCAGTTCTTCAGCTCACGGCCCGAGCGGGCGGACATTCACTGGGCGAGCAACACCTACGCGACCTCGGACGGCCGTTTCCTGTCCCTGTCGCTGCTGGGCGACCGTCAGGTCGAGTGGACCGACTTCTGCGCGCACACCGGCAGGCCCGATCTCGCCGATGATCCGCGCTTCGCGACCTCGGCCGAACGGGCACGCAACAGCGCGGAACTCGTCGCCGTCCTCGACGGGGTCTTCGCGGGCCGGACCTTCCAGGAGTGGAACGCGGTCCTGCTCACCCTGCGCGGGGTGTGGGCACCGGTGCAGACGCCCCGCGAAATGCACGACGACCCGCAAGTGGTGGCGAACGGGCTCATCGCGGAGGTCGACTACCCGGGTGGCGGCCTCGCGCTGGTGACTCCGCCGGTGATGTTCGACGAGGTCGCCGACCGGCCGGAACGAGCGCCGGAATTCGGTGAACACACCGCTGACGTGCTGGCCGCAGCGGGTTACGACGACGCCGCAATCGCGCGCTACCGCGCCGACGGTGTGATCGCCTGAATCGGTGTAACGGAAAAACGCGCGGGGATTCCCGCCGGAGGCCGGACACGGCTTTCCGGCGGGCGTCCGATATCGGAGGTCGCGACCGGGCATGAGAGGGCTGCGAGGGGCCCGAAGCCGTCGCGTCCGCGCACGCCCGGGAGTGCCGTCTGCGGTAGCATCGATAGCCATACCGTAACGGCCGCAGAACGGAGCCATGCATGGCTACCCAGACGAATCGCCCCGCAGCTCAGCGCCGCAGGCGAGCTCGTGGGTCCATCACCTCGGAGGAAATCCTCAAAGGGGCTTTCGCGCTGTGCGAGGCCGACGGCGTGGACGCGCTGAGCATGCCGAGGCTCGCGCAGCACCTCAGCGTCGGCGTGACCAGTATCTACTGGTACTTCAAGAGCAAAGAAGACCTTATGGACGCCCTCACCGAGGAGGCCTTCACGAGGTTCTACGCGCAGATGTCACCGCTCGAAGGCCGTTCGTGGGACAACGTCCTGCGTACATTCTTCTCGAATTTCCGCTCGATCCTGCGCCGGGACCATGTCCTGTGCGACCTCACCATCATGCGCGGGACGAACTACTCGGACGACACCATCACGCTGACCTGGTCGCGTATTGAAGAGATCCTCGAAGTACTGGTCAAGGCCGGTTTCAGTGAGGAATCCGCGACGTACGCCTACTTCACCCTGTCGATCTACACCCGTGGCTCCCTCATGGTGGAGCGAAGAATGGGATCGCAGGACGAGGCGGGCACACCGCATCCGCGGGCCCATCTGGCCAGCTTGATGCCGGTGGTGTCACGGGAGGTCGAGCGGCACTCGTGGTACATGGTGAGCGACGACGACTTCGCCTTCGGCCTCGAGAACAACATCCGGGGGCTGCGCAGCCTGCTGGCCGCGGACCGCAAGGCCGCCAAGTCCGCCGCACGCGAGGGGACCTGACGGCCGCGGACCGTCAGCGGACGAGCGGGTCACGGGGCAGACCGAGAATCCGTTCGGCGATCACATTGCGGGTGATCTCCGAGGTACCGCCGGCGATGGTCAGGCAGCGGTTGAACAGATAGTCGAAGGCCAGGTCGTCCCGCTGCCCGGCGGGACCGGTCAGGGCCGCGGGACCGGCGATCTCCAGGGCGAGTTCGGTCACCCGCTGCGCGTGCTCCGCGGACAGCAGCTTCGTCACGTTCCCTTCGGGCCCCGGCCCCGAGTCGGCGACCGCGCGGACCACCTGCCGGAGGTTGACCAGCCGCATGGCGTGCTCCTCGGCGATCATCCGGGCGACGCGGCGGCGCGGCTCGGTGTCACCGGGCGGCGCGTACCGCTCGGCGAGCGCGACCAGGGCATAGGCGGACAGTCGCTCCCCCGATCCGCCGCCGATGGTCACCCGCTCGTTCCCGAGCGTCGTACGGGCCACCTTCCAGCCGCCGTTGACCTCGCCGACCACGTCGGCGTCCGGGACGAAGACCTCGTCGAAGAACACCTCGTTGAACAGGGCCTCGCCGGTGATCTCGCGCAGCGGCCTGACCTCGACGCCCGGCGCGTGGATGTCGACGACCATGGCGGTGATGCCCTTGTGCTTGGGCGCCGCCGGGTCGGTGCGTACGGTCGCGAGGCCCCGGTCGCTGTACTGGGCACCGCTCGTCCAGACCTTCTGCCCGGTGACCCGCCATCCGCCGTCCACCTTGACGGCTCTGGTCTGTACGGAGGCGGCGTCGGAGCCCGCGTTCGGCTCGCTGAAGAGCTGACACCAGGTCAGTTCCCCGGCCAGGCCGCTCGGGATCCAGCGCGCCACCTGTTCCGGTGTGGCGGTCTGCAGAAGGGTGAGCAGCACCCAGCCGCCGATGCCCAGGACCGGTGCGTCGACCTCGGCCAGTTCGTCGTCGATGACCAACTGCTCGACCGGACCCGCGCCCCGGCCGTACGGGCGCGGCCAGTGCGGCACCAGATAGCCGGATTCGGCGAGCAGCCGCCGCCGGTCGGCGGGCGGCGTCGCGCGGTAGCGGGCCAGGAACTCCCCGGCTTCACGCCGGTAGCGCGCCGCCTCGTCCGGCAGGTCGATGTCGTAGCGCGGGCGCGCCCCGGCGCGGCTGGCCTCGTACAGGTCGTCGTCCGCGTTGCCCAGGGAGCGGACGAGGTGGTGCAGGGCGACCGCGCGCCGCAGGTACAGATGCGCGTCGTGCTCCCAGGTGAAGCCGATGCCGCCGAGGATCTGCACGGCCGTCTGCGCGTTTTCCTGGTAGGCGCGAAGGGCCAGTCCTGCGGCAGCGGCCGCGGCTGCGCCGTCCGCCGTCGCACCGTCGGAGGACCGCGCGGCGTCCCAGCTCACGGCCGTGGCGAGTTCGCAGCGGACGAGCATGTTCGCCAGGTGGTGCTTGACCGCCTGGAAGCCGCCGATCGTACGGCCGAACTGCTCGCGCACCTTCGCGTAGTCCAGGGCGGTGTCCAGGCACGCGCGGGCGCCGCCCGCGGCCTCGGCCGCCGCCAGGGCGCGCAGGGTCGCCAACCCGGCCGGAGCGGCGTGGGCCAGGATGTTGTCAGCCGTCTCGACCGCTCCGTTCAGCGAGAGGGTGGCCAGGCCGAGCGACGGGTCGAGGCCGCCGACCGGTTCGAGGCGGACCGCGGGGTCGTCGGCGTCCACCAGGACGATGTCGTCGCCGACACGCAGCATGAGCAGATGCGCCCAGCGGCCCGCGAGCACCACGGCGGGAGGCTCGCCCGTACCGGATTCGCCGCTGTCGGCGTCGGCGTCGGTCCCCCGGACCGGACCCGGCGTCAGGCAGAGTCCGACGATCAGTGAGCCGTCGACGATGTCCGCGAGATAGCGGTCCTGCTGGGCCGCCGTTCCGTGCGCGGACAAGATCGCCGCGGCGGCGGCGGAAGCCAGGAAGGGGCCGGGCGACATCGCGTGGCCGAGCTCGTCGGCGACGACGGCCAACTCCGGCAGGCCGTAACCCGATCCGCCATGGGCGTCGGGGATGTGGAGTCCGAGCCAGCCCAGATCGGCGAGCTTCTTCCAGGAGCCGGGCAGGACGGCCGGCGGTTGGTGGAGCGCGGCGCGGGAGGCCGCCCGCAGATCCTGCGCGGCGGCGAAGGAGCGCACCACCTCGGCCAGGGCGCGGTGATCGTCGGTGATGGCCAGTGCCATGTGTCCTCCTGGCTGGTGCCCTGGTGCGGTCCGGCGGGGGCCGCCACTCTGGATGGCTATACCGTAATGGTTACCGTTCACCCGTCAATACTTTCCGCCGAACCCCCCGGTCGCATGCGTCACCCCCGTTGACCGGGCCCGTGAACGGACCGTGAAACACGGATGAAATGAGCCGTTGACAGGTGTGATCCAGCCCACTACATTGCCGATACCGTTCCCATTACGGTACTGGTTTCGGCAGTGTTGGCGGCGCTCTCCCCCACACCATTTCCCCTCTGAATGGCAGCCGGCCGGTATCTGCGCAGCACTCTCCCAGCAGTCTCCTGACCCATTCGTGGAGGAGAGTTCCATGCCCTCACCCTCGTTCCGCTCCCCGACCCGTACCCCTCGTCTCAGACGTGCCCTGGTCGTCGCGACGGCCTTCGCGTCGATGGCACCCGCGCTGGCGGCATGCGGCACCAGCGCGGTCTCCTCGTCCGCCTCGTCCAGTGGGTGCTCGGCGCCCGGCGTCACGGCGAAGCAGATCAAACTCGCCGTCGTCGCCCCGGAGACCGGGCCCGCCGCGCCGACCTTCGGCGGCTTCCTGGAAGCGGCCAAGGCCCGCTTCCAGGCACAGAACGACCAGGGCGGCGTCAACGGCCGCAAGATCACCGTACTGACCGACGACGACCAGGGCGACGGCGCCCAGCAGGTGATCGCGGCCCGCAACGCCGTCCAGTCCCAGAAGGTCTTCGGCCTGCTGTCGGCGTCGCGCGTCGACACGATGTACGACTACCTCAAGCAGCAGAACGTGCCGGTCACCGGCTACCCCGGGCAGCCCGCGTACGCGACCGACAACAACGCGTTCGGCTTCGGCGGCGCGTCCAGCACCGGCTATGTCTCCACTGCCCAGGCGGAGCGGATGAAGGCGGCGGGCGCGACCAACGTCGCGAATCTGTCGCACAATTCGGCCGGCGCCATCAACAGCGCCAAGGGCTTCGACGCGGCTGCCGCCCGGGCCGACCTGAAGGTCGGCGTCCGGCAGTGGGACATCCCGCTCGGCGCCTTCGACGCCACCGCCGTCGCCATCAAGATGAAGCAGGCCGGCGTGGACGGCCTGTCCGCCCAGCTCCTCACCGACTCGGGCGTGTCCGTCCTGAAGGCCCTCAAGGCCCAGGGCGTCAAGCTCAAGGCGGTCCTGGTGGCGGGCGTCTACGACCCGCAGGTGTCCAGCCAGATCGCCGACCTCCTCCAGGGGTCGATCGCCAGCCCGGTCGGCACCAAACCCACCGAGCTGCACAGCGCGGACACCGAGAAATACGTCGCCACGATGGCGAAGTACGCGCCCAAGACCCCGCCGAACATCGGCTTCGCCTCGGCCGGTTACGTCTCCGCGGACCTGTTCATCCGCGGTCTGAAGGAGGCGGGGGCCTGCCTGTCGCGGAGCACCTTCATCGACAACCTCCGCAAGGTGAACGACTACGACGGCGCGGGCCTGCTGGTGCGGCCCGCGAACTTCACGCCCGCCGAACTCCCCACCGGGACGCCGTACTCCGCGTGCTCCTGGTACGCGATCTTCAAGGGCACACAGTGGGTGCCCGACGCCAAGGCCACCTGCGGTGACCTGCTCAAGTTCGGCGGCTGACACACGACGGCCGCGTCCGGACCGGACATCGATCCCCCAGAAGACCACGGAAGGTTGCTGTGTTCAGTTATCTCGTGGCCGGACTTGTCACAGGCGCGATCTACGCGATCTCGTCCCTGGGCCTGGTCCTGACCTATAACGCCTCACGTGTGTTCAACTTCGCCCAGGGCGGCATGGCCTTCTTCATCGCCTACTGCTTCTACTGGCTGCGCACCGAACAGGGCATGCCGACCGTGCTGGCCCTGGCCGTCTCCCTGCTCGTCATCGCCCCCCTGCTGGGCCTGTTCCTGTGGGCCGTCCTGCTGGGACGGCTCAGCTCGGCCACCCCGATGGTGCGGATGGCCGCCACCATCGGGCTGTCGGTCGCCCTCGCGTCGGGGACGACCCTGATCTTCGGCAACAAGCAGGTGTTCCAGCCGAAGGGCATCGCCGGTACGGCGGAACGCGTGTTCAGCGTCGGCGGAGTCGCCATCAGCAACGAGCAGTTGACCATCCTGGGAGTCGCGGCGTTCCTGTCCCTGGTGGCCTTCGTGGTGCTCAAGCGGACGACGGCGGGTCTCATCACCCGCGGCACCGTGGACTCGCCGCTGATGACCTCGCTGACCGGGACCAACTCCCACCTGGTCGTGGCGGGCACCTGGATGGTCGGCGTGGCCGTCGCGGGCCTGGCCGGAATCATGATCACCCCTCAGGTCGGCCTCAACGCGGGCGGCTTCTCCACCTCGGTCGCCGCCTCATTCGCCGGTGTGGTGATCGGCCGCCTCACCAACTTGTGGTGGGCGTTCTTCGGCTCACTGTTCGTCGGTGTGGCCCAGTCCGTCGTGATCCCGTGGCTGCCCGACAAGGGCTTCCTCGCCACGTCGCTGCGCCCCAGCCTCCCCTTCGTCATCATGGTGCTGGCCATCGTCGTCCAGGCGGCCGTGCACCGGGGGGTCGACGACGCCACGCAGACCGGCGAGGCCGCCTCCCTGGTGAGCAGGGCGGACCGGAACCAGGCGCGGGTGCTGGCCCTGCTGCGCTCGCAGGCGGGCCGCTGGGACCGCTGGGTCGGCTACGCGCTGCTGGTCGTCGTGCTCGTCGCGGTCCCGAACGTGTTCAGCGACTACTGGCTCGGCGTCGTCACCCTCGGCATGTGTTACGCCGTGGCGCTGCTGTCCTTCCGGCTGGTCAGCGGCGAAGCGGGCATCATCGGGATCTGCCAGATCACCTTCGCGGGCATCGGCGCCGTCGCCACGGCTCAGCTCGCCACCGTGCACGGCTGGCCCATGGTCCCCTCCATGCTGGTCGGCGCCCTGATCGCGCTGGCGTGCGGCGCGCTCGTCGGCGCCGTCGCCCTTCCCCTCGGGCAGCTCTACGCGGCGATCGTCACCTTCGCCTTCGCGCTCCTGGCCGACCAGGTCATCTTCACCCGCGAGACGTTCTCGCAGTTCGATTCGGGCGTGACGATGGGACGGCCGGTGCTCTTCGGCCGGCTCTTCGACTCCAATCTGGCCTTCTTCCAGTTCGCGGTGGTCGTCTTCTTCCTGGTCGTCCTCGGTCTGTGGCAACTGCGGCGCTCAGGATTCGGGCTGAAATTCGCCACCATCAGGGCCAGCAGAAACCGCGCCTCGACGCTCGGTCTGCCCATCTACCGCTCGCGGCTGACCCTGTTCGCGCTGGGTGCGGGGGTCGCGGGTCTCGGCGGGTCGCTGCTCGGCAGCTTCCAGCTCGTCGCCTTTCCCGGCGCGTACAGCGCCACGCTCGGGCTGACGTGGTTCGCCCTGGCCATGGCGCAGGGCTCGTGGAGCATGGGCGGCGCGGCGGCGGCCGGGCTGTCGCTGTCGGTCGCCCCGGCGCTGTTCACCACGTATCTGCCGACGCGCCTCGGCGACCTGCCGCCGGTCCTGTTCGGGCTGATGGCGATCCTCGTGGTCGCCAACCCGATCGGTGTCAATCCGCAGCTCCGCTCGGGATTCCGGGCCCTGGCGATCAGATACTCGCCCGCGCCGCTGCCGGTCGTCGCCGCGCACGCCTCCGTACCGCCGACCGGGCCCGTACGCGGCGAACAGCCCACGTCCACAGAACCGGAAGGGGTGCAGTGATGACGACGGCACCTGACACAACCTCCCCCGCGCCCGGCACGGCCGACGAGGACATCGCGCTGTCGCTGCGCGATATCACCGTCCGCTTCGGCGGTGTCCGCGCCCTGGACCGGGTGACGATCGACGTGCCCAGAGGCCAGGTCTCGGGCCTGATCGGCCCGAACGGAGCGGGCAAGACGACGCTGCTCGGGGTCGCGTCAGGACTCCAGCGGACCGACGCCGGCCGGATCCACGTCGACGGGCAGGACCTGACCGGCGCGGCGCCGCAGCGCTTCGCGCGAGCCCGGCTGTCGCGGACCTTCCAGCAGCCGCAGCTGGTGCCGGAACTGGACGTGCGCCAGCACGTCCTGCTCGGGCTGCGGTCCGCGCACCGCACGGGCGCCGACCGGAACAGCAGCGACCGCCGCAGCCACGCGGAGGAGCTGGCGGTGGCGGACCTGCTGCTGGGAGAGCTGGGCCTGGCCGAGGTCGGCCGCCGCGGACCGATGGAACTGCCGCTGGGACTGCGGCGGCTGGTCGAGGTGGCGCAGTGCATCGCGACCGATCCGCGGATCCTGCTGCTGGACGAGCCCTCCGCGGGCCTGAACCGGACCGAGACGCAGGCGTTCGCCGCGATCGTCTCACGGCTGGCGACCGACCGCGGGATCGCGGTGCTGCTCGTCGAACACGACATGGACCTGGTCCTGGAGATCAGCGAGCGGCTGTTCGTCCTGGACTTCGGCGAACTGATCGCCTCGGGAGACACCGGGACCGTCACCCGGGACCGGCGGGTGCGGGAAGCGTATCTGGGCGTGCTGAAGGAGGAGACGTCATGACCGGACGATTCGTGTCGGTCCAGGACCTGACCATCACCTACGGCGGCGCGGTCGCCGTGGACGGCGTCTCCTTCGCCCTGGACGAGGGCGAGTGCCTGGCGGTCCTCGGACCCAACGGCGCGGGCAAGAGCAGCATCGCCAAGGTGTTCGCGGGGCTGATCAGACCGGCGGCGGGCTCGGTCGTGGTCGGCGGTGAGGATCTGGTCAACCGGCCGCCGCACCGGATCGCCCGTGACCGCGTGGCCTATCTCCCCGAGGGCCGGGGGATCTTCCCCGGCCTCACCGTCGCGGAGAACGTGGCGCTCGGGCTGCGCCTGCTGCCGCGGGCCGAACGGGCGGGAGCGCAGGAGGAGTTGTACGCGCTCTTCCCCATCCTCGGCAAGCGCAGGAGGCAGCAGGCCGCCACGATGTCCGGGGGCGAGCAGCAGATGCTGGCCGTGGCACGGGCGCTGATGACCAAGCCGCGGCTGCTGGTCGCCGACGAGGTCAGCCTCGGGCTGGCCCCGCTGGTCATCGACGCCATCTACGAGGCGTGGACCGCGGTCCGCTCGACGGGTCTGACGATGGTCATCGTCGAGCAGTACGTCGAGAAGGCGCTGGACTTCGCCGATCACGCGCTGGTGCTGCGTCGCGGGCGCGTCCTGTGGTCCGGGGCCGCGGCCGGGGCGGCGGAGCACATCGCCCACGACTACCTCGGCAACAATTCGGCGGCCTGATCCGAGCCGCCGTCGCACCGGCACCCTCGCGGCCCCGGCCCCGCACACCGCCTCAACCGCGGTCGCGGGTCCGGGGCCGCGCCGCGTTCCGGACACCGGTGGGGCCTGTTTGGCGGCAGCGGCGGCGTGGGGTGCCCGTCGACTGGTAAAGAGGACACGTTGTTGTCGCCGACCAGCGCAAACAGTTCGATACTTAGAGTATGTCAGTATGTTCATGGGTATAGTCGCGCTACGAGCGCCCGACGATCGGAGACCGGATGGAGCGGACGCGCAAGGAGGTTCTGCTCGAAGAACCTTCCTTTGGAGTTCGCCTGGTGACGCTCAATCTGCCGGACGTGCGCAACGCCATGACCGAGGAGATGACCGAGACGTGGCGTGAGGTCATGGCGGAGATCCACGGGGACAAGTCGGTGCGCGCCGTCGTCCTCACCGGTACGGGCAGCTCCTTTTGTTCCGGTGCCGATCTGTCCTTCCTGGACCAGGGCAGCGCGCACCACAACACCCCGGACCGGCTCCGCGACAAGATGGTGCCGTTCTACGACGCCTGGCTGATGGTGCGCCGCTTGCCGGTACCGGTCGTCGCGGCCGTCAACGGACCCGCGATCGGGGCCGGCCTGTGTCTGACGCTCGCCTGCGATCTGCGCTACGGAAGCCAGGACGCGATCTTCAGCGCGCCCTTCATCTCGCTCGGCACACACGGCGGGATGGGCGTGAACTATCTGCTGCCCGAGGTGATCGGCATCGCCCGCGCCCGCGAGATGCTGTACACGAGCCGGACGGTGGACGCCGAGGAGGCGCTGCACTGGGGCCTGGTCAGCGATGTCGTGGACGACGTCCTGGCGCACAGCCTGGAGGTGGCCGACCGGATCGCGCAGGCGGCCCCGATCGCGACCCGGCTCACCAAGGCCGGCCTCGAGCAGTCCGTGCACGGCCTGGAGGCGTCCTTGCGGTGGGAGGCGCTCGCCCAGCCGGTGACGATGGCCACCGACGACCTGCACGAGGGCATCCAGGCCCGCCGCCAGCGCCGGGCGCCGCACTTCGAGGGACGTTAACCCATGGGAAACCTCCGTCCCACGACGTTCCTCTAGGCTCGGAGTATATTGATGGTTGTGAGACTACTGTCGGCCTCGAAGGGAACACGATGAGGCAGATCGCGAATCCGAGCGTGACGGTGTCGGATGTCATGAAGGCGCTGAGCGACCCGATCCGGTGGGACATCATCCGCCAGATGGCCGAGGTCGAAGAGCTGCCGTGCGCGGTGCTGGAGTCCACGCTGCCCATCTCCAAGCCGACCATCTCCTACCACACGAAGATCCTCGGCCAGGCCGGGCTGATCGAGACGCGCAAGGAGGGCCGCAACTACTTCTACACGCTCAACCGTGAGGTGGTACGTGGCCTGATGGACGAACTGTGGGCGCTGGCACCGGAACCGCGGCCGGTGAAGCAGGGGCGGGTGGACCACCGCGCGCCCGCACGCCGCCGCCAGAGCAGGCACGAGGCGCCCGCGCAGTCCGCGCAGGAGGCCGCCGCTCCGCAGAACGAACTGGTGCTGCTCACCTGGTGAGGAATTCCACCGGCCGCTGAGGCGCGGCCACCCCCGTACGACGGCAGGGGGGGGGCGCAGGAGGCTGGGTGGGGGGTTGTCTTGTTTTTTTTCTTCTTTTCTTCCCCCCCTCGGAGCAGGCACCCCTTCGCTTCTCTTCCCCCCCAAAG
>NZ_JBVHLD010000027.1:0-8763 GCF_055559175.1 Streptomyces sp. NPDC024632
CCCCCCCCCCCCCCCCCCCCCCCCCCCCCCCCCCCCCCCCCCCCCCCCCCCCCCCCCCCCCCCCCCCCCCCCCCCCCCCCCCCCCCCCCCCACCGCCGTACCGGAATAACGTCTTCGCGCCGGGCGGACGCAGGTCCCGTGGGCGCCACCCGGCCGACATTCCGTTGTGGCCGAGCCAGGGAGAAAGGGGGCGTACACGTGCGTATCGCATTGCTCACCGAGGGTGGTTACCCGTACGCGCGAGGTGAAGGGGGTGCGTGGTGCGACCGGCTCGTCCGCGGTCTCGCGCACCACGAATTCGACGTGTACGCGCTCAGCCGGTCACCGCGGACGGAGGCGGGGGGCCGCGTCGAAGTGCCGTCGCACGTACGGCGGTTCCGCGCGGAACGCCTCTGGGGGGAGCCCCCGGCCGCCGCCCTCGCGCCGACGTGCGGCGGCGGCCGGGCGGCCAGACGCGCCAGACGCGCCGACTTCCTCACCCACTACCGCGACCTGGTCGCGGCGCTGGCCGGCGGCGCCGGGCTCGGCTCCGCCGACCGGGCGGACCGTTTCGCCTCCGGGCTGTACGGCCTCGCCGAGGTCGCCGCAGAACACGGCGGCCTGCCCGACCTGTTGCGCGGCGAGGACGCGCTCGCCGCCCTGGAGTCGGCGTGCCGCGCCCCCGGCGTGCGTCCCGTGCTCGGCGACATCGTCGTCACCGAACTCCTCGCCGTCGCCGAACTGTTGGAACGCCAGCTCAGGCCGCTGTCCGCGCCCTGGTACGGGTCGAGCGAACTGGGCGCCGTCGATGTCTGCCACGCCGTCTCCGGGGGCCCGGCGGCCTTGCCCGGCCTTCTGGCCAAACGGTTCTGCGGAACGCCGCTCATCGTCACCGAGTACACCGTGCGGGTACGGGAGGCGCTGCTCGGGAACCGCGCGGCCGGACTGGCCGGAGCCGTACGGGTGGTGCTCGGCGACTACCACCGGCTGCTCGCCGGGGAGAGCTACCGGCAGGCCGCGCTCGTCACGCCCGGCTCCACGCATGTGCGGCGCTGGCAGGAGCGGTGCGGGGCGCCGCGCGACCGGATGCGGACCATCCATCCGGGGATCGACGCGGCGCGCTTCGCCCTCGCGGGCGAGGCCGCCGAGGCCGAGGCCACCGCGCCCGCCGCGCACGCCGACCCCACGCTCGCCTGGGTCGGCAGGATCGATCCGGCGAAGGACCTCATCGCGCTGCTGCACGCCTTCCGCGCGATACGCGCGGACGAGCCGCGGGCGCGGCTGCGGATCTTCTACCTGCGGCTGCGCGCCGCCGACGAACGCGCGGCCTCCTACCTCGGGCACTGCCGGACGCTCGCCGCGCAGCTCTTCCCCTACGAGGCCGCCGACGCCAACGCCGTCGGTGAGAGTCCCGTCAGCTTCGAGGAGATCGGGTCGCCCGGCGCGCCCGAACTCGCCGACGCGTACGCCGCGGGCGACGTCGTGGTGCTCTCCAGCAGCGCGGAAGGCTTTCCGCTGAGCCTGGTCGAGGCGATGTTCTGCGGGCGGCCCACCGTGTCCACCGACGTGGGGGCCGTCCGCGAGGTCATCGGCGGCACCGGGCTCGTCGTGCCGCCGCGCAACCCCAAGGCGCTGGCGGACGCCGTCGTCGATCTGCTGCGCGGGCCCGAGCGGGCGTCGCGGCTCGGGGCGGCGGCCCGGGAGCGGGCGCTCGCGCTCTTCACCGTCACCCGGTGCGTGGACGCCTTCCGCGAGAGCTATCTCGACGTGGTCGCGCACCATCCCGTGCGGCGCGAGCCGCTGCTCGACGCGGCGGGCGATCCGCGGCCGTTCACGGCCCCCGCCGAGTCGCACGTCCCGGCCCGCCTGGCCCCCACCCCCGCCCACCCCGCCTGGTCCCGCACCCCCGAACCCGTAGGTGCCCCGTCCGCCTCCGGAGGCTCCCCCTCATGACCACGCCGACCCCCGCCCACGCCTTACTCACCCGCCTCACCGCCCAGGCCGCCCCGCCCGCCTCACCCCTGCGGCTCCCGCCCCACGACCCCGACGACCCCACCGCCATAGACATAGACGCCTACGACGACGAGGCCACCCCCCACTCCCTCGACGAGACGGTCACGGCCCTCTTCGGCGCCTCCCGCCTCCCGGCGCGGAACCCGGACACCGACGAGCACCCGGCCGAGCTGCGTCCGGCCCCCCCGGACGGCGACCCGTCGCGCGTACGGTCCCGGACCGTCGTCGCGGACGACGCGCAACCGCCCGCCGCCGCGCCCAAGACCGCCGCCCAGCCGTGCCCAGCCGCCCTGACCCGCACAGATTCGTCCGGAGCCGCCTCCCCACCCGCCGCCGCGCCATCGAGTCCGGACGCTTCCGCATCCGAAGTGCCCGTCGCGGACCGGGACTTGGCGGTGCTTGGCGAACCCGCTCGCGAGCAGCGCGAGCCCCGCTCAGGCGCGGGCCCCCGCGTCACCGACGAGCCGCAGGCCCACGCGGATTCGGCGCGGCGGCCCGAGCCCCGACCGACGAACCCGGGTGATGACGGGGCGCACGGCTTGCCTGACGCCCGCCTCGCGGACCCGGATGGTGCCGCAACCGTGAGCCGTGCGGGCCTCATGCGGTCCGAGACCCGCCCGGGCGCGAACGTTTCCGTATCCGAAGCGCCCGTCGTGGACGGGGACTTGGCCCTGCCTGGCGGCTCCGCTCGCGAGCGGGACGGTTCGGTACCGGGCGGCCTGGACGCTGACGGCGGGTTGCGCTCAGGCGCGGGCTTCCGTGTTGCCGAGGGCCCCGAGGCGGAGGGGGATTCGGCGCGCGCGGGCGCAAACGCTTCCGTACTCGAAGTGCCGGTCCTGGACGGGGACTTGGCCTTGCCTGGCGGCCCCGCTCGCGAGCGGCGCGGGCCGGTACCGGTCGGCTTGGACGCCGAGGGTGCGGGGCTACGCGGTGCTGGGGCGGGGGCGGGTGGGGAGGCGCGGCCCGGAGGGCGGTTGGTGGGGATCGACGGCGGGCGACGGGCCGCGCGGGGCGGGCCGCAGGCCGGCGGGCGGGTGGCGGACTTTCGGGCGGGGGCGCGGCCGGGCGCCGCGGACGAGCCGCGGCGCAGGGGGCCCGCCGACCCCGTACGGGGAGTGATGCACCGGCACGAGGCGCTGATCGCGGGAGCCGTGGACGAGTGGGAGATCGCGGCCGGGCTGGAAGCCCACGGCGTGACGGACGGAGCCGCGCGACGCCTGCGGCACCGGGACGTCTTCGGGCTCGCGGAGGAGCTGTACGCGCGGGTCCCGAGGGCGGTACGCCGACTGGAGGCGGCGCCGGGGGAGCGGGAACGGGCCCTGCCGCGCTGGCGGACCGGGGCCGCGCAGGCGGTGCCGGGCGCGGTGTGCGCGCTGGCGGCCGGAGCCCCCGGAAGCGTACGGCTGCCGCTGCTGGCGTTCGTCGCCGTCGTCGCGTGGGCCGCCGTACGGATCGGACCGCTGCGGGTCGAGCGCGGCGCGGGCGCCGCCGTATGGACGTACGGTCTGCTCGGCTACGCGCTGTACGCGGGGCACGCCACCGGCCGCACCGCCGGCGCCGCCACCCTCGCGGCGCTCACCTTCGCCCTGCTGCCCGCCGCGTACTGCGCGCACTGGCTCGCCGTCCGCTCCAGGGCCCAACTCGCCCCCAGCCACGGCCTGTCGGACTTCGCCGACGCCGTACGCCCCCGCCTGGCCGCGGCCCTCGCCGCGTACGCCGTCGCGCTGATCGCCCTGCTCGACACGGCCACCGCCGTCGCGGGCTCCGCGCCACTGGCCGGACCGGCCGCCCTCGGCCTGCTGCTCTTCGCCGCGCGCCTACTGTCCGTGCACGGCTTCCCCGGCCACGCGGCGGCCGGTCTCGAAGCGGCCTGCGCCGCCGAGGCGCTGACCCTCGCCGCGACACCCCTGCACCTCGGCCCTGCCCCCGCCACCGCGCAAGCCGTCATCTGCGGCGCCGCCGCACTCGTGCTGACCGCGCAGGCGTTCCGCGTGCTGCCCCGTGCCTCCGCGCACCGGCCGCCGCCGCGCCACCACCCCTGACCTCAGCAGAACGAACGACCAGGAGAACACCCCTTGACCAGGTACCGAACCGCCCCGACCCCGACCGCGGCCCGACGCCGGGCACGCCCCCTCCTCGTCCGCGAGGACGGCCTTCCGCCCCGCGGGCGCACGACGGGACACTCGGCGCAGGCACTCGGAGGCACGCGATGAGAGTGCTGCTGCTCGGAGCCGACGGCTTCCTCGGCCGGCATGTCGCGGAGCGGCTCCTCGCCGACCCCGCCGTCCAGCTCACCGCGCTCGGCAGGAGCGACGACGCGGACGTCCGCTTCGACCTGGCGAGCGGCGCGCCCGGCGTCCTCGCCAGGTTCCTGGACGCCGTGCACCCCGGAGTCGTGATCAACTGCGCCGGTACGACCAGGGGCGGCGCCCGCGAGCTGACCCGGCAGAACACCGTCGCCGTCGCCACCGTCTGCGAGGCGATGCGCCGCAGCCAGGTCGACGCCCGGCTCGTCCAGCTCGGCTGCGGCTCCGAGTACGGGCCCTCGCCGCAGGGCGCGTCCACCGGCGAGGACGCGGTGCCGCGCCCCGGCGGCCCGTACGGCGTCAGCAAGCTCGCCGCGACCGAGCTGGTCCTCAGCTCAGGTCTCGACGCGGTGGTGCTGCGGGTGTTCAGCCCGGTCGGCCCCGGCACCCCGACCGGGGCCCCGCTCGGCCGGGTCGCCGAGACCTTGCGCCGCGCGATGCAGAACGGCGACGGCGAGCTGAAACTCGGCGGCCTCGGCGTCCAGCGCGACTTCATCGACGCCCGCGACGTGGCCCGCGCCGTGCACGCCGCGTCGCTGTCCGCCGCACAGGGCGTGGTGAACATCGGCAGCGGCCGAGCCGTCCGGATGCGTGAGATGGCCGCGGCCCTCGCCCACGTGGCGGGCTACGAGGGCTCGCTGCACGAACTGGACGAGACGCCCGCCTCCGCCGGGCCGCCCCCGTACCCCGACGGCTGCGGCGGCTGGCAGCAGGCCGACGTCCGTACCGCCAGGGACCGGCTCGGCTGGCGGCCCCGGATCGGCCTGGAGGAGTCCCTGGCCGATGTGTGGATGGAGGCGGCATGTCGCGTCTGACGCGACCGCACCAGTGGGGCACGGGACTGCGCCGCCGTGCGGGCGCGGGCCGGGACGCGATGGGCTTCGGCGTCCCGGCGTTCGCGCACCCGCTCGTCGCCCCCACCGAATGGGCCGAACTGGCCCGGCCGGGGGCGCCGCTGCACTGGGCCGCCTTCGACGTGGCCCGCGGCCCCGGTACGCGGCCCGACCCGCTGTACGGAGAGGTCGTCGGCCGCGTCCGTGAGAACGGCGTCCCGGTCCTCGGACTGCTGGACTGCCGCAACGGCACCCGGCCCTTCGGCGACCTGCTCGCCGACGCCTCCCACTACCTGGACTGGTACCGGGTCGACGGCTTCTACCTGGACCGCGCCCCGACCGGCCGCGCCGACGCCGCCGAGTGCCGCCGGGTGGTGACCACGCTGCGGGCACTGCTGCACGCGGACGACGAGGACACCGGGGGCACGGAGGGCAACGAGGACGCCGTGGACAGCGGGGACAGCAGAGGCAGAAGGGGCAGCGGGGCCAGCGGGAGCGCGGGAGCCGCCGCCTCGCGCCTGCCGGAGAGCGGCGGCGGCCAGATCGTCCTCGGCCACGGCGAGCACCCGTGGCCCGGATACGCCGAACTGGCCGACCAGCTCGTCACCTTCTGCGGCCCCTGGACCAGTTACCGCTGGTCGGAGGCGCCGGAGTGGACGGCCGCGTACCCGCCGGAACGCTTCGTGCACCTGGTGCACGGCCTGCCCAGGTCCCATCTGGACACCGCCCTGCGGATCGCCCGCTGGCAGGGCGCGTCCACGGTGTGCCTCACCGACCGCACGGACCGGGACGGCGCCGACCCGTGGGCGGGCCTGGCCGGATACTGGCACGAAGCCGTCCGTATGCTGCGCAAACAGCCGTCGCCGAGCACGTAGCACCGGCGCGGCGGCCCCTCGGACCGGGCACGGCCAGGGCGCGGGGGGAGCGCGGCCGGAGCGTGACCGGGACGTGACCGGGATGTGAGCCGATTCCGTCTCGGTCCTCGGACCGGGTGTCTTGGAATGAAGACCGGCGTGGCAGTGTTGCAGGGACAGCACGTACCGCACGTACTGACTGATGACCGACCAACCGTATTGCTGAGGTCCCTGTGTCGCTGCCACCCCTGGTCGAGCCGGCCGCCGAGCTCTCCGTTGACGAGGTCCGCAGGTATTCGCGCCATCTGATCATCCCCGACGTGGGAATGGACGGCCAGAAGCGGCTGAAGAACGCCAAGGTGCTGTGTGTCGGCGCCGGCGGGCTCGGCTCTCCGGCCCTGATGTACCTGGCCGCCGCGGGCGTCGGCACGCTCGGCATCGTCGAATTCGACGAGGTCGACGAGTCGAACCTCCAGCGTCAGATCATCCACAGCCAGGCCGACATCGGCCGCTCGAAGGCCGAATCCGCCCGCGACTCCGTCAAGGGCATCAACCCGTACGTGAACGTCGTCCTGCACGAAGAGCGGCTCGAAGCCGAGAACGTGATGGAGATCTTCTCCCAGTACGACCTGATCGTCGACGGCACGGACAACTTCGCGACCCGCTACCTGGTCAACGACGCGTGCGTGCTGCTGGGCAAGCCCTACGTCTGGGGCTCCATCTACCGCTTCGACGGCCAGGCATCGGTCTTCTGGTCCGAGCACGGCCCCTGCTACCGCTGCCTCTACCCGGAGCCCCCGCCCCCCGGCATGGTCCCCTCCTGCGCCGAGGGCGGCGTCCTCGGCGTGCTGTGCGCGTCCATCGGCTCGATCCAGGTCACCGAGGCCATCAAGCTGCTCGCGGGTATCGGTGAGCCGCTGCTCGGCCGCCTGATGATCTACGACGCCCTGGAGATGACGTACCGCACGGTGAAGGTCCGCAAGGACCCGGACTGCGCGGTCTGCGGCGAGAACCCGACCGTCACCGAGCTGATCGACTACGAGGCGTTCTGCGGCGTCGTGTCCGAGGAGGCCCAGGAGGCCGCGCTCGGCTCGACCATCACTCCCAAGCAGCTCAAGGAGTGGATGGACGACGGCGAGAACATCGAGGTCATCGATGTCCGCGAGCCGAACGAGTACGAGATCGTCTCCATCCCCGGCGCGAAGCTCATCCCGAAGAACGAGTTCCTGATGGGCAGCGCCCTGGAGCATCTGCCGCAGGACAAGCGGATCGTCCTGCACTGCAAGACCGGTGTGCGCTCCGCGGAGGTCCTCGCCGTCCTGAAGTCCGCGGGCTTCTCCGACGCCGTGCACGTCGGCGGCGGCGTGATCGGCTGGGTCAACACGATCGAGCCCGACAAGCCGGTGTACTAAGCCAGTTGAAGCGGTCTCACGGCGGAGGGGGGGGGGGGGGGGGCCCCCCCCCCCCCCCCCCCCCCCCCCCCCCCCCCCTTTTCCCCCCCCCCCCCCCCCCCCCCCCCCCCCCCCCCCCCCCCCCCCCCCCCCCCCGTCCCGTCATGTCCTGTTGTTCCAGATGCCCTTGACGGTATCGAAACTGTGACGGACCCATGACCTGCCCATGAGAGAGCCGGGGGGCGAAGGAGGTAGCGTCAGGGGCTCCCGTGCGGAGTGATCCGTACGGAGCAGGGACATTTCACTGAGGGGGACCACTACGTGAAAACGCAGAAAAACCGGCGGACCGGACGGGGAATGAAGGCCAGGGCCGCCGCGGTGACGGCGGGCACGCTCGCCATGGTGCTGGGCGCCTCCGTCGCCGCCAGCGCCGAGGGCGGCTCGCCCGCGCTCACCACCGTCAAGGACGCGCAGAGCCACACCGCCGCACCCGGCGTCTCGACGTTCTCCACGAACGCCGCGCAGGACGACAAGATCTGGTCGTTCGGCATCGACGGCCGCGACTCCAGCGGCCGGATCTGGAGCTACCCGCCGAAGGCGAACGGCTTCGGCTCCCGCACCCAGACCGGCTACGGGATGGGCAGCGCCAACGCGTTCTTCAAGAACAACTCGGGCAACGACACGCATGTGAACGTCTACGCGCGGTTCGGCGGCACGCTCCGGATCTTCTCGGCGGCCTCGCCCGACGAGGGCACCGTGATCGGCACCGGCTGGAACGTCTACAACGCCTTCGTGACGCCGGGCAACGTCGGCGGCGCCGCCAACCCGGACCTGCTCGCCCGTGACAGCAGCGGCGTGCTGTGGCTCTACCTGTCCTACGCGGACGGCACGTTCGCCAAGAAGCGCAAGGTCGGCGGCGGGTGGAACACCTACAACCAGATCGCCGGCCGCGGTGACCTCACCGGTGACGGCAAGCCCGACATCGTGGCCCGCGACAGCAGCGGTGCGCTCTGGCTCTACAAGGGCACCGGCAACATCGACGCGCCGTTCGCCGCGCGGACGAAGATCGGCGGTGGGTGGAACACCTACAACAAGATCCTCAGCCTGGGCGACACCAGCGGTGACGGTCGCAACGACCTGATCGCCCGCGACACGTCGGGTGTCCTGTGGCTGTACAAGGGCACCGGCAACGCCGGCGCCCCGTTCGCGGCCCGCGTGAAGATCGGCGGCGGCTGGAACACGTACAACTACCTGTTCTAAGCCGCGCCGTCCTCCGGATCGCGCCGTTCGAACCGTGAAACGAGGCCCGGGGGGGGGGGGGGGGGGGGGGGGGGGGGGGGGGGGGGGGGGGGGGGGGGGGGGGGGGGGGGGGGGGGGGGGGCTGCCT
>NZ_JBVHLD010000027.1:8773-35401 GCF_055559175.1 Streptomyces sp. NPDC024632
GTGTTGGAGAGATCACGCACACCCCTCTTTCTAAGCCTTCCCCTCCTCCAGTCGCCCCCCTCGCGACCCCCAACCCCACCCCCCCCCCCCCCCCCCCCCCCCCCCCCCGGGCCTCTCGCATGGTCCGGTTCAGCGGTTGACGGTCTGGATCTCCTGGACCGTGACCGGGTGGTCCTGGGTGATCACACCGTTCGGCAGCGGCGGGTTGTCGGCCGCGCCGTCCGAACCGCGCCAGGAGACCTTCCAGGTGGCCGTCACGTTCAGGTCGTACGCGCCGGTGCTCTGCGTGGAGCGCCGATACGTCACACCGCACGGCGGGTTGCCGGTGGCGCCCTCGGTGTACGGGGCGCCGACCTGGCCGCCCTTGCCGATGGGGCACTCGGCGGAGGACGGGTACACGGTGGCGTCCGACGTCCCCGGATCGATGTGGACGCTGGTCGGCGTGGCCGTCGTCTCGGCCCACATGGCCTGCGCGCCGGGGATGTTGAGCTCGGCCCTGACGGTGACCGGCGCGTAGTTCTCGTTCAGCGTCACCCAGGTGGGCAGATTGACGGTCTGGGTGCCCACCGGATTCGTCCGGATGTCCACGCCCGGCACCTTGGTGTGCGCGAAGGCGAGCCTGGCCAGCATCTCCGTGGTGATCACATTCGGCGTACCGGCGGGCGGGCGCTGGCCGTTGGGCACCCAGAAGGGCAACGTGCCGTTGCAGTCGAAGCGGTCGGGGCTGTCGGAGTTGGGATTCGTCACCGGCCCCCAGAAAGCGCCCTTGCCCTGCTGGTCGAGATTGAAGTTCTTGTACGCCTTCTCGCCGTTGCCGCTCCAGGTCCTGCCCTCCGAGTAGTGCTTCTTGTACTCGTCCATGGCCTGCATGGCGTAATTGGCCTGGCCCGGATACTCGTTGGTCTCCTTGACCTGCTTCTCGACCATCTTCTTGAATTCGGCGGGGCCGGCGACGGGGCCGATCCAGCACGGCGGCGGCGTCCACGTCACATTGTCGGCGGCGCCGAGCGAACGGCCTCCCGAGCCCTTCGTGCTGGTGTCCGTGGGATAGGTGACCTGGACGCCCGCGCTCAGATTGCCCTTGTCGTCACCCGAGCCGCTGGTCTTGCCGCCGGGCACGTCGGCGAAGGCCGGGGCGGCGACGGTGGCCGTGGCGGCCGTCACGAGGATCGCGGTGGCCGCGCCAAGAGCCGCACGGCGCAGGCCCGTTGCCGGGCCCGATGTGGTGGTCACTCCTTGCATTGCGTTGCCTTCGCTTTCGCATCGACGGACACGGCTTGCCACAGGTCGGCCCCCGCGGGGAACTTGGCCATGACGATCGTGAAGTACACGTAACTGCTGTCGGTGACCGCGGTGCCGAGGAGCTTGCCCGACCTGACGTCCTTGCCGTAGACCTTGCCCTGGAAGTCGCAGAAGCCGACCGTGGCGGCGGTCTTCGCCGAGGTCACCTTCACCGTGGGCCGGTAGAAGCGGTCGGTGCCGGTCTCGGTCCAGCCGCCCTTCACCGCCTGCCCGATCTGCGTACGGGCATACGCGGCGGCGCTGCCGCCCGGCTGCGCGTACTGCGCCACCAGCGGCTCGTTGACATTCCGCTTCACGATGCCGTGGGCGATGCTGCGCATGAAGTTGGCGGCGTTGCCCAGCGCGGCGGCCTCGGCGTGACCGGTCGGCGCGGGCCAGTCGAAGACCAGCTTCAGATCGCCCGGCAGCGCCAGGTTCGGATCCTGCGTCACGGGCGGCGCGGTCGGCTCGGCGGACGCCGACGCCGTGGGAGAGGCGGGCGTCGCGGTGGGGGAGGCGGTGTTCGCCGCATCCCCGTCGATCGTGTCGGAGCCGCCACCCCCACCGCCGCAGGCGGACAGCGCCAGGACGGCGGTCGCCGTCAACGCGGCGGCCGTGGCGCCGCAGTGGACTCGCATGGTCAACGCTCCCGATCGGTGCTCACCGGGCACCGACGGGCACCGGCCGAACAACACATCGAACGCCGAACACCCCTTGGCCCCGTATCCAAGTGGAATCCAACGTACCCAAGGCGGCGGCCCGTGTTGAGAGGGGAAGTGTGCTGGTTCGGTCACGTGCGGGTCACCGCCACGGCACAGCCGCCGATTCCACCCGGATGCCGCGCAACCCGGCAAGGACACAACCCCTCCTAACGGATAGTCGGCGACCTATTGGATACAAGTGGTGGGTCCCGAACAAACGCCGTAAAAGCAGCGAATGGGCTCGAACGCGTCGAACACCGCGGAGAACACGATGACTTCGCGTGGCGCGGAGCACCCGAGCCCTCGAAGAACCTTCGAAAGGCAAGGCACGTCATGCAGCAGAGCCGCACCACCGGTACCCGCACCCGTACCGTCCGCCGTATCGCCCTCACCACGGCCGCGGTGGCGCTCGCGGTCGCCGTACCCGCCGCCGCGGCGCAGGCGCAGTCCCAGCCGCGGACCGCGTCCCACACGACCGGGCAGTCCCACACGACCGGGCACGGGCACGCGGTCGCGCACAAGGCGCCCACGGCGCACAAGGCCCACAAGGGCGCCAAGGCCGAGCCGGTGATCGGCTCCGGCAGCCCGCAGTCCACGACGGGACGCGTCGCCGACTTCTACGGGTCCTACATCGACGCCGTCTGGGACACCGACAGCGGCCACCTCGGCGCCGACCTGCGGTCGCACTTCCTGACCAAGGGCCTCCAGAAGAAGCTCGCCGCGTGGGAGAAGAAGAACCACGCGGACGGCGTGCTGCGCGCCCAGGACGTACCGACGGCGTGGCGCGTGACGTACGCGGGCAGCGGCGCGGGACACGCCTTCACCAATGTGCGCCTGACGTTCGGCGGGAAGGGCCACGAGACGTACCAGACGCTCAAGGTGCGGTCGGACCTGGCGACGAAGAAGATCTCCGACATCAAGTAGCGCGCGGGGCCCGCTGATTCGGTCCTTCGGACCGGTCGGCGGGGTCGGCCGGCCGGTTCCCGGCGTCGTACGGCGCCGGGGTCCGGCCGGCCGCGGAGTACGTCAACCCGCCCGCTACAGCTCGCCCTTGCGGGTGAGGTGGTGGAAGGAGACCCAGCCGGGCAGCACCGGCAGCCAGAAGGTCAGCAGCCGGAAGAAGAGCACGGCCGGAGTGGCGACCTCCTTCGGCAGCCCGGCGGCGATCAGGCCACCGGTGAGGGCGAGTTCGACGGCCCCGACGCCACCGGGGGTGGGCGCGGCGGACCCCAGCGCGTTGCCCGCGAGGAAGACGACGGCGATGGCCGCGTAACTGAGGTGGCCGCCGAAGGCCCGTACGCAGCCGTCCAGGCAGATCACGAAGGTGACCGTCAGCATCAGCGTGCCGCCGATGCCGGTGATCAGCTTCGCGGGCCGCTGGAGCACGTCCAGCATGCGCGGCACGACCCCGGCGAACAGCGCGCGTACCCGCGTCGAGACGAACTTCCGCAGCGCGGGCACCGCCGTGACGACCAGCACCAGCACGCCCGCGGTCAGCAGCCCGGCCATGACCGTACGGGACGGCGACAGCGACGGCGTCTTCTCCGTACCGGTGATGAAGCCGAACGCCATCAGCAGCACCACGTGCGAGCCGAGACCCACGAGCTGGGAGGCGCCGACGCTCGCCACCGCCAGGCCGGGCCGTACGCCCGCCTTCTGCAAGTAGCGGGTGTTGAGCGCGACACCGCCGACCGCGGCCGGGGCGACCAGCTTCACGAACGACCCGGCGACCTGCGCGAGCACCGTCTTCACCAGCGACAGCCGCTCCGGTACGAACCCGGAGAGCGCGCACGCGGCGGCGACGTAACTGGCCGCGGAGCCGAGGACCGCGATCACCGCCCACCGCCAGTCGGCGTTGGCGATGGCGTCGCCGATCGGCACGGAACTGAGCTGGGAGAGCAGGAAATACGCGGCGAAGGCGCCCGCGATCACCGTGATCAGCGTGCGCGGCTTGATGCGTTCGAGACGGACCGGCTCGACCGGCGCCTGCGGACGGATCAGCAGCACCTGCTGGCGGATGAGGGAGAGCAGGTCGTCCTCGCGGGCCTCCTCCAGCGCGTCCTCTATGGCCCGCTTCTCCGCCTTGCTCTCGGCCTTGCGCTCGGCCTTCCGGCCCGCCTTGAGCTTGCCCGCCTTGAGGTCTCCGGCCTTGAGGTCCCCGGCTCTGAGGTCTCCGGTTCTGAGATCCCCGGCCTTGAGGTCCCCGGCTCTGAGGTCCCCTGGCGGCACCGCCGCCGTCGCGCCGCCGTGCGCCACCTCCGCGCCGTGCGCGCGCTCCGCGGCCCGTGCCTCCTTCTCCGCCGCCGACGCCGCGAGCACCGCGTCCCGCTCGCGCTGCGCGCGGGCCCGCCCGAGCACCTTCAGCCGCGCCCGGGTCTCCCGGCTCAGCGCGATCGGCTGGAGCAGCGGCAGCGAGTTGGCGACCCGGTCGGGACCGAGCACCGCGAGCCCCGAGGCCACCGCGCGCTCGGGCCCCACCCGCAGCGCCAGCGTCGTCAGCATCTGCGCGATGTCCATCCGCAGCACGATGTCCCCGGCCGCGATCTCACCGCCGCGCAGCTCGGTCAGCACGACCTTGCCGGAACGATCCACCAGCAGCGACTCACCGACCAGCCGCCGGTGCGCGATCCGCCGCGACTGGAGCGCCCGCACCTGCGTCCACGCCTCGCGCAGCAGGTCGTCGGTGATCTCGTCGTCCGCGAGCGAGTCGAACCGCCGGCCGCCGATGTGCTCGTAGACCAGCATCACCGCGTCGGGGCCCAGCTCGGAGGTGGCGATCAGCTTCGGCGCGTTGGCCCCGGCGGCGATGGCCGCGTACGCCAGCAGCGCCTCCTGCTCCAGCGCCTGCCGCAGCGACAGCAGACTGCGCCGCTGCGTGATCCCGCCGACCAGGGCGAGCCGCCGCCACAGCCGGTAGAAGAAACCGTGCGCCTGCTGCTCCCGGTCGACCACCGTGACGTCCAGCGGCGGCCCGTCCTCCAGCGTCACCAGATACGCCCGGCCGCGGTCGGAGTCCGCGGTCTCCGGGCCGTCCAGCTCGACCCGGCGCGCGGTCTGCGGCGCGAAGCCGACCCGGCGCAGGCCCGCGAGCAGGTGCTGCCCGGTCGGCCGGACGTTCGGCGAGCCGACCGCGTAGACCGTGCCGTAGGCGACCGTCCAGCCGATCAGCACGGTCACGGCGATCGAGAACGGTGTCGTGTAGCCGCCGACCAGCACCGCGAAGGCGTCCAGCAGCAGCACGAACCACAGCGCGACCCGCCAGCGCGGTCTGCGCGCCATCCCGACCGCCGTCACATAGGCGATGACGGGCGCGAGATAGCCGTGCACGGGGTCGGTGAGGCCGGTGCCGCCGGGCGCGCTGTGGGTCAGCGCCTCCTGGATCGGATTCGGCGCGGAACTGGTCACCCACAAGTCGGTGGCGAGCGCGGCGCCGTGCGCGAGGACGGCCGCCAGGACGCCGTCGGCGATCCGCAGCCCGTCCCGCTTGACCAGCCGCTCGATCGCGAAGGCGACCGGCACGATCAGTACGGCGATGCTCGCGGTCAGGCCCGCGAAGGACGACAGGGCGTCGGGCGCGTGGTCGGCGCCCTTGGAGATGTCCGTCTCCAGGCCGGTGGTCGTCGCGTGCGCGAAGCCCGCGATGGCCAGCACGACCGCGATGCCCAGCAGCCCGAACAGGAAGCGCATCAGGTCGGCGGGGCGGTGCACGCGGGCGGCGAGCAGCGGTTCGTCGACCAGGACGGTGCCGGGTCCCGGCCCTGGGGTCAGGGTGGGAGCGGGGCCGGGGGCGGTGCCGGACGCGGTGTCCGGGGTCTTCTCGGGCGTGGCGCCGGACGCCGTGCCTGGCGTGGTGCCGGACGCGGTGCCGGACGCGGTGCCGGGCGCGGTGTCGGGTGTGGCCTCGGGCGTCGTGTCGTCTGCGGCGGCCCGGTCGGCGTCCGGGCCGGTGTCCGTCGCGGGTTCGGCCACGGCGTCACGCGTGGTGTCGGGCACGGGCAGGTCGGACAGGCGCGCCCTGTGGGCCCCGTTCGCGGCCGGCGCGGCGGGGTGCGCGGGCAGCGCGTCGGGGGCGCGGTCGGCCGGTCCGGCCTGCTCCGCGCCCGGCTGCTGCTCCCCAGCCGTCTCTTCTTCTTGATCTCGTATCACCAGTCACCGCCCGGACGATGGTGGCATGAGAGGTCTGCGAATGGGACCGGAACCCCCCGTTGTCGGTGGTCTGGGGCAGGATTGTTCGGATGAGCGAGGAGTACGACCCCGGTGCCCCCACGGAGTACGCGGAGCGGGTGCTGGACACCGTAGAACTGATCCCGCCCGGCCGCGTGATGACATACGGCGATGTCGCGGAATACCTGGGCGAAGGCGGTCCGCGACAGGTCGGCCGGGTCATGGCGCTGTACGGCGGCGGCGTGACCTGGTGGCGTGTCGTGCGCTCCGACGGGACGCTGCTGCCCGGCCACGAGCTGAACGCGCTGGACGCGTACCGCGCCGAGGGCACCCCGCTGCGTGAGCGCGGCCCGGCCGCCGAGGGGCACATACCGCGCGTCGACATGCGCAGGGCCCGCTGGGACGGGGGCGCCGCCGACCTCGCGGGGGGCGGCAGCGGCTGACGGCCGGGGACTCATGTCCTCCAGCTTCCGTCATCGGCGCCGCCGCGATGGCATCGGCCGTCCGTACGGAGTACATCCCGCGCGTGGCGTAGCGTCGACAGCTCCCGTCCGGGAACGCGATCCCGGCGGCGTACGTGACCCGGTACGCGGTCCCGTACGCGTCCCCGTACGACCGCCAGAGCCCGTGACCGACCCCATGACCGACTACGTGACCGACCCCGCACCCGACTCCGTACGCGCATCTGATCCTGGCCCCGACAGAACCGGCGAACCACGTGACATCCTCCTCGGTCTCCTCCGCCTCCTCCGCCACCTCGGCAGTGCCGCACCAGGCGCACCGGGGTGCGGGCGGCGGCGGGTACCGGTTGGTGCGGACGCCGCCGGTGGCCGCGACGCCTCCTGTGCTGGACGCGGCACAGCGCGCGGTGGTTGAGCACGGGCAGGGGCCGCTGCTGGTGCTGGCGGGGCCCGGCACCGGCAAGACGACCACGCTCGTCGAGGCGGTCACGGCGCGGGTGCGGGCCGGGACGAATCCCGACCGGATTCTCGTGCTCACCTTCAGCCGCAAGGCCGCCGTCGAGCTGCGCGACCGGCTGGCGGCGCGGGCGGCGGCGGAACCCGACGGTCCGGGCGGCGCGACCGGCGGAGTGGTGGCACCGCACGCCACCACCTTCCACTCCTTCTGCTACGCCCTGGTCCGCGAGCACCAGGCGCCCGAGCTGTTCGCCGACCCGATCAGGCTGCTGTCGGGCCCCGAGCAGGACCTGCTGGTCCGCGAGCTGCTGGCCGGAGAGGCCATGCTCGAACGCGACGGGCGCGGCAAATTCCGCTGGCCGGACGACCTGCGGGCCGCGCGCACCACGCGCGGATTCGCCGACGAGGTGCGCGCGGTGGTCGCGCGCAGCCGCGAACTGGGGCTCGGCCCGCGCGCCCTCGCGGACTTCGCCCGCCGCATCGGGCGGCCCGACTGGACCGCGGCGGCGGCCTTCCTGGATGAATACCTGGAGGTCAGCGATCTCCAGGGGGTCATCGACTACACCGAACTCGTCCACCGGGCCGCGCTGCTCGCCGAACGCCCCGAGACGCACCGGGAGCTGGCCGGGCGGTACGACGCCGTCTTCGTCGACGAGTACCAGGACACCGACCCGGCGCAGGTACGGCTCCTCCAGGCGCTGGCGGGGCAGGGCCGCACGCTGGTCGCCTTCGGCGACCCCGACCAGTCGATCTACGCCTTCCGCGGCGCCGACATCAACGGCATCCTCGACTTCCCCACCGACTTCCCGCCCCGCGACGCCAAGGCCGCCGCCGTCCGCGTCCTCACCGTCTCCCGTCGCGCCGGGGCCGAACTCCTGGACGCCACCCGGCGGCTCACCACCCGCATGCCGCTGCCCAAGCTGCCCGCCGCGGCCGTACGGCAGCACCGCGCGCTGCACGCCGTACGGTCCGACGGCGCGGTCGCCGTCCGCACGTATCCGACCTCCGGCGCGGAACTCGACGGCATCGCCGACACCCTGCGCCGCGCGCACCTCGAAGACGGCATCCCCTGGCACGACATGGCCGTCCTCCTGCGCTCCGCCTCGCCCCTCCCGGCCCTGCGCCGCGCCCTCACCACCTCCGGCGTCCCCGTCCACCTCGACGCCCCCGACATCCCCCTCCACGCCGAGCCCGCCGTCGCCCCCCTCCTCCTCGCCCTCCGCCTAGCAGCCGAGTCGGCTGCCCCTGAGCCCCCCACCCTCCCCGGCGCCCCGGGAACACCCGGCGGGGGCGTGGACTCCGTTCGGCCTGGCGGCTTGGGAGCGTCCGGCGAGAACGCAGACGCCGCTCTGCCGGGTGGGCTGGGAGCGTCCGGCGAGGACGCAGACGCCGCTCTGCCCGGTGGGCCCGGAACGCCCGGCGGAGGCGTGGACTCCGCTCGGCCGGACGGCCTGGGAGCGCCCGGCGAGGACGCGGACGCCGCTCTGCCCGGTGGGCCGGGAGGGCCCGGCGCGTACTCGGCGTCGGCGGCCGGCCCCGCCGAGCCCGGCCGATCGTCGGCCCCCCTTTCCGCGCCAGCGCCGTTCGGCGGCCCGCAGGGGCGGGGTGAGGTCGCTGCTTCGTCGGCGGCACCCGACGGGTCTTCGCGGGGCGACGGGCGGGTGGTGGGGCGGGTGGTTGTTGGGGTGGAGGACGCCGTCGCGCTGCTGACGTCGCCGTTGGGGGGGATGGACGCCGCGGATCTGCGGCGGTTGGGGCGGGCGTTGCGGGAGGAGGAGCGGGCCGCGGGCCACGCGGTGCCGCGGGGGTCGGACGAGCTGATCGCGGAGGCGGTGGGGGAGCCGGAGCGGCTGGTGGCGCACGACCCGGCGTATGCGCGGGGGGCGCTGCGGGTGGGCGGGCTGCTGAGGGCCGCGCGGGACACGCTGGCAGGCGGTGGCACGGCGGAAGAGGCGCTGTGGGGCCTGTGGGACGGCTCGCCCTGGCCGGGGAGGCTGGAGCGGGCGGCGTTGCGGGGCGGGGCGGGCGGACGCCACGCCGACCGTGACCTGGACGCGGTGTGCGCGCTGTTCGAGACGGCGGCGCGGGCCGAGGAGCGCACCGGCGGCCGGGGCGCGCTGAACCTCATCGAGGAGCTGTCGGCGCACGACATCGTCGCCGACACGCTCGGCGGCCCGGCCGTACGCCCCGACGCCGTACGCCTGATGACCGCGCACCGGTCGAAGGGCCTGGAGTGGCGGCTCGTCGTGGTGGCCGGGGTGCAGGACGGCGTCTGGCCCGACCTGCGGCGGCGCGGCTCGCTGCTGGAGGCGGACCGGATCGGCACCGACGGCCTCGCGCCGCCGCTCAGCCAGGGCGCGCTCCTCGCGGAGGAACGGCGGCTGTTCTACGTGGCGGCCACCCGCGCCCGCGAGCGCCTGCTGGTCACGGCCGTGAAGTCGGCCAACGACGACGGCGACCAGCCCTCCCGCTTCCTGGCCGAGCTGGGCGTGCCCCCGCAGGACGTCACCCACCGATCGCGCCGCCCGCTGGCCGTCGCGGCGCTCGTCGCCGAACTGCGCGCCACCACCGTCGACCTCGCCGCGTCCCCGGCCCTGCGCGACGCCGCCGCGCGCCGGCTGGCCAAGCTCGCGGCGCTCAACGACGACGGGTACGCGCTCGTGCCCGCCGCGCACCCCGACCGCTGGTGGGGCCTGTACGAGCCGACCCGCTCGACGGTCCCGCTGCGCGACCGCGACCAGCCCGTCGTCCTGTCCGGCAGCGCGCTCGACCAGCTCGCCAACACCTGCGCGCTCCAGTGGTTCCTCGGCCGCGAGGTCAAGGCGGAACCGCCGTCCACCGCCGCCCAGGGCTTCGGCAACGTCGTCCACGTCCTGGCCGACGAGGTCGCCTCGGGACGCGCCCCCGCCGACCTCGACGTCCTGATGGAACGGCTGGACTCGGTCTGGGACGCCCTCGCCTTCGACGCGCCGTGGAAGTCCCGGCAGGAGAAGGAGAACGCCCGCGCGGCCCTGGAGCGCTTCCTGCGCTGGCACGTCATGGAGCGCGGCCGTACCCCCGTCGCCACCGAGCACGGCTTCGACGTCACCTTGGAGGCGGGCGACGCCCGGGTACGGATCCGCGGCAGCATGGACCGCGTCGAGACCGACGCCGAGGGCAACGCGTACGTGGTCGACTTCAAGACCGGCCGCTCCAAGCCCACCGCGGCCGAGGTCACCCACCACCCGCAGCTCGCCGTCTACCAGCTCGCCGTGCGCGAAGGCGCCGTCGACCCGCTCTTCAACGACACCCGCCCGCCGTCCGGCGGCGCCGAACTCGTCCAGCTCAGGCTCGGCGCGACGCGCAAGGAGGGCGGCGAGACCGTACCGGCCGTGCAGCGCCAGGAACCGCTGGCGGGGGAGTGGGCGCAGGAGCTGCTGGCCGAGGCCGCGGGCCGCGTCCTGGACGAGCGCTTCACCCCGTCCACCGGCCAGCACTGCGCCAACTGCGCCTTCCGGGCGGCCTGTACGGCGCGACCGGAGGGACGCCAGGTGGTGGAGTGAACGACGGCCGCGCCCCGGTGTGAGCGACGGCCGCCGTACGGGCCGCCCAGCGTGCGGACGGCGGTGTCGTACGGATCGCGGAATGAGGGGTTCCGCCGCCACGGCTGTCGGCGGAGCCGGATAGCCTCACCCGAGTGGCAACCCCCCTCACCGACCCCGAGCAGCTCAAGGAGCTGCTGGGCATCCCGTTCACCCCGGAGCAGATGGCGTGCGTCACCGCACCCCTCGCGCCGGGCGTGATCGTGGCCGGGGCCGGGTCCGGGAAGACGACGGTGATGGCCGCGCGGGTGGTGTGGCTGACCGGCACCGGACAGGTGGCGCCCGAGCAGGTGCTGGGCCTGACCTTCACCAACAAGGCGGCGGGCGAGCTGTCCGAGCGGGTCCGCAGAGCCCTCGCGCGGGCCGGGATCACCGACCCCGACCCGGACCCGGCGGCGGAGGGCGACCCCGAACACCCGCCGGGCGACCCGCAGATCGCCACGTACCACTCCTTCGCCGGGCAGCTCCTGAAGGACCACGGGATGCGGATCGGCCTGGAGCCCGGCGCGCGGCTGCTCGCCGACGCCACCCGCTACCAGCTCGCCGCGAAGGTGCTGCGCCGCGCGCCGGGACCGTATCCGGCGCTCACCAAGGGCCTGCCCGCACTCGTCGGCGACCTGCTGGCGCTGGAAGGCGAACTGGCCGAGCACCTGGTGCCGGTCGAGCGGCTGACGGCGTACGACACGCGCCTGGCCGAGGAACTGGCCGACATCGACCCGGCCACGCGCGGCTACGCCTGGGCGCGCGAGGTGAAACAGGCGGTACGCGCCCGGCTCGACCTCGCCGGGCTCGCCGCCGACTACCGGGCCGAGAAGCGCTCCCGCGACCTGCTGGACTTCGGCGACCAGATCGCGCTGTCCGCGACGCTCGCGCAGGACAGGGCCGAGGTCGGCGCGATCCTGCGCGACCAGTACCGGGTGGTGCTGCTCGACGAGTACCAGGACACCTCCGTCGCCCAGCGGCTGCTGCTCGCCGGGCTGTTCGGCGGCAGCACCGGACACGCCGTCACCGCCGTCGGCGACCCCTGCCAGGCCATCTACGGCTGGCGCGGCGCCTCCGTGGCCAACCTCGACGACTTCCCCCGGCACTTCGCCCACGCCGACGGCCGCCCCGCCGACCGCTACTCGCTCAGCGAGAACCGCCGCTCCGGCGGGCGCCTGCTCGACCTCGCCAACACCCTCGCCGTCGAACTGCGCGCCCGCCACGAAGGCGTCGAGGCCCTGCGGCCCGCCCCCGGCGCCGAACGCGACGGGCTGGTGCGCTGCGCCCTGCTGCCCACCCAGGACGACGAGACGGCCTGGCTCGCCGACTCCATCGCCCACCTGGTGCGCACCGGCACCCCCGCGGGCGAGATCGCCGTCCTGTGCCGTACGGCCGCGCACTTCGCCGACTTCCACGCCGCGCTCGTCGCCCGCGACATCCCCGTCGAGGTCGTCGGCCTGTCGGGGCTCCTGCACCTGCCCGAGGTCGCCGACCTCGTCGCCGTCTGCGAAGTCCTGCACGACCCCACCGCGAACGCCGCCCTCGTCCGCCTCCTCACCGGCCCCCGCTGGCGGATCGGCCCCCGCGACCTGGCCCTCCTCGGCCGTCGCGCCCGGCAGCTCGTGCGGTACGGGGCCGCGGGGGACGGGCGCGATCCGCTGGCGGCGGCCGTCGAGGGCGTCGACCCGGCGGAGGTGATCTCGCTGGCGGACGCGCTGGAGACATTCCTCGCATCGGCGTCCCCGGGGTCCGACGGGAGCGACGGCCCGGACGACGACCTGCCGTTCTCGCCCGAGGCACGGGTCCGCTTCGCCCGGATCGCCGCGGAGATAAGGGATCTGCGGCGCGCGCTCGCCGACCCGCTGATGGACGTGCTCCACCGGGTCCTGGCCGTCACCGGCCTCGAAGTCGAGCTGTCCGCGTCCCCGCACGCGCTCGCCGCCCGCCGCCGCGAGACCCTGCACGCCTTCCTCGACATCGCCGCGGGCTTCGCCGCCCTCGACGGCGAGGCCACGCTGCTGGCCTTCCTCGGCTTCCTGCACACCGCCATCCAGTACGAGAAGGGCCTCGACAGCTCGCTGCCCGGCGGCGAGAACACCGTCAAGGTGCTCACCGCCCACAAGTCCAAGGGCCTGGAGTGGGACGTCGTGGCCGTGCCGGGCCTGGTCGCCAAGGGCTTCCCGAGCGAACGCGGACGCGAGCTGTGGCCCGCCAACGCGAAAGTGCTGCCGCACGGGCTGCGCGGCGACGCGGCCACCCTCCCGGACGTGGCCGAATGGAGCCGCGCCGGGCTCGACGGCTTCCGCGCGGCCATGAAGGAACACCAGCGCGTGGAGGAGCTGCGCCTCGGCTACGTCACCTTCACCCGCCCGCGCTCCCTGCTGCTGGGCTCCGGCCACCGCTGGGGCCCCACCCAGAAGAAGCCGTTCGAGCCGTCCGCCTTCCTCGACGCCCTGCGCACCCACTGCGAGGCGGGCCACGGCGAGATCGAGCACTGGGCGGAGCCCCCGGCCGAGGACGAGCAGAATCCGGCCCTCGCCGCCCCCGTCGAGCCCCCCTGGCCGCTGCCCCTCGACCCGACCGCCCTGGAACGGCGGCGCCGGGCGGCGAAGACCGTCCTCACCTACCTGGAGTCCGGCGCGGGCCCCGAACCCGGCGCGGATTCCCCGGCGCCGCTGCCGTACGAGCCGTCGTACGAGCCGGACGATCAGCCGGACGACGAGCCGCCGTACGACGACGTGGGTGACATGGACGACGTCGCGGACTGGGACGCGCTCCCCACGCAGCGCCCGCCGGTACGGGAGCCGGACGGCGTACGCGAGGACGTACCGGCGCGCGGCCCCGTGGCGCAGGACGCACCCGTACGTGAACCCGCACGGGACGCTGAACCCGGTCTCGTAGCGGAAGAGGCGCGGCTGGTGGCGTCCTGGGACCGGGACCTCGACGCGCTCGCCGACGAGCTGCGGCGGGCGCGGGCGGGCGTACGGGACGTGCCGCTGCCCGCCGCGCTCACCGCGACGCAGCTGCTGCGGCTGGCCGCCGACCCCGACGGTCTCGCCCGCGACCTGGCCCGGCCCATGCCGCGCCCCCCGGCGCCCGCCGCCCGGCGCGGCACCCGCTTCCACGCGTGGGTCGAGTCGCGGTTCGACGCCCGCCCGCTCTTCGGGCCCGAAGACCTCCCCGGCATCGAGGGCGACGACGACATCGCCGACGAACGCGACCTCGCCGCGCTCAAGGACGCCTTCCTGCGCGGCCCGTACGCCGACCGCACCCCGTACCGGGTCGAATTCCCCTTCCACCTGGTCCTGGCGGGCCGCGTGATCCGCGGCCGGATGGACGCGGTGTACCGGGACGGCGACCGCTACGAGATCCTCGACTGGAAGACCGGCCGCGCCACCGACGCCGACCCCCTCCAGCTCGCCGTCTACCGCCTGGCCTGGTCGGAGCACCAGGGCGTCCCGCTCGACCGCGTCACCGCCGCCTTCCTCCACATCCGCACGGCGACGGTCATCCGGCCGCCGGACCTGCCGGACCGTGAGGGTCTTGAGCGGCTGCTGGGCCCGACCGCGGGAAAGCGGGGCCCGACCGCGTAAATCGGGACCACCCCCGCCAAGCTAGGCTGCACGTATGTGCACGACCACCGGGAGTTGAAAGCAGCCTTGACCGGATTCGACGCTATGTCGCAACCGCTCGCCCTCACCCACGAGGGCGTCGACCGAGCCGCGCACCACCGCCTGGACGAGGCGTGGCTGGCCGCTGCCTGGAGCCACCCGACAACCCGCGTCTTCGTCGTCTCCGGCGGCCAGGTGCTGGTCGAGGACGGGCCCGACGGGCGTACGGCCCTGGTGATGACCCCCGCCTTCGACGCCCCGGAAACCGAGACGCACCGCTACTTCCTGGGCACGGCCCCGGACGGCGTGCGCTACTTCGCGCTCCAGAAGGACACCCTTCCCGGCCGGATGGACGAGGAGGCGCGTCCCGCGGGGCTGCGCGAGGTCGGCGGGCTGCTGTCGCCGCTGGAAGCCGGACTCATGGTGCACGCGGTGGCGCTGGAGAACTGGCAGCGGATGCACCGCTTCTGCTCCCGCTGCGGCGAGCGCACCGTCATCGCCGCCGCGGGCCACATCCGCCGCTGCCCCGCCTGCGGCGCCGAGCACTACCCGCGTACCGACCCGGCCGTGATCATGCTGGTCACCGACGAGGAGGACCGCGCCCTGCTCGGCCGCCAGGTCCACTGGCCCGAAGGCCGCTTCTCGACCCTCGCGGGCTTCGTGGAGCCCGGTGAGTCCATCGAGCAGTCCGTGCGCCGCGAGGTCTTCGAGGAGGCGGGCGTCGTCGTCGGCGACGTCGAGTACGTCGCCAGCCAGCCCTGGCCTTTCCCCTCCAGCCTCATGCTGGGCTTCAACGCCCACGCCACCTCGTCGAAGATCACCGTCGACGGCGAGGAGATCCACGAGGCCCGCTGGTTCTCCCGCGAGGATCTGCGCGCCGCCTTCGAGTCCGGCGAAGTGCTGCCGCCCTTCGGCATCTCCATCGCCGCCCGGCTCATCGAGCTGTGGTACGGCAAGCCCCTGCCCCGCCCCGGCACCAACGCCTGAGCCTGCTGCGGCGCCAACGCCTGAGCCCTCAGCGGCAGCAACGCCTGAGCCCGCCGCGCCTCACGGCGACGACGGGCTCGTACGTACGGTGCGGGTCAGGCGCCGATCTTCTGCTTCACCTGCGCCAGCGACGGGTTGGTGAGGGTGGAGCCGTCGGGGAACAGCACGGTCGGCACCGTCTGGTTGCCGCCGTTCGCCTTCTCCACGAACTTCGCCGACTCCGCGTCCTCCTCGATGTTCACCTCGGTGTACGCGATGCCCTCGCGGTCCATCTGGCTCTTCAGCCGACGGCAGTAGCCACACCAGGTGGTGCTGTACATGGTCACGGTGCCCGACATCGCTTCTCGCTCCTCGTCGCCTGCGGGTGAAGGGGGTTCTGCGCCAGTAGAACACCATGGCGGGAGTGGGCATTCCGGGGGGCGGCCGGTCGGCCGCGAGGGGGTTACGGGGCGGCTTGCGAGTGCGGGTCCAGGGGCAGGTACCGGCGTGGGTTCCGGGGCGGGGTTCGCGGCGGGTTTCGCGGGCGGCTGTGGATAACTTCGCCGGGGTGTCGGTCGGACCTGGCAGAGTGGCGGGGTGACTGCGACAACCCACGAATCGCTCTTTCCCGCGCAACCCGACTCCGCGGACGCGGTGCTCGCCGGACTCGACCCCGAGCAGCGCGCCGTCGCGACGGCGCTGCACGGGCCGGTGTGCGTGCTGGCGGGGGCCGGTACGGGCAAGACCCGGGCGATCACGCACCGGATCGCGTACGGGGTGCGGGCCGGAATCCTGCAACCCGCGAGCGTGCTCGCGGTGACCTTCACCGCGCGCGCCGCGGGGGAGATGCGGGGGCGGCTGCGGCAGCTCGGCGCGGGCGGTGTGCAGGCACGGACGTTCCACTCCGCGGCACTGCGGCAGCTCCAGTACTTCTGGCCGCGGGCGATCGGCGGGGAGATCCCGCGGCTGGTGGAGCGCAAGGTGCAACTGGTGGCGGAGGCGGGAGCCCGCTGCCGGATCAGGCTGGACCGCAACGAACTGCGCGATGTCACCGGCGAGATCGAGTGGTGCAAGGTCACGCAGACGGTGCCGGAGGAGTACGCGGCCGCGGCGGCCAAGACCGGCCGTGACGTGCCGCGCGACCCGGCCGAGGTGGCGAAGATCTACACCACGTACGAACAGCTCAAGCGGGACCGCGGGGTGATCGACTTCGAGGACGTGCTGCTGCTGACCGTCGGGGTGCTCCAGGACCGGCCGGACGTGGCGGACACCGTGCGGTCGCAGTACCAGCACTTCGTGGTGGACGAGTACCAGGACGTCAGCCCGCTCCAGCAGCGGCTGCTGGAGCTGTGGCTCGGCGGCCGGGACGACCTGTGCGTGGTCGGCGACGCCTCGCAGACCATCTACTCCTTCACCGGCGCCACCCCGGACTTCCTGCTCGGCTTCCGCTCCCGGCACCCCGACGCGACCGTGGTCAAGCTGGTCCGCGACTACCGCTCCACCCCCCAGGTCGTCGGCCTCGCCAACGGCCTGCTCGGCAAGGCCCGCGGCCAGGCCGCCGCCCACCGGCTGGAACTGATCTCGCAGCGCGAGGCCGGACCCGAGCCGGTGTACTCCGAGTACGCGGACGAACCCGCGGAGGCCGAGGGCGCCGCGCGCCGGATCAAGGAGCTGATCGCCTCCGGCGTACGCCCCAGCGAGATCGCCGTCCTCTATCGGATCAACGCCCAGTCCGAGGTCTACGAGCAGGCGCTGGCCGACGCCGGGGTGCCGTACCAGCTCCGCGGCGCGGAACGCTTCTTCGAACGGCCGGAGGTGCGCGAGGCCGGGCTGCTGCTGCGCGGCGCCGCCCGCGCGTCCACCGACCCGGAAGAGGCCGACAACACCGTGCCGCAGCAGGTGCGCGCGGTGCTCAGCTCCCGCGGCTGGTCCTCAGAGCCGCCGGCCGGCTCCGGGGCGGTACGGGACCGCTGGGAGTCGCTGGCCGCGCTGGTGCGGCTGTCGGAGGACTTCGCGGCGGCCCGGCGGGACGCCACCCTCTCGGACTTCGTCGCGGAGCTGGACGAGCGGGCCAACGCGCAGCACGCCCCGACCGTCGAGGGCGTCACGCTCGGCTCGCTGCACGCCGCCAAGGGCCTGGAGTGGGACGCGGTCTTCCTGGTCGGCCTCACCGAGGGCACGCTGCCGATCACCTACGCCAAGACCGACGAGCAGGTCGAGGAGGAGCGGCGGCTGCTGTACGTCGGGGTGACCAGGGCCCGGCTGCACCTGTCGCTGTCCTGGGCGCTGTCCCGCTCACCCGGCGGGCGCGGCGGGCGCAGGCCCTCGCGCTTCCTGGACGGGCTGCGCCCCGGCTCCGCGCCGCGCGGCGCACGCGGCGCGGGCGCGGGCGGCAGCGGCGGCGCGGAGCGCGGCTCCGGCGGTCGCAAGCGGCGCGGCCCGGTGCTGTGCCGGGTCTGCGGCCGGACGCTGTCCGAGGCGGGCGAGATCAAACTGATGCGCTGCGAGGACTGCCCCTCGGATCTCGACGAGGCGCTGTACGAACGGCTGCGCGAGTGGCGGATGGAACAGGCCAAGGCGCTCGGCCAGCCCGCGTACTGCGTCTTCACCGATAAGACGCTGCTGGCCATCGCCGAGGTCAGGCCGGGCGGCGAGGCGGAGTTGTCGCAGATCGCGGGGGTCGGCGCGCGGAAACTCGACAAGTTCGGCGCAGACGTTCTGGCGCTGTGCGCGGGGGAGGAACCGGGCGGAAACGAGGCCGCCGAAGGATCTTCCGAAGAAACTGAAGAAGAGGCGGAAAAATAGTTTGCGCATCCCGAGGAAGTCCCCATAGCCTTCGGGAGCACGGTCGAGAGCGGCTCTTCCAAGAGCGGGTCTGATCGTGATGTACTAGCAGTCCGTTCCATCCGCACTACGACGCCGAGAGGAGGCGAGCCCAATGATCAGCATCATGACCACCGTGAAAATGACCGATCGTTCGGTCGTCGCCACCTGCCCGCTCGGCGTTTCGCCGCGTGCCACCCGTCTGTCTTCCGCCCTGCTCCCGGTTCTGCCGATCCGTGAGCGGAACGAGCGACCGATGCAGGCGCCCGCGGCAGCGGTAGCGGCGAAGGTTCTGGCGCATGCCTCTGCCTTCGCGGCGGCGGCCAACGGCGCCGGCGCTGGTACCGCCAAGGCTGCGATTGAGGCCAAGGGCGCTATCGACGGCTTCGCCAGCGGCGGCTTCGCCAATGGCAATGGACAGCAGAAGACGCAGCAGTACGGCAAGTGGGCCTTCCGCGGGCTCGAACCCTGGAGTGATCCAGCCTGATAACGCATCAGGTCGGCGCCTCAGGGCCGCGGAATCCCAGACCGGGATCCGCGGCCCTTCTGTTTTCTCTCCAGACAGAAAGCCTGTTCCGCAGGACAGGCAGAAACAGAAAACCGGCCCACCGGCCGGACCGACAGACGAGGAACGAACCAACCGTGCCTACCGCCCAGCACGCCCCGTCCGGACCCCAGCCCGACCTGAACCGCTCGCCCGCAGAAGCACACCACGACCCGGAGACTCCCTTGCTGCCCCTCACCGAGCTCGACGACGAGATCGAGCGACTCGGCGTGCCCGTCCCGTGCCGCACCTACGACCCGGAGGTCTTCTTCGCCGAGTCGCCGGCGGACGTCGAGTACGCGAAGTCCCTGTGCCAGACCTGTCCCGTCCGTGAGGCCTGCCTCGCCGGGGCCAAGGACCGCCGCGAGCCCTGGGGTGTCTGGGGCGGCGAGCTGTTCATCCAGGGTGTAGTCGTGCCCCGCAAGCGGCCCCGTGGCCGTCCGCGCAAGGACGCGGTCGCGGTATGACCGCCAGGAGGACCCGGCCGACCCGGAACGTCAGGAAGGCCCGCACCACCCGAAGCGCCACCACGGCGCATCTGCCCGGAACGATTGACCGCCCACTCACGCTCGACCCGAAGAATCAGGCCCCGATGAACCCCACACTCACCGAGATCCCCGCAGCCCGTACTTCCGACGCCCCCGCGTCGTACCAGAACAGGAACCTCGAAATGCAACTCATGCCAGAAGCACTGGCGCGTGCCCATATGCAACAGCGCCTGTACGAGGCCGAACACGAACGAAGGTCCGTGCGGCTGCTCGCCGCCCGCCGACTCCAGCGCCGTGCCGAACGCGCCTCGCTCCGTGCCCGCCGGGCACTGGCGATGGCCGTCATGCAGTAACCAGTCAGGCAGTTACCAACTTTTGACGCGGGGCCGGTCCGAAAGGACCGGCCCCGCGGTGCGTTACGGCGACAAACGCGGCGCATGCGGAGGTATCGTCAACCAGTGGATCAGAAGAACTCTCAGACCACGACCACGACCACGTGCGCCCGCTGCGGCGAGACCCACGATGGCCTGCCGCTGACGTGGACCTGCTCCGTCGAGAACGGACACCGCGTGTACTTCTGCGTCACGTGCGCGCGCCAGCACCTCCGCAGCATCGAGAGCCGCCTCGACTCCGCGTGGTGGTAGCGCGGCTCCCAGCCGCCCGGCCGCCCCAGCACCCAGCCTTCAGCGCCAGCCGTCCGCCGCCCGGCGTCCGTGCCCGCTCAGGCCGACTCCGCCGTGCCCTCGGGGTCGAAGCCGGGGAGCCACGCGTTGAGCTCGTCGCGGAGCCGGACCGTCGCGCCGAGCTGGCACAGCACCCCGACGGTGCTGAGGGTGACGCGGTGGATCAGCAGATAGGAGGGCGGCAGATTGAGCTGCTTGCCGAGCTGGTGCGCGGGTGAGCGCGGGTCGGCGATCCGGGCCGCCTGAGCGCGCATCCACGCCCGGTCGAAGGTGAACTCCTCGCGCCCGGCCGGCTCGATGATCGGCCGCAGATAGTCCAGCACGGCCTCGGCGTCCAGCTTGATCGTCGGCTTCACGAAACCCTCCTGGCGGAGCATCGCGTAGACCTCGTCGGCGTCGCTCTCCAGGGCCAGCCGCAGGGCGGTGCCGATCGGCAGCGGCAGCCCCTCCGGCAGCCGGTCGACGGTGCCGAAGTCCAGCACGCCCAGCCGCCAGCCCTCGGCGGGCCCGTCGTCGACCAGCAGCCGGAAATTCCCCGGATGCGGATCGGCGTGCAGCAGCCCGGTGCGGGCGGGCCCGGCGAACAGGAAGTGCGCCAGGAGCTGCCCCGCGCGGTCCCGCATCTCCTGACTGCCCCCGGAGATCACCTCCGACATCGGCACGCCGTCCATCCACTCGGTGACCAGCACCTCGTCGGCCTGGTGCACCACATCCGGCACGTGGACGTCCGGGTCCTCGGCGAACTCCTCCGCGTGCGCGTGCTGCGCCCTGGCCTCCAGGGCGTAGTCCAGCTCCTCCTCGACCCGCTCGCGCAACTCCACCAGCAGCGGCTTCACGTCCACTCCCGGCACCAGCGGCCCGAACAGCCGTGCCACCCGGCCCAGTTGCGTCAAGTCGGACAGCAGCGCGTCGCCCGCCCCCGGATACTGGACCTTCACCGCCACCTTGCGCCCGTCGCTCCACACCGCCCGGTGCACCTGGCCGATCGACGCGGCGGCGGCCGGGGTGTCCTCGAACTCGCTGAACAGTGAGCGCCAGTCCTTGCCCAGCCGCTCCGCCAGCACCTTGTGCACGGTGCGGGCGGGCATCGGCGGGGCGGCCTCCTGGAGCTTGGTGAGCGCCGCCCGGTAGGGCCCGGCGATGTCCTCCGGCAGCGCCGACTCGAAGACCGACAGGGCCTGGCCGAACTTCATGGCCCCGCCCTTCAGCTCGCCGAGCACCTTGAAGAGCTGTTCCGCGGTCCGCTCCTGCAACTCGGTCGCGACCTCGTCGGCCGGTCTGCCCCCCAGCCGCTTTCCCAGTCCGAGCGTGGCCCGTCCGGCGAACCCGAGAGGGAGCGCCGCCAGCTTCGCGGTACGGGTCACAGCCTTGCGCGGAAGATCAGACATGCGCCCCTCATTTCCCGTCGGTCACATGGCCATTGTGCCCCCCGCCACCGGCGCCCCGTCCCAGCGAGCACCGGTTGTCGTCGGCTCCGCCGCTTTGCCCCCGTCTGCGTCGCCCCAGGTGTCCCGGCCGTCCCGCGCCCCGCGGGCGGTCCCGGCACCGCACCCGCAGCGGCTGTCACCGGGCAGCGCCCTGACCTTGGTGGTGAGCCGGGACAGCGACATCTCCACCCGGCCGCCTACCCCCGGCGCCACCCGTCCATCCAGGTGCGCCAGCACGTGTCCGGCCGCCAGCCCGGCCACCGAGGTGGCCAGCGCGATGTCGCAGGCGGGCACCGCGGGCTGCCGCCCCGACCTGAGCTGGGCCAGCATCCGGGGCCAGGCCGGGTCCTCGTCGGCCAGCCGCAGCCCCAGGCACTCCCCGCACGCCGTCCGCCCCGGCAGCACCAGCGGACCGACCACGCCCGTCCCCTCGACCACACCCGTGTAGAGATGCGGCACCCCGGAGGCGACCAGCCGCCGGGACTCGCCCGGATCCGGTGCCCAGGCGTCCAGCCCGTCCCTCGGCGCGATCACCACCACCGTGGCGCCGGGTCTGCCGCGCTCGCCCGGCGTCGTACGCGGACCCGGCGCCGCCCGCCGTACCGCGCCACGGGCCGCCGCGTCCCGCCGGTCCCCGATGTGGTCGGCCGGGATGCCGCAGGGGCCGGTGTCCCACGGCTCGACGCGCCCGCTGTCCAGCACGTCCACCGAGCCCACCCCGGCCGCCGACAGCACCGAGGCCACGGCGGCGCCGACCCGCCCGGCCCCGTGCACCCGCACCCGTGCCGCCCTGCGGTGCCGTATCCGGCCCGCCGCCCCGCCGGGACCCGGGTGGACCACCGAGAGCGCCGCCAGATCGGGTCTCAGCCGGTCCAGGGCCGCCGCCCGGTGCCGCACCGCCTCCGCCAGCGCGCCGTGCGCCGCCGCGTCGTCCAGCACACCGCCCTCGGCGAGCAGCCCCAGCAGCCGTCTGACCTGCGCGGGCCCGAGGCCCAGAGCACCCGCGTCACGGGTCAGCGTGTCGGCGCCGCGCGTGCCGTCGAGCAGGTCGAGAAAACCGGCCGCCGCGCCGTCGACCGGCTCCAGCACCACCGCGTGCGCCGGGTCCACCCCGAACTGCACGCTCTCCCTGTCCCGCCAACTGCGGCGCAGCGCGCTCTTGAGCATGGGACGCATGACCGTCACCCCCGTCCATCCGTTCACTCGATCCACCGGGAGAGGTCCACCAGGACGTCCGCAAGAAGGTCCACCGGGAGAGCCACTCACCGGCCAGCCCGTCCCGTCCATCCGGCCCGCCCGGCGAAATTCCCCATTCCGACTTCCCTCGTCACTCTCCGTAAGCGACAGAACTCAGCATGCCATTTCCCGGCGAAACTCCCGGAGAGTTATCCACAGGTTGTGGGGGATAGTCGTTCAATATGCGTATGAAGCGAGGTGATTCCCATGCGAACCGGCCGGGAGACGGGACTTCCCGGACACGCAGCGGGTAACGTCGAAGGCGTGTCCGCCGATCCAGCGCGTAGCCTCTCCAGCCAGCCCGCAAGCGGCCTACGGACCAATGCGGTGGAAGTGCGCCGCAGTGCCCGCAGGCGCCGAACGGTTTCGGCATATCGCGACGGCGACCGAACTGTCGTGCTGATTCCGGCCCGAATGTCGGCGGCCGAGGAGCAGCGCTGGGTGACCACGATGCTGGAGAAGCTGGCGGCGCAGGAGAGCCGCCGGATGCCCGGCGACGACGAGCTGGCCGCCCGCGCGGAACGGCTGTCCGAGCAGTATCTGCTCGGCCGGGCCGTGCCCGACACGGTCCGCTGGGTCACCAACCAGAATTCCCGCTGGGGCTCGTGCACGCCCTCCGAGGGCAGCATCCGCCTGTCGCACCGCCTCCAGGGGATGCCCGAGTACGTCATCGACTACGTGCTGCTGCACGAGCTGGCGCACCTGCTCGTGCCGGGACACGGCCCGAGCTTCTGGCGACTGCTGGAGAGCTATCCGCGCACCGAGCGCGCCCGCGGCTTCCTGGAGGGCGTCGTGGCGGCCGACCGGCTGCCGCATCCGCCCGGTTCCCGCGAGGAATAGCCGCTGTCGGCACGACCGGTTAGCCTGTCGCCACGTCGGCGCGGCAGCACAAGCGCCGCATCGCGAGCGCAGCAATGAGGGGATGGGGGACGGTCGTATCCATGGCCAGGGAATTCCAGCGTGGCCACAAGGCCAAGATCAGTGATCTGACGGCGGGGACGGATCTGTATGTCGGTGTACAGATCTCCGGCCCCGGCCTGACCTTCGACATCAGTTGTTTCGGGCTCGACGACAAGGAACAACTGTCGGACGACCGTTACTTCATCTTCTTCAACCAGCCCAAGTCGCCCGAGGAGTCGATCCAGCTCCTTGGCGCCCAGTCCGGCGACACCGAGTCCTTCCGTGTCACTCTCGACCGCATACCGGCGAACGTGCACAAGCTGGCCTTCACCGCGACGATCGACGGCAACGGGCAGATGTCGCAGGTCGCCCCCGGTTATCTGCGGCTCGTCGCGGGCGGTGAGGAAGTCGCGCGGTACGCCTTCACCGGCGCGGAATTCACCACCGAACGCGCCGTGATGGTCGCGGACATCTATCTCAAGGACGTGTGGCGTTTCGCCGCCGTCGGCCAGGGCTTCGACGGCGGGCTCGACGCGCTGCTGCGGAATTTCGGCGGCGAGGTCGCCGAGGACGAGCCCGCCGCGCCCGAGCAGGCCGCGGCCCCCGGTTTCGCGCCGCCCGGCGCCGTACCCGGCTTCGCACCCCCGCCCGGCCCCGCGGCGGCCCCCGCTCCGGCCTTCGGAGCACCCGCGCCGGCCGCCCCCGTACCGCCCCCGGCTCCCGCGCCCGCCTTCGGCGCGCCTCCCGGCCCGCCCGCCGCGCCCGCGCCGCAGGGCTTCGCGCCGCCGCCCGGCAACCCCGGCCTCCACCAGGCGCCCACCATGGTCGCGCCCCTGACCGCGCCGCCCGGCCAGACCACGCCGGGACAGCCGCCCTTCGGCCAGGTCCCGCCGCCCGGCGCGCCCCCCGCCGCCCCCGGATTCGGCGGTCAGCCGCCCTTCGGCCAGGTGCCGGGCCAGCCGGGTCCCCCCGGCCCGCCCGGCGGCGGCTACGCGGCCCCCGCCGTCCCCGCGCAGAACGCGGGCCTCGCCGCCGCCATGCAGAAGTACCGCGAGACGCCCACCGGCCAGCGCTGGACGCAGCAGAATCCGAAGATGATGCGCGCCGACCTCGGCCAGGGCGGCGGCCAGCCGGTCCTCGCCCGGCAGGGCAGCATGGTGCTCTACCAGGGCAAAGTCGATTTCGGCTACAAGGGTGCCGGTTTCACCGGCCGCATCGTCGGCAACGCCACGGGCCAGGAGATGCAGCTCATGCGCTGCACCGGGGGCGGCCAGGTCTTCTTCGCGGAGAACGCCGCCTATCTGCACCCCATCGAGCTCCAGGGCGACGCCATCTGCGTCTCGGCGGAGAATGTGCTGGCCTTCGACGAATCCCTCCAGCACGAGGTGCGCAGGATCGAGGGGCACGGCATCCCCGGCGGCGCCCTGTTCACCATGCAGTTCCAGGGCACCGGCACGGTCATCGTGAAGACGCACGGCACCCCCGTGGTGCTGCCCGTCACCCCGACCACCTACGCGGACAGCAACGCGATCGTCGCCTGGTCGGCCGCCTCGCAGGTGATCGTCTCCAGCCAGGTACGGCTGCGCAGGACCGCGTATCCCGGCCACAGCGGCGAGACCGTGAACCTCCAGTTCCGCGGCGCCCCCGGTAATTTCATCGTCGTCCAGCCCTACGAGGTGTGACCCGCCATGGACCAGCAGATGATCGCGGGCTACGCACCGGCACCGGTGGCCGCCCGGATGGAGAACCACGGCTCGTCGATGCTCAAGGTCGCCATGGTGACCGGCCAGGACCTCTTCGCGCGCACCGGCTCGATGGTCGCCTACGAGGGCTTCGTGCAGTACGAGCCCAACCCGCCCGCCGTACGGCAGATGGCCTCGGCCTGGCTGACCGGCGAGAGCGCCCCGCTGATGAAGTGCAGCGGTGACGGCCTGCTCTACCTCGCCGACTACGGCGCCGACGTGGTCTGTCTCAATCTCAACAACGAGTCGGTCTCCGTCAACGGCACGAATCTGCTCGCCTTCGACGCGCACCTCACCTGGGGTGTCGAACGGGTCAAGGGGCTGGCCAAATTCGCCGGTCAGGGCCTGTTCAACGTCGGGGTCAGCGGTCAGGGCTGGGTCGCGGTGACCTCGCGCGGCACGCCGATCGTGGTCGACTGCGGCAGCGGCGCCGACGAGACCTACGTCGACCCGGACGCGCTCGTCGCCTGGTCGTCGGGGCTGAAGATGAAGGCCAAGCGCAGCTTCAGGGCCGGGGCGCTGATCGGCCGCGGCAGCGGGGAGGCCTTCCAGATCGCCTTCTCCGGCCAGGGCTTCGTGGTCGTCCAGCCCAGCGAGGACAGCACTGACCGTCTCCGGATCCGGGGCTGAGGGGGAGCGACACCATCATGCAGAGCCCGCTTTTCGCATTCACCGAGGTCCAGAACCAGGACCACTACACCCTGCAGAATTCCTACCTCCTGCGGGTCCGCCTCGACGGCAACACCGGCCCCGACTGCCTGGCCCGCAAGGGCTCGATGGTCGCCTACCAGGGCATGATCGAATTCGACGGCGAGTACCAGTCGCAGGGCCAGCGCGGCGCCCGCCGCCACACCGGCGAGGGCCTCGACCTGATGCGCTGCTCCGGGCAGGGCACCGTCTACCTCGCCAACCTCGCCCAGCAGATCCACATCCTGGACGTCGACCACGAGGGCCTGACCGTCGACAGCGCGTACGTCCTCGCGCTCGACTCCGGGCTGCACTGGGACGTGATCGCGGTCGACAGCCAGTTCGGCCTGTCCGGCACGGGCGCGTACAACCTCAACATCTCGGGGCAGGGCAAGGTCGCCCTGATGACGTCGGGCAAGCCGCTGCTGATGCCGGTCACGCCCGACAAGTACGTGTCCTGCGACGCGGACGCCGTCGTCGCCTGGTCGACCAGCCTGCGCGTCCAGATGCAGGCCCAGACCAGCAGCTCCTCCGTCTTCCGCCGCCGCGGCAACACCGGCGAGGGCTGGGAGCTGAACTTCGTCGGCCAGGGGTACGTCCTGGTCCAGCCCAGCGAGCTGATGCCGCCGCAGAACGCGGTGATCGGCCAGGGCGTACGCGCCCAGTACGGCATGGGCCCGCAGGGCCACGGTCAGAACCAGGGCAACATCTGGTCCAACTGACCTCGCCGTACGAGAGCCGCCGACGTCGTCGTACGAAGGCCGTGAAAAGCCGCACAAAAGAGGTGGCCGTTCAGGACCCGGGTCCTGAGGGGGCACCCCTTTCCGGTGCTTGTCGGGCGTTGCGCGTTCGCGCGTGTATCCAGCCCAACCACGACCGTGCGGAGGTGTTGGTG
>NZ_JBVHLD010000027.1:35411-117647 GCF_055559175.1 Streptomyces sp. NPDC024632
CGCCGTGGGAGGGCCAGCGGAGGCGGGGCGGGTAGGGGGAGGGGGGGCGAAAAAAGAGAAAAAAAGGGGAGCGGGCTACCCCCCCCAGCGCCACCCACCCCCCACCTCTTTCCGGCCCGTGTCAGGCGCTCCGCGTCAGCGCGCGTATCCGGCCCAGCAGCGCCTGTACGGAGCTGTCGGCGACCGCCGCGACCTCGTCGTAGCCGAACCAGCGCAGATCCAGCGACTCGTCGCTGATCGCCTCGACGGCGCCCTCGGGGGCGACGACCGCGTACTGCACGTCCAGATGCCACGCGCAGGGCGTACGGTGCCGGTCCAGAGCCACCGGCTCGGGCCGCAGCAGGCCGAGACCGGCGATCCCGGACTCCTCCGCGCTCTCCCGCAGCGCCGCCCCGGCCAGGGTGGTGTCCTGCGGCTCGCAGTGGCCGCCGGTCTGGAGCCACATGCGCAGCTTGGCGTGCAGCGTCAGCAGGGCGCGCTCGCGCGGCGGGTCGACCACCAGCGCGCTCGCCGTGATGTGCCCGTCGGCGCACGCCTTCCACATGCCGTCGGGATACGCCGCCAGGTGTGCCAGATACTCCTCGCGCAGCCGCTCCTGCCCCTCGTCGGGCGCACTCCACCGCTCCAGGACGCCGACCGCGTCCGCGTGCAGAAGGCTCACTTGCCGGAGTCGCCGTCCTCGTCGGGGTTCTCGCCCTTGTCGGCCGCGTCGCCGGGCGCCTCGGGCTTGCGGTCGCCGCCGCTCGCGGCCTCGCCGAGCATCTTGTCCAGCTCGGAGAAGTCGACGCCCTCGCTGTGTACGAAGCCGTCCGGGTCGTCCAGGTCGGCGGCGGTCGGCAGCATGTCGGGGTGCGCCCACAGGCCGTCGCGGCCGTCGACACCGCGGGCGTCGGTCAGCGAGGCCCACAGCCGGGAGGCGTCCCGCAGCCTGCGGGGCCGCAGCTCAAGACCGATCAGGGTGGCGAAGGTCTGCTCGGCGGGACCGCCGGTGGCGCGGCGGCGGCGCAGCGTCTCGCGCAGCGCGCCCGCGGACGGCAGGTGCGGGGCGGCGGCCTCGTGCACGACCGCGTCCACCCAGCCCTCGACGAGCGCGAGGGCCGTCTCCAGGCGGGCCAGCGCCGCCTTCTGCGCCGGGGTGTCCTCGGGCTGGAACATGCCCTGCTGAAGCGCTTCCTGAAGCTGCTCGGGCTGCGAGGGGTCGAGCTGCCCCACCGCCTCCTCCAGCCGCGCGGTGTCGACCTTGATCCCGCGCGCGTAACCCTCCACGGCGCCGAACAGATGCGCGCGCAGCCACGGCACGTGCGCGAAGAGCCGCTGGTGGGCGCTCTCGCGCAGCGCCAGGTAGAGCCGCACCTCCTCCTGCGGGACGCCCAGGCCCTCGCCGAAGGCGGTCACATTCGCGGGGAGCAGCGCGGCCTTGCCCGCCGGGCCCAGGGGAAGGCCGACATCGGTGGAGCCGACGACCTCACCGGCCAGGGTGCCGAGCGCCTGCCCGATCTGGGAGCCGAACATCGCGCCGCCCATCGAGCGCATCATCCCGATCAGCGGGCCGGACATGGCCTGCATCTCCTCGGGCAGCACATCGCCCATCGCCCCGGCGACGCGCTCGGCGACCGGGTCGACCAGTTCCTTCCACACCGGAAGCGTCGCCTCGACCCACTCCGCGCGGCTCCAGGCCACCGCGGAGCCGGACCCGGACGGCAGCGAGGTGGCGCTGTCCAGCCACAGATCCGCCAGCCGTACGGCCTCCTCGACCCACGAGCGGTCGGCGCGGCCGACGGTCGCGTCCTTGACGCCGTCCTGGGTGCCCTGGGCGACCGTCTGGCGGGCGATGTCCTTGGCCATGTCCCAGTTCACCGGGCCGCCGTCGTAGGACAGCATCTGGCCGAGCTGCTGGAAGGCGGCCCCCAGGTCGTTGGGGTTGAGCGAGCCGAACATCGCCGCGAACGGGTTGTCGCCGGCGGCGCCGCCGCCGACGCCACCGAAGCCGAACGGGTTCGGCGCTCCGCCCTGGCCCCCTTCGCCCTTGTTCTTCCGGCCGTCGTCCCCGTCCTCGGGCTCCTCGGGAGGGACGCCGAATCCGAATGGGTTGTCACTCACGGGATTCCTCGGCTCTGTGTTGTGATGGGCTGGGGTTGTGTCGGGCTCGGTGTACGGGCAGTACCTCCAGCCTAGACACGTGTCAGGCAGGATGGCTGCGTACCGACGTCACGCCGATGGCGTGCGCCAGCCGCACCCGTACTTGAAACAACCGTGGGAGACACCCGGTGAGTTCCCCAGAAGGACACGTTCGCCCAGAGCGGAGCGCGGGCAGGGCCGCGTCGGGACCGGTGGTCGCGATCACCGGCGCCGCGTCCGGCGTGGGCCGCCAGCTGGCGCTCAGGCTCGTGGAATCCGACCAGGTCAAGAAGGTCGTGGCGATCGACGAACGGCGCGGTGACGTGCCCGGTGCGACCTGGCGGGTGCTCGACGTGCGGGACCCGGTCATCGCCGACAAATTGCGCGGCGCGGACGTCGTCGTCCACCTCGCGCTCGACCTGGACCTGGAATCCGACGCCAAGGCGCGGTCCGCGTTCAATGTGCGCGGTACGCAGACCGTACTGACCGCCGCCGCTGCCGCGGGCGTGCACCGTGTGGTGCTGTGCACCTCGGCGATGGTCTACGGCGCCCAGGCCGACAACGACGTGCCGCTCGCCGAGGACGCCCCGCTGCGGGCCACCTCGGAGGCCAGCTTCGTGGACGACCTGCTGGAGATCGAACGGCTCGGCCGCCGCGCCCCGCGCGCCCACCCCGGCCTCAATGTGACGGTTCTGCGCCCGGCCGTCCTGGTCGGCGGCACGGACACCGCGCTGACCCGCTACTTCGAGTCGCCGCGGCTGCTGGTGGTGGCGGGCAGCAGGCCGTGCTGGCAGTTCTGCCACGTCGAGGACCTGGTGTCGGCGCTGGAGTACGCCGTCCTGGAGAAGGTCGACGGCGAGATGGCGGTGGGCTGCGACGGCTGGCTGGAGCAGGAGGAGATCGAGGAGCTGACCGGGATCCGGCGCATGGAACTGCCCGCGGCCATCGCCTTCGGCGCCGCCGCCCGGCTGCACCGCCTCGGCCTGACCCCGTCGCCCGCGGGGGACCTCGCGTACACGATGCACCCGTGGGTGGTCAGCGGCAGCCGCCTGCACGAGGCGGGCTGGCGCCCGCAGTGGTCCAACGAGGAGGTGCTGGCCGAGCTGCTCGCCGAGGTCGAGGGCCGCAATTCGCTCGCGGGCCGCAGGCTCGGCCGCAAGGACGCCACGACGCTGGGCGCGGCGGGCGCCACGGTCGCGCTGGTCGGTACGGCGGCGCTGGTGCGCAGGGCCCGCAAGCGGCGCGGCCTCTAGATCCGAAGGCGCGTCCGTCGCCCCGCGGCGGTGGAAGCCGCTTTCCGTATCGCGGGCATATGAGGCAGCATGTGCCGCATGGCATCCACGCACGACGAACACGCCGCCCCCGCCGACCGCGCCCGGGCCGCCGACGGTCCGATCCGGCTGCTCGCGATCCGCGACACCCCGCTGTCGCTGGACGAGGTCTTCGCCTCGGTCGGCGACGACGCGGCCGGCGGCACGGCGCTGTTCGTCGGGACGGTACGCGACCACGACGGCGGTTCGGCCGCCGAGGTCACCGGTCTGGCGTACTCGGCGCACCCCAGCGCGGAGGCCGAACTGCGCGGGATCGCCGAGAAGATCGCCGCCGACTACCCGGTACGCGCGCTGGCCGCCGTCCACCGGGTGGGTGAACTGCGGGTCGGCGACATCGCGGTGATCGTCGCCGTCTCCTGCCCGCACCGCGGCGAGGCGTTCGAGGCCAGCCGCCGCTTCATCGACGACCTCAAGAGCGAGGTCCCGATCTGGAAGCACCAGACATTCACCGACGGCACCGAGGAATGGGTCGGCGTCTAGGGCCTGTCCGGCGGATCGTGAGCGACGCGCGGGGGCGTAACCCCGTACCCCACCGGGCCGTTGGTGCACAGAGCGGTTAATCTGCTCATACGTCCGTTTTGGTGTACATGGGGTCGGGAGTTCGACGTGGCAGCACTCGCTTGGTTGCTCATTCCGTTGGTCGCCGCGGTGTTCGCCGCGGTCTGGGCACGCTGGGCGTCGCACACCCGCACCACCGGGGACGGCGCGTCGCTCGCCGGGTACGAGCGGTTCCGGCAGGCCATGCAGGCCGAGTCGGCGGAGAAGCCGGACACCGAGACGGTCTGAGGACCGGGCACCGGGACGGCAGAACAGGCGCCGCACGGCCGCGTACCCGTCCGGACTCACCCCGCGGGCCGGTTGTCCGGCGGTTCCCGTAGGGTCGTGCCATGCCACGCCGCACCGCGACGCTGCTCGCCTCGACACTGACGCTGATAGCGCTGCTGTGCATCGCGCTGCTGGCTCCCGCACCGTACTCGGAGATGTCGCCGGGACCGACGGTGAACACGCTCGGGAGCTACGACGGCGAAATGGTCATCCAGATCGGCGGCCACAAGACGTACGCGACCTCGGGTCACCTCAACATGACCACCGTGCGGGTCACCGGCGCCGACTACTCCATGAACCTGGTGGAGTCGCTGCTCGGCTGGGCGCGGCGGGACGACAAGGTCGTGGAGCACGACACGCTGTACCCGAAGGGGCAGACGGCCCAGGAGGCCGACCAGCAGAACGCCGAGGAGTTCAGCCAGTCACAGGACAGCGCCAAGTACGCGGCGCTGACCTCGCTGAAGATCCCCGTTCCCTCGCGGGTGATCGTGGCGGCCGTCGTCAGCGGCGGGGCGTCCGAAGGCGAACTGCACGCGGGCGATGTGATCAAGGCCGTCGACGGCACCGCGATCACCAAGGCCGACCAGGTCGCGGGCCTGGTCACCAAGCACAAGCCGGGCGAGAAGGTGGTCTTCACGATCATCCCGGCCGCCGACGCGAAGAAGAAGCTGGACACCACGCAGAAGGTGACCATCACCACCCGCGCCTCGGACGACGGCGGCCCGTCGCGCGCCGTGGTCGGCATCCAGGCGGGCGTCGAGCACCTGTACCCGTTCACCATCGACATCAAGCTCGCCGACGTCGGCGGACCCAGCGCGGGCATGATGTTCGCGCTCGGCATCATCGACAAGCTGACGCCCGACGACCTGACCGGCGGCAAATTCGTCGCGGGCACCGGCACCATCGACGACAACGGCAAGGTCGGACCGATCGGCGGCATCAGCCTGAAGACGATCGGCGCGCGCGACAAGGGCGCGCAGTTCTTCCTCACCCCGGCCGACAACTGCGAAGAGGCCGCCAAGAGCATCCCCTCGGGCCTCACCCTGGTGAAGGTGAAGACCCTCGACGACGCCTTGGCGGCGCTGAAGGACATCAAGTCGGGCAACGACGCGGCGCTGCCGAGCTGCAAGAGCTGAGACCGGCGCAGTCCCGGTCCGCTCAGTCCCGGTCAGCTCAGGTCGGTTCAGCCCGGCGGCGCCACACCGGGCGCTCAGACCTCGAAGGTCGCCGACAGCGCCTCCGCCAGACCCGGCACCAGATCGGAACCGGTCAGCACCTCGGTCGGCGTGTCCTTGGCCCGCAGCCGTACGGCCGACTCCCGCGCGCCGTCCCGCAGCACCGCGACCGTCATCCGCACCTCCTGGCGCTGCGGGTGCGCCGCCACCCACGTGGCCAGCGAGGCGTCGTCCAGGCCCTCGGGGATGGCCGCCTCGGCGGCGGGCGGCAGCATCAGCCGCTCCACGGTCAGCGCGCAGCCCGCGATCACCTCGGGCCACGCGATCGTCGCCAGGAACTCGTCGAGCGCCGTGCCGGACGGCAGCTCGTCCTGCTCGATCGGGGTCAGCGACCCCGTCTCGTTCGTCTCGGTCAGGCCGAGTTGATCGGCGAGGCCGGGTTCCTGCGTACGGAGCTGCGCGGTGTCGACAAGGGCGAACAGCCGTGCGGGCCGGTCCCAGCCGAGGCCGGACGCGTACTCGTCGATTTCCAGTACGGCACGGGTCAGCGGGCTCGCCGCGAGCGGTGCACCATCGGTCGCATTGTTGGACATGGTCAGTATCCTGCCTCTTCCCTTGCCGGAATCGGGAACCGGCCAAAGCGTAGGTAAGTTGCACCAGTGGGAGTCCGACCCGGGACACCCCAGAAATACGGACAATTCGAGGTGCGCACCTTGGTATTCGAGATGCCGGACCGCGGCGGAGGATCGTCGGGGCCACGGATCAGAGTCGGCCGCCCATCCCGGCGGACCCGGACGTTGCTCATCACGATCGGCGTGCTCGCCGGTCTGATGATCGCGTTCGTGATCTTCGCGGGATTCTGGACCGACTGGCTCTGGTACCGATCGGTTCACTACTCGTCGGTCTTCACCACCACGCTCTGGACCAAGGTCGGTCTGTTCTTCGTCTTCGGCCTGCTGATGGCCGGAGCGGTCGGCGTGAACATCTATCTGGCACACCGGCTCCGCCCGCCGCTCAGCGCGATGTCGCTGGAGCAGCAGAGCCTCGACCGCTACCGGATGGGTCTCGCGCCGTACAAGAAGTGGGTGCTCCTCGGGGTCTGCGCGGTGGTCGGGCTCATCGCCGGCGGATCGGCCTCGGGGCAGTGGCGGCTGTGGCTGCTGTGGACGAACGCCACGAAGTTCAACGTCAAGGACCCGCAGTTCCACAAGGACGTGTCCTTCTACGCCTTCGACCTGCCCTGGTACCGCTTCCTGCTGAGCTTCGGCTTCGCGGCCGTGGTGCTCTCGCTGGTCGCCGCCGCCCTGGTGCACTACCTGTACGGCGGGCTGCGGATCACCTCGCCCGGCGGCCGGGCCACGGCCGCCGCCACCGGGCATCTGTCGGTCCTGCTGGGCATCTTCATCTCGCTCAAGGCGGTCGCCTACTGGCTGGACCGCTACGGCCTCGCGGTGAAGTCCAGCGGCTTCAAGGCCACCGACAACTGGACCGGTCTGCGGTACGTGGACGCGAACGCGTATCTGCCCGCCAAAACGATCCTGTTCTGCATCGCGGTGATCTGCGCGCTGCTGTTCTTCGCGACGCTCTGGCGCCGCACCTGGTCGCTGCCGATGATCGGCTTCGGCCTGATGGTGCTCTCGGCGATCCTGATCGGCGGCCTCTACCCGGCCATCGTGCAGAAGTTCCAGGTGCAGCCGAACGAGGCGGCCAAGGAAGCGCCGTACATCCAGAAGAACATCGATGCCACGCGGGCCGCGTACGGCATCAAGGACAGCCAGGTGAAGCCGTACAGCGGCACCAGCGAGTCCAGTACGGAAAAGCTGCGGGCCGACGCGGACACCACGGCGAGCGTGCGCGTGCTGGACCCGAACGTGGTCTCGCCCACGTACCAGCAGTTGCAGCAGACGCGCGGCTACTACGCCTTCCCCTCCACGCTCGACGTCGACCGCTACAGCGACGCCAAGGGCAAGGAGCAGGACACGGTCGTCGGCCTGCGCGAGCTGAACATCAACGGCATCCCCGAGAACAACTGGATCAACGACCACTTCAAGTACACCCACGGCTACGGCATCGTCGCCGCCAAGGGCACCGATGTGTCCAGTGACGGCTCACCGGCCTTCACCGAGAAGGACCTGCCGACCACCGGCCAGCTCGGCACGTACGAGCAGCGGGTCTACTACGGCGAGCGGACGACGCAGTACTCGATCGTCGGCGGTCCGACCCAGGAGATCGACTACACCGACGCGGGCGGCGAGAAGCCGTTCACGTACACCGGCAAGAGCGGCGTGGACCTGTCCAACCCGCTGACGCGGGCGGCGTACGCGGTGCAGTTCGGCGAGCCGCAGATCCTGTACTCGGGGGCGATCGGCAAGGGCTCGAAGATCCTCTACAACCGCACTCCCAAGGAGCGGGTGGAGTCGGTCGCGCCCTGGCTGACCATCGACGGCGACCCGTACCCGGCCGTGGTCAACGGCCAGGTGGAGTGGATCGTCGACGCCTACACCACCACCAACGGCTATCCGTACGCGTCGCGCACCACGCTCGGCGACACCACGACCGACTCGCTCACCGACGACCAGCGGTCCGTCATCGCGCAGCAGAATCAGGTCAACTACATCCGCAACTCGGTCAAGGCGACCGTGAACGCGTACACCGGTGAGGTCACGCTCTACCAGTGGGACACCCAGGACCCGGTGCTCAAGACGTGGATGAAGGCGTTCCCGCACACGGTGCAGCCGAAGGACAAGATCAGCGCCGAGCTGATGGACCACCTGCGCTACCCGCAGGACCTGTTCAAGGTGCAGCGGCAACTGCTCACCAAGTACCACGTCACCAAGGCGTCCACCTTCTACACCGGCAGTGAGGTGTGGGAGGTCCCGGACGACCCGGCCGCCCAGACGGGCAAGGCGGTGCCGCCGTACTACCTGAGTCTGAAGATGCCCGACCAGTCGGAGCAGGCGTTCTCGCTGACGTCCACCTTCACGCCGAACGACCGCTCCAACCTGAGCGCGTTCATGGCGGTGAACGCCGACGCGTCCAGCAAGGACTACGGCACGATCAGAGTGCTGCAACTGCCGCCGAACACCACGGTCGACGGGCCCAAACAGGTGCAGGCCAAGCTCAACTCCGACAACAAGGTCGCGCCGCAGATCAACCAGCTCAAACGGGCGGGCGCGGACACCACCGTGGAGTACGGCAATCTGCTCACCGTGCCGATGGACGGCGGGCTGATGTACGTGGAGCCGGTGTACGTACGCGGCGCGGGCAACAACTACCCGCTGATGAAGAGCGTGGTGGTGCTCTTCGGCGACCGGATCGGCTTCCAGCCCACGCTGAAGGCCGCGCTGGACGAGGTGTTCGGCCCCGACGGCGAGTCGACGACGAAGCCGCCGCCGGACGACACCACGCAGCCGCCGCCGACGACCAGCCCGCCGACCACCAGCCCACCGGGCGACGCGACGCTGGAGCAGGCCCTGACGGACGCTCAGAAGGCGTACGACGACGGTCAGGCGGCGCTGAAGAAGGGCGACTGGCAGGCGTACGGCGAGGCGCAGAAGAAGCTCTCCGAGGCGCTGAAGCAGGCGCGGGAGGCGGAGAAGGCGGCCAAGGGGACATAAGACGGGGCCGATCGACCTGATGGGTCGACAAGCGGGCTGATCGGGTGACACTCCGCGTCGTGGTACGGTGAGGACACAACGACGCGGGGTGGAGCAGCTCGGTAGCTCGCTGGGCTCATAACCCAGAGGTCGCAGGTTCAAATCCTGTCCCCGCTACTGTACGAAGAGGGCCAAAGTCAACTGACTTTGGCCCTCTTCACTTATATGGGGGATGTTCGGTGAACGGGGTTTCGCAAGCCGCCTTGTCGGGAAGTCGACAAACCGCTGAAGTGACCAATCGGGTTGCGGTATACCAGGTGTACGGCGGTAGTGGACGGTGCGACGATGGACCTCATGGGGGATGGTGCAAGACTGCTGAACACTCGTCAGATCCACGAACGGCGTGGTTCTACGGGCGATGTCGACATGTCGACCGAAAGGTTGGCCCAGGAGTCGGCTTCGACGCCCGTGACCGCGTCCGCGACCGTGCCCGTCACCGCGACCGCGCTGCTGCCCGCACCGCGCCCGTCGGCTGAGCAGCCCGCGTTCGCCGAACTCACCGCGTCCACCGGGACGGTGGCCACCCGGTCCCTGGGGCCCGTCGCCGCCCCGGCCGCCGGGCTCAACGACCTGCCCGGGCTTCCCGAACCGACCGACGAGGACGGCCTCGCGCTCCGCGAGGAGGCCGAGATCGAGGCGCGCCACCGGCACGCCGCCGACCTCGGCGACCCGTACGCCATGAGCGCGCTCGGCACGCTGCTGCTGCGCCGCGGCGACCTCGACGGCGCGGAGCCGTACCTGCGCGCCGCCGTCACGCACGGGGACCGCGCCGCCGCCAACAACCTGGCCCTGCTGCTGCACCAGCGCGGTTACGCCGACGAGGCGGCCGACTGGTGGCGGACCGCCGCCGTGGCGGGCTCCGCGCCCGCCGCGCACGCGCTGGGCCGGCACTACCGCGAGCGCGGCGACGAGCCCGCGGCCGAGTACTGGCTGCGGCAGGCCGCCGAGTCCGGCCACACGCTGGGCGCGTACGCGCTGGCCGACCTGCTCGACCACCGGCGCGAGAGCGGCGCCGAGCGCTGGTTCCGCGCCGCGGCCGAGCACGGCCACCGCGAGGCCGCGTACCGCCTCGCCCGGATATGCGCCGCGCGCGGCCAGAACCACGAGGCCGAGCAGTGGTACCGGCAGGCCGCCGCGCGCCGCCACCGGCGGGCCGCGCTGCGCCTGGGCACGCTCCTGGAGGAGCGCGGCGAGCAGGCGGAGGCGGGCCGCTGGTATCTGACGGCCGCCAGGGACGGCGAGGCGCGGGCCGCCTGCGCGCTGGCGTTCCTGCTGCGCGACGCGGGCGACATCGACCAGGCCGCCACCTGGTGGCGGCGCGCCGCCCAGGCGGGCGACGGCCAGGCCGCCAACGCGCTCGGCGCGCTGCACGCCCAGGAGGGCGAGACGCAGACCGCCGAGCGCTGGTACCGCACGGCCCTGGACGCGGGCGACATCAACGGCGCCTACAACCTCGGCCTGCTCTGCGCGGGCCAGAGCCGCAACGCGCAGGCCGAGCAGTGGTACCGCAAGGCCGCGTATGCCGGGCACCGCGAGGCCGCCAACGCGCTGGCCGTGCTGCTGCTCCAGCGCGGCGACGCGATGGGCGCCGAGCCGTGGTTCTCCAAGGCCGCGGAGGCGGGCAGCATCGACGCCGCCTTCAACCTCGGCATCCTGCACGCCGGGCGCGAGGAAGCCGACACCGCGCGCGCCTGGTACGAGCGGGCCGCCGCCGCCGGGCACGCCGAGGCCGCCCTCCAGGTGGCCATCGCGCTCCAGCGCGACGGCGACCACCACGCCGCCGAGCGGCACCTGCGGTGCGCCGCGGGCGGCGGCAGCCCGGAGGCCGCCTTCCGGCTCGGCGCGCTCCTGGAGCGCAGGCAGCGCGAGCGGGACGAGGGCGACGCGGGGGCGGAGGCCACGGGCAGCGTCGAGGCGGAGGAGTGGTACGAGCGGGCCGCCCGGCAGGGGCACCGCCGCGCCCAGGTACGGCTCGGCATGTGCGCCGCCAAGCGCGGGGACGTGGTGGACGCGGCGCACTGGTACCGGCAGGCCGCCGATGCCGGTTCGCGCAACGGGGCCTTCAACCTCGGGCTGCTGCTGGCCCGCGAGGGCGCCGAGCCCGAGGCCGCCCTGTGGTGGACGCGGGCCGCGGACGCCGGGCACGGCCGCGCCGCCCTGCGGATGGCGCTGCTCTCCGCCCGGCGCGGCGAGCTGGCCGAGGCGCAGCACTGGTGCTCCCGCGCGGTCACCTACGGGCCCGCCGAGGTCGCCGAGCGCGCGGCCCGGCTGACCGCCGCGGTCAAGCACGAGCTGACCGCGTGAGCCGACGGTCGTCAGCGGCGGTTGACCAGGTCATCCGTACGGTTCCTGACCGTTTCCGGCTGAGGGGCGCCCCGCCCGGGGCACCCCTCAGCCGGAATGGCCACCCGCTCCGACGGCCGCCCGCCTATGGATTTGCGCTGGTCAGGAACGCTGGTCTACAGTGAGGGCACAACGACGCGGGGTGGAGCAGCTCGGTAGCTCGCTGGGCTCATAACCCAGAGGTCGCAGGTTCAAATCCTGTCCCCGCTACGGAAAGAGAAGGCCCGGAAGCCAATGGCTTCCGGGCCTTCTTCCTGTGCGACACCGGTCGTCGGCCGGACTGCGGGGCCGGGTCGCTGGGCGCTGCGCGCGCGGCGGCACCGCGCGCTTTCTCTTAGTCTCCTTGTGCGGGCTTCTTATTCGGGCAAAGACCCGCCGAACCGTCTTGGGCGCGGCACCTTCGCGCGCGATCCTGGTCGGGTACGACGGGCGAGGAGGCGGGATTGCTGCGCAGGCGGCGAGGGCGATCCGAGGCGGGTGTCACCGTGGTGGACACGGGACGCTGGCAGCGCTGGTGCGAGGCCGCGCTCGGCGGGCGTCGCGAGGACGCGGTGACCTTGCTCGCGGGCCTGCGCGCCGTCGTCGAGGACGGACCGCCGTACGACAGGGCCGCGGCGCTCGCCGCGCTCGGCGACGCTCCCGCCGACCTCCTGCTGCTGCTCGACCGGCACGCCAGGCCCTGGCACGGCGGCGGCGCCCACCGCTGGGCCGCCGGCGGCCACGCCGGTGTCGATCCGCTGCGTCTGCTGCTGGCCTCGCTCGACGAGGACGGCCGGGTGCGGGCCGGGGCCGTCGAGAGCCTGGCCGGGTGCGGCGGGCCGCTGGCCGTGGCCGCGCTCGCCCTGCGGACGGTCGACTGGGTGCCGGAGGTGAGCGAGCGCGCCACCGCCGCCCTGGTGGCCCGCAACGCGCCGGACGAGGTGGCCGCTGCCGTCCGCGTGCTGCTCAGGCTCGGCGGCAGGCGCCGGGCGGGCGGGCTGCTCGCCTCGTACCGCGCGGTGCTGAGCGAGCCTCCGCACCGCCGCGCCGTGCGGGCGCTGGCCGCCGACTCCGACCCGCTGGCCCGCCGCTTCGGCGTCGAACTCGCCCTGGACCTCGGCAGTTACGTCCGCGGCGACCTGCTGCGGACCGCGCTGCACGACCGCGACCAGGTCTGCCGCAGGCTCTGCGCGCAGCGGCTGCTGGAGCTCGACCCCGACCAGGCGGGCCGGTTGATGTGGGCGCGCGGCGCGGGCGTACGGGAGCTGGCGGTGGCCGCGCTGCCCGGCGACGTGCCCGCCACGCGGCTGGTCGCGCCGCTGGCCGACCGGGCCAGGATGGTACGGGCGCAGGCCCGTTGGCAGTTGTACCGGCGCGGGGAGCCGCCCGCCGACGTCTACCGCAGGCAGCTCCGCAAGGTCGGCAGGGCGACCGCGCCCCGGCTCGTCGCGGGACTGGCGGCCGGTCTCGGGGAGTGCGGGGACGCCTCCGACGCGGCGCTGCTGACGCGGCTGCTCGGACCCCGCGAGCGCGATCATGCCGAGAACTGGCCGCCGATGGTGCGCAGGGCCGCCGCCCGCGCGATCGGGCGGCTGGCCAAGCCCGCCGAACTGGTCGGCCTGCTCGGCCCGTTGGCGACCGATCCCGATCCGGGCGTGGCGCGCGAGGTGTTCGAGGCGCTGGCCCGGGTGCCGGCCGATGTCCCGGTGGAGACCTTGTGGGTCGGCAGGACCCGTACGGAACCGGCCGTACGCAGGGCCGCCGAGCGGATCGGCGGCAGGGCCTGCGAGCGGACCGTGCCTACGAGCAGTCCGGGCACAGTCCCCGGTAGGTGACCTCGGCCGCCTGGACCGCGAAGCCGAAGCGTTCGGTCGGGGGGAGGGCCGCGAGCGGGTCGCCGTGCGGGTGGACGTCGCGGATGGTGCCGCAGCGGGAGCAGACCAGGTGCTGGTGCGGCCGGTGCGCGTTGGGGTCGTAGCGCTTGGCGCGGCCGTCGGTGGCGACCTCGATGATCTCGCCGATGCTCACCATCTCGCCCAGCGTGTTGTACACCGTGGCGCGGGAGATCTCCGGCAGCCGTGCGATGGCACGCGCGTGCACCTCGTCGGCGGTGAGATGGACATGGTCGCCGTCGAGGACCTCCGCCACCACGCGCCGCTGGGCGGTCAGCCGCCAGCCGCGTTCGCGCAGTCGTTCCAGCAGGTCGCTCATGCGAGCCAGGGTAACAGCGGGGCAACCTGGATCGAAAGGGTCTGTTCCTGACTCCCATCCTCTATTGGCTCTCTTCTTGACTTAGACATTGTCCAGAGTAGGATCGGCTCCGGCGCGAGCCGATGGGCATGCCGGGGGACCGGACGATCTGGAGGAGAAGCACGTGACGGTTCAGGAGACGGGTCCGCTGACCACGAGTGCGCTGACCACGGAGGCCGGGGCGCCGGTCGCGGACAACCAGAACAGCGAGACGGCGGGCCTCGGCGGCCCGGTGCTCGTCCAGAGCCAGCACCTGCTGGAGAAGCTCGCGCACTTCAACCGCGAGCGCATCCCGGAGCGGGTCGTGCACGCGCGCGGCGCCGGTGCGTACGGCACCTTCACGCTGACCCGTGACGTCTCGCGCTGGACGCGGGCGAAGTTCCTGTCCGAGGTCGGCAAGCGGACCGAGACGTTCCTGCGCTTCTCCACCGTCGCGGGCAACCTCGGCTCGGCCGACGCCGTCCGCGACCCGCGCGGCTTCGCGCTGAAGTTCTACACCGAGGAGGGCAACTACGACCTCGTCGGCAACAACACCCCGGTGTTCTTCATCAAGGACGCCCTGAAGTTCCCCGACTTCATCCACACCCAGAAGCGCGACCCGTACACCGGCTCCCAGGAGGCGGACAACGTCTGGGACTTCTGGGGGCTCAGCCCGGAGTCCACACACCAGGTGACCTGGCTCTTCGGCGACCGCGGCATCCCGGCCAGCTACCGGCACATGAACGGCTACGGCTCGCACACCTACCAGTGGAACAACGAGGCCGGAGAGGTCTTCTGGGTCAAGTACCACTTCAAGACCGACCAGGGGATCAGGAACCTCGCCACCGGGGAGGCCGTGCGCGTCTCGGGCATGGACCCCGACTCCCACCAGCGCGACCTGCGCGAGGCGATCGAGCGCGGCGCGTTCCCGTCCTGGACCGTGCAGGTGCAGATCATGCCCGCGGCGGACGCGGCCACGTACCGCTTCAACCCGTTCGACCTCACCAAGGTGTGGCCGCACGCGGACTACCCGCCGGTCGAGATCGGCAGGCTGGAGCTGAACCGCAACCCGGAGAACGTCTTCGCCGAGGTCGAGCAGTCGGTCTTCAGCCCCGCGCACTTCGTGCCCGGCATCGGCCCGTCCCCGGACAAGATGCTCCAGGGCCGCCTGTTCGCGTACGGCGACGCGCACCGCTACCGGGTCGGCGTCAACGCCGACCACCTGCCGGTCAACCGCCCGCACGCCACCGAGGCGCGGACGCACAGCAGGGACGGCGCCCTCTACGACGGCCGCCACCAGGGTGCCAAGAACTACGAGCCGAACAGCTTCGGCGGTCCGGCCGAGACCGGCCGCCCGCTGTGGGAGTCCGTCGAGGTGTCCGGCGCGACCCGGTACTCCGCCGCGCCCGCGCACGCCGAGGACGACGACTTCGGGCAGGCGGGCACCCTGTACCGGCTCATGTCCGAGGACGAGAAGACCCGGCTGATCGACAACCTGGCGGGCTTCATCGCCAAGGTCTCCCGCGAGGACGTCGTCGAGCGCGCCGTCGACAACTTCCGCCGCGCGGACCCCGACTACGGCAAGCGACTGGAGGCAGCGGTCCAGGCCCTCCGCACCTGACCCGTCGCTCGCCGTTGGCCGAAGAGGCCGGACGCCAAAGGGCTCCGGCCTCTTCTGCGCGTCCGCGTGCGGAACCGAAGGCGCGTGCGTGCCGTTCCGAAGCCGAGCGTGCCGGCCGTTCCGAAAAGCGGTTACGCGCTGGTCAGGGCGGTCGCGGTCGGTGTCGTGGCCGGTGACGCGGACGGCGTCGTGGCCGGTGTCGCGGGCCGCTGCGCGGACCAGCAGCGGATGATGTCGCGGACGGAGACCACGCCGATCGGATCGCGGCCCTCAAGGACGACCAGGTGACGGAAACCGCCGTGCAGCATGGCGGCGGCGGCCTCGTCGAGGGTCCACTGCGGGGCGGCGAAGACGACATCGGTCGTGGTGTGGGCGTGGGCGAGTTCGCGGTCGGGGCTGAGGCCGTCCCCGATCGCGTCGAGGACGTCGCGCTCGGTGAGGATGCCGAGACCGCAGGTGTCGGTGTCGAGGACTATGGCCGCGCCGACTCGGCGGGCGGACATCAACTGGGCGGCCTGGCGGAGGGTGTGGGCGGGGCCGATGGTGAGTACCACCGTGCTCATCGCGTCGCGGACCAGCATGGGACGGGCACCTCCTTGTGTGAAGCCCTCACACGGGACCGCCGTCCGGCGAGCCGGGAGACGCTCGCGTGAACGGTTTCACAAGTTCACAAGCGGGGGCACCTTCATAGTCACACGCCCCCGGAGGACCGGCAAGGGGGCGCGCGAAGCTCCCGCCGCGAGGTGACCCGCCGCCGCGCGCGGCTCGCGCCGCGCCGCTCCGACCTGCTAGGCGACGCCGTCCGAACCGCCCACGTACCCCAGCAGCTCCTCGTGCAGCAGGCCGTTGGAGGCCGCCGCGTTCCCGCCGAAGGGGCCCGGCTCGCCGTCGAGCGAGGTGAAGCGGCCACCGGCCTCGCGCACGATCACGTCGTTGGCCGCCATGTCCCACATGCTCAGCTCGGGCTCCGCGCAGATGTCCACCGAACCCTCGGCGACCATCATGTACGGCCAGAAGTCGCCGTAGCCGCGGGTGCGCCAGACGTCGCGCGACAGGCGCAGGAAGCCGTCGAGCCGCCCCCGCTCCTCCCAGCCGCTCAGCGAGGAGTACGCGAACGACGCGTCCTCCAGCCGGCTCACGCCCGAGACGTGCAGCCGGGTCGCCGACGACAGGCTGCGGCCGGTGTACGCGCCGTCGCCCTTCGCCGCCCACCAGCGGCGGCCGAGCGCGGGCGCGGAGACCACGCCGACCACGCTCTCGTCGCCCTGCTCGCCGCGGACCATCAGCGCGATCAGGGTCGCCCACACCGGAACGCCGCGCACATAGTTCTTGGTGCCGTCGATCGGGTCGATCACCCAGCGGCGCGGCCCCGCGCCCTGGCTGCCGTACTCCTCGCCGAGCACCGCGTCCCGCGGGCGCGCCCGCGCCAACTGACCCCGGATCAGCTCCTCGGCCGCCTTGTCCGCCTCGCTCACCGGCGTCAGGTCGGGCTTGGTCTCGACCTTGAGGTCGAGCGCCTTGAAGCGGGCCATGGTCGCGGCGTCGGCGGCATCGGCCAGCACGTGGGCCAGGCGCAGATCGTCGTTGAATTCGGGCATAAGCCGAACAGTAGCGATCTCGCCTGGTCCCGGTCATCTCCGACCTGCGCGCAACCTTGACAGACCAGGACAGCGCGTCAATTCTTTCCGCACGGCCGCTGTCCGCGCCATCGCGCGGACACCTCGTGGCGCCTTGGAGGCAATGATGCCTACAGCGCGGGAATCGCTCCTGGACGCGGCGTTCGCCGCGCTCGGCGACCGGCCCTGGGAAGCCGTACGGATGGTCGAGGTCGCGGCGGCGGCCGGGGTGTCGCGGCAGACCCTCTACAACGAGTTCAGCAGCAAGGAAGGGCTCGCGCGCGCCCTCGCCCGGCGCGAGACCGAGGGCTATCTGGGCGGTGTCGACCGCGAGTTGGCCGCCGCGGGCCGGGTCGGCGCCGACGCGGGGGAGTGCTTCGCGGGCGCCGCGGGCTGGACCCTGCGGTCCGCCCGGCGCAGTCCGGTGGTCGCCGCCGCCCTCACCGGCGCCGACGGCGGCCTGGTCGAATCCCTCAAGGCCCGTACGGTCGACGCGCTCGTCCGCGGCTACCCGCGGCTGCGGCCCCAGGACATCGGATGGGCCTGCGAGGCGGCGATCCGGCTCACCCTGTCGTACGTGATCGCGCCCGCCGCCAGTGACGAGGAGGCGTGTCTGCGGGTGGCGCAGCTCGTCCGCAGCCTGCTGTCGTGGCCCGCGACGGGGGAGGAGCCGTAGCGGGCCACGGTCCGCGCGGGCGCCGCCCGTGAACCGTCAGTGCGCCGAGCCGGAGATCTGGAGGCCGATGACGCCCGCGATCACCAAGGAGATGGACACGATCTTCAGCGTGGAGACGACGTCGCCGAGGAAGATCATGCCGTAGATCGCGGTGCCCGCCGCGCCGATGCCGGTCCAGACGGCGTACGCCGGGCCGACGTCCAGCTTCTTCAGCGACAGCGTCAGCAGACCGAAGGAGCCCAGCGCGAACAGGGCGAAGGCGATGGTCGGCCAGATACGGGTGAAGCCGTGCGACAGCTTGAGGCAGACCGCGAACCCCGTCTCAAGGATGCCTGCGACCACCACGAGCAGCCAGGCCATCGGGTGCCTCCCGTTCCCACTCCGTCTCCGAAACCTGTGTGCGCTGTCGATCATCACACAGCCTGCCCGGAAACCGCCCCTCCGGTCGCCGAAAGGACGTCAGTCTCCCTCGCGCCGCTCGCGGGTGGCCAGCAGCCGCCGCAGCGAGTCCAGCCGGGCGGGCTCGGCGTGCCCCGCCGCGACCCACGCGTCCAGCGCGCACTCCGGCTCGTCGTGCGAGCAGCCGCGCGGGCACTCCTCGGTGCCCGGCTCCAGGTCGGGGAAGGCGTGGATGACCCGCGACGGATCGATGTGGTGCAGGCCGAACGACCGTACGCCCGGGGTGTCGATCACCCATCCCGTGTCGCCCGGCAGCGGCAGTGCGAGCGCCGAGGTGGTGGTGTGCCGGCCGCGCCCGGTCACCGCGTTCACCGAGCCGGTGGTGCGCTGACGCTCCACCAGCGCGTTGACCAGCGTGGTCTTTCCGACGCCGCTGTGGCCGACGAAGGCCGTCACATGCCCGGCCAGCCGCTCGCGGATCTGGTCGACCCCGCCGGTCAGGAAGTCGTCCCTGTTGGTCACCACATACGCCAGATCCAGCGCGCCGTACGTCTCCAACAGCGGCGCGGCCGGGGCCAGATCGGACTTGGTGAGCACCAGCAGCGGCTTCAGACCCGCGTCGAAGGCCGCGACCAGGCAGCGGTCGATCATCCGGGGACGCGGCTCGGGGTCGGCCAGCGCCGTGACGATCGCGAGCTGGTCGGCGTTGGCGACCACCACCCGCTCGAACGGGTCGTCGTCGTCGGCCGTCCGCCGCAGCACCGACTTGCGCGGCTCGATCCGTACGATCCGGGCCAGGGTGTCCTTCGCGCCCGACAGGTCGCCGACGACCGCGACCCGGTCGCCGACCACCATCGACTTGCGGCCCAGTTCGCGGGCCTTCATCGCGACCACCTCGCGGTCGTCGACCAGCACGGTCAGCCGCCCGCGGTCCACGGTCAGCACCATGCCCTCGGCGGCGTCCTCGTGCTTGGGCCTGATCGTGCTGCGCGGCCGGTTGCCCTTGGCGTTGGGGCGGACTCTGACGTCGTCCTCGTCGGGGTTCTTTCCGTAGCGGCGCACGGCGGTCCTCAGCCCCGGCCCGGCGCGGTGGTGTCCGCTGTGTCTGCCGTGTCCGTCGCGTCCGCCGTATCCGTCGGGTCCGCTGTGCCGGTTGTCTCCGCTGTCTCGGTCGTCTCCGGTGCGGCGGCGCCCGGGGTGACGGCGCCCGGCGTGGAGATCCCCGGCGCGGGCGCGCGGCCCGCGAGCATCGCCGTCCACAGCTCGGGGAATTCGGGCAGGGTCTTCGCGGTCGTCGCCACGTTCTCCACCTGGACGCCGTCCACGGTCAGGCCCAGGACGGCCGCGGCGGTCGCCAGCCGGTGGTCCTCGTAGGTGTGGAAGACCCCGCCGTGCAGGGTGGTCGGCCGGATGCGCAGGCCGTCCTCGGTCTCGGTGACGTCACCGCCCAGCTCGTTGATCTCCTTGGCCAGCGCGGCCAGCCGGTCGGTCTCGTGCAGCCGCAGATGCGCGATGCCGGTCAGCACACTCTCGCCCTCGGCCAGCGCCGCGACCGCCGCGATCACCGGGGTCAGCTCGCCGACCTCGTGCAGATCGGCGGTGATGCCGAGCACCCGGCCGGTGCCGCTGAGGGTCAGCCCCTGCTCGGTCAGCTCGTACGAGCCGCCCATCGCGGTGAACAGCGTGCGCAGCGCGTCACCCGGCTGGGTGGTGCGGCGCGGCCAGTCCGGGATGGTCACCCGGCCGCCGGTGATCAGCGCGGCGGCCAGGAACGGCGCCGCGTTGGACAGGTCGGGCTCCACCGTCAGGTCCCGGCCGAGCAGCGCGCTCGGCGCCACCCGCCACACATTGCGCGCGCCGCCGTCCTGCGGGGCGTCCACCTTGGCGCCGGCCTTCCGCAGCATGTCCACGGTCATCCGGATGTGCGGCTGGGACGGCAGGCTGCGGCCGGTGTGCCGCAGTTCGAGGCCCCGGTTGAACCGCGGCGCGGACAGCAGCAGCGCGCTGACGAACTGCGAGGACGACGACGCGTCCACGGACACGCTCCCGCCGGACAGCGAGCCCGCGCCGTTCACGGTCAGCGGCAGGGAGCCGCGGCCCTCGTCGTCGATCCTGGCCCCCAGCGCGCGCAGCGCGTCGATCACGCCGTGCAGCGGACGCTCGTACGCCCGCGCGTCGCCCTCGAAGCGGACCGGGCCGTCGGCGAGCGCGGCGACCGGCGGCAGGAAGCGCATCACGGTGCCCGCGTTGCCGACGTCGATCCGGGCGGGGCCGTGCAGCCCGGCCGGGATGATCCGCCACGCCTCGCCGCCGGACGGGTTGACCGTCTCGTCGATCTGCACGCCCATGGCGCGCAGCGCGTCGGCCATCAGGACCGTGTCGCGGCTGCGCAGCGGACGGCGCACCCATCCGGGTTCGGTGGAGTGCGCGGCGAGCACCAGAGCGCGGTTGGTCACCGACTTCGAGCCGGGCACCGTGACGGTCGCGTCCACGGCGCGGGGCGCGGTCGGGGCCGGCCAGAGGGCGGTCTGCGCGGTGCTGTCGCTCATGGGGCCCAAGCGTAGTGGCTCAGGCACAGGGAGATAGGACGGCGAATGCGGCGAAATCTGCCGGAAACAGGTGCTGTCACTCTCGGCCACATGCGCCGGGGTCGTGCGCCGGGCTCATGCGCGGGGCCAGTGCCGTGGGTCTGTGCGCCGGTCTGCCCCCGTTGCCCCGGCCGTTCTCTCCGCCGGGGCCGCCACGGCCGTCACGGTGGGTGTTCCCCGTCACTCCCGTCACCGCGGTCACCGCGTTATTGGAGGAGCAGCCACCGGGCGCCGCCCACCAGCGAGCAGATCGCGACCGCGTAGAACAGGAGCAGCCACAGGGCCGCCGGAGTGTGCGTGAGCCGGGCGAGCTGGTCCGCGTCCGAGGTGCCGGAGCGCTCACGGCGCCGCGTACGTTGCAGCTCGGCGACCGGCCGCGCGCCGCCGACCAGCAGGAACCACACCACCAGATACGCGAACGCCGCCTGTACCTGCGCCTTGGTCAGCCAGGACACCAACAGGAAGATCGCCCCGGTGACCACCACGGTCAGCGCCCCGTACGCGTTGCGGATCATCACGAGCATGACCAGCAGCAGCGCCGTCGCGCCCCACAGCAGCGCGGTGATGTGGCCGGATGCCAGCAGCCCCGCGCCCGCAAGGCCCAGCAGCGGCGGCGCGGTGTACCCGGCGGCGGCCGTCAGCACCATGCCCACGCCGTGCGGCTTGCCGCGCGAGACGGTCAGGCCCGAGGTGTCCGAGTGCAGGCGTATGCCCTCCAGGCGCCGCCCGGTCAGCAGCGCGAGCAGCCCGTGACCGCCCTCGTGCGCGATCGTCACCGCGTTGCGCGTGACCTGCCACACCCGCCGCAGCAGTACGGCCGCCAGCGCGAGCAGCGCCGTCGCGCCGATCAGCCAGCGCGAGGGATCGGGCTGTGTCCCCGTCAGCCGGTCCCACATCTCGGTGACGCTCGCGACGTTCATGACGTGGCCAGTCCTTGCTACTAGGGGGCTGCGGAGGGGGGTGCCGGGGGCTTGCGAAAGGGCGGACCGTGGGCCGTTCGGGTCCACGGTCGTGGCAGTCTGGCACCTATGTGCGGTCGATATGCGGCGAGCCGGAAACCAGAGGATCTCGCAGGACTCTTCGAAGTCCGTAAGTGGGACCCCACCGAGACCATCGCCCCCGATTGGAACGTCGCGCCGACGAAGGACGTCTACGCGGTGCTTGACCGTCCCGTGCGCGACTCCGGTTCCCCGGAACCGGTCAGACAGTTGCGCGTGCTGCGCTGGGGCCTGGTCCCGTCGTGGGCCAAGTCGCCGGAAGGAGCGGCCAAGCTGATCAACGCGCGGGCCGAGACGGTGCACGAGAAGCCGTCCTTCCGCCGCGCGCTCACCGCCCGGCGCTGCCTGATACCCGCCGACGGCTATTACGAGTGGGTGACGGCGCCCGAGGAGCGCGCGCTGGAGGAGCAGGGCAGGAAGAAGCGGTCCCGCAAACAGCCGTATTTCGTGACGCCCGCCGACGGCTCGGTGATGGCGATGGCCGGGCTGTACGAGTTCTGGCGCGACCGGACGCTGCCCGACGACCACCCGATGGCCTGGTGGGCCACCTGCACGGTGATCACCACGGCGGCCGAGACCGACACCCTGGCCGGATACGCGGGCGAGGGTCCGCGCTCGCTCACCGACATCCACCCCCGGATGCCGCTGATGATGACCCCCGACCGCTGGAACGCCTGGCTCGACCCGGCCACCACCGACCCCGACACGCTCGGCGCTCTGCTCGCCCCGCCGCCCGGCGGCCTGATGCGCGCCTATCCGGTCGGCACCGGTGTGAGCAGTGTGAAGAACAACGGACCGGAGCTGCTGACGGAGCTGGAGGCACCCGAGGAGGAGACGCTGTTCTGATGACAGCACGCGCAGCACACACAGCGTCCCCGTCCCCCGAGCGGTCGGTGGAAACGGTCGGCACCCCCGCGGGCGAGGCCCGCGTCACCTGGCACCGCGCCCGCGCCGCCCGCGCGGTCCTCGCGCTCGGCCACGGCGCGGGCGGCGGCATCGAGGCCCGCGACCTGGCCGCGCTCGCGGCGGCGCTGCCCGCGCACGGCGTGACCGTGGCACTGGTCGAGCAGCCCTGGCGGGTGGCGGGCAAGAAGCTGGCGCCCGCGCCCAAGACGCTGGACACCGGGTGGACGGCGGTGTGGCCCGCGCTGGCGGAGCCGGGGCTGCCGGTGGTCGCGGGCGGACGCAGCGCCGGCGCCCGGGTGGCCTGCCGTACGGCGAAGGAGCTGGGCGCCGCGGCCGTCCTCGCGCTGTCCTTCCCGCTGCACCCGCCGGGGAAGCCGGAGAAGTCCCGCGCGGCCGAGCTGGACCTGGGCGCCGCGGCCGGGCCGCTGCTGATCGTGCAGGGCGGCAACGACACCTTCGGGCGGCCCGCGGAGTTCCCCGCCGGGTACGAACCGGTCGAGGTGCCGTACGGCGATCACTCGTTCGCCGTACCCAAGCGCGCGGAGTTGACGCAGGACGCGGCGCTGGCCGTGCTGACCGGGGCCGTCAGCGACTGGCTGGCCGGGCTCGGACATGCATCCGCTCGCCCTGGCGGCCGAAAAGACTGAGCACCTCGACGGTCTCGTGCCCCGCGGGCCCGAACCAGTGCGGCAGCCGGGTGTCGAACTCGGCTGCCTCGCCCGCCCGCAGCTCCAGATCCTTGTCGGCGAGCAGCAGCCGCAGCCGCCCGGAGAGCACGTAGATCCACTCGTAGCCCTCGTGGGTGCGCTGCTCACAGGGCTTGTTCGGCTCGATGATCATCTTGTACGCCTGAAGCGCGCCGGGGTGCCGGGTCAGCGGCAGCACCGTCATGTGGTCCATCTTGCGCGGCACCGTGCGCACCCGCGGGTCGCCGACCTCGGGCGCGCCCACCAGTTCGTCCAGCGGCATCTGGTGCGCGCGGGCCAGCGGCAGCAGCAGTTCGAGGGTGGCGCGCCGCTGCCCCGACTCCAGCCGCGACAAGGTGCTCACCGAGATCCCGGTCGCCTCCGCCAGCGCGGCCAGCGTCACCCCGCGCTCCAGCCGCGCCGCCCGCAACCGCGGCCCGACCTCGGCCAGAGTGCGCTCGACGCCGTCGTCCGTGCCCTTGGGTGCTTTCTCCGCCATGCGCCGATTTTGCCATACCGGCAAGCACGTTTGCCGTACGACCCCGGCGCGAACTCCGGACCACCGCCGTGCGACTTCCGCGCGATCCGCCCGCGCGCCCCCTGTGCCACCGGGAATGAGCCGCGCGATACCGGTGTTGTGCGAATCGGCAGAACGATTCGATCCCGCATTGACGAAGCAATCCGTGAGATCTGTGAGAGAGGCAGCCGCATGGTTTCAGCCGCTTGCCGGTCCCGCGCAGAGGCCGCACAGGCCACCGCGCGACCGGACGCAGCCGCGCCCTACCTGAACTGGGCCGAATGGCCGGTCAAGGACGACGGCAAGGGCGCATCCGGCACGTCGATCTCCAGCGGGATATCCTCCGGAACAGGCGTGGCCGCTTTTGGGCGCGCTGACGTTTCTGAGGAGGTGGGTGCGGTCACCGGCACCGACGACAGCACGGCGGAAAACGCGAGTGCGTCCGGTGAGGCAGCACAGGAGAGCAGCGCGGAGCGCACCGAGCGCTTCGAGCGGGACGCCCTTGGCTTCCTCGACCAGATGTACTCGGCCGCGCTGCGGATGACCCGCAATCCGGCCGACGCGGAAGACCTCGTCCAGGAGACGTACGCGAAGGCGTACGCCTCCTTCCACCAGTTCCGTGAGGGCACCAACCTCAAGGCGTGGCTCTACCGCATTCTCACCAACAGCTTCATCAACTCCTACCGCAAGAAGCAGCGCGAACCGCTGCGCAGCGGCTCGGAGGAGATCGAGGACTGGCAGCTCGCACGAGCCGAATCCCATATGTCGACCGGCCTGCGCTCCGCGGAGTCCCAGGCGCTCGACCACCTGCCCGACTCCGACGTGAAGGCGGCGTTGCAGACGATCCCCGAGGAGTTCCGCATCGCGGTCTACCTCGCGGACGTCGAGGGCTTTGCCTACAAGGAGATCGCGGACATCATGGGAACACCCATCGGCACAGTGATGTCCCGGCTGCACCGCGGGCGTCGCCAGTTGCGTGAGCTGCTGGAGGACTATGCGCGGGACCGCGGTCTTGTACCCGCGGGCGCGGCGGATGAGAAGGGCGCGGATTCATGAGTTGCGGCGACGCACATGAGACGGACTGCTCGGAGGTGCTCGGCCACCTCTACGAGTACCTCGACAACGAGATGCCCGACGAGAGCTGCGCCAAGTTCAAGGAGCACTTCGACGAGTGCCACCCGTGCCTGGAGAAGTACGGCCTCGAACAGGCCGTCAAGAAGCTCGTCAAGCGGTGCTGCGGCTCCGACGACGTGCCGACCGACCTCCGTTCGAAGGTCATGATGCGGATCGAGCTGATCCGCTCCGGTGAGGTCGCCCCGGTCCCGGACCAGGCGCCCGACATCCTCGCCACCCCGACCGAGGCCGAGGCCCGCTAGCTCCTGTCTCCACCGCCGGGCGCGCCAGGGCTTCCCCGCCGCCGTCGGCCACCGCCGGGACACCCCCCGGCACCCCTTCATCCCGGCTCGTACCCCGTTGCGCTTGTGGACGGGGTTCGGGCGTTCGGACGAGGGCGCATACGCCTCACGTCACCCGTGCGGGTGAGCGTCGGGTCCCACGGACGGCCCAACGCCGGCAAACGCCTCTTCCACGACGGGCGCGGCCCTATCCTCCTGACTCTCAACGGGCCGGGAGCCGATCGGGCCGCGCCCGCCGCGCGTTCGCGCACGTTCGCGTACGGAGGAGGCCGCCTCTCGTGTCCGCCATGCCGACACCCGCACGGGTCACCGTGGCCGCCGTGTGCGCCGCCGGGACGCTGTGCGCCGCGCCCGCCCTGCGGCCCGCCACCGCGTGGGGGACCGTCGCCGTACTTGCCGCCCTGTACGCGCTGTGCGAGCCCGGCGTGCTCCCCGACCGCGCCGCGGGCCGCCACCCGCCCGCCGCCGTCGGCCCGTTCCTGCCCGTCCTGCTGGCCGCCGCCCTGCTGCTGCCCCCGGCCGCCGCCGCGCTGGTGGCCGTCCCCGGCTCGCTCGCGGGGCGCGTGGAGCAGGAGCCGCGCCGCGTACGGCGGCTGTGGCGCGCCGCCCACCTGGCCGTCGCCGTCTGGGCCGCCGCGCTCGCCGCCCGGCTGCTCGACGGCCCCCGCGCGCTGGCCGCCGCCGACCTGCCGTACGCGCTGCTGCCCGCGACCGCCGCCGCGCTCGTCCTCTGCGTCACCGCCACCGCGCTCACCGGCGCCGTCCTGGTCACCGCCGAGGGCCGCACACCGCGCGCGGCCTGGGGCGCCCCGCTGCTCGGCGGCCTCGCCCCGCACCTGACCTACGGCCTCGTCGCCCTCATGACCGCCGTCCTGTGGCAGGCCCGCTACGGCGCCTTCGCCGCGGTGCTCGTACCGCTGCCGATGTACGCGGCCTGCTGGGGATTCGCCCGCGCCCGCCGGGAACGCGACGCCCACCGGGCGACCGTGCGCGCGCTCGTCCAGGCCGTCGAGATCAAGGACCACTACACGCGCGGGCACAGTGAACGCGTGGGCCGCGCCTCGGTGTTCATCGCCCGCGAACTGGGCATGCCCGAACCCCGCGTCGACGCCCTGCGGTTCGCCGGAATCCTGCACGACATCGGCAAACTCGGCGTCCCCACCCGCCTGTTGCGCAAGAACGGGCCGCTGACCCCGGCCGAGCGGCGGGTGGTCGAGCTGCACCCGGAGTACGGGCACGAGATGGTCCGCGGCATCGCCTTCCTCGGCGAGGCGCGGGACGCGATCCTGCACCACCACGAACGCCTCGACGGCAGCGGCTACCCGCACGGGCTCGCGGGCGACCAGATCCCGGAATTCGCCCGCGTGGTCGCCGTCGCGGACGCCTTCGACGCCATGACGTCCACCCGCTCCTACCGGCGCGCCCGGCCGGTTCGCGCCGCGCTCGACGAACTCCACGCCTGCGCCGGTACGCACTTCGACCCGGCGATGGTCGCCGCTCTGACGCGTGCGCTGGCGCACCACTCCTGGCCGGTGGCCGCCTCGGGGCCGGTCGGCGCCACCACCGCCGGGCGGGGCCCGCTGCTTCTTCCGGCCGCCGTCTCCACGCCGGTGCCGCGATGAGGGCCCGGCTCGTCCGGGGCGTGTACGGCGCCGCCCTCACCCTGACGGCCGCCGCCGTCGCGCGTACCGCCCTCACCGGCCTCTCCGCGCCCGGCACCGCCCTCGCCTTCGCCGCCGTCATCGCCGTGGGCGTCACCTTCCGCCTTCCCGCCCCCCTCGCCCCTCTCGCCTTCGGGGTCGACCGCGACACCGCGCCTCTCGCCACGGCGACGGCTCTCGCCTACGCCCTCCTGGCGCCGGGCCGCCACGGCCTCGCCCAAACCGTGGCCGTCTCCGCCCTCGCGGCCGCCGTCCCGCTGACCCTGAGCCGCCCCCGCCACGCAGCCGCCCCCGCCCCGCCCCCCTCACCCAGGTGGGCGCCCCCCAGGGCCGCGGCGGCCGCGGGCCCCTTGCGCAGGTGGCTGCCCCCCAGGGCCGCGGCGGGCGCGGGTCCCTTGCGCAGGTGGCTGCCCCCCAGGGCCGCGGCGGGCGCGGGTCCCTTGCGCAGGTGGCTGCCCCGTAGGGGCGCGGGGAACTGCGCGCTCAGCCACGATGCTCCCGCAGGTCACCACCCGCCCCGGCGGGGCAGTTCGGTTGTCCCCGGACCACCGGCCGGTGGGGGCGGGCCGCGCAGTTCCCCGCGCCCCTTCGGGGCGCACCCCCCTGGGCAGGCGGACCCTCCTGCGGGGGCGCACCCTCCTGGGCAGGCGCGCCCGCGCGGCGGCAGCCGCACATCAGACGCAGCCCCGCGCCCCTTCGGGGCGGACCCTCCTGGGCAGGCGGACCCTCCTGCGGGGGCGGACCCTCCTGGGGAGGGGCGCCTGGGTTCGGGGCGGTATGGGGGGCCGGGGGCCAAGGGGGACGGTGAGGTGCGGCGGGTCGCGGCAGCGACCTTCGCCGGGGTGTGCGCCCAACCCTTCGCGGGAGGCGAAGGCCCCGCGTACGCCGCCGCACTCCTGGCGGTCCTCGGCCTGACGGCGCTGTGCGACGCGGCGCTGGCGGCGGCCCTGGGCGCGGCCAGGACCGGCCACCCGTACGCCCCGGCATTGCGCGACGAGGTGCGGGCGCTGGCGGGGATGGCCAGCGCGGTGTGCGCGGGCGGTGTGGTGATGGCGCTGGCGGTCGCGACGGCCGGGCTGTGGGCGCTGCCGATGGCCGCGGCGCCGCTGCTGCTGGCGCAGATGTCGCTGCGGGGCCAGGCGGCGGTGCGGGCCACGTACCGGCAGACGATCGGGTCGCTGGCGCGGGCCACCGAGGTGGCCGGGTACACACCGGAGGGGCACGCGCGGCGGGTGAGCGAGCTGGCGACGGCGGTCGGCAGGGAGCTGGGCCTGCCCGCCCGCCACCTGATGCTGCTGGAGTACGCGGCGCTGATGCACGACATCGGCCAGCTCTCGCTGGTCGACCCAGTGCCGCGCGGGGCGACGGAGCCGCTGGACGGCGAGCGGCAGCGCGCCATCGCCGCGCTCGGCGGCGAGGTGGTGCGGCAGACCGGCGCCCCGGCCGAGGTGGCGCTGATCGTGGAGCGGCAGGCGCACCCGTACCGGGAACAGCCGTTGGCGGGCCGGATCGTCCGGGCCGTCAACGCCTACGAGGACCTGACGGGGGAGCCGGGCGCGGCCCTCGGCCACCGGCTCGCGGCGGTCGAGCGGCTGCGGTTGGCGACCGCACGTGAGTACGATCCGCAGGTGGTGGCGGCACTCACCAGGGTGCTCGCACGGCGCCCCACCTGGGCATGGTTGGATGCCCACGGGAGTGGCAAGGGTGTCGAGTGAGGAAGCGCGCTCACCGGGGCGCCGCGGACCGCACGGACCGGGTCGCCGGCCCCGGGGGACGGGGGCGACGGCCGGGCTGAGACAACGGCCAAAATGTGCAAGGTTGGAGTCGTACGGGGGGACGCGATCGTAGTGGTGCGGGAAGGCGACGTCCTGGCAGTGATCGGCTGAGCGGGCAGGCGGGTAACGACGTTGAACATCTTCGGAAGAGTGCGGCACCGGCCGTCGCCCACGTGGCGGCAGGCCACTGACCGGGCGTTCTCGCTGATCGGCGACGGCCGTTACGAGGACGCCGGAGCGCTGCTGACCCGAGCCGCCGATCTGGAGCCGTGGCTGTCGGAGTCCTGGTACAACCTCGCGCTGCTGCACAAGTTCCGGCACGACTGGGCGCAGGCCCGGATCGCCGGGCTGCGCGCGGTGGCGCTGCTCGACCGCCCGGTCGGCTCCCCCGACTGGTGGAACCTGGGCATCGCCGCCACCGCCGTGCAGGACTGGCCGCTGGCCCGCCGCGCCTGGCAGGCGTACGGCCTGCGGATGCCCGCGGGCACCGCGAGTCACAACGGCGAGGAGTCGGTACGGCTGCCGCTGGGCAGCGCCGCCGTACGGCTGTCGCCCGAGGGCGAGGCCGAGGTCGTGTGGGGCCGCAGGCTCGACCCGGCGCGGGTCGAGGTGCTCTCCATCCCGCTGCCGTCGTCCGGGCGCCGCTGGGGCGAGGTCGTGCTGCACGACGGCGTCCCGCACGGCGAGCGCGCCACCGCCGACACCGCGGGCGGCGCGGTCTACCCCGTCTTCGACGAGATCGAGCTGTGGGCGCCGTCCCCGGTGCCGACCTGGCTGGTTCTCCTTGAAGCGGACACGGCCGCCGACCGCGACGCGCTGGAGCGGCTGGCGGCGGAGGCCGGATACGCGGCCGAGGACTGGTCGTCGTCCGTCCGGCTGCTGTGCCGCACCTGTTCGGAGAGCCGGATGCCCACCGACGACGGCTCGATGGCCACGCGCGACCCGCACGACCACGGTGAGCCCGGTCACCCCGGCCACCTCAGCCACCACAGCGCGGGTGTGCGTTGGTCGCCGGAGCGCGAGTGCGGGATCGCCGCCCCCGCGTCCCTGGTCCGCGGCCTGCTCGACGGCTGGGTCGCCGACAGCCCGGACACCCGGGACTGGCGGGACCTCGAAGAGGTCTGCTGAACCGCACGCCCTGAACCCCGTGCCCCGAACGGCGAGGTGCGACGAACCACGAGGTGTGGGGAACACCGTCGTGCGCGGACCCGTACCCTAGGGGGGTTCGTTTACGGGTTCGCGGAAGGCGTACGGCGCAGATGTCCCAGCAGCACACCGAGCACGGCCACGGTCACCAGCACCACCACGGGCATGACCACGACCACGCGCACAGCCACGACGCGGCCGCCGAAGGCTTCCTCGACGACGTGACCGACGCGCAGGCGCGCGAACTGGCGTACCGCGAGCGCGGCACCGTCCGCCCGATCACCGTGGTCGGCAACCCGGTGCTGCACCGGGAGTGCAAGGACGTCACGTCCTTCGACGACGACCTGGACGCGCTGATCGCCGACATGTTCGCCAGCCAGCGCGCCGCCGAGGGCGTGGGCCTGGCCGCCAACCAGATCGGCGTCGACCTCAAGGTCTTCGTCTACGACTGCCCGGACGACGACGACAACCGGCACGTCGGCGTCGTCTGCAACCCCGTACTGGACGAACTGCCCGCCGACCGGCGCCGCCTGGACGACTCCAACGAGGGCTGCCTGTCCGTCCCCGGCGCCTACATGGAACTGGCCCGCCCCGACTACGCGGTGGTGCGCGGCCAGAACGCCAAGGGCGAGCCGATCGTCGTCCACGGCAGCGGCTACTTCGCCCGCTGCCTCCAGCACGAGACCGACCACCTCTACGGCCGCCTCTACATCGACCGTCTCTCCAAGCGCGACCGCAAAGACGTCATGAAGCAAATGGCCGAGGCCACCCCGAAGTTCGAGACGGTCCCCAACGACTGACCCGCCCCGCCCCGCGCGCCCGCCCGACGGGAAAGGGGCGGCGGAAGGCTCATCGCCTTCCGCCGCCCCTTTCGCCGTTGACCGTTCCGGCCCCGGGTCTAGAAGTCCTCGTCCAGGGCGAAGCTGCCCTCCACCGCGACCTGGTAGGCGGACGGGCGGCGCTCGAAGAAGTTCGTCAGCTCCTGGACGCCCTGCAACTCCATGAAGGAGAAGGGGTTCTCCGAGCCGTAGACCGGGGGGAAGCCGAGGCGGGCGAGGCGCTGGTCGGCGACGCACTCCAGGTAGGCGCGCATGGACTCGGTGTTCATGCCGGGCAGGCCGTCGCCGCACAGGTCGCGGCCGAACTGGAGCTCGGCCTCGACGGCTTCGCGCAGCATGTCGGTGACCTGCTGCCGCAACTGCTCGTCGAAGAGGTCCGGCTCCTCCTTGCGGACGGTGTCGACCACGTCGAAGGCGAAGCTCATGTGCATGGTCTCGTCGCGGAACACCCAGTTGGTGCCGGTCGCGAGCCCGTGCAGCAGGCCGCGCGAGCGGAACCAGTAGACGTACGCGAAGGCGCCGTAGAAGAACAGGCCCTCGATGCACGCGGCGAAGCAGATCAGGTTGAGCAGGAAGCGGCGGCGGTCGGCCTTGGACTCCAGGCGGTCGATCTTCTCGACCGAGTCCATCCAGCGGAAGCAGAACTGCGCCTTCTCGCGGATCGAGGGGATCTCCTCGACCGCGTCGAAGGCCGCCGCGCGGTCCTCGGGATCGGGCAGGTAGGTGTCGAGCAGCGTCAGATAGAACTGGACGTGCACGGCCTCCTCGAAGAGCTGGCGGGACAGGTACAGCCGCGCCTCGGGGGAGTTGATGTGCTTGTAGAGCGTGAGCACCAGGTTGTTGGAGACGATCGAGTCACCGGTCGCGAAGAACGCGACCAGGCGGCCGATCATGTGCTGCTCGGCGGGGCTGAGCTTGGCGAGGTCGGACACGTCGGAGTGGAGGTCGACCTCCTCCACGGTCCAGGTGTTCTTGATCGCGTCGCGGTAGCGCTCGTAGAAGTCCGGGTAGCGCATCGGACGCAGGGTCAGCTCGAAGCCCGGGTCGAGCAGATTCTTGTCGGTGGACGTCATTACTGGCAGGCCTCGCAGGACTCGGGGTTCTCAAGGGAGCAGGCGATCGCGTCGGCGTCGGCGATCACCGGTACGGGGACGGGGGTGGCGGCCGTCTGCTGCTGGGCGCGGGCCGCGCGGGCGATCCGGGTCGCGGGCCGGGACCGCAGGTAGTACGTCGTCTTCAGGCCCTGCTTCCAGGCGTACGCGTACATCGAGCTGAGCTTGCCGATGGTGGGCGTCTCCAGGAACAGGTTCAGCGACTGGCTCTGGTCGAGGAACGGCGTACGCGCCGCCGCCATGTCGATCAGGCCGCGCTGCGGGATCTCCCACGCCGTGCGGTACAGCTCACGGATCTCGGCCGGAATCCAACTGAAGCCGTTCACCGAGCCGTTGGCCTCGCGCAGCGCCTCGCGGGACTGCGCGTCCCACACGCCGAGCCGCTTGAGGTCGGCGACCAGGTACGAGTTGACCTGGAGGAACTCACCCGACAGCGTCTCGCGCTTGAAGAGGTTGGAGACCTGCGGCTCGATGCACTCGTAGACACCGGCGATGGACGCGATGGTCGCGGTCGGCGCGATGGCCAGCAGCAGCGAATTGCGCATGCCGGTGGTCGCGATCCGGGCGCGCAGCGCCGTCCAGCGCTCCGGCCAGTTCAGCTCGGTCGCGTAGTGGTCGGGGTGCAGCACACCGCGGGCGGTACGGGTCTTGTCCCAGGCGGGCAGCGGGCCCTGCCGCTCGGCGAGGTCGCAGGACGCCTCGTACGCGGCGAGCATGATCCGCTCGGCGATCCGGGTGGACAGCTCGCGCGCCGCGGCCGAGTCGAAGGGCAGCCGCAGCTTGAAGAAGACGTCCTGAAGACCCATCACGCCCAGGCCCACCGGGCGCCACTTGGCGTTGGAGCGGCCCGCCTGCTCGGTCGGGTAGAAGTTGATGTCCACGACCCGGTCGAGGAAGGTCACCGCGGTCCTGACGGTCTCGTCGAGCCGCTCCCAGTCCATCTCGCCGCCCGCGCCGCCCCCCGGGGTGGCGAAGGCGCCCAGGTTCACCGAACCCAGGTTGCACACCGCGGTCTCGCCGTCGTCGGTGACCTCAAGGATCTCGGTGCACAGATTCGAGGAGTGCACGGTACGGCCGGGCTCCGCCGTCTGGTTGGCCGTACGGTTCGAGGCGTCCTTGAAGGTGATCCAGCCGTTGCCGGTCTGCGCGAGGGTCCGCATCATCCGGCCGTACAGCTCGCGCGCCGGGATCGTGCGCTGCGCCAGGCCCTTGGTCTCGGCCCTGCGGTACGCGGCGTCGAAGTCGTCGCCCCACAGGTCGACCAGCTCCGGCACGTCGGACGGCGAGAACAGCGACCAGTCGGCGTCGGTCTCCACGCGGCGCATGAACTCGTCCGGGATCCAGTGCGCCAGGTTCAGATTGTGGGTGCGGCGCGCGTCCTCACCGGTGTTGTCGCGCAGTTCGAGGAACTCCTCGATGTCGGAGTGCCAGGTCTCCAGGTAGACCGCCGCGGCGCCCTTGCGACGGCCGCCCTGGTTGACCGCGGCCACCGACGCGTCCAGCGTCTTCAGGAACGGCACGATGCCGTTGGAGTGGCCGTTGGTGCCGCGGATCAGCGAACCGCGCGAGCGGATCCGGGAGTAGGACAGGCCGATCCCGCCCGCGTGCTTCGACAGCCGCGCCACCTGGTGGTAGCGGTCGTAGATCGAGTCCAGCTCGTCCAGCGGCGAGTCCAGCAGGTAGCAGGAGGACATCTGCGGGTGCCGGGTGCCGGAGTTGAACAGGGTGGGGGAGCTGGGCAGGTAGTCCAGCGCGCTCATCAGCCGGTAGAGCGAGGCGACTTCCTCGGCGGCGCGCACCGAGTCGTCCTCGGCGAGACCGCAGGCCACGCGGAGCATGAAGTGCTGCGGGGTCTCGATCACCTGACGGGTGATGGGGTGCCGCAGCAGGTAGCGGCTGTGCAGGGTGCGCAGGCCGAAGTAGCCGAAGCGGTCGTCCGCGCCGGCGGCCAGCGCCTCGTCCACCAGCGCGTCGAGCCGGGGCTTGTGCAGGGCCACGAAGGCGGCCGTGCGGTCGGCGATCAGGCCCTCGCGGTGCCCGACCGAGACGGACGCGGAGAACGACACCGCGCCCTGGCCCGCGGCCTCTTCGGCGATGGTCGAGGTCAGCAGCCGGGCGGCCAGCCGCGAGTACGCCGGGTCCTCGGAGATCAGCCCGGCCGCCGCCTCGGTGGCCAGGCTGTGCATCTCGGCCGCGTCGGAGGCGGCGTTACGGCCGCGCAGCGCGGCGGCGGCGACCCGGCCGGGGTCGGTGTCGGTCAGGTCGGCGGTGAGCCGCACCAGCGTACGCAGCAGGTCCGCGCCCGGGCCCTCGTCGGGACCGGCGGGAGGTCCGGGGAGAGGTCCGGAGGGGGGAGCCGAGGGAATCCGGGGGGCGACGGTGCGGAGTTCGGCTGAAGCGGGGTCTGCGGGCGCGATGGTCACGGTGGTGCTCTCTCCCTCGAACGCGGCGACGGCCAGGCGGGGAGGAGCGGGTACGCGTGCGGAGGCGCACCCCTGCTCAGGCATGGGCGTGCCGCGACGCGTCCGCCGGCCCAATCCGCGAGGCCCGGACACAACTGCGCCCGTCGCTTGTGGGCGCTACGGGCGCGCTGGCGGCAGGTCCTCGGGCTGTGCGGGCGTACGCCCGCTCACCGTTGCGGGGCAGCGCCGGATTCGCACCGGCTTCCCCTGCTCGACAGCGAAGTTGAGCATACATGTAGTGCCGCGGTTCGCGTGGAAGCCCAGATGTTGTGTCGTGAGGGCGGGTCGCCGGGGCCGGCGCGCAAGCGCCGGAGGGGATTTTATTCCCTCCGGCGCCCTCAGATCCGCGGGGCCGCGACCGCTGTGAGGGCCGGTTCGCGGCCTGGTTCGCGGCCTGGTTCGCGGTCCGCGCGCGCGGCGCGTCTCGCGTGCGCCCGGCGTGTCGCCTCGGCCTCGCGGGCGGCGTCGGCCGCGCGGATCTGGCGGGTGATCCTGGCCTCGGCGCGCAGGCCCAGGACGGGGACGAAGGAGAGGATGAGGAGGAGGGCGGAGAGGGCTGCGATGTCCAGGAGAACGGTCATGGGTCAATCGTGCTCGCGCCGCTTACCCGCGAACAGTGGCAGGACCGCCGTACTACCGCGACATCCTGCCACGTGGCATCCTCGGGAGCATGCTGAAGAACGTGGCCGCGGTACTGCTCGACGGTGTCCACCCCTTCGAACTCGGGGTGATCTGCGAGGTGTTCGGCCTCGACCGCAGCGAGGACGGGCTGCCCGTGTACGACTTCGCGGTGATCTCCGGCGAGGGCCCGACGCTGCGCACGCACGCCGGGTTCGAGCTGTCGGCCTCCTGCGACATGGACCGGCTGGACGAGGCGGACCTGATCGCCGTACCGGCCGGGGACTCGTACATCGACCGGGACTTCCCGCCGCAGGTGCTCACGGCGCTCAACCGGGCCGTGGAGCGCGGCGCGACGGTGCTCAGCGTGTGCTCGGGCGTCTTCGTGCTGGCCGCCTCCGGCATGCTCGACGACCGGCGCTGCGCCACGCACTGGCGGCACGCGGAACGCCTCGCGAGCCGGTACCCGCAGATCAAGGTCGAGTCGGACGTGCTGTACGTGGACGACGCGGGGGTGATCACCTCGGCCGGTACGGCCTCCGGCATCGACGCCTGCCTGCACCTGGTGCGCAAGGAGCAGGGCAGCGCCGTCGCCAACGGCATCGCCCGCCGCATGGTGGTGCCGCCGCACCGCGAGGGCGGCCAGGCGCAGTACGTGGACCGGCCGCTGCCGCGCGGGCAGAGCGACACCGTGGCCGGGGTGCTGTCCTGGATGGAACGGCACCTGGACCGCGAGGTGACCGTCGAGGAGCTGGCCGCCCGCGCCCACATGTCGCCGCGCACCTTCGCCCGCCGCTTCCAGCAGGAGACCGGCACCACCCCGTACCGCTGGCTGCTGGGTCAACGGGTGCTGCTGGCGCGGGAGTTGCTGGAGGCCACCGACCACACCATGGACGCCGTCGCGCTCCGCGCGGGGTTCGGGAACGCGGCGACCATGCGGCATCACTTCGCCCGCTGGACGGGGACCACGCCACAGGGGTACCGGCGCACTTTCGCCTCGCGCTGAGGCGCGGGTCCCCGAGGCGCGGGTCCCCAAGGCGCGGGCCGCACACCACAACGCGGCCTCGCGCCCCCGGGACCCGCCCCCTCGCGCTCTACGCCGGTGCGGGAACCGCCTCCTTCGCCGCCTCCTCCGCCTCCACCACGTAGTCGCCCTTCGCCGTCTCGTCCACGCCGTCGGGGGCCTTGAGGGCGCGCAGGACCAGGGTGAGGACGACCGCGACCGCCGCGTTCAGGACGAAGGCGGTGAGGCCGATGTAGCCGAGCTCGCCGATGCCGGGGATCTTCGCGGAGTTGCCGCCGAAGTGCGACTGGCTGGCGCTGGTCTGCTCGTACGCCTTCCACGTGCCGTACGCCATGCCCGCCGCCCAGCCGGCCAGCAGCGCCCAGCGGTGGAACCAGCGGGTGAACAGGCCGCCGACGATGGCCGGGACGGTCTGGAGGATCCAGATGCCGCCCAGGAGCTGGAAGTTGATCGCGACCGTCTTGTCCATCGACAGCACGAAGACGAGCGCGCCGACCTTGACCACCAGGGACGCGGCCTTGGAGACCTTGGTCTCCTGCGCGGGGGTGGCGTCCGGTTTGAACAGGTCCTTGTAGATGTTGCGGGTGAACAGGTTGGCCGCCGCGATCGACATGATCGCCGCCGGGACCAGCGCGCCGATGGCGATGGCGGCGAAGGCCACCCCGGCGAACCAGGAGGGGAACATGTCCTCGAAGAGCTGGGGGATGGCCAGTTGGGCGTTGTACCCCTTGACGCCCTTTCCGACGCCCGCCGCCAGCGCCATGAAGCCGAGCATCGCCAGCAGGCCGAGCATCAGCGAATACAGCGGCAGGATCGTGGTGTTGCGGCGGATGGTGTTGCGGCTCTTGCCGGAGAGCACGGCCGTCACCGAGTGCGGGTACAGGAAGAGCGCCATCGCCGAGCCCATCGCGAGCGTGGCGTACGCCCATTGGGCCTGCGGCGCCGACACCAGTGAGCCGCGCGGCTTGCCGGTGGCGGGGTTGGTCACCTTGTAGGCCGCGTCCGCCTTGTCGAAGATGTCGCCGAACCCGCCCAGTTTGTACGGGATGTAGATGATCGCGACCACGATGACGATGTAGATCAGCGCGTCCTTGACGAAGGCGATCAGCGCGGGCGCGCGCAGCCCCGAGGAGTACGTGTACGCGGCCAGCACACCGAAGGCGATCAGCAGCGGCAGGTCCTTGACGAACCAGTTGGTGGAGTCGCCGCCGCCCACGCCCATCACGTCCAGCACGGCCTGGATGCCGACGAGTTGGAGCGCGATGTACGGCATGGTCGCGACGATCCCGGTGAGCGCCATCGCGACCGACAGGCTCTTCGACCCGAACCGGCCGCGGATGAAGTCCGACGAGGTCACGTACCCGTGCTTGTGCGAGACCGACCACAGCCGCGGCAGGAAGAGGAACACCAGCGGGTAGGTGATGATCGTGTACGGGACCGCGAAGAACCCGGCGGCGCCCGCGGAGTAGATCGCGGCGGGCACGGCGACGAAGGTGTACGCGGTGTAGAGGTCGCCGCCGAGCAGGAACCAGGTCACCCAGGTGCCGAAACTCCGGCCGCCCAGGCCCCATTCGTCCAGGTGCAGGGCGTTCTCCGCGCGTCGCCAGCGGGCGGCGAGGAAGCCCATCACCGTGACCAGGAGGAAGAAGAAGACGCAGACGCCGAGCGCCACGCCGTTCACGTCGTTCGTCACTTGGCCGCACCCCCCTTGCGCGCCCGCTCCTCGCGGCGCACCAGGACGTACGCGGTGTACGTCAGCAGCGCCGCCGCCGGCACCCACGCCATCTGGTACCAGTAGAAGAACGGGATGCCGATGAACCTCGGGGTGAGCCGCGAGTACGAGCTGACCCAGAGCAGCGCCACGAAGGGCGCGACCAGGCATGTCCCGGCGATCACGCGCGACGCGGTGACCACCGGCCGCCGCGGCGGTGCGGGGTGTTCCTCAAGTGATAGGTCGTCGGGCATACGTGCGGCTCCCGTCCCCTAGAGCTACGAGTGTGACTCGCGGGAATCTAGGGGAGGGGAGTAGCGCACGTCACCATGTGTGCGGCGATCTCACTCGTGAGAAGTCAAACCGGCGGTCTCAGTCGGTGGGGCGGCTCAGTCGTGCCACGAACTTGTAGCGGTCGCCGCGGTAGACCGAGCGCACCCACTCGACCGGTTCGCCGACGGTGTCGATCGAGTGCCGGGAGAGCATCAGCATCGGCAGGCCGACGTCGGTGCCGAGCAGCCCGGCCTCGCGCGGGGTGGCCAGCGAGGTCTCGATGGTCTCCTCCGCCTCGGCCAGCCGCACGTCGTAGACCTCGGCCAACGCCGTGTACAGGGACGTGTACTTGGCGAGGCTGCGGCGCAGCGCGGGGAAGCGCTTGGCCGACAGGTGCGTCGTCTCGATCGCCATCGGCTCGCTGTTGGCCAGCCGCAGCCGCTCGATCCGCAGCACCCGGCCGCCGGCCTTCATGTCGAGCAGCCCGGCGAGCCGGTCGTCGGCGGTGATGTAGCCGATGTCCAGGAGCTGGGACGTGGGTTCGAGACCCTGGGCGCGCATGTCCTCGGTGTACGAGGTCAGTTGGAGCGCCTGGGAGACCTTCGGCTTGGCGACGAAGGTGCCTTTGCCCTGGATGCGTTCGAGCCGGCCCTCGACCACGAGTTCCTGGAGCGCCTGGCGGACCGTGGTGCGCGAGGTGTCGAACTCGGTGGCCAGCGTGCGCTCCGGCGGTACGGGCGTGCCGGGGGGCATGGTCTGGGTGATGTCCAGAAGATGCCGCTTGAGCCGGTAGTACTTGGGCACGCGTGCGGTACGGCCCGCGGTGCTCGCGGTCCCCGCCGTACTCTCCGCGCCACTGCCCGCGTCGCTGTCCATGACGTCTACTCCCGACTGCTGTCGTGCTGCCGTCACCGGCTCCTCCGTTATATGCGGCTCACATCGTGGCACGGCCTGACCTGGAGCGGGGAGGCGGTAGTGGTCGCTTCCCGCTCAGGTGTCGGTCCGATAACAGAGCCGACATGGGTTCTTATACACCCTTGACACCCCCAAAGGTCTAGGCCAAGCTCCGGGTACTGGTCTAAACCATTAACGACCAAATCCCAGACCCACGAGCAGGACGCGGCTGCACACGTGTCTCGCGGTAGCCGACATTTCGGGTGGTGGGGGGAGTTTCGGGCATCCTGAGGAGGGTGGCGTGAAGCGCAAGCTCATCGCGGCGATCGGCGTCGCGACCATGATTGCTGGTATTGCGGCCTGTGGGTCGGACAAGAAGGACGACAAGGCCGCTGAGAAGCCGGCCGACCAGACCGGCACGGTGACCGTCTGGCTGATGGCCGAGGCGCAGACCGCCTGGCCCGAGCTGGTACAGAACACCACCGCCCAGTTCAAGGCGAAGTACCCGAAGGTCAACGTCAAGATCCAGTACCAGCAGTGGAGCGACAAGGTCCAGAAGCTGGACGCCGCGCTCTCCGGTTCCAGCGCCCCCGACGTGGTCGAGCTGGGCAACACCGAGACCCAGACGTACATCCTCAACGGCGCTCTCGCCGAGCTGGACAAGAAGACCTTCCAGAACTCGGACACCTGGATCAAGGGCCTCGAGGACACCTGCACCTACCAGGGCAAGCTCTACTGCGCGCCCTACTACGCCGGTGCCCGCGTCGCGATCTACAACACCGCCGACTTCAAGGCCGGTACGGGCTCCGACGCCTTCCCCGCCACCGAGGACGAGCTGACCGCCGCCCTGGACAAGATCGAGGCGAAGAAGGGCGGCGACAAGACGTACTCGCCGCTCTACCTCCCCGGCCAGTACTGGTACGCGGCCATGTCGTACGTGAAGGCGTACGGCGGCCAGATCGCCAAGACCGACGGCAGCAAGTGGACCGCCGACCTGGAGAGCCCGCAGGCGCAGCAGGGCATCCAGCACTTCATCGACCTGGTGAAGAAGTACAACCACGGCGACCAGACCAAGGACGAGGCGGACCACGCCAACGTCATGGCCCACGAGAAGGCCGGCGTCATCTACGGCAACGGCTGGGAGTCCGGCTCGGTCATCACGCCGCCGAACGGCAACGCCAAGCTCAAGGACGTCATCAAGACGGCCACGATGCCCGGCCCGAACGGCAAGGCGCTGCCCTCCTTCATCGGCGGCTCCGACCTCGCCGTGGTCAACAAGTCCAAGGTGAAGGACCTCGCCAAGGAGTGGATCGCGGACTTCACCGACGAGAAGAACGAAGCCGCGCTGGTCACCAAGGCGACGCTGCCGAACAACACCAAGCAGCTCGAGCCGATGAAGGCCGACCCGGCCACCGCCGCCGCGGCCAACGCCGTGCCGGACGCCTGGTTCACGCCGATCGCACCGGGCTGGGCCGCGATCGAGAAGCAGGGCATCCTCAAGTCGATGCTGCTCGACATCCTCAAGGGCAAGTCCGTCGCCGACGCCACCAAGGCCGCCGACGACAAGATCAACTCGCTGATCAACACCGCCTCCTGACACGGCGGTCGTCACCAGGGGAGGGCGGTCCGCGGTCGCGGGCCGCCCGCCCCGGTATCCCGGCATGGACACCGAAGAAAGGTCAGAGCGGATGAGTGCCGCCGACACGCATGCCACCGAGCCGGTGACGGGGGGCCGCCCGCAGATCCCGCCGCCGCGCTCGACCGGTCCGGCCGCCACGACAGCGGGCCGCGCCGCCGGGCGCAACCGGCAGAGCAGATCGCTGCCGTATCTGCTGATCGCTCCGGCGCTGCTGATCATGATCGGCGTGCTGGGCTACCCGCTCGTCGACACCATCGTGCTGTCCTTCCAGGACGAGCGCCGCAACAACCTCTGGAACGGCGTCGCGGCGCCCTGGGTCGGCTTCGACCAGTACAGCTCGATCCTCGGCGACAGCGAGTTCTGGGCCGTGGTGCTGCGCACCGTGGTCTTCGTCGTCGTCTGCGTCGTCGCCACCATGTCGCTCGGCCTGCTGATCGCGCTGCTGATGCAGCGGGTCTCCAACTGGGTCCGGGTCACCATGAGCAGCGTGATGATCGCCGTGTGGGCGATGCCGCTGCTGGTCGCCACCTCGGTCTTCAAGTTCATGTTCGACTCCGACTACGGCCTGGTGAACCAGCTCCTCACCCGGCTGCCCGGCGTCGACTACACCCGGCACAACTGGTTCCTCAACCCGACCACCGGCATGGCGATCATCGCCGTCCTGGTCGTCTGGGGCGCCATCCCCTTCATCGCCATCAGCCTGCACGCGGCGCTCACCCAGGTCCCCAAGGAACTGGAGGAGGCCGCGCGGATCGACGGCGCCAAGGGCTTCGGCATCTTCCGCTACGTCACCTTCCCGATCATCAAGCCGGTCTTCGTGATGACCAGCACCCTGTCGGTGATCTGGGACTTCGGCGTGCTCGGCCAGATCCTGCTGATGCGCGGCGGCCAGCCCGAGCAGGACTACCAGACGCTCGGCCTGTACGCGTACACCCAGGCGTTCATCTCCAACTCCTTCAGCCGGGGCGCGGCCATCTCCGTGGTCTCCGTCCTGCTGCTGTCGGGTGTCGCCGTCTACTACCTGCGCCAGCTTCTGAAGATCGGAGAGGTCGAGTGAGCACCGCTGTCAAGAGCGGCCCCGCGACCCAGGGCCCCACGGCCGGAGTCGTCTACCGCACTCCGAAGAAGAAGCGCAACGGCTGGAACGTGCTCGGCCTGATCGTCACCGTCATCATGGGCTTCCCGGTGTACTGGATGGTCATCACCGCGCTCCGCCCGAGCCAGGAGATCCTCAGCTACCACCAGAAGCTCTATCCCAGCTCCGTCACGTTCAACCAGTTCAAGCGCGCGATGGACATGCCCAACTTCTGGGACAACGTCAAGAGCAGCGTGATCATCTCGGCGTGCAGCGTCGTGATCGCCATCGGCATCGGCCTGCTCGCGGCGTACGCCATCGGCCGGTTCAAGTTCTGGGGCCGCCGCGGCCTGGTCATCGCGCTGCTGGTGATCCAGCTCATCCCGGCCACCTCGATGCTGATCCCGATCTACATCCAGCTCAACAAGATGGGCGGCCTCAACCAGTACTGGGGCGTCATCGTCGTCTACGCGGCGAGCACCCTGCCCTTCGCCGTATGGATGCTGCGCGGCTTCATCGTCAACATCCCCAAGGAACTCGAGGAGTCGGCGATGGTCGACGGGTGCAGCCAGATGGAGGCGTTCCGCCGCGTCGTCCTCCCGCTGCTCGCGCCCGGCCTGGTCGCCGCGTCGATCTACGCGCTGATGACCGCCTGGAACGAGTACCTGTTCGCCTACGTACTTCTCCAGGACAATGACAAGTACACGTTGAGCATCTGGCTGCTGAAGTTCACCGGACAGCGCGGTACGGACTACGGGGCCCTCATGGCGGGCTCGATCCTGATCGCCCTGCCCGTCGTGATCTTCTTCCTGTTCGTCCAGCGCAAGGTGGCCTCCGGCCTGACCGCAGGCGCGGTGAAGGGATGACCGTCATTACCGTCGACACGCCCGCGGACGTCCTGGCCCGCGACGCCCTCACCGTCCTCCAGCCCGGCTTCCGCGGCACCGAGGCCCCCGACTGGGTGCTGCGGCTGCTCGCCGAAGGGCTCGGCGCGGTCGCGCTGTTCTCCCGCAACATCGAGTCGCCCGAGCAAGTCGCCCGGCTCACCGCCCAGTTGCGCGCGGTACGGGCCGACGTGCTCGTGGCCGCAGACGAGGAGGGCGGCGACGTCACCCGCCTCGAAGCGCGCGGCGGCTCCTCCTTCCCCGGCAACCTCGCGCTCGGCGCCGTCGACGACGTCAAGCTCACCCGGGCCGTCGCCGCCGAACTCGGCCGCAGGCTCGCCGCGTGCGGCGTCAACCTCAACTGGGCGCCGTCCGCCGACGTCAACTCCGACCCCGGCAACCCGGTCATCGGCGTCCGCTCCTTCGGCGCCGAGCCCGAACTGGTCGCGCGCAACACCGCCGCCTACGTGGAGGGAATGCAGTCGGCGGGCGTGGCGACCAGCGTCAAGCACTTCCCCGGCCACGGCGACACCGCCGTCGACTCGCACCACGCGATGCCGCGCATCGACGTCGACCTCGACACCCTGCGCGACCGCGAACTCGTGCCGTTCAAGGCGGCCGTCGCCGCCGGCACCAAGGCCGTGATGAGCGCTCACATCCTCGTCCCGGCCCTCGACCCCGACCTGCCGGGCACGCTCAGCTCCGCCGTCCTCACCGGCCTGCTGCGCGCCCCGCGCGAGCAGGGCGGCCTCGGCTACGACGGCCTCATCGTCACCGACGGCATCGAGATGCAGGCCATCTCCGCCGCGTACGGCATCGAACGCGGCACCGTCATGGCGCTGGCCGCCGGGGCCGACGCGATCTGCGTCGGCGGCGGCCTGTCCGACGAGCAGACCGTGCTCGGCCTCCGCGACGCCATCGTGCGCGCGGTGCGCGAGGGCGACCTCCCCGCCGAGCGGCTGGCCGACGCCGCCGCCCGGGTGCGCGACCTCCAGGTGTGGGCCGCCGAGCGGGCGGCCGCAGCGGAGGGGACCGCGTCCGCCGCCCCGGCAGGGGAGTCCGACATCGGCCTGGAGGCGGCCCGCCGCGCCCTGCGGATCACCCGCCGCGCCGAGTTCACCCCGCTCACCGAGGCGCCCTACGTCGCCGCCCTCACGCCGGTCGCCAACATCGCCGTCGGCGACGTGACCCCCTGGGGCATCGCCGCCGACCTCGCCAGGCTCCTGCCGGGCACGGTCACGGGCACCTACCCCGGCCGCGAGGTGGAGGAGCTGGGCGTCGAGGCGTTCGCCGCCGGACTCCTCGACGAGGCCGGCGACCGTACGATCGTCGTCGTCGTCCGCGACGCCCACCGGCACCGCTGGATGTCCGAGGCGCTCGCGGCGGTCGTCTCCCGCCGCCCAAGCACGGTCGTCGTGGAGATGGGCGTGCCCCAGGCGCCCGCCACCGGCGCCCTCCACATCGCCACCCACGGCGCGGCCCGCGTCTGCGGCACGGCCGCCGCCGAGGCCATCGTGGGCTCCGTCTGACGCGGGCTCCGTCTGACACGACAGAGCGCCGGACGGACTGCGATCAGTCCGTCCGGCGCTCTGTCGCGTTCCGCCGGGCAGGCCCTAGACGCCCTGCCAGGCGGGCTTGGCCGCGAAGGTGGCGCGGAAGTACGGGGCCAGCTTCAGCTTGGAGGCGGCGGCCTCGTCCACGACCACGGTGGCGTGCGGGTGGAGCTGGAGCGCCGAGGCGGGAACGACGGCGGCGACGGGCCCCTCGACGGTCTGCGCGACGGCCTCCGCCTTGCCCTCGCCGGTGGCGAGCAGCACCAGGTGCCGGGCCTCCAGGATGGTGCCGATGCCCTGCGTGATCACGTGGTGCGGCACCTGCTCGATGTCGCCGTCGAAGAAGCGGGCGTTGTCGACCCTGGTCTGCTCGGTGAGCGTCTTGATCCGGGTTCTGGAGGCGAGCGACGAGCAGGGCTCGTTGAAGCCGATGTGCCCGTCGGTGCCGATCCCCAGGAGCTGGAGGTCGACGCCGCCGGCCGCGGCCAGCGCCGCGTCGTACGCCTCGCAGGCGGCCTGCACGTCGTCGGCGGCCCCGTCGGGCCCCATGAAGGACTCCTCCGACAGCCCCAGCGGCTCCACGACCTCCCGCAGCACGACCGAGCGGTACGACTCCGGGTGGCCGGTGGGCAGGCCGACGTACTCGTCGAGCTGGCAGACGCGGGCACGGGCCGCGTCGACGGCGCCCGAGCGGACCTTCGCCGCCAGCGCCTCGTAGATGGGCAGCGGGGTGGATCCGGTGGCCACGCCGAGCAGAGCGTCCGGCTTGCGGCGCAGCAGCGCGGCCATGGCCTCCGCGATCAGCTCGCCGCCTGCCGCGGCGTCCGGGACGATGACAACTTCCACGCTGGGCCTGCCGTTCTGGAGGGGACTTGTGTGGTATAGACCAATCTAGCAGAGCAGGGCCCCGTCGGCGCTGCGCCGGGGCACCTCTGCCCGCCACCAAGACCTCCACCGCGGAGCTGCTGGTCCTCTGCCTCCTCGTGGAGGGCCTGCGCGGTGGGGTTCACCGCTCGGGTGCGGCTGCGCGTGGGGCTGAGCCCCTGGGCCACGTGTGCGCGAGGTGGGTGCACCGGATCTAAGCGCCCGGAGGCGAGAGGGCGGCAATAAAAAGGGAATTACGGCGCCCCCACAAAAGACGGCTCCCACCCCACGGCGCCCCCACAAAAGAGCCCCCCCGCCCACAAAAGAGCCCCCCGAAAAAACCCACGGGCCGCGGTGCGCAGCGGGGACCCTCAACCCCGCCGGCACCGCAGCCCGGAGCAGCCGTCGGCGCCTGGCCGGCGGGGTGTGCGGTTCCCCCCGGCGCGATGGGCCGACCTTGAGGTCAGGGCGTAGTCAGGGCAGAGAACGCCTTGCCTCGGTCCGTCCTCCTGTGCGGGGAGGACGGAGGTCTGATGCCACGCGTGTACGCGACACACGAGGTGTCACGTTCGACGCGCGGTACGCGCCACGCGTGGTGTCACGCTTCATTGTGGACTAGACCATTCGGCCTTGTCTACGGTTCCCGGCGACGCTTCCTCGCCAGGCCCCCGGCGGGTCGATGCACCCTCCAGCGAAATCATCTCCGAAAACGGCTCGTCCCGTACCCCCCTCCCCGGCCGGTACGCTCACAGGCGTGCCCTCCATGAACGACCTCGTACGCGAGCACACGGCCCTCGACGACTCCGACCTCGAATGGCTTCATCTGCTCGTCTCGGAGTGGCAGCTGCTCTCCGACCTGTCCTTCGCCGATCTCGTGCTGTGGGTCCCCACCCGCGACGGCACCCGGTATGTGTCCGTCGCGCAGATGCGGCCGAACACCGGGCCGACCTCGTACCAGGACGACATGGTCGGCCACCTGGTGCCGCGCGGGCGGCGTCCGCTGCTGGACATGGCGCTCGACGAGGGCCGTATCGTCCGCGAGGGCGACCCGGAGTGGCGCGAGGAGGTGCCGGTACGGGTCGAGTCGATCCCGGTCCGCCGCGACGGCCGGGTCCTCGGGGTGATCGCGCGCAACACCAACCTGCTGACCGTACGCACCCCCAGCCGCCTCGAACTCACCTACTTGCAGAGCGCCAGCGACCTGGCCCAGATGATCGCCCAGGGCGCCTTCCCGTTCCCGGCCGAGCAGGTCGACATGGACGCCTCACCGCGCGCCGGTGACGGCCTGATCAGGCTGGACGCGGACGGGCTCGTGCAGTACGCCAGCCCCAACGCCCTGTCGGCGTACCACCGGCTGGGCCTGGCGGCCGATCTGGTCGGCCACCACCTGGGCAAGGCCACCGCGGAACTGGCCCCGGCCCGCGGCCCGGTGGACGAGGCGCTGGTGAAGCTCGCCAGCGGCTGGGCGCCGCGCGAATTCGAGGTCGAGGGCGGCGACGGCGTCATCCAGCTGCGCGCGATCCCGCTCAAGCCCAAGGGCGTCCACACCGGTTCGCTGGTGCTGCTGCGGGACGTGACGGAACTGCGCCGCCGCGAGCGCGAGTTGATGACCAAGGACGCCACCATCCGGGAGATCCACCACCGGGTGAAGAACAACCTCCAGACGGTCGCCGCGCTGCTGCGCCTCCAGGCCCGCCGGATGGACTCCGACAACGCCCGTGAGGCGCTGGAGGAGGCGGTCCGCCGGGTCGGGTCGATCGCCATCGTGCACGAGACGCTCTCCCAGACCCTGGACGAGCGGGTCGAGTTCGACGAGATCGCCGACCGCGTGCTGTCGATGGTCGCGGAGATCTCACCCGGCCGGGTCACCCCGCGCCGCACCGGCCGGTTCGGCATCCTGACCGCCGAGATCGCCACTCCGCTGTCCATGGTCCTGACCGAACTGCTCCAGAACGCGCTCGAACACGGCTTCGGGCCGGGGGAGTCGGGCACGGTGGACGTCACCGCCACCCGCGGCCGGGAGCGGATCACCATCTCGGTGCAGGACGACGGCCGGGGCCTGCCCGACGGCTTCGACGCCCAGGAAGCGGGCAACCTCGGCCTCCAGATCGTCCGCACCCTCGTGGTCGGCGAACTGGGCGGCACCTTCGACATGGTCCCCGCCGAGCCGCGCGGCACCCGCGTCGTCCTCGAACTGCCCCTGGAGAGCTGAGAGTTCGCCCTTCCTGCGCGAGGGCACAGCAAAGGACCCCGACCTGGAAGGTCGGGGTCCTTCATGATGCTGTGTGCTGCGCGTGTTGGTGGGTGCTGCGCGCTGCGGCTCGGGGGGAAGCGGTAAGTGCGCGTCAGGCGCTGGCGTTGCGGGCCCGGTTGCGAGCGGCGCGGCGCTTCATCGCGCGGCGCTCGTCCTCGCTGAGGCCACCCCAGACACCGGCGTCCTGGCCACTCTCCAGCGCCCACTGCAGGCACTGCTCCATGACGGGGCAGCGGCGGCAGACGGCCTTGGCTTCCTCGATCTGCAGCAGCGCAGGACCGGTGTTGCCGATGGGGAAGAAGAGCTCGGGGTCTTCCTCGCGGCAAACGGCGCGGTGACGCCAGTCCATGGCTGCTCCAACTCCTTGTGTGACAAGCACGTTGCTTGTGAATGTGAACGCTTTCACGAATCCCTACGCAGGCAACGGGACGCCGCCCAGTCTTCACTGGTGCTGGTCCCGCTGAGTGAGGTAGAAGATTCGGGCTCTCAAGGGGGTCGTTGTCAGACCGTCCCGAGCGCCACCTAGAGACTCGCAAACCTCGGCTGGAGATACAACCCCTTCAGAGAAGTTTTTTTGGATTCCTCGGTGTCGCCTCGGTCACAGCCGTACTTCCATGGGGTGCAGGGCAGTCTAAACGTTCGAGTAAAAGGACTTTAGGCTCTTCGACTTACACAATCACACGCAGTGCACGGCGTACGCCTGTGAAGGTCGCGCTCGTTCGCAGCCCCAGGTGGTCACCGTCCACCTGGAAGGGCAGTGCCGCCTGCGATTGCAAGGTGAAGTCGGTCAGGTCGTGGAGTGCCAGCGCGTTCTTCCCGCGCGGTCCTCGCTCCGGAGTGGAACGGAGCAATTGCGCCGAGTAACGCGTGGCAGAGGCCATGGACATCTTTGTCACGCCCAGCAGATCGAGGGCGGTGTCGAAGGACGCGCCGGGGGAGGCGTACACCGGTCTGTTCCCGAGATAGGTCCACGGCGAGGTGTTGCAGATTATCGCCATCGCGAGCCCCGACACCGGTTCGCCGTCCGGGCGTTGCAACGAGATCGTGCCGTGCCTGCGGTGCGGATCGGCCAGAAACTGACGTGCGACCTGGCGCAAATACAGCGCGTGCGTGGAGCGCTTGCCCAACTCCCGCTGCTGTTCGACCCGTCCGACCACCCCGGCGTCGAACCCCAGACCCGCGCAGAAGGTGAACCAGCGCGGCGGCACCCCTTCGTCCTCGGTGCCCGGCGTCCCGCTCACCAGACCGAGCCCCACCGTCCGCGAGGACCCCTCGCGCATCGCGTCCAGCAGCGCGCCGGTCGCCTCCACCGCGTCGTTGGGCAGCCCGAGCGCCCGCGCGAAGACATTGGTGGACCCGCCGGGCACCACCGCGAGCTGCGGCAGCGCCTCCGGGTCGGGGCCGTGGTGCAGCAGCCCGTTCACCACCTCGTTGACCGTGCCGTCGCCGCCGAGGGCGACCACCAGGCCCACCTCGCCGCCTTCCGCGGCCCGCCGCGCGAGGTCCCGCGCGTGCCCGCGGTACTCGGTCGTCGCGACGTCCAGCTTGAGGTCGCTCGCCAGTGCGGTACTGATCACATCACGCACCCGCGCGCTGGTGGTGGTGGCGGCAGGATTGACCACGAGGAGAGCGCGCATGGTCGACAGCGTACCTACCGTCTGGTACAGCGGGCTACGCTGGCCGGTGTGAGCCAGCCCTCGAAGAAGACGCGGAAGCCGCCTCAGCGGGTGGCGGAGAAGATGCAGAAGTTCGTGCCGCCGATGCGCGAACAGCCCACCGAGCGCGAGCGGGAGGCAGCCGCCGCCGCGAAGGCCGCCGCCGACGCGGGACCGCCGCCGCTGCGGCTGACCGCCGCTGCCGCCGTCGCCGCCGTGGAGGGCCTGGCCGTGGTCGCCTGGGGCGTCACGATGTTCTTCGGCGGCTCGGGCAAGGCCGTGCTCGCCGGGCTGCTCGTCCTCGTCCTCGCGGGCTTTCCGCTCGGCGCCGCGTACGGGCTGCGCAAGGCCCGCCGGTGGAGCCGCGGGCCCGCGCTGATCATCCAGCTCCTGTCGCTGCCGATCGCCTGGACGCTGCTGCACAGCGACGGCGGCGGCTTCGTCGCGGGCGGCGCGGTCCTGGGCGCCCTCGCCCTGACCTGCCTCGTCCTCCTGGCCCACCCGGCCACCACGGACGCCCTGGGAATGAGCCGGACGTCGTCCTGACAGCCTGGACGTCGTCCTGACAGCCGGAGACGTCGTCCTGACGGACCGCGCGTCCTGACGGACCGCGCGCCCCGGCGGTCCGCGGCCGGTCTCTCGCGGGCGTGCGGGTCCCGGTCGCCCGGGCGGGCCTGGTCGTCGGCCGCCCGCCCGGCGAGGGCTACTCCTCGATCAGCAGCTTGTCCCGGAGCTGGGCCAGCGTGCGGGCCAGCAGACGCGAGACGTGCATCTGCGAGATGCCGACCTCCTGGGCGATCTGCGACTGGGTCATGTTGCCGAAGAAGCGCAGCAGCAGAATCGTCTTCTCACGCGGCGGGAGCTGTTCCAGCAGCGGCTTGAGGGACTCGCGGTACTCCACGCCCTCCAGCGCCTCGTCCTCGGAGCCGAGGGTGTCGGCGACGGCCGGCGACTCGTCGTCGGTGTCCGGGACGTCCAGCGAGAGCGTGCTGTAGGCGTTGGCGGACTCCAGGCCCTCCAGCACCTCCTCCTCGGAGATCTTCAGGTGCTCGGCCAGCTCGTGCACCGTCGGCGCCCGCCCGTGCCGCTGGGACAGCTCACCGGTCGCGGTCGTCAGCGCCAGTCGCAGTTCCTGGAGGCGGCGCGGCACCCGTACCGCCCAGCCCTTGTCCCTGAAGTGACGTTTGATCTCGCCGACCACGGTGGGGGTCGCGTACGTCGAGAACTCCACGCCGCGGTCCACGTCGAACCGGTCGACGGACTTGATCAGCCCGATCGTGGCCACCTGCGTCAGGTCGTCCAGCGGCTCACCGCGGTTGCGGAACCGCCGGGCCAGGTGCTCGACGAGCGGCAGGTGCATCCGTACGAGCTGATTGCGCAGCTCCGCGCGCTCGTTGGAGCCCTCGGGCAGCTTGCTCAGCTCGACGAAGAGGGCGCGGGCGCCCGCCCGGTCGTGCGGGTCGTGCGCCTCCCGCTGCTCCTCGCGGTCGGACTCCCGGTCGGGCTCCTGGTCGGCTTCCCCGTCGGACCGGGGCTCCGCCTCCTGGCGCGCGGAGGGGGGCCCGGCCGGCTCCGCCTGCTGCTCCGGCGGCGCGTCCCGTCGCTCGGGCGGCTCGGGCTGTCCGGGCCGCTCCGGCTGCTCGCGCTGGTCCTGCTGCTCCATGGGGTCCGCCTGCTCCGCCTGCTGCGCCGCGTCCATTCCGTCCATACGGTCGTCCGTGCGGGTCTCCCCGCCGGGTTCGGGGTGCTGCCTGGCCGTGTGCCGCCGCCCGGCCGGCCCCGCGGGATCGGGTTGGGCCGGTACGGAGGCGCGGCCGTGCACCGCGGGCGACTGACGCGCGTCGTGCGCGTCGTCGTGGCCCGCGGGCGTGCCGGGGTCTTCACCCCGGGATAGCTCAGCGCTCATGGCGATTCCCCGTCTTCCCGCACGCGAGAGTCACGACAGCCCTGGACCGGCGCCGCGCTTCTTGTGGAGGCTGATGCTGACGGTCTTGTCCTCGGCGACGGTGGAGTCCACCTCGCCGGCCAGTGCCGACAGCACCGTCCACGCGAAGGTGTCCCGCTCCGGCGCCCTGCCGTCGGTGGTGGGCGCGGAGACGGTCACCCACAACGAGTCCCCGACGAGCCGGAAGACACAGCTCAGCACGGACCCGGGGACGGCTTGCTGCAACAGGATCGCGCACGCCTCGTCCACGGCGATCCGCAGATCCTCGATCTCGTCGAGGGTGAAGTCCAGCCGTGCCGCGAGTCCGGCCGTGGCCGTGCGCAGCACTGACAGATAGGCTCCCGCCGCGGGCAGCCGGACCTCGACGAAGTCCTTCGACCCGGGCTCGCCTGCGATCTGGGACACCCTCACCTCCACGGTGGCACACAGTGATTGCTCTGGTTCGCAGCGACGCTATCGCGATCCGTACCCCGCTGTCGCCCGGACGGCGCACGGTAGGGGAACGGTACGGTATCCGTATCTCTGTCACCCATGGTAAGCGCACGAGCACGGACCGTGGGTAGTGGTCTGCCGACTCAATTCGCATGAGAATCCGCCCGGTTCACCGAGCGTGCGCCAGCGCGGCCAGTTCGGCCAGCGCCGGGCCGGAAAGCCGCTGTACGGTCCACTCGTCCTGCGGGCGGGCGCCGATGGAGCGGTAGACGCCCAGCGCCTTCTCGTTCCAGTCGAGGACCGCCCACTCGAAGCGCTCGTAGCCGCGCTCCACGCAGACCGCCGCGAGCGCGGCCAGCAGCGCCTTGCCGTGCCCGCCGCCGCGCGCCTGCGGGCGTACGTACAGATCCTCCAGGTAGAGGCCGGGGGTGCCGGTCCAGGTGGAGAAGTTCCGGAACCACAGCGCGAAGCCGACCACGGTGCCCGCGCCCGCGTCCGCGCCCTCGCCCTCGCTTGAGCCGTCGCCCGCACCGTCCGCCACGGGCTTCGCAGGCTCCTCGGCGATCAGCGCGTTCGCCACCGCGTCGGGGCCGAACAGGGCCGCGTGCAACTGCTCCTGCGTGGCCCGCGCCTCCTCCAGCGCCCGCTCGTACTCGGCGAGTTCGCGGATCAGCGCGTGGATCACGGGGACGTCGTCCGGGGTCGCGGTGCGGATCATGCCACCAGGTTACGGCTCGATGATGTGACGCAGGTAAGCGCGGGGGTCGGCCAGATAGCGACGCCAGTGGTCGACGATCGCCAGGTCCTCCCAGGCCGTCTCGCGCACACCGCGCTCGCCCACCTCCAGGATGGCCGCGTCGGGGGTCGCGGTGAGCAGCGGGGAGTGGGTGGCGCAGATGATCTGCGCGCCGGAGCGGCCCAGCTCGTGCATGAGGCCCACCAGGTGCAGACAGGCCGTGAACGACAGCGCGGACTCCGGCTCGTCCAGCACGTACAGGCCCACCGGGTGGCTGAAGCGCTCCCGGAAGGCGAGCAGGAAGCCCTCGCCGTGGCTCATGGACTCCACCGGCAGGAATTCGCGGCCGAGCGCGTCCATCGCGGTCTCGGCGCGCAGGAAGAAGCCGCGGCGGCCGGTACGCGGCCCGCCGAGCATCCGGCCGCCCGCCGCCGTGGTGTCGAAGCGGATGCGCTGGCCGAGCGGGGAGCGGGGGCGGTCCGAGACGTAGCGGTAGCCCGCCCGGCCGCCGTGCGGGTCCAGGCCGAAGCCCTCGGCGATGGCCTCGACCAGCGTGGACTTGCCCGAGCCGTTCTCACCGACCAGGAAGGTGACGGGCGCGGTGAAGCGCAGCCCGTCGCGCAGCAGCCCGGCGACGGCCGGGACCGACCACGGCCAGCGGTCCCCGCGGAACTCGTCGTCGCCCTCGGCGGCGGGGATGTGCGCGTACGCCCTCTCGATGATCATCCGGTCCCTCCGGGGTCGGTGCCCGTGATCACCGCGGCCACCCGGGTGCCCGGCGGGAAGACGCCCTCCTCGGCCAGGGAGTGGACGCCGTGCAGCATCTTCGCCACGTAGACCGGCTCGGGGCGCAGTCCGTGCCGGGCGGCGAAGTCGGCGGCGAAGGCGTCGAGTTCGGGGGTGGTACGGGCGTAACCGCCGTGGTGGAAGCGGTCGTCGAGGCGCCACCGGCCGCGTCGGCCGCCGAACGCCTCCTCCTGGAGCCGCAGCACCTCCGCGGCCAGGAAGCCGCCGCCGCGCAGGACGGGGAAGCCGATCGCCTCCGCCCGGCCGAGCCCGGCCGCGAGCCCGGCCAGGGTGCCGCCGGTACCGACGGCGACCGCCACCACGTCGGCCTCGCCGTCCAGCTCGCGCCCCAGCTCGGCGGCGCCGACGGCCGCCAGCGCGTTGCTGCCGCCCTCGGGCAGCACATAGGCGGGCCCGAACCGGTCGGTGAGCGCGGCCAGCGTCTCGGGCTCGGCCTTGCGGCGGTACGTGGCCCGGTCGACGAATTCCAGCCGCATCCCGTCGGCCGCGGCCCGTGCCAGCGAGGGGTTGAGCGGCCGGTCGGCCAGTTCGTCGCCGCGCACGACGCCGACGGTGCGGAAACCGAGCAGGCGACCGGCCGCCGCCGTCGCCCGCAGGTGGTTGGAGTAGGCGCCGCCGAAGGTGAGCAGCGTGGTGTGCCCGGCCTCGGCCGCCGCGGCCAGATTCAGCCGCAGCTTGCGGTATTTGTTGCCCGGCAGGTCGGGATGGATCAGGTCGTCCCGCTTGAGCGCGAGCCGCACCCCGCGGGCGGCCAGGCGCTCGTCCGCCACCTCGACGAGCGGCGACGGCAGCCGGGCGTCCAGCGGGTCGGCGGCACCGGAGCCGGCGGATTCCGGGGCGGCGGGCGGCGGTAGGGTCACGCCGACATTGTCACCCGGACGTGTGACATTCGCCGGGGGCGGCCGGGTGCCGCGACGATCCCCTGGCGGCACAAGAGAATCCTCCCGGCAGGTCCCACGCGGAGGATTCACGGTGCATTCTTTCCCCGTGCACGAAAAAGTCCCGGGACGACCGGCCACCAGAGCAGCCAGCGTCACTGCGGCCAGTGACGCCGGTGACGCGCTCACCGCCACGGTGCGGGGGCTGCTGCCCTCGCTCACCCCGGCCGCCGCCAGGATCGCCTCGCTGATCGTGGAGGATCCGGCGCAGGTCGCGCGCAGCACGATCTCCGAGCTGAGCGCCCTGGCGGGCACCAGTGAGTCGTCGATCGTCCGCACCGCGCGGGCGCTGGGCTTCGCCGGGTACCCCGAGCTGCGGCTGGCGCTGGCCGCGTCCGCCGCCCGGCAGGCGCCGCGCTCGACGCTGACCTCCGGGATCACCGAGGACGACTCGCCCGCCGAGGTGATCGCCAAGCTCGTGCACACCGAGTCGCAGGCGGTGCTGGAGACCGCCACGCAGCTCGATCCCGAGCAGCTCGCGGGTGCCGTCAAGGCCGTCTGCGGCGGCGGGCAACTCCACATAGCCGGGGTCGGGGCGTCCGGCCTCGTCGCCCAGGACCTCCAGCAGAAGCTCGCGCGTATCGGGCGGCCCTGTCACGCCCACGGCGACTCCCAGTCGGCGCTCACCAGCGCCGTGCTCCTGGGGGCGGGGGACGTCTTCCTCGCCGTCTCGCACTCCGGCGAGAGCCGTGACGTCCTCGCGCCGCTGCGGCGCGCCGCAGCCGAGGGCGCGACGACCGTGGTGATCACCAACCACCCGCTGTCCACCGCCGCCCGGCTCGCCGATTTCATTCTCGTCTCGGCGGGCCGGGAGACGACGTTCCGTCCCGGCGCCATGGCCAGCCGCATCAGCCAACTGGTCGTTGTCGACTGCTTCTTCGTCTGCGTCGCCCAGCGCACCTTCGACACATCCAGCCGCGCCCTGCGCGTCACACACGCCGCCCTGGAGGGCGACCGCACCGGCTGACGCCGGTGGTGCCACCCGCCCCGCCGGGCCAGTCCGGTTGTCCCCGGACCACCGGCCGGTGGGGGCTGGCCGCGCAGTTCCTCGCGCCCCTGGCGGGGCGCACCGTCTTTCGTCCGGACGGCGAGCCGATCTTTTGAGGGGCGCGGGGAACTGCGCGACAAGCCACGACGCTTCCGCAGGTCACCGCCCGCCCCGGTGGGGCAGTTCGGTGGTGGCCGGGCCACCGGCCGGTGGGGGCGGGTGGCGCAGTTCTCCGCGCGCCGGAAGAAGCCGGCCTGCCCGGGCGGGGAACTGCGCGCTCGGACATGGCGGGCTGCAAGCCAAGCTAGTGGGCCGGGATGACGTCGACGTCGGCCGCGTTCACGAAGGCGACGCGGTGGTTGTAGACGATCTCGTACACCTTGGTCGTGCCGACGAAATCGTGCTGGTCGTACGGGGCGGAGCCGTCGTAGTAGATGGCGAAGTAGGAGTCGGTGTACTCGGCGGGGCCGGCGGAGACGTAGGACTGGCCGGCCGGGATGGTGTATTTGGCGCGGGCGAGCTGGGCGCGGGGGGCGACGCCGCCCTCGAAGGCCACGAAGTCCGCCGGGTAGACGGAGGCTTCGGGGTAGGCCGTGGTGTAGACGGGGATCGAGGTCTTCCCGGCCTTGGGGACGATGCGGGACGCCTTCACCGGGACGGTGGCCGGGTGTTGCGCGGAGTCCTGGAGCCACGCCTCGGTGCCGCCCCACCAGATCGCGGTCCAGCCGGGCCTGCGCTCGGCGACGACGTACTGCTCACCGGCCGGTGCCTTGTCGCCCCAGTCGTTCATCGCGGTGGTGCCCGCGCTGCCGTCCGGGTGCAGATACGGGTCGGCGACCAGCGGCGCGCTCGTGCTGGGCGCGGTGTGGAGCGGTACGAAGCTCGACGGCGTGTCGGTGGACGTCACCGGGCAGTCGAAGGCGCGGTACGGGCCGGGGAACTGCTTGTAGCCCTGCACGTCGTCGCAGTACGTGGTGGTCTGCTTGTTGCGCGCGTAGCCCGGCTTGATGGCGACGACGGCGCTGCCCGGCTTGGCGGTCGCGCGGATCGGCGCGCCGAGCAGGTCGAAGAAGTGCTCCCAGTCCCAGCCGGGTCCGGGGTCCCAGTGCTGGGTGGCGACGCCGCTCTCGGTGCCGCCGGGGATGTTGTCGTGGCCGAGGATGTGCGCGCGGTCCAGCGGGATGTCGTACTTCGCCGCGAGGTAGCGCACGAGCCGGGCGGTGGAGCGGTACAGGTTCTCGCTGTACCAGCTCGCGCCGTGCGTCGCCCAGCCCTCCTGCTCGATGCCGATCGAGTGCTGGTAGAAGGAGCGGTTCGCGCTGTCCCACGCGATGTCCTTGGTGGGGATCATCTGCGTGACGTGGCCGTCCTGCGAGCGGACGACGTAGTGCGCGCCCGCCGCGTAGGTCGGGTCGCGGAAGAGGTCGAGCGTGCCGTCGTACGTCTCGTCGGTGCTGTGCAGCGTGATGTAGCGGACGTCGAGGTTGCCGTGGGGGCGGTCGGCGAGGTCGTGGCTGCCGTAGTCCGCCAGGTCCGACGGGTCGAGCAGGGTGTACGCGCCGGGTATGAAGTCGCAGTTCAGCGACGTGGGGCACTCCGGCTTCCGAGAGCTCTTGGGCGGAGTGACCTCCTTCAGGCCCAGCTTGCGCACGTCGTCGCGGTTCGGGCGCAGGTGCCCGGTCGGCGCGAGGGTGATGTGCTGGCCGTCCTGCGTGGTGCGGGTCGCGCCGCCGCGCATCGTGTCCCACACGCCGTCGGCGAAGGTCTGCGCGACCTTGTTCTCGGTCGACTGGCTGTAGCGGGCGGCGGCGGCGTACCAGCCGTCGATGTCACGCGGCAGCCTGCCGTGGCCGTAGCCCTTGGCGTACGAGGCGAGGAGCGCGGCGCCGCCGCGGATGTTCAGGGTCTCGTCGCTCTGCACGGCGGCGGTGTCGGTGCCGAGGAGTCCGGCCGCGGCGGCGGCGGTGTGCTCGGCCGGGGCCTTCAACAGGTCGGCGTAGCGCGGCGACTGGGTGGTCAGGCCGTCCGCGTCGAGGTCCCCGGCGGTGAGGTTCGTCAGGTTCATCGGGCCGTATCCGGCCTCGGCGTTGGACTGCCCGGCGTGTGCCTCCCACCGGGTCTCGTAGAAGGACACGGCTTCCAGTACGGGCAGCGGTACGCCGAACTCGTGGGCCGCCGCGGTGAATTCCGCCTGCCGGGCGGTCTGCGGGTCGTCCGCCGTGGCGGAGGTCGTGGTGACGGCGGTCACCGAGAGGCCGGCCAGCAGGGAGAGCGCGGCGGCCACGGTGAGGGTTCTGCGGCTGCGCGGTTGTCTGAGCGGGCGGTGCATCCGTGCTCCTCGCGTGTGCGTGGGTCTGCTTGGTGGGGCTGTCGTCCGGGGGTGTTCGGGGGCGTGTGCGGGGGTGTGCGGGGCAAAACTGTCGGGGGTACGTCAAGAAACTGCTCCGCGCAGCCTGTCGAGCCGGACTGGCAGTAAGCAACCACCTGGACGTAAATCTTGGAACTTTTTGCCAGCGCGGCCGGAAATCGTCCTGGCCTTGACGCGTACGTCAAGGTCTAACGTCGTCCGTATGCGCATCGGCGAACTCGCGGAACGGGCGGGCACCACCACCCGGACCCTCCGCTACTACGAGTCCCTGGGCCTGCTGCCGCCGGCCGACCGGTCGGGCAACGGGTACCGGTCGTACGACGAGGAGCATCTGCGGCTGCTGGAGCAGATCCGGGTGCTCCAGGACTTCGGCTTCGGCCTGGAGGAGACCCGGCCGTTCGTGGACTGCCTGCGCGCCGGGCACCCGGCGGGGGACACCTGCGCCGCCTCGCTGGAGGTCTACCGGCGCAAGCTCGCCGAGCTGGACGCGGTCGTCGACCGGCTCCAGGAGGTACGGGCCCAGGTCGCCGCCCAGCTCGCCCGCGCGGAGCTGGAGGCCGGGCCGGGCGGGGTGGGGAACGCCGCCGAGCCGATGTGCGAACTGTCCGTCAGTGAAAGGGATTCACCATGACCAGTACCGCCACATCCGTCCCCGCCGTCACCGACGCGACCTTCGCCGCCGAGGTGCTCGGCTCCGACCTGCCCGTCCTGGTCGACTTCACCGCCGACTGGTGCCCGCCGTGCCGGATGATCGCCCCGGTGCTGGCCGAGATCGCCGCCGAGGAGTCGCACCGGCTGCGGATCGTCCAGCTCGACGTCGACACCAACCCGGCGACCCAGGCCGCGTACGGCGTGATGTCGATGCCCACGCTGCTGCTGTTCCGCGCGGGCGAGCCGGTCAAGGTGCTGGTCGGCGCGCGCCCCAAGCGGCGGCTGCTCCAGGAGCTGGCCGACGTCCTGTGAGCGGGCGCCCCGAGACAAAAAGCCCCCGTCCGCCGGTACGGGGGACCTGACGGACGGGGACGTTCTGTGATCGTGCCGGTTTCCTCCGGCGCTACATAAGAGTGCGCCGGACGGCACGATGTGACAGCCCATCGCTGTGGCGCACGCCACATTCTTGAATGATGACGGGGACTAGAAAAACGCCCGCGCTCGGCCGTATGGGTGACGGCCGGGCGCGGGCGGTTGACGCTCCGGGGTGAACCGGGGGGTCAGGCCTGCTTGGTCTCCCAGAAGATCTTGTCGATCTGGGCGATGTAGTCCAGGGCCTTCTGCCCGGTCGCCGGGTCGTTCGACGCCTTCGCCGCGCTGAGCGCCTTGAGGGTGTCGTTGACGAGCTGGTGCAGCTCCGGGTACTTCTCGAAGTGCGGGGGCTTGAAGTAGTCGCTCCAGAGCACCGAGACGTGGTGCTTGGCCAGCTCCGCGCGCTGCTCCTTGATCAGAACGGCACGGGTGCGGAAGTCCGCGTCCTCGTTGGCCTGGTACTTCTCCTGGACCGCCTTGACGGACTCGGCCTCGATGCGGGCCTGGGCAGGGTCGTATACGCCGCAGGGCAGGTCGCAGTGGGCGCTGACCTTGACCTTGGGCGCGAACAGGCGAGTGAACATGGCTGTCCTTCCTCGTGATCGTCTTTCCACGTGGGAGATTACTCCCTGGGAGAGTCGTTTTCTCGGGTGCCCCAGGTGGCTTAGGACAAAAGTCTGGTGCCACTCTGGGGTCGGTGGAGGAACGAACCAGGAGGCGCAGGATGCGGGAGCAGGGGGCCAGGCTGTCGTGGCAGTTGGTCGAGGTCACTGGTCCGTCGATGGCACCCACGCTGCTGCACGGGGACTGGCTGCTGATCCAGCGGATCGCCAGTGGCGCCGAGCAGGTGCGTGAGGGCGACGTGGTGGTGCTGCGGCACCCGTTGCAGCAGGACCTGCTGATCGTCAAGCGTGCCGTGGAGCGGCGCGAGGGCGGCTGGTGGGTGCTGGGCGACAACACGTTCGTCGAGAACGACAGCCGGGAGTTCGGCGCGGTGCCCGACGAGCTGGTCATGGCGCGTGCGCGGGGCCGGTTCCGGCCACCGGGCGAGGTTCAGCGGTCGGTGGCGGGGGCGGCCTCCTGGGCGGCGTCCTGCGTGCGGCTGCTGCGGCCCGACCGGTCGTTCTCCAGGCGCTTGCGGGCCCGGTAGGCCGCGACGTTGGCGCGGGTGGCGCACCGGTCGGAGCAGTAGCGCCGGGAGCGGTTGGTCGACGTGTCCACGTACGCGTTGCGGCACGGCGCGGCCTCGCAGATGCCGAGCCGGTCGACGCCGAGCGTGGTGAGCTGGACGGCCAGGCCCATGCAGGCGGTGGCCGAGTACGACGCGCCGGCGTTCGCCGCGTGGTCGGCCAGGTGCATGTGCCAGTCGGGGCGTCCCGTGGCGTCGTCCGGATAGTCGTGCCCGGAGATCTGCGGGCTGACCGGGAACTCCAGCATCAGCGCGTTGAGCAGGTCCACCGCCCGGACCTCGTCGCCCTCGTCGGCGGCCTCGAAGATCCCGCGCAGCCGGATACGTACCGCCCGCAGCCGGGCCACATCGGCGTCGACCGCCCGCGCGGCGGCCTGCGTACCGGCGCCGATCAACTCCCGTACGGCCTCGACCGAGGTCAGCGCGTCCGTGCCGCGCTTGGGCTCCTCGGTGTTCACGAGGCGCACGGCGTATTCCGAGTAATAAGCCAGTTCCACTTGTGGTCCTTACTGGGGGCGGTCTAGTCTCGGTAATGGCTGAACGGGCTATCAGGGTATTACGAAACGGAGGCTGGTGTGGCTGTGGCGACGGAGAGTGTCTGGCAGGACTGGCAGCGGAGCTGGGACCGCCAGCAGGAGTGGTACATGCCCGACCGCGAGGAACGCTTTCGGGTGATGCTGGACATGGTCGAGGCACTGGTCGGCACCGCGCCCAGGGTGCTGGACCTCGCGTGCGGTACCGGAAGTATCACCGACCGGCTGCTCCGGAGGTTCCCGGCGGCCAGGAGCACCGGCGTCGACCTGGACCCCGCGCTGCTCGCCATCGCGGCCGGTTCCTTCGCCGGGGACGACAGGGTCACCCTCGTGACCGCCGACCTCAAGGACCCGCGCTGGACCGAGAAGCTGCCGCACGACTCGTACGACGCCGTGCTCACCGCGACCGCGCTGCACTGGCTGCACAGCGACGCGCTCCGGACGCTGTACGGGCAGCTCGCCGGACTCGTGCGCGAGGGCGGGGTCTTCCTCAACGCCGACCACATGCCGGACCCGGCGACCCCCGTCCTCAACGCGGCCGACCGCGCGCAGCGGCACGCCCGGATGGACCGGGCCAAGGCCGAGGGCGCCCTGGACTGGAGCCAGTGGTGGCAGCTCGCCGCCGCCGACCCGGTGCTCGCCGAGCCCACCGCCAGGCGGTTCGAGATCTACGGCGAGCACGCCGACGGCGACACCCCGCCGCTCGAATGGCACGCGCGCACACTGCGCGAGGCGGGCTTCTCCGAGGCCCGGGGCGTGTGGAGTTCGCCCAGCGACGCCCTCGTGCTCGGCCTCAAGTAGCCCTGATCGCGCGGGAGTTGACGCCGGGCGTACGACGGAGGGGGTACGGGCCCGAGGCCCGTACCCCCTTGTGGTCCCGCGTCGCGTCACAGTACCTTTGATAGAAAGGCCCTCGTGCGCTCGTGCTGCGGATTGCCCAGCACCTCCCGGGGATGACCCGACTCGACGACGACACCGTCGTCCATGAAGACCAGAGCGTCGCCCACCTCACGGGCGAACCCCATCTCGTGCGTGACCACGATCATCGTCATGCCGTCCTCGGCCAGCCCCCGCATCACGTCGAGGACGTCGCCGACCAGCTCCGGGTCGAGCGCCGACGTCGGCTCGTCGAACAGCATCAGCTTCGGCTCCATGGCCAGCGCCCGCGCGATGGCCACCCGCTGCTGCTGCCCGCCGGAGAGCTGCGACGGGTAGTTCGCCGCCTTGTCGCCGAGGCCGACCCGGTCGAGCAGCCGTACGGCGCGCTCCCGCGCCACCGCCTTGGGCTCCCGCTTGACCTGGACCGGACCCTCCATGACGTTCTCGATCGCCGTCATGTGCGGGAAGAGATTGAACCGCTGGAAGACCATCCCGATGTCCCGGCGCTTGGCCGCGACCTCGCGGTCCCGCAACTCGTGCAGCCGGTCGCCCTGCTGCCGGTAGCCGACCAGTTCGCCGTCGACCCACAGCCGCCCGGCGTTGATCTGTTCCAGGTGGTTGATGCACCGCAGGAAGGTGGACTTGCCGGAACCGGAGGGACCGATCAGACAGAACACCTCGCGGGGCGCGACCTCCAGGTCGATGCCCTTGAGAATGTGCGCGGCGCCGAACGACTTGTGGACGGCCTCCGACTTCACCATCGGCTGGACGCTCATCAGGCCACCTTCGGTCGGCGCAGGGTGGACAGGTTGGACATGACCTTCTGCCACGGCGTGAGCGGCAGACTCCGCAGCGAGCCACGCGCGTAACGCCGTTCCAGATAGAACTGGCCGACGCTGAACACGCTGGTCAGCACCAGGTACCAGACGGAGGCCACGAACAGCATCTCCATCACGGCGCCGGAGTCGGACCCGATGTCGGAGGTGGCGCGCAGCACTTCGGTGTACTGCACCACCGACACCAGCGAGGAGGTCTTCAGCATGTTGATGAACTCGTTGCCGGTCGGCGGGATGATCACGCGCATCGCCTGCGGCAGCACGATCCGCCGCATGGTCCTGCCGCCGGTCATGCCGAGCGCGTGCGCCGCCTCGGTCTGGCCCTCGTCCACCGACTGGATGCCGGCCCGCACGATCTCCGCCATGTACGCGCCCTCGTTGAGGCCGAGGCCCAGCAGGGCGGCCACGAAGGGGGTCATGACGGCGACGGTGTCGTTCTTGTAGATCGGCCCGAGGTTGATCACCGGGAAGATCAGCGACAGGTTGAACCACATCAGGAGCTGCACGTACACCGGGGTGCCCCGGAAGAACCAGATGTACAGCCAGGACACCGCCCCCGTCACCGGGTTCTTCGACAGCCGCATGACCGCGAAGAGCACGCCCAGCACCAGGCCGAGCGCCATCGAGCACACACTGATCAGGACGGTGTGCCACAGACCCTTGAGCACCTGCTGGTCGAAGACCTTGTCCCCGACCGTGCCCCAGATGACATCACCCTGCGAGAACGCGTAGACCAGCCACCCCAGCAGCACGACCACCACGACGGCGCTGACCCAGCGCCCGTAGTGCCGTACCGGGACCGCGCGGATGGCCTCGTACGGCGTGGCCGGCCGTGTGTCCTTCCGCAGCGGGTCCCGCGGCGCCCCGTCCCGGGGCGGGGCGTCCTGCGGCGGGGTGTCGCCCGACGGTTTCTCGAAGGGGGTCGGTGTGCCCGATGCCACGTCAGGAACCGCCGTTGATCGCGGCCGACGCGATGGCGCCGCTGCTCGCGTTCCACTTCTGCAGCACCTGCGCGTAGGTGCCGTCCGCGATGATCGCGTCCATGGCCGCCTTCAGCGCGTCCCTGAGCTGCGTGTTGTCCTTGCTGACCGCGATGCCGAACGGACCGGCGTCGGCGGGGGAGCCCGCGACCTCGAAGTCGTTGCCGTTGCCGGACTTCTGCGCGATGTACGCGGCCACCGGCGTGTCGTTGAGGTCGGCGACCGCGCCGCCCGCCTTCACCCGGGTCTGCGCCTCGGAGTCGGTGTCGAACTTCTGGATCGTCAGGCCCTTGGAGCCGCACTCCTTCTTCTGGGCCTCGAACGCGTCGTCGTAGATCGTGCCGCGCTGGACGGCCACGGTCTGCCCGCACACGTCGGCCAGGGACTTGACGCCCTTCGGGTTGCCCTTCTTCACCAGCAGGGAGGAACCGGAGGTGTAGTAGTCGACGAAGTCGACGCCCTTGCCGATCTTCTTGCCCTTGTCGTCCAGACCGCCCTGGCGGGCCTTCGTGTCGCTCATAGCGGACATCACGATGTCCGAGCGGCCGGTGTAGATGGAGGTGATCAGGCCGTCGAACTTGCCGTTGGTGAACGTGAAGGTGACGCCGAGCTGCTTGGCCAGCGCGTCCGCGATGTCCGGGTCGATGCCGACGATCTTGCCGTTCTCGGTCTGCTCCATCGGCGCGTACGAGGCGTCCGTGCCGACCTTGATCGTCTTGGAGTCCTGGTACTTCTGGGGGAGCTTCGAGAAGAGCGGGGCGACCGCCGAGGTCGCCGAGGACCCCGTCCCACTAGGGGTGACGGTGTTCGCGGGCTTGTCCTTCTTGGTCTGGTCGCCGCATCCGGTCAGTACCAGAGTGCCGGCGACCGCTATGGCGGCGACCGCGGTGAGACGAGTGAGAGCGGCCGAACGCCGGGTCGTACATGCGGTCATCGCTGTGTCCTCCTGCGGAAGTGAGGGGGTCGTGCAGTGGACATGGCACACGCCATCGAGTACCGCCACCGTGTGTGATCTGTGCATCTTGCCATCCGGACACCCCCGGGCAGGGTTCCCGTTGTGTCAAAATCGGATAACGGGCGATCCCCGGGCCTCCACCAGGCCGGCACACCAAGGCCGGACCACGCGGAGGCCATGCCGATCAATTCCCACTCGTCGCCGGAACCGACTTCCGGTAGAACGGGTCCTCACCCCTCATCCGGGGCCCATGGCGTGCGTGCGGCGCGCCTGGCGTCGGCCGTCACCTTGCTCACTCGTACCTGGTGACGCGGACGCCGAGCCCACCTCCACCCCCTTCGGGCGGAGTACCCTCATTCATCATTCAGACAAAGGGGTCAAAAAGTGGCAGCGGAGATCGTCAATCCCCGGACCGATGCGGACAGTACGGACAGGGCGGACAGTGCGGACGGCGCCGACCGTGCGGACGGCATGAGCGGTACGGACGACGCGTTCCCCATCGATCCGGTCTTCGCCCTGCACCGCGGCGGCAAGATGGAGGTCACCTCGACCGTGCCGGTCCGCGACGCCGACGACTTGTCGCTCGCGTACACACCCGGTGTCGCCGAGGTCTGCACCGCCATCGCGAACAAGCCGGAGCTGGTGCACGACTACACCTGGAAGTCCCAGGTCGTCGCGGTCGTCACCGACGGCACCGCGGTGCTGGGCCTGGGCGACATCGGCCCCGAGGCGTCCCTGCCGGTCATGGAGGGCAAGGCCATCCTCTTCAAGCAGTTCGGCGGCGTCGACGCCGTGCCGATCGCGCTGGCCTGCACCGACGTGGACGAGATCGTGGAGACCGTGGTCCGGCTCGCCCCGTCCTTCGGCGGCGTCAACCTGGAGGACATCTCCGCCCCCCGCTGCTTCGAGATCGAGCGCAAGCTCCAGGAGCGGCTGGACATCCCCGTCTTCCACGACGACCAGCACGGCACCGCCGTCGTCACCCTCGCCGCGCTGCGCAACTCCTGCACGCTCACCGGCCGTACCCTCGGCGACCTGCGCGCGGTCATCTCCGGCGCGGGCGCGGCCGGGGTCGCCATCGCCAAGATCCTCGTCGAGGCGGGCATCGGCGACGTCGCCGTCACCGACCGCAAGGGCATCGTGCACGCCGGACGCGACGACCTGAACCCGGTCAAGCGCGAGCTGGCCTCGTATACGAACAAGGCGGGTCTCACCGGGCCGTTGGAGGCCGCGCTGGACGGCGCCGACGTCTTCATCGGGGTCTCCGGCGGTACGGTCCCGGAGTCCGCGGTCGCCACGATGGCCCGTGGCGCGTTCGTCTTCGCGATGGCCAACCCCACGCCGGAGATCCACCCGGACGTCGCGCACAAGTACGCGGCGGTCGTGGCGACCGGGCGCAGCGACTTCCCGAACCAGATCAACAATGTGCTCGCCTTCCCCGGGATCTTCGCGGGCGCCCTCCAGGTGCGCGCCTCGGCCATCACCGAGGGGATGAAGATCGCCGCCGCCGAGGCGCTGGCCGCCGTCGTCGCCGACGAACTCTCGCCGCAGTGCGTCATCCCGTCGCCCTTCGACCCGCGGGTCGCCCCCGCCGTGACCGCGGCCGTCGCCGCCGCCGCGCGGGCGGAAGGGGTGGCGCGCCGCTGACCGCCGCCCGGGGTGCGCGGAGCGTCACATGCCGTGGCGGTTCCTCGGGCGCCGGGACCGACCGTAGGGTCGACGGCATGTATGCCGCATACGCCGCACGTATTGACGCCGACAAGCCGTTGAGCGGGTTGGAGTTGGGGGAGCGGCCGGAGCCGTCGGAGCGCCCCGGCTGGACCACCGTCACGGTCAAGGCCGCCTCGCTCAACCACCACGACCTGTGGTCGCTGCGCGGGGTGGGCCTCGGCCGGGAGAGCCTGCCGATGATCCTCGGCTGCGACGCCGCCGGGATCGACGAGGACGGCAACGAGGTGGTGCTGCACTCCGTGATCGGCCAGACCGGTCACGGGGTCGGCCCCACCGAGCGCCGCTCCATCCTCACCGAGCACTACCAGGGCACCTTCGCCGAACGGGTCTCCGTACCGGCCTGGAATGTGCTGCCCAAGCCGAAGGAACTCTCCTTCGAGGAGGCGGCCTGCCTGCCGACCGCGTGGCTGACCGCGTACCGCATGCTCTTCACCAACGCCGGGGTACGGCCGGGCGACGCGGTCCTCGTGCAGGGCGCGGGCGGCGGTGTCGCCACCGCCGCGATCGTGCTGGCCCGCGCCGCCGGGTTGCGGGTGCACGCCACCAGCCGGGACGCGGCCAAGCGGGAACGCGCGCTCGAACTGGGCGCGCACGCGGTGTACGAATCGGGCGCGCGGCTGCCGGAGCGGGTGGACGCCGTCATCGAGACCGTCGGGGCGGCGACCTGGTCGCACTCGGTCAAGTCGCTGCGGCCCGGCGGCACGCTCGTCATCTCCGGCGCCACCAGCGGGCAGAATCCGCCCGCCGCCGAGCTGAACCGGATCTTCTTCCTGGAGCTGAAGGTGGTCGGTTCGACCATGGGCTCCAAGGAGGAGCTGCGGGACCTGCTGGCCTTCTGCGCGGCCAGCGGCGTACGGCCGGTGATCGAATCCGTACTGCCGCTGGACCGCGCCCGCGAGGGCTTCGAACGGCTCGCCGCCGGGGAGCTGTTCGGGAAGGTCGTGCTGACCGTGTAAGCGGTCCGCGTTACGTGGGCGGGAGGTGCAGGGCCGCCGCGATGTGCGCCGCCGCGGCGGACAAGTGGCGCCTCACCTCGCGCAGTTGGGTGTCGTTGACGCCCAGGTCGCGGGCCGAGTCGCGGATGTCGTCGCGGAAGCGGTCCAGCAGGCGTTCGAGGTCGCGGAAGGGGTCGGCGGACGGCGGGGTGTCGTCGTCCGCGGGCTCGGGCGCTTCCGTGTCCGCGTCCGACGTCGCCGACGTGTTCCCTTCCCTCTCCGTCTCCTCCTCCGTCTCCTGGGCGGGCTCGGCCGTGGCGTCGGCCCAGACCGGGGGCGTACCGGGCGCGCCCCAGGGCGTGGTCGGTACGTCCATGCCCTTGCCGAACCGGCCCAGCTCCTTGGTGAGTTCGGCGAGACCGTCGCGCAGCCCCGCCTGCCAGTCGCCGGAGCGTACGTGCGACTGCACCTGCTCCTGGACCTGGCGGGCGATCCGCTCGACCTCCTCGCGCGCGGCCTTGGCCTGGCGGCGGGCGTCGCGCGCCTCCTCCTTGGCCCGGCGGCTCTCCTCCTTGGCGCGCGCGGCCTGCTCGCGCCACTCGTGCTTGGGCGACGGGGGCGTACGCGCCTCCTGCGCGGCGGCGCGCACCTCGCGGCGCAGATCACCGGCGGCGCCCCGGACGTCCTCGCGGATCTCGGCGGCCAGTGTGGAGACGGACTCGCGGATCTCCGCCTCCAGGCCCGCGATCTCGTCGGCGCGGTCGGACAGCTCGCCGCGGCCCGCGTCGGTGAGGGCGTAGACCTTGCGGCCGCCCTCGGTGGAGTGCGTGACCAGGCCCTCCTTCTCCAGTTTCGCCAGCCGCGGGTAGACGGTGCCCGCGGAGGGCGCGTACAGCCCCTGGAAACGTTCTTCCAGCAGCCGGATCACCTCGTAGCCGTGCCGGGGCGACTCGTCCAGCAGCTTGAGCAGGTAGAGCCGGAGTCGGCCGTGGGCGAAGACGGGCGCCATGTCAGATGTCCTTCCGGAACGAGGGCGCGTCCTCCAGCGGCGGCCTGCGCAGCAGGGCGATGGCGCCGGAGACGGTGGTGGCTCTCAGGCGCGCCCCGCCGGAACCGATCCGGCCGGTGATGCGCTTGGCCCCCCACTGCCCGGTGACGCGCAATTCGTCGAAGGCGCAGGAGACATGGCCGCTGGTGGTGTTGGCGTCGACCTCCGCGTCGCCCGGTTCCGGGATACGGATGGCGATCTCGCCGGAGACGCTGGTGAGCCGGACGTCCGCCCCCGCGGACGGATCGAGGTCGAGCACCATGTTGCCGCTCACGGAGTCCGCTTTGACCTCGGCGCCGCTGCCCTCGACCACGGTGAGGTCACCGGAGACGGTGTTGATCCGCAGTTTGCCGGAGACGGACTGGGCCTCGACGCTGCCCGCGACCGTGTTGGCCCGCACCGGGCCGCTGAGGCCGACGAGGGTCGTGTCCCCGTTGACCCCCTGGACGCTGGTCTCCCCGGCGATCCCGGAGATCACGGCGCCGGCGCCGACGACTCCCACTTCGACCTTGGTGTGCTGCGGGACGGCGAGCGTCACGACCGCGTGACGCTGCCAGCCCTTGGGGTCGAGCCACTTCAGGAAGCCCTTCCACGGCAGGTCGTCGTAGGTCACGGTGAGGGTGCCGCCGCGGTGGTACACCTTCAGCGGCGGGCCGTCGATCTCGGTGACCTCGACCCGTGCGGGGCCGTCGTCGGTGCCGACGACGTTCACGGCGCCGTTGACGATGCGCACGCAGAGGGTGTCGACGGGCTCCTCGAACACGAACTTTTCCGGCTCCGCCACGGTCCGGTCCGACGACATGCCGCTCATCGTGCCCCTCCTCGGGTGCGCCTTGGGACGCAACATATCGCGTCTCGTGCATTCACGATATATCGCGTGGCTCACAAGTCAAGTGGTGTCTTTTTTGCCCGCCCGCCCACCCGTGCGGGTGTGTTGTCGTCTGCGGGTGCCGCTTGTGCCTGGTCGGTGCCGGTCCGGGGCACCTCCTCGAAATGCGGCTACCTGGCCTTGCCCATCCGGCACCCTTCTTGTCACCGCATTTCTGCGGGGGCACCCCGGCCCGTCCCCTCCGGGTACGTCGGCGTCCGGCGGTCCGGTGGGGGTGGCCGGGAGGGGGGTGGGTGGGCTTGGGTACGTCGGCGTCCGCCTGCCGGTGGGCGTTGCGGAGGGGGGTGGGTGGGGTCGGGTACGTCGGCGGCTGACGGTCCGCTGTGGTGGTGGTGGAGGGGGTGGGTGGGAGCCCGGGCCCTGCGCTCCCTACCGTCCGGCGGGGTGGGCGAAGGTGGGTGGTGGGTGGGAGTCCGGGCCCTGTGCGCCCCGACCTTCCGGCGGGGTGGGCGAAGGTGGGTGGTGGGTGGGAGCCCGGGCCCTGCGCGCCCCGGCCTTCCGGCGGGGTGGGCAGGGGCTTTGTTGGGCTCTTGGAGGAAGGGCCCGAGCATTCCGACTCACCGGGAGGGGGACCGGCGCAGGGCGGCACGCCGAAAGAACCCCCCTCCCCGACCACCCCCACCGGACCGTCGGACGCCGACGTACCGGGAGGGGACGGGCCGGGGTGCCCCCGCAGAAATGCGGTGACAGGGAGGGTGCCGGATACACAGGTACCAGGTAGCCGCATTTCGAGGAGGTGCCCCGGACCGGCACCGACCCAGGCACAAGCGGCACCCGCAGACGAAAAAGCACCCGCACGGGTGGGCGGGCGGGCAAAGACAAAGACCAAGGACCGAGCCGGAGGCTAGTCCTCGTCGTCGAGCCGCGCCAGCCACGTCGCCAACCGCTCGGTCGGAATCTCGAACTCAGGGTTGAGGTCCACGAATTCGCGCAAGCGCTCGGCCAGCCAGTCGAAAGAGACTTCCTCCTCGCCGCGCCGGGTGGCGAGCTCCTCGATGCCGCGGTCGGTGAAGTACAAGATCTGCTCCGGAACGGGGTGGGACGGTGGTGGACGGGGAAGAACGGGAGGGACGAGACGGGACGTACACCGCAAGGATAGGGAGTATGTCCGAAGGTCCTCGCGCCGGTCCTGGCCGCGGGCTAGCCTTCGGAGACGATCAGTCACTGGGGGTGGGATGGGGGCGCAGACGGCTGCCGCCGCGGCACCGCGATTAGGGCGGGGCGCGCGATGACGGCGTTCGGCGGTCCCGGAGGGCTCGACGAGCCCGCCGACCCCGCCGAGATCCTGACCCCGCTGGTCAGCGAGGCGACCGTACGCGTTCACGGCCGGGAACCCGGCTACCCGCTGCGGGGCAGCGGCTTCTTCGTGGCACCGAACTGGGTGCTCACCTGCGCGCACGTCGCGCTCGCCCAGAGCGGCGAGGGCGGCGGCAATGACGGCGGCGACGGCGGCGGCCCGGCCGGCCGCAAGGTCTCCGTCGGATACGGCGACCGCATGCTCAGCGGCGTCGTGGAGTGGGCGGAACCGGCGGGCCACACCGGCACCGGCCGCTGGCCGTCCCCCGACCTCGCGCTGATCCGGCTGCTGGACAGCGTCGACCACCCCTGCGTCTGGCTCACCGAGCGCACCGCCAAGGGATACACCACCAACCAGGTCGCGTACTTCGGCCACATCCCGATGGACGGCGAGGTCGTCGCGTACAACGGCCGCTGCTCCATCAGCGGCCAGCTCGGCAGCGGCGGACTGCTCAAGCTCGGCAATGAGGACGAGATGCCCAACGGCGTCTCGGGCGGCCCGGTCGTGGACCTCGTGCGCGGCGAGGTGATCGGGGTGCTGAAGGCGCGCCGTACCGGCCAGGACGGCGGACTCGCCATCGGCGTGCAGGAGTTGCGCAGGCTGCCCGCCACCGGCACCGCCGCCGACCTGTACCACCGCGTGATGACGGCGCACGACCTCTACCACGCCGACCGTTACGCCTTCGTCGGCGGCCAGGAGGTCACCTGGACCGACGCGCACGGCGAGATCGGCGCCGCCGCGGGCCGCGCCCTGACCCCGGGCCAGCGCACCGCACTGCTCGGGATGCTCGCCCAACTCCCGCCGCCCGCCAGCGCGAAGAGCCTCCAGGACATCGTCGGAGCGGTCCGCGGCAGCCCCGCGCAGGGCCTGCCGACCGCGCCGCGCGCCTGGCGGGACGGCCTGGGCCTGCTGTACGACCTGCGGCGCGGCACCAGCGAGTTGGAGGCGGTGCTGCGGTTCGCGGTGCAGGCCGCGACCGCCGACAGGACCCGCGCCGCGGACGAGGCGGCCGAACGCGTCCTGTGGCACTGGGCGCAGGACACCGCCGCCGACGCGATCGGTCTGACCCGGCTGTTCCGCAACACCCTGGTCACCGAGCGCAAGGCCCGGCTGCGCGCCCGCGGCACCCTGGTCAGCGGCCTGACCGGCGACCTCGGCGCCGGACTCGGCGCGGACCCGGACGTCGGCCTCGGCACCGGCTTCGGCGGCCCGGGCACGGACCTCGACGATCAGGGAGCGGACAGCGGTACGGCCGCGGCCACCGCGACCGCGGCCGACGCGGGCCCCGGCGGCCGGCCGGACCGCCGTATCCGCCCCGAGGCCCTGCTGGAGATCATCCCGCGCGGCTGGGAGCCGGGCCGCCTCGACTGGCGGGTCTGCGTCGTGCCGGAGAACGGCGAAGTGGAGTGCGTCGAGGAGGACTTCCGCGGCACCGCGCTCGACGACCTGCCGGTCCGGCTGCGCGAGCCGCTGGACGAGGTGTTCCGCCGCTGCGACCAGCCCGGCTACCCGGCGCCGCTGCAACTGGCCGTCCCCGGCGCCCTGGTGGGCTTCCCCGTCGAGACCTGGCCGCTCGGCCCCGGCGGGCGCGCGCTCGGCGCCGTACGCCCGGTCGTGGTGCGCCGCACCGACGCGCCGCCCGACGACGACCCGGCGGTGACCGAGGCCAGGCACGGCCGGTGGCACACCCTGCACCAACAGCGGCCGCGCGCCGACCTGTTCGACTGCGACGACGGTACGCCGGGCCCGCTCCCGGCCGACGACGAGCTGCGCGACCGCGCGCGCGACACGCTGCCGGCGCTCTGCCGCAGCGCCGCGACCGCCCCCGAGGAGCTGCACCGCCTGGTGACCTCCGGCTACCCGGTCGCGGTGTGGCGCAGGGAACCGGTCGCCCCCGAGACGGCCTGCGGCGACTTCCACCGCGGCGTGAACCGTACGGTGCGCGCCGCGCGCACGGCCGCACGGCTGCCCCGCGCCCTCGCCGTCCTGCGCGCGGCGGTGGACGCGGGCGTGCCCGAGGCGTTCTGGTCGGTGGGAATCACCCTGCTCTACGACGATCCGACTCGCCCCCTACCGGGGACCGACGAGCTGTTGGAGACTCCATGAGGACGAGGTATCGAGGTGAGTGAGATGACCGACGCCAGCCCCGCCGGCGAGTGGCTCATCTACCGGGGCACGGGAGAACCGCACACCGGCATCGACGGACTGCCAGAACCGCCGCCCTGGCGGGACTTCGACGGCGGCCCACTGGTCCAGCAGGGTCCTGGGCCCGACAGTTCCTCCGCCCGCAGGCTCGGCGCGTACCGGCACATGGCCGAGATGCACCGGCCCAGCCCGGAGGAGCTGGAAATGGTCAACGCGGCGCTGTACCTGCGCCGTCCGCTGCTGGTCACCGGCAGCCCCGGCACCGGCAAGAGCACCCTCGCGCACGCGGTGGCGTACGAACTGGGCCTCGGCCGCGTGCTGCACTGGCCGATCGTCAGCCGCAGCGCGCTCCAGGACGGGCTGTACCGCTACGACGCGATCGCCCGCCTCCAGGACACCCAGATCGCGGCGAATTCCGGCACCGCCCCGCCCGGCGGCATCGGCAGCTACATCCGGCTCGGCCCGCTGGGCACCGCCCTGCTGCCGACCGCCAAGCCGCGGGTGCTGCTCATCGACGAGCTGGACAAGAGCGACATCGACCTGCCCAACGACCTGCTGAACGTGATGGAGGAGGGCGAGTTCGGCATCCCCGAGCTGGAGCGGCTGGCCGAACGCGAGCCGCAGGTCGAGGTGTTGACCGACGACGGCGCCAAGGTCTCGCTCCGTGAGGGCCGCATCCGCTGCCGGGCCTTCCCGTTCGTGATCCTCACCAGCAACGGCGAGCGCGACTTCCCGCCGCCGCTGCTGCGCCGCTGCATCCACCTGGAGCTGGGCCGCCCCGACCACAAGCGGCTGTCCACCGTGGTCCGCGCCCACCTCGGCGACGAGGCGGCGACCGTCGGCGACGACCTGGTGACCCGCTTCCTGGAACGGTCGCGCAGCGAACTCCTCGCCACCGACCAGCTGTTGAACGCGATCTTCCTCACCCATCACGCCGCGCCCCCCACCCGCAGCCGGTTGGCGGACATGCTCATCCAACGGCTCGACCGGCCCAGGTGAACCGGCCATGGCCACCCGGAGACCCGACCCGCAGGCCCCCGACCCGAGGACGCCCGACCCGAGGACACCACCCTCCGCAGACACCGACACCGACACCGCCACCGAGCGGCCCGATCCGCTCGCGTCCGTCGTCGGCGCCCTGACCGAGGCCGGACTCGACCCGGGACCCACCGAGTTGGCCGACGCGCTGTGGCTGGCCCGCTGGTCCCGCCCGACCTCCCCCGCGAGCGCCGCGGGGGAGGCCCGCGACCCCGGCGGCGCCGGTACGGGCAGCGGCGCGCACCACCCGGGACTGTCCGGCGTCACCGACCCCACCCCGCCCGGCGGCACCGTACTGCCGCGCAGCCTCACCGACCCGGACGACGACCGCCTCGTCCAGCTCTATCCGGGCGTCAGCGCCCCCGGCCGGGCGCGTACGGGACCGGCCGCCGCCGCGCTGTCGGTCGCCGTGCCCGAGGCGGCGACGCTGCCCCGGCTGCTCGAACTCCAGTCGGCGCTGCGGCCGTTGCAGCGCTACCGCAGCCCCGCGCGGCCGTTGCGCGAAGTGCTCGACGAGTCGGCCACCGCGGAGAACAGCGCGCGCGCCGCCGGACTGCTGCTGCCGGTCTTCCGGCCGGTGCTGCGCGGCGACGCCTCGATGCAACTGCTCATGGACGCCTCGTCCTCGATGTACGTGTGGGAGCGGATGCTCCGCGAGCTGAGCCAGGTCTTCGAACGGCTCGGCGCCTTCCACGAGGTGCAGGTCCGCTATCTGCACGCCACCCCGGACGGCGACCCCGCGGTCAGCGGGCGCTTCGACCCCGAGGCGGTCGGGATGCGCTCCGCCGAGCAGTTGAGCGACCCCACGGGCCGCCGGGTGACCCTGCTGGTCAGCGACTGCGCGGGGCCGCTGTGGCGGTCGGGGCAGGCGCACCGGCTGCTGCACCGGCTGGCCAGACACGGCCCGGTCGCCGTACTCCAGCCGCTCCCGGCCCGGTTGTGGGCCCGGACCCGGCTGCCCGTCTCGTACGGCGTGCTGCACCGCGGCGAAGGGCTGCTGCCCGCCTCGCCGCCGCGCTTCTCCTCGGGCACCGGCGGCTCCTCCCACTACGTGCCGGCCGCACCCGCGGGCGACGCGCTGCCGGTGCCCGTACTGCCGCCCACCGCCGAGGCGTTGGGCGCGTGGGCGCGGCTGCTGGCGGGCACCGGCGCGGCCCGCGTGCCCGCCGCCGTCGGCTGGGTGCGCTCCGACCAGCCCGCGACCCCGGCGCCCGTACGGCAGTCCCCGGTGCCGCCGGTCGCCCTGGTCGGCCGGTTCCGCTCGGCCGCCTCGCCCGCCGCCGCCCAGCTCGCCGTCTACCTCGCCGCCGCCCCGCTCTTCCTGCCCGTCATGCAGCTCGTCCAGCGCACGATGCTGCCCGACTCGGGGCCCGCCGAACTGTCGGAGGTGCTGCTCAGCGGCCTGCTCAAGCGGATATCGGGCGACGACGCGCGCGACCACCGCTGGTACGAATTCGCCGACGGCGTACGGGACGTGCTGCTCGGCCCGCTCGGCAGGGACGAGGCGCTGCTGGTGCTCAAGCACTGCTCGGAGTACGTCGAGCAGCGTTTCGGCAAGAGCGGCCCCAACTTCCCCGCGCTGGCCATCACGCAGCTCACCGAGGGGCCGGGGGACCGGCTCGCGGACGCCGCCGTCGCCACCGCGGCCCGCGCCACCGCGCTCGCCGAGCAGGCGTCGACCGTCGTCGCCGAGTCCCCGCAGCCCTTCGCGGAGGTCGCCGCCCGGGTGCTGGAGCGCTTCATGCCGCTGCCGGGGAATACCGGCCACGACCGGCTGGCCGTGGGAGCCGGTACGGGACAGCCGTCGTCCGCGGTGCAGCGGGCGAGGCAGTTGGTGGCGCGCTTCACCGAGGAGGGCATGGTCCAGAATCTGCTGGACGCGGTGCAGTTGCTGCGCCGCGCGGCGGACGAGGAGCGGGTGCGCGGCTCGGACCCCGACCTGTGGAGCGAGCTGGCGCAGAATCTCATCACGCTGTGGCGGCTGCGCGGCGGGGCCGCGCTGCTGCGCGAGGCCCAGGACGCGGCGGCGACGGCCGCGGCGCACCCGGGCTCGGTACCGGCCCGCGCGGTGCGCGCCCGCGTGTTCCAGGCCGCCGCGGACGAGCGGGCGGCGAACGGGGACACGCGGGGCGCGTTGGAGCTTCTGCGGCGCGCGGACCGGGAGTTCAGCGCGGTCTGCGCCGCCCCGGGACTCGACCCGCAGGACGTGCTCGGCGCCACCCTGGAGCGGGTCAGGGTGCTGGAGGACCAGTGGCAGCTCAGCGGCGACGCCGGGCTGCTCCAGGAGACCGTGGGGATGCTGGAGGCGTTCGCGGACTCCTGGCCGCTGTCCGACGGCCGCCCCAGCGCGCTGTCGCTCGCCCACGGCCGCGCCCTGCTGCGGCTGGCGGGCACGGCGGGGGAGCGGGAGCGCGAGCAGGTCTACGCGCTCCAGGCCGCCGAGTACTTCGCCGCGGGACTGGACGCGCTGGAGCGCGAGGAGGCGGCCCTCGAAGCGCGGACCGCCGCGCTGCTGTCGCTGGTCGACGCCCATCTGCTGGTCGGCGGACGGCTGCCGGAGGCGCAGCGGCTGGTCGACCGGGCGCTCGGCGAGACCCGCGACCGGCTGGCGCGGGCCTCGATCCTGCTGCGTGCGGGCCGGATCAGGGTCGCCCGGCACACCGAGGGCGGCCCGGCCGGTGAACTGGAGGCGGCGGCCGGGCGGTTCGCCGAGGCGTGCCGTCTGACCCCGCGCGACCGCCCCGAGTACAGCGAGATCGTCGCCGAATGGGGCGACGCGCTGCTCGGCCGCTCCGCGCTCCCCGGCGGCGAACTCTTCGTCAACCGGGCCGTGCAGGTCCTGCGGGACTGCCGGATGGAGACCCCGGAGAGCGACCCGAGGCTGTCCGGCAGGCTGCTGATGCTCGGCCGGGCCCTGGTGCTGCGCTACCGGGCGGAACAGGACCTGGTGGACCTGCGCGAGGCCGAGCACGTCCTGGGCCTGGCCGTGCAGCCCGCCGTGGACCCGGCGCAAGTGGCGCGGATCTGGTACGAGTTGGGAGAGTCGCACCGGCTGGGCTACGCGCACACCCAGCGCGGTGAGCGCCTCGACCAGGCGGCCGACGCCTACCGCCGCGCCGCGGAGGCCGCGGGCACGGTGGCCGACCGGTCGGCGGAACCCGGCCCCATGGTGCGGCTGTCGGCGCTGGCGCATCATTGGCGTGGCGTGGTCTACGAATTCGCCCGGCGCCCGCGGGCCGCCGCCGACGCCTACCGGGCCGCGCAGGCCGAATGGCGGCGGCTGCCGGACGACGGAGGTGACGGCGCCGCGGACGAGGAGGCACGGCAGCGGACCGCCGAACGGCTGGCGGCGCTGACACGGACGAACTGAGCCCGGGGCGGACGGCCCCGGTCCGGCCGCCTCGGACCGACCGGCCAGGACCCCGCGCGAATCCGGGCCGCGACAACTGCATCCCCCCACGAGCCACCACGGGACGAGAGCTGAGGCCGACGATGGACGACCGAGCGTACGGCGGGGCCGAGCGGCCCCCGGACGAACCCGCTCACCACGACGAGGCGTTACCCGAACGCGCCGTTCACGAAAGGGCTGTTGACGAGAGGGCGGTCCCCGAGCGGCCAGTCCCCGAACGGCCAGCCCCCGAGCGGGCAGTCCCTGAGCGGGCACCATCCGACCGGGCGATCCCCGAACGGGCACCTTCCGACCGGGACCTTCCCGAGGCGGTGTCGCCCGAGCACGCCCCCGCCTACCGGATTCCGGCGGACGCCGACATCGACCTGCTCGGCCTCGACCTGGAATCGCTGCGCACCGTCGAACACCCGGTGCTGTCCGCCCTGGTGAGCGATCTGCGGGCGCGCGCGGCCGGTCCCGGCGGCGAGGCGCTGTGGGGCTTCGAGAGCGACCCCAGCGCGCCGGAGGCCACCGGCTGACGCCGCCCGGCGCACCGGGCACCGGCGCGCGCGACCACCGCCCACGTACCCCCGTATCGCGTGAACTCCTGACGGAACGCCGCTTTTGGCCGTGCTCCAGGGCGAATACGGCCAATTCCTTGCCGAGGTGTTTACTTCCGGCCGCCCAGCGGGAACAACCGCTGGGGCCGACGGGGCGGCCTGAGGTACACGGGGGAGGTGATGTGGTGCGTCATCCGGCCGACGACAGGCCGCGGACCGGCAATACGGCGGCCGAAGGGGCCTTCCCCCTGCGGCAGTTCATCCTCAAGACGCACAGCCGCTGCAATCTGGCCTGCACCTACTGCTACCTCTACGCGGGCCCCGACCACGGCTGGCGGGACCGCCCCCGCGCCGCCCCCGACGCGGTGACCCGGCGCACCGCCGAACGCATCGCGGAACACGCCGCGACCCACCGTCTGCGCGATGTCGCCGTGGTGCTGCACGGCGGCGAACCGCTGCTCAACGGCGCCGACGCGCTCGCCGCCGACGTCGACCTGATCCGCCGCACCGTCCCCGCCGACTGCGCCGTGCACGCCAGCGTGCAGACCAACGGCACCCTGCTCACCGCCGACCGGCTGCGCGTCCTGCGTGACGCGCGTATACGCGTCGGCGTCAGCCTCGACGGCGGCCTGCCCGCCCACAACGCCGCGCGCGTCGACCACGCCGGCCGCCCGTCCTGGGCAGCCGCCTCCGCCGGGGTGCGGCTGCTCGCCGAGACCGCGCCCGAGGCGTACGGCGGACTGCTGTGCGTCGTCGACCTCGCCCACGACCCGGTCGAGGTGTACGAGTCGCTGCTGGCCTTCCGGCCGCCGCGGATGGACCTGCTGCTGCCGCACGGCAACTGGACCGCGCCGCCGCCGGGACTGCCCGCGTCCGCCGACGACCCCGCGCCGTACGGGAGTTGGCTCTCCGCCGTCTTCGACCGCTGGTGGGGCGCGGAGCGGCGGGAGACCAGGATTCGGCTGTTCGAGGAGTGCGTGGCGCTGCTGCTCGGCCTCCGGTCGCCCGTCGAACGGCTCGGGCTCCAGCCCTTCACCGCCGTCGTGATCGAGACCGACGGCAGCATCGAGCAGGTCGACTCGCTCAAGTCCGCGTACGAGGGGGCCGCCGCCACCGGGCTCGACGTCTTCCGCAACAGCTTCGACGACGCGCTCGCCCACCCCGGCGTCGCCGCCCGCCAGGCCGGGCTCGCCGCCCTCGCCGCCACCTGCCGCGCCTGCCCGCTGGTCACCGTCTGCGGCGGCGGCCACTACGTCCACCGCTACCGGGAGGGCTCCGGCTTCCGCAACCCGTCGGTCTACTGCGCCGACATGGCGCTGCTCATCCGGCACATCGCGCGCCGCCTCGCCGAGGCGGCGGCCCCGGCGCCCGCCGCGTCCCGCGCACGGCGGGAGACGCCGTGACCACCGCCGCTGCGCCCGTGCTCGACGCGGTGCTGCCGGTGCTCGGCAGCACCGGCAGCGGGCCGGACTCGCTGGAGCTGCTGGTCAGCCACCAGCGCGGGCGGCGGCTGCTGGTGCTGCGCGCGCTGCTCGACGCCGTGCGGACCGCGCCCGCCGGGTCGCTGCCCGAGGGGACCGCCGAGCGCGTGCTGGGCGACTGGCGGCTGCTGGAGCGGGCCGAGCGCGCGGACCCGGCCGCCGCCCGCCGCGTCGTGCACTACCCGCTGACCGGCGCGTGGGCCGAGCGCAGCCTGCGGGCGCTCACCGTGGCGGGCCAGGCGCCGCGGGCCGCGGAGGCGCTGCCGCACCTGGGCGCGCTCGCCGCGTCCGCCGCCGCCCGCGCGGGCCTGCGCTTCAGCGCCGACGTACCGGTACGCGACGGCCTGTTGACGCTGCCGACGCTCGGCGGCTACCGGCTGCCGGCCGCGGGCCCCCCGCGCAAGCCCGGCGCCGCCGCGCCCCGGATGCGGGTGGACGGCGACGGCAACCGGCTCTGGCTGCGCCCCGAGGAGCGCACCCGCCACGCGGTCGAGGTGCGCAGGGGAACCGACGGCGTGTGGCGCTCGGCCGCCCCCGGCTGGCGCCCGATCCAGGCGCTGTGGCCGCAGGAGGACCGCCCCGACGGTCACCCGGTGCTGATCGACGACGCCGACCCGTACCGCGCGGAGGGCCGCCGCGCCAACCCGTACGGGCTGTCCGCCGCCGACCGGCTCGCCGACGAGGACCGGGCCAGATGGCGTACCGCCTGGCGCGAGGCCCAGCCCTGGCTGCGGCTCGGCGACGGCACCCGGGCCCGCGAAGTGGCCGCGCTGCTCGACTGCTTCGTGCCGCTGGACGGCGCCGCGTCCGCGCAGTACAGCGCCACCTTGGGCGACGCCTTCGGCGCGCTGCTCAGCAGTACGCCGATGGGCGGCCTGAAGATGGCCGCCGCGCTCGTCCACGAGTTGCAGCACACCAAGCTGCTCGCCCTGGCCGGCGTCACCGCGCTGCACACCGCGGACGACACCGCCCGCTACTGGGCCCCCTGGCGGCAGGACCCGCGCCCCTTCGACGGCGTCTTCCAGGGCGCGTACGCCCACCTCGCGCTCGCCGACTTCCACCTCGGCGTCGCGCTGGCCGCCGCGGACCCCGCACAGCGCGACGCCGCGTGGGCCGCGCACTGCCGCTGCCGCCTCCAGGTCGAGGCCGTCCTGCCGCAGCTGCTCGGCTCCAACCGGCTGACCCCGCAGGGCCGCACCCTGGTCAACTCCATGGCGGCGTACCACACTCGGCTGGGACGGCACACGCCGCCTGAAGGCCACCTGGCGCGCGCCACGGCGTACGTCGAGACGGCCCGGGTCATCTGGCGGCGAAAGCGGGTCTGAACGGGCGTCTTTGGGCGCGCGAAACGGCATGACCGTACGTCAACGGGGGAGTAAAGCAGTGTAGTTTCTGGCGAAAGTCACCTGTGCCGTCGGGCGCACCTGGCTCACTGTCGATCCACTGACCCGCCAGAGCACTACGCGCGTATCACGAGGGAGTCGCACGCATGGCCGGAGGGCGTAACGCCGCCTCAGCAGCACGGGGGCCGGGAATCGTCACGATCAGTTACGCGGGCTACAACAGGGCCTGGGCGGCGTGGATCGCGAGCAGACTCGAACGGCACGGCCAGCAGGTGGCGCTGCAACGCTGGGACGCCGACCCCACGGACTCCATCGAGCGGATGTTACGTGACCTGCTGCTGTCCGAGGGCCGCGTGCTGATCGTGCTCAGCGAGTGGTACTTCCGGCTCGGCCCGCGCACCCACGAGGAGTGGAACGTGGCGCTGCGCGCGGTCGTCCCCGACCACAGCGAGCGCTTCGCCGCGGTCTCCGTCACCCCGGCCGCGCTGCCCAGCGCCGTCGCCTCCCTCGGCGCCGCCGACCTGTGGGGCCTGGGCGCGGCCGAGGCCGAGCGGCGACTGCTCGGCAGGCTCGGCATCACCCCCTCCCGCGCCTCCTCCAGCGACACCCTCAGCGGCTCCGGCGGCCCGCGCTTCCCGCTGGAACAGCCCGACGTCTGGGGCGGTGTCCCGCGCCGCAACACCCGCTTCACCGGCCGCGAGGAGCTCCTCGGCGACCTGCACAACCACTTCACCCAGGCCGAGCCCGGCGCGGGCGTCGCCACCCTGCACGGCCTGTCCGGGGTCGGCAAGACCCACATCGCGACCGAGTACGTCTACCGCTTCGGCCCGGAGTACGACGTCGTGTGGTGGGTGCGCGCCAGCGAGCGCGGCACCCTGCGCGAGAAGCTGGCGGGCCTGGCGCCCGCGCTCGGCCTGGTCACCGGCCGCGAGTACGGCGAACGGCTGCGCGCGGTACGCGACGCGCTGCGCCGGGGCGAGCCCTACTTCCGCTGGCTGGTGGTCCTCGACGGCGCCGACCAGCCCGAGGACATCCACGACCTGGTGCCCACCGGGCCCGGCCACGTACTGATCACCTCGCAGAACCGCGAGTGGGCCGAGCACAACAGCGCCCTGATCGAAGTGCCCGTCTACAGCAGGGCGGAGAGCGTCGCCTTCGTACGGCGGCGCGCGCCGCGGCTGGACGACGCCGACGCCGACAAGCTGGCCGACGCCCTCGGCGACCTCGCACTGGCCCTGGACCAGAACGCGGGCGCGCTCAACGACTCGTCCATGCCGGTGGACGACTACATCGAGCTGCTGCGGCACGGCGCGGACGTCGAACCCGGCCTCAAGGTCGCCGCCGACTTCCAGATGACGTACTACACCGCCTTCTCGATACTGCTCAACCGGCTCCGCGAGGACAAGCCGGAGGCCGTCGACCTGCTGCGGCTGTGCGTCTTCTTCGCGCCGGGGCCGATCCCGGTCCGGCTGCTGCGCGACCTGCCCGTGCGCGACCTGCCGGAACAGCTCACCGGGCTGATGGAAGACCCGCTGCTGTGGAACTCGGCGATCAGCAAGCTCGCCCAGTGGGCCGTCGTGCAGTCCGACCCGCCGGAGGCCGAGGACGACGAGGCCGCGGGCAGCGCCGAGGTCGTCCAGATGCACCGGCTGGTCTACCAGGCGGTGCGGGCCGACATGCCCGCCGCCGAGCAGAACCTGTACTCCCAGGTGGTCCGCAAGATCCTGGCCGCCGCCGACCCCGGCCGCCCCACCGACACCCGGCTGTGGCCGCGCTACGCCGAGATCGTCCCGCACCTGGAGGCGTCCGGGGCGCTGCGCAGCACCAACCCCGACATCCAGCTCATGATCGTCAACTGCCTGCGCTACCTGCACCTGTCGGGCGAGTACCGGGCCGGACTGCGGCTCGCCGAGGCCACGGCCAAGCACTGGCCCGAGCTGCTGGAGCCCGGTCACCCGCGGCTGTGGGACCTGGTGAACAACCGGGCCAACATGATGCGCGCCATGGGCGACTACGTCGCCACCGAGGCCCTGGACCGCGACGCCTTCGAGACCCTGCGCGCCGACCGCGGCGAACAGGACCTGCTGACCCTGCGCGCCGCCAACGGTCTCGCCGCGGACCTGCGCAACCTCGGCCGCTACGACGAGGGCCTGGAAACGGCCCGGTTCGTCGAGCGCGGCTACGCCCGACTCGTCGGGGAGCAGGACCCCCGCACCCTGCTCGCCAAGAACAACCTGGCCGTCACCTACCGGCTGCTCGGCCGCTACCAGGAAGCCCTCGACCTCGACGGCGAGATCCTGGAGGCGCGCCGCGAACTGCTGCGCGCCCGCAACATCGTCACGCTCTCCTCGGAGAACTCCTACGCGTACGACCTGCGGCTGCTCGGCCGCTACGACCAGGCCACCTCGGTGCAGGAGCGCAACGCCGAGACCCACCGCACCGTGCTGGGCGCCGACAACCCCCAGACGCTGCGCGCCGAGCACAATCTGGCGCAGTGCTACTACCGGGCGGGCGACCGGCCGCGTGCCGCCCATCTGATGGGCCGGCTGCTGGAGCGCTGCGAGCGGGTGCTGGGCAGCACCGACCCGCTGTCGCTGCGGGTCGCGGTCACGTACTCCAGTTTCGAGCGGGAGCACGGCGACCTCGACCGGGCCAGGGAGCTGTCGGAGTTCGTACTGCGGCACTACCGCTGGCAGTTCAACGCCCGGCACGCGTTCGTCGCCGGCGCGCTCGCCAACCACGGCCTGCTGCTGCGGGCGGCCGGAGAGCGGCAGCAGTCGCAGATCGAGATCGAGGACGCGCTGACCGGCATGTCCCGCGCGGTCGGCGACGACCACCCGTGGACGCTGGGCTGCGCGCTCAACGCCAGCGGCGCCCGCAACTTCGCGGGCGACCCGGAGAGCGCGGCCGAACTCTCCCGCGCCACCGCCGAGCGGGCCACCGCCCGGCTCGGCAAGGACCACCCGCTGACGCTGTCCTGCCGGATCGCGCTCGCCACCGACCTGCGCAACATGCGCAAGCGGCAGGAGGCCGACAAGATCGAGGAGGAGGCGCTGGCCGCGCTCTCGGCCACCCTCGGCCCGCAGCACCCGCACACGGTGACGGCCCGCTCCCGCACCCGCCCCTACTGGGACTTCGAGCCCATCAGCTCCTAGCACGCCCCGGGGGGGGGGGGGGGGGGGGGGGGGGGGGGGGGGGGGGGGGGGGGGGGGGGGGGGGGGGGGGGGGGGGGGGGGGGGGGGGGGGGGGGGGGGG
>NZ_JBVHLD010000028.1:0-46246 GCF_055559175.1 Streptomyces sp. NPDC024632
CCCCGAACGACCCAGAAGATGGGTGCCGAAACCCCCCCCCAACCCCCACCCCCCCCCCCCCCCTCCCCCCCTCCCCCCCCCCCCCCCACACCCCCCCCCCCCCCCCCCCCCCCCCCCCCCCCCCGGCGCATTCCTTTACGGCTTCGCAATCCCCCCCATGTTTAGCTGAACCCGGCGCGACGGTTGCGACGGCCACGACGTACCCCCACGCACGCCGTACGCCCCACGCACGCCGTACGCGGCACGCGTGCCGTGCGGCCTGCGCCGGGAGAGCATCGCGGCCGACGTGGTGCACGGCGACCCGACCGCCGCCCTGAGCGGCTGAGGGCAACGACCGCTCGGGGCGCGGGAGTCGAAACCCCCGACGGGACGGGGAGTGCGCGCTACGCCAGCCGGGCCGGGAAGCCGCCGGTGGCGATGGGGCCCCACCGCTCCGGGGTGACGCGGATCAGGGACTTGCCCTGCCGCACCATCGCGGAGCGGTACTCGTCCCAGTCGGGGTGCTCGCCCGAGATGTTGCGGAAGTACTCGACCAGCGGCTCGACGGACTCGGGGCTGTCGATGACCTCGGCGGTGCCGTCGACCTGCACCCAGGGGCCGTTCCACTCGTCGGAGAGGATCACGACCGAGGCGCGCGGATCGCGGCGGGCGTTGCGCGTCTTGGCCCGCTCGGGGTAGGTCGACACGACGATCCGGCCGGAGTCGTCGACCCCGCAGGTGAGCGGGGACGCCTGCGGGCGGCCGTCGGAACGGGTGGTGAGCAGGATCGCGCGGTGCCGCGGGCGCACGAACTCCAGCAGCTCATCCAGCGTGACGGACGTATTCGTGGCGATGTTGGGAGCCATGCCAGCACCCTACGTCGGGCACCTGCGGATGCGGCCGCAGGCGCCTGCGGCCTTACGCCGAAACGGCGTCCGACGAGAGGGGGCGGGCCGCCGTGCCGTGACATCGGCTCCGGCGGCACGCCCTCCGTGCTGGGTCCCGGTGGACGGCCTCGGCCGTCCCCTGCTCCGGCCGTCCTCCGGGACCCGGTCCCGTCCGCCGCCCTGGACCTCTCCGCTGTGGGAACAGGACAGTCGGCCGGGAGTTCCTGCGGGCCGGGTGACCGGCCCTCCCGGTTACCGGGTCTGGTCGCCCGACCGGTCCCGGACGGCTTCCGCCTCGGGCGTACCCGTCTGGGTGGCGGCGATGTCCGCCGCGCCGGTCTCGGCCGCCGCCAGCTCCGCGACGGCGACTTCCGCCGCCCGGCCCGTACCCGCCTCAGCCTGCTGCAAACCGCTGCGGGTGCGCAGGGCGGTCTCCTTGACGAAGATCACCAGCAGGAAGGAGAGCAGGGCGAAGGGCGCGGCGTACAGGAAGACGTCGCCGATGCCGTGGCCGTACGCGCTCTCCACGATCCCCCTGACAGGGGCGGGCAGTTGCTCGACGTCCGGGATGCCGCCGCCGGTCCCGGCGCCGGTGATGTGGTGGTCGGCGAGGCCCGTGGTGACGAAGTGCGTGACGCGGTTGCCGAGCACCGCGCCGAGCGCGGTGACGCCGACCGCGCCGCCCAGCGAGCGGAAGAAGGTGACCAGGGAACTGGCCGAGCCGAGGTCCGCGACGGAGACCTGGTTCTGCACGGCGAGCACCAGATTCTGCATCATCATGCCGACGCCGAGGCCCAACAGGGCCATGTAGACGGCGACTTCCCAGTACGGGGTGTCGTTGCGGATCAGGCCGAGGGTCGCGGAGCCCGCGGTGAGCAGGACCGCGCCGGAGACCAGGAACGCCTTCCAGCGGCCGGTGCGTGTGATGATCTGGCCGGAGACGGTCGAGGCGATGAACAGGCCGCCGATCAGCGGGATCGTCATGATGCCGGACATCGTCGGGGTCTTGCCGCGGGCGAGCTGGAAGTACTGGCTCAGGAAGACCGTGCCGGCGAACATCGCGATACCGACGAAGAGGCTCGCGATCGAGGTGAGGGTGATCGTCTTGTTGCGGAACAGCCGCAGCGGGACGATCGGTTCGGCCGCACGGGTCTCGGTGTAGACGAACAGCGCGCCGAGCACGAGGGACAGCGGCACCATCACGTAGCTCTGCCAGGACACCCACGCGTAGCTCTCACCGGCGAGCGAGATCCACACCATGAGCAGCGAGACGGCCGCGGTGATCAGGAAGGCGCCGGTCCAGTCGATCCGCACCTTCCGCTTGACCACCGGCAGGTGCAGCGTCTTCTGGAGCACGACCAGCGCGGCGACGGCGAACGGCACACCGACGTAGAAGCACCAGCGCCAGCCGAGCGTGGAGTCGACGATGACACCGCCGATCAGCGGGCCGCCGACGGTCGCGATGGCGAAGGTCGCGCCGAGGTAGCCGCTGTAACGGCCGCGCTCCCGGGGCGAGATCATCGCGGCCATGATCACCTGCGACAGCGCGGACAGACCGCCCGCGCCGACGCCCTGGACCAGGCGGCAGGCGATCAGCATGCCGGGGTTGGTGGAGAAGCCGGCCACGATCGAGCCGACCACGTAGATCACCAGCGAGAGCTGGATCAGCAGCTTCTTGCTGAACAGGTCGGAGAGCTTGCCCCAGATCGGGGTGGTCGCGGTGACCGCGAGAAGCGAGGCGGTGACCACCCAGGTGTACGCGCTCTGCCCGCCGCCGATGTCGGCGAGTATGCGGGGCAGGGCGTTGGAGACGATCGTGGACGACAGGATCGCCACGAACAGGCCGAGCAGCAGCCCGGACAGCGCCTCCATGATCTGCCGGTGCGACATGGGCGCGGATTCCTGGCCGCCGTGGCCCGGTTCCGGTGCCTGCCCGTCCCGCTTGCCGGCCTGGGTTGTTGTTGCCATCTTCAGTCCTCTTCAGCCCGTCTGGGCGCGCGATATGTGGTGGGCGCCGCCGCGCGAGGCGGCGGAGCGGCAGTCGCCGAAGCTGTCACGCAGCCGGGCGAGCAGTTCGGAGAGCCGGGCCACGTCGGCGTCCGGCCAGTCGGCCAGATGGTCGGCGACCACGGCGGCGGCCCGGTCGGACGAGGACCGCAGTGTCCGCGTGCCGTGTTCGGTGAGCCGCAGCAGCCGTGAGCGGCGGTCCAGCGGGTCGGGGGCCCGGTCGATCCAGCCGCGCTCGACGCCGAAGGCGACATGACGGCTCGTCACGGACATGTCGACGTCGAGGAGTTCGGCGAGCCTGCTCATCCGCAGCTCGCCGTGGCGGTCGAGGGCGCCGAGCACCATGACCGCCGTGAGCGGGGTCTCGGGCGGCAGCCCCCGGGCGATCTCGCGGCTGACGACGAAGGTGGTGCGGAGCTGGTGTGCGAGTTCCACGCACTGCTCGCGGTCCGCCATGCGACGGTCACCTGTCCTTCCGCTGCGGGAGCTGCCTGTGAGTCCGCTGTGATCTTTGGTTGCCTGAAGCAACTGTAAAGTAGTTGGTTGTGCCAGACAAATTCTTTGCCCGGAATCGCGGCAAAGATTCAGCAAAGGAAACGCCTGTATCCGCCCAAGAGGTACGTGTCCGGGTTGCCTGAACGGCTCGGGCCGGAGGCCGTGTGGCCGCCGGGCGGGCCGGGGGTGCGGGCCCTTCCGTCGAGACGCTAGGGTCAGGCGGCATGTCGAACCCTGAGAACAACTACGACCCGGCCGGCAACACCCAGATGTTCCGTGCCTTCGTCGACGAGCAGCCGCCCGCCGCCGAGGTGCAGCGGGCGCAGGGCCGCAGCAAGGTCGGCCTGGTGATCGGTGTGATCGTGGCGGTGGCCGTGGTCATCGGAGTGGTCGCGCTCGCGATGCGCTGACCGCCCGGCCTGCCCGTCCCTACGCAGCAGGATGTGCCAACGGGGGCATATCGCCACGGATGTCCGTGGACAGGTCGGCAGGCAGGTCGGTGGGCAGGTCCGTGGACGGGTCTTGACGGGTCCGTTGTCGGGGCTGTCACGGGGTCCACGGGCGGATCGGGGGACAGGCCGGGACCCGGGTCGGCGCCAGGAGGCGCCGGTCAGGACAGCGTGACGTCCCTGGTCTCGATGTGCATGCCCAGCGGCACCCGCCAGGCGTCCACGCACAGGTCCCAGGAGGCGGTGCGCGACGCCCCGCCCGCCAGCGGCACCGGCACGGGCTTCGCCGTCTCCACGGTCGCCCAGTCGATGCCGAGCCCGCCGATGATGTGGGTGCCGAAGGTGACCGTGCCCGCCGTCACCGGCAGACCCCCGGCGTTGGTGAAGGTGACGGCGACCTTCTCGCACCAGCGGTCCGCGTCCGCCGTACGCGTGGGCGCGCTCACGGTGAGCCGCGCGGCCGTCGGCGGCGCCGTCGTGGCCCTGCCGGACCCGCCGCCCGAGCCCGTACCGCCCGGTCCCGTACCCCCTGAACTCGTACCCCCTGAACCCGTGCCGCCGCCCGTAGCCGAGCCCGGTCCCGTACCGGAGTCCGTGCCGCCGCCCGCTTGGGCCGTCGAGCCGCTGGCCGGTCCGCCGGGGGTCGTGGGGGTCCCGTGGGGCGAGGAGGGTGTCCGGGGCGCTCCGGAGGAGGGTGTACGCGGCCCCGTGCCGGTGTCCGTGCCCGAGGGCGTACGGGACGGCTTCGCGGCGCCGGGGGCCGGGCCGTCGAGCGGGACCAGGACCACGTCGCCGTCCGGGGGGGCGTCGTGGGGAGCGCTCGGGGAGGGGCCGACGCCGCCGATCGCGACATGGCCGGTGGTGCCGCCGCCCGCGCAGCCGGTGGCCATGACGAGCAGGCCCAGCGCGGCGAGCGCCGGAGCCGTGGTGCGCAGCAGTGCTTGGGTCTTCCTCAACGCGACGTACGAGACCAACGCGACCATCACGTCAGTTTACTGACGGGGTGTCAGGTCGTCACCACCCCGTCAGTGCCACCTCATGCCTCTGCGGTGAGGCCGTCACGGAGCTGTGCGAGGGTGCGGGTGAGCAGCCGGGAGACGTGCATCTGGGAGATGCCGACCTCCTCGCCGATCTGCGACTGCGTCATGTTCGCGAAGAACCGCAGCATGATGATCTGCCGTTCGCGCGGCGGCAGTTGGGCCAGCAGCGGCTTGAGCGACTCGCGGTACTCGACGCCTTCGAGCGCGGTGTCCTCGTAGCCGAGGCGGTCCGCGAGGGTGCCCTCGCCGCCGTCGTCCTCGGGCGGCGGGGAGTCCAGCGAGCTGGCGGTGTACGCGTTGCCCACCGCGAGGCCGTCGACGACGTCCTCCTCCGACACCCCGAGGCAGACCGCCAGTTCGGCGACCGTCGGCGACCTGTCCAGCTTCTGGGAGAGGTCGTCGCTGGCCTTGGTGAGCGCCAGCCGCAGTTCCTGGAGGCGGCGCGGGACCCGGACCGACCAGGAGGTGTCGCGGAAGAATCGCTTCACCTCACCGACGATCGTCGGCATCGCGAAGGTCGGGAACTCCACCCCGCGCTCGCAGTCGAAGCGGTCGATCGCCTTGATCAGGCCGATCGTGCCGACCTGGACGATGTCCTCCATCGGCTCGTTCCGACTGCGGAAGCGAGCGGCTGCGTACCGCACGAGTGGCAGATTCAGCTCGATGAGCGTGTCACGTACATAGGTGCGTTCCGGGCTGTCCACCGGCAGTTCCGCGAGGCGCAGGAACAGCGATCGGGACAGCGTGCGGGTGTCGATGGCCTCGCCGTGAAGAGCATCGTGCGGTGCGGTCGCCGTGTCGGGCTTGAGCACCTTGGGACTGCCCACCTGTACGGACATGCCACCCCCTTGAGGTCGCGGACGGGTGTCGCGAGCGACGGTTGTTCCTCCACTGGAATACCGGAGGCCGGCTCGCGACAAACGCGGTACCCGCAGAATGTCACATGTCGGCAACACGCTGTAGCGCCATGTCGACATATCCGTGCAGGTGACTTAATCCTCTTCAGCTACGCTTCGAGCTGGTTTGCGGACCTCAGCCGCGCGAAGCTCCGGGACAGCAGACGGGACACGTGCATCTGCGAAACCCCCAGTTCCGCACTGATCTGGGACTGCGTCAGGTTGCCGAAGTAGCGGAGCAACAGGATGCGCCGCTCCCGCTCGGGAAGCTGGACCAGAAGATGGCGGACGAGGTCGCGGTGCTCGACCCCGGACAGCGCCGGGTCCTCGTAGCCGAGCCGGTCGAGCAGCCCCGGCGCCCCGTCGCCCTCCTGCGCCGCCTCCAGTGAGGTCGCGTGGTAGGCGCGGCCCGCCTCCAGGCACGCCAGCACCTCCTCCTCGGCGAGCTTGAGCCGCTCGGCGATCTCGGCCGTCGTCGGCGACCTGCCGTGCAGCACGGTCAGGTCCTCGATCGCGCCGCTCACCTGGACCCACAGCTCGTGCAGGCGGCGCGGCACGTGCACGGTCCGCACGTTGTCCCTGAAGTAACGTTTGATCTCGCCGACGACGGTCGGCATCGCGAAGGTCGGGAACTGCACGCCGCGCTCCGGGTCGAACCGGTCGATTGCGTTGATCAGGCCGATCGTGCCGACCTGGACCACGTCCTCCATCGGTTCGTTGCGGCTCCTGAAGCGGGCCGCCGCGTAGCGCACCAGCGGCAGATTCACCTCGATCAGCGCGGCCCGCACCCGTGCGTGCTCGGGGGTGCCGGGCTCCAGCTTGGTGATCTGCTCGAAGAGCACCTGGGTGAGCGCTCTCGCGTCCGCCGCGTTGGCACTGGGCGTACGGGTTCTGCCTCGGGGATACGTTGTTGACGCCGTATGGGCCGACACCGGCACACCACACCCCTTATCGGTCCACTCATCCGGCAAAAGCGGTCATAGCATCACAATTCATGTCCGCTTTGTGCAAGCACCGCATATTGCCGTGTTGTACGAACCGGCGGCCCGGAAGTCCCCCGTCCGGCGGTGTGAATCCGGAGCGAAGGGTGCGCGGAGGTGGCGCGCGAGGGGGCTCAAAGGGCGCAAAAACGCCCCCCGCCGGTCGGCGGGGGGCGCGTGAACGCTCGTCGTGCGCTCGGCCGGGAGGTCAGATCTCCAGGTCCGCGATCACCCAGGTGGCGAACTCCGACCAGAGCGCGACGGCCGCCCGGTGCTCCGGGTGTTCGAGATACGCCGTCAGCGCCGCCGCGTCCGCGACGGTGGAATTGATGGCGAAGTCGTAGGCGATCGGGCGGTCCGTGATGTTCCAGCCGCACTCCCAGGAGAGCGTTTCCGGCACCTTCTCGCCGAGCTCGGCGAAGGCCCGCGCGCCCGCCTGGACACGCGGTTCGTCCTGCCGCACGCCCTCGTTGAGCCTGAACAGGACCAGATGCCGGATCATGGGACTCCCTCGCCGCCGGCATGCCGCCGCGTGCCGCTGGGTACTGGTGGTGCGCCGCCGGAGCGGCCGGGACGGCCCGCCGGTCAGTTGGCCAGGTCGTGCATGAACTTCCCGATGCTCTTCGCGGCGTTCGATATGCCCTGGAAGCCTACCTGGACGAGATCAGCGGCTCGGGCCGGCTGATTGATGATCGTGTAGAGGATGAAGATCACCAGTACGTACATGGTGATCTTCTTCGCCTGCGCCATGCGCCTTTGCCCTCCCCAGCCCGCAGCCCGCACCGACGGTCACAAGTGTGCAATCACGGAAGTCTATCCATCAGATGGCGTAATCAGACGGCCTGTTGTCCCAATCATCCTCTTAGAAGATGAAGGTCGGGCTCGGGTTCGTGGCAGGTCCGGAGCGTGGGATCGGCCTGTCGGCACCGCTTGCCGCCGCTTGCCGCGGCTTACCGCCCCTTGACCTCGCTTTGCCGTCGCTTTGTTTCCGCCCGCCCGCTGTCACGTCCTGCGGCGCCGGAGCAGCAGCAGCCATGTGCCGCCGGCCGCCGCCAGCAGCACCACCAGGGCGGACCCGCCGGCGATCTCCGTGCCGGTCAGCCGGGCACCCGGCCCCGAGGCGGCGGGCGCGCCCGTATCCGGTCCCGCCGTCGTGGCGTCCGCGGCCGACGCCGCGCCCCTGCTCGTACCGCTGCTCGTACCCGTGGTCGTACCGCTGCTGGTACCGCTACTGGTACCCGTGGTCGTACCGCTCGCCGTACCGCCCGACGCGCCTTCCGGGAGCGGGGTCCTGCGGCCGGGCGCCACTCGTACCGGCACGGTCTTCGCGACCGAGCCGTCCGCGTTCAGCAGCACCGCGCGCTGCTGGGGCCGGGCGAAGTCGAACATCGGGTCGAGCGGGTGCGCGGTCGCGTCGAAGGAGCCGTCGCCGATCCGGCCCGTACCCCAGTTGTCCTCGATGAAGCGCAGGACGGACGACTGGGTGGTCAGCGCGTGCTCGACGTGATCGCGCCGGGTGTAAGGGGACACGACCAGCAGCGGCAGCCGGGGTCCCGGACCGCAGCGGTCGAGGTAGCCGCCTGCCGCGGGCGGGCCGTCGGCGCACATCGCGGTGTCCGCGCCCGCGTCGGTGGAGCCGTTGGTGATCGCGGCGGCGACCTGGTCGTACCAGCCGTCGGAGTCGTCGTACGCCACGATCACCGCCGTGCTCGCCCACTGCGGCGACCGCTGGACCGCGTTGATCTCGCGGACCAGGAAGTGCTGCTCGTCCAGCGGGTCGGAGTAGCCCGCGTGCCCGTCCTGGTACTCGGCCGCCTTCAGGAACGACACCGCGGGCAGATTCCCGGCCGCGAGCGCCGTGTCGAAGTCGGTCAGGTCGTACTGGTGGTTGGCCCGGTCCTGGCGGCCGATCATCGCGGCGGACGTCGGCGGCAGGTGGTGCGGATTCGCCGTCGACTCGTAGTACTGGAACGGCTCGTGGTGCGGCGAGTAGTCCACCGACGCGTTGCCGCCGACATTGGCGTGGGTCGCGCCGCAGACCGCCGTGCCGCCCGGCGAGGACGTCGGCGCGAAGCCGCCCTGGAACCAGCCCCAGGTCACGCCCTTGTCGTTGAGCAGGTCCCCGACGTTGCGGCCGCGCATCGCGGTGAGCTGGCCGCTCGCGGTGTGGTTGTTGTCCGAGCAGTCGTCGTACGCCGGGTCCGGGTCGGTGACGACCGTGCCGACCCCGGTCGTCGGGTCGGGGCTGCGTACGGTCGTGGACCGCTCCACCGGGACCTGCTCGCCGGTCTTCGGGTCGATCGAGACGCCGCCGTGCGTCTGCCCGGAGACCAGGCCGAGCGCGCCGGGAGTGGACGGGCCGAAGACGTCGCCGAAGCTGTTGTCGCCCAGCGTGTAGTTCTGGGCGTAGTTCCACAGCGCGGTGACGGTGTTCCCGTCGAAGTAGTCCATCGTCAGGCCCGGACTCCCGTACAGCCCCGAGCACTTGTCGCTGCTCGTGTGCTGCACGAATTGGTCCATCGCGCCGCCGTCGTACGCCTGCTGCTCGGGCGTGTAGCTGTGGTTCTGGTCGCAGGTGAGCGCCTGTGACGGGCTCAGGCGGCGCGGCTGGTACTGGTTCGGGTTGTGCGTCAGCAGCCGGGAGCCGTCGCTGAGCAGATTCACCGGGGCCGGGGTGCCGGGGGCGGCCGTGAAGCGCGTGCCGTCGGTGTTCGCGGCCTGCGGATACGTACCGAAGTAGTGGTCGAAGGAGACGTTCTCGTCGAAGATGACCACGACGTGTTTGACCGGCGTGGCCGTCGCGGCCTCGGGTCCCGGAGCGCCGGACGCCCCCGGCGCCACGGCCAGCACGGCGGCGGCGGTCAGGGCCGTCGCGGCCAGCGCGATCCGCCCCCGGTGGGCGTGTCCGCGGTGCGCGTACCCCTGGTGTACGTACCCCTGGTGTGCGTGTCCCTGGTGTACGTGTCCGCGCCGGACCCGCCCTCGGCTCCTCGTCCGCTCAGCCAGGTCCATGCTCCCGATCCCACCTTCGCTCTCGTGCCGCCCACACCAGACATATCAGGACACACCGACCGGCGCGCCGTCTTCGTCGATCCGCCCTTCGGTGAACGCGACCCCGACTCCGTACGAACGTACGGAGTCCGCCCCCCAAGGGGAACGCCCCCGCCCGCCCCGGCCGCCCCCCGCGCGACGAGATCAGGCCACCCCGGCCAGCCCCGCGAGGTAGGTCGCGTTGAGGGACGGTTTGACGTATTGACGGGATGATGGTGTCATTGCGTCATGTTGTATGAAACGCCTGGCCTGGACGACGTGGATGAGCGGGTCCTCGGTGAGATCGAGGGGATGCGCGACCGGCTCCGGCTCCACCTGCGGACGCCGCGCCGTTGGGAGGGGCAGCTCCGCCGCAATCTGACAGCGCGGGCGATCGCCGGCTCGAACACGATCGAGGGATACGCGGCGAGCGTCGCCGATGTCGAAGACATCATGCTCGGCGAGGCGCCGATCGAGGCCGACCAGACGGTCTCCGCCGAGATCGAGGGCTACCGGCAGGCCATGACGTACATCCAGCGACTGACGGACGCCGGGCCGGACTTCGCCTACGGCAAGGGTCTGCTCAACGGTCTGCACTTCATGATGCAAGGCCACCACCTGCTCAAACGTCCGGGCTGGTGGAGGTCCGGTGCGGTGTACGTGACCTCACCCGAGGACCCGACCATCGCGGCCTACACCGCGCCTGACGCCGACTCGGTGCCGGATCTCATCGCGGAACTGGTCGTCTGGCTCAACGAGGGCGACCTGGAAGCGCCCGCTCTGGTGCGAGCCGCGATGGCGCACCTCAATCTCGTCGCGATCCACCCCTGGGCGGACGGAAACGGCCGGATGTCCCGCGCGCTCCAGACCTTGGTCCTGGCGCGGGAAGGGATCGTCGCGCCGGAGTTCTCCAGTATTGAGGAGTGGCTGGGCCGGGCCCGCAACACCTATCGCTACTACGACGTACTGGCGGAGGTCGGCGGCCCGGTCTGGACGCCGGACCGGGACACCCGCGCCTGGGTCCGGTTCTGCCTGCGCGCCCACCATCAACAGGCCCAGGCCGTACAGCGGCAGGTCGAGACCACCCGCACGGTGTGGTCCGCGCTTGAGGAGGCCGTCGAGCGACAAGGGCTGCCCGAGCGCACGCTGTACGCCCTGTACCCGGCCCTGATGGGAAACCGGGTCCGGCGGGCGACGTACCAGGCGGACGCGGAGTTGAGCGAGCAGCAGGCCCAACGTGACATCCGTGAACTCGTCAGGGCGGGATGGCTGTCGGCCCACGGTGAAGCGCAGGGGCGCTACTACGCACAGGGCCCCGGGGTGCCGGAGGAGATCGTTCGCGGAGTACGTGATCCGCGACCGCTCATCGAGCCGTACTCCGCGACGTGAGGCCCGCGAGGTAGGTCGTGATCGCTTCGGGGGGCCAGGTGTGGGCTTCGCGGAGGCCCGCGGCGAGGTGGGCGAGGTAGGCGGGGGACGGGGGGACCGGCCGGGCGTCGGGGGCGTGCCAGGGGGCGGTGAAGGTGAGGAGGGGGTGGGTTTCGAGGTCGCCGAGGTGGAGGAGGGTTTCGTAGCGGCCAGGGCCGAGGCGGTCGCGGCCCTCGGCGAGGACCCGGGTGAGGTCGAGGTCGTGGCCGGGGGCGGCGTACATCTCCTGGGCGGCGATGTCCGAGAACTGACCGAGGGTCAGGAGGTGGGCGCGGGCCCAGGCGCGGCCGGGGGCCAGCGGGTCGTAGAAGGCGCGTCCGCCGTGCCAGACCGGCGACCAGGTGGCGAAGTACACCGTCCCCGGCAGCTCGATCCCCACCGAGCGCTCCGGCATCCGCGGGTCGCGGCAACCGGGATACGTACGCCCGCCGCCGTCCGCGGTGTCCTGGGCCGTGCCGCCCGTCAGGTAGCAACGCAGGCGCGCCAGCGACATGTTGGAGCCGTACGACACGTACCAGACCAGGCGCTCCGAGGTGGCGGGCATCGGTTACGGGCGGGGGGTCGTCGGTTCCGTCGCGGGCAGGCCGCGCGGGAGGACGTCGGGGAAGAGGCCGAACCTCGGTTCGCCGTCGCCGGGTTCGAGGGCCTGGGGATTGCGCCGGTGCGGGCGCGAGGCGCGGGCCGCGTCACCCGGCACCGCGAGGAATTCGTCGTGCGTCGACCCCGCCGGCCACCGCGGCGCGCCTTCGCCGGTCGTGGCGTTCACGGGGGAGGGCATGGCTCCGATTCTACCGGGGAGCGGGCCGGGTTTATTGAGTAACCGCTGGTCACTGAAGAGGTGAGGCTCGGGAGCAGTGATGTCCCAGCTTCCTACTGCTGTTGTCGATGACTCCGTTCGCGGAAACGGGTTCCGACTCAATCGCCGCGCGCGGAGCTCAGCAGTGGTCCTCGACGTAGAGCATGCGGTGTCCCGGCTCGGCGCGGAACTCGTGAGCCAGGTAGCGGCCGGTCGACCATGTTCCGCCGGGGCCCATGTACTCGTCTTTGATCCGGTCCCAGAGCAGGGGACGTTCGGCCGCCGTCGTGAGCCGGGGGCTCATACCGCCCATGTCTCCCCAGAGGACAAGTGTGGTGGCGTCCTTGACCAGCCGACGGACGATGCGCAGGTCAAGCCGCTTGCGATGAAGAATCCAGCTCGTCCCTTCGTCGTCAAGGAGGGGCAGGGGTCCGCTCAGACTGTCGGGGCTGGCGGAAAAAGACTGCATACGTCGATTCTTCCATGCGCCTTCACCGCGGCGACGTCGGCGAAGGCCGCCAAGGCGTCTGGGGAGTCGAACCTGTCCAGGCTGCCACCGACGGCGGCGAGGAACTCGGCTCCGAGAGTCGTGCCGATGCCCGGGACGCTCAGCACGATGTCAGCGAGCTCGTGCTCGCGAAACCGGTCCTCGATGAGCTTGTCCAGCTCGACAACATGCTCGTTGAGGGCCATCGCCAGCCGAGTGACCCCGGCACGGCGGATCGCATGCGGAGTCTGGCAGCCCGTCAGCAGCCTGAGTGGACCGGTGTTGGCCGTGTCCAGGGCCCTCTCCAGGGCCGGGAACATGGACAGCGGGGTGCCGCGCAGGCGGTTGACCACGCGGGTGAGGACCTCCTGGCCGTGGCTGACCAGCAGCGCCAGCAGCAGCGCGGGCTCACCGCTGGTCACCCCTGGGCGACCCAACCCTACGAATGGCTCGATCAACCCGATCAAGAAGGTAGAGCCGTTTGGGGGGGCGACAGGCGCGCGGCGCGGCTTGGGAGCCATGCGCTCATGGATCGTTGTTCTTCGGCCGGTCCCGGAACGCCGCAGGCCGGGGCAAGTCCGCCTTGGCGATGGCCGCGGTGGCATGCAGACTCGCAGGAGCAACCGCGTCAGTCGGTTGCAGGCGCTTCACTGGCTCGGGTGCCGGTTGAACCCACCGTACGGAGGAGTCGTGACCGAAGCAGCGGACCCGCAGGTCTACGCACGTATGCGGAAGATCGCGGAGGAGCTCTGGCCGCTGGCGGACCGCATGCAAGGTGCCTGGGCGATCGAGATCGGAGCTGCCGGGGTCGTCGTGATGATGAGCCCGGTCAACCGCCACGAGGCCATCGCCACCCGCGTCGTCCGCCAGTTGAACGCTCAGCTCCCGGCCACGCATCCGGACCGTGACATCGTCGCCCAGTCAGGTGCCGAAGTGGAGCACCCGGCGGTGGGGCGGATGCGCCGACCGGACGCCGTCGTCCTCCCGCTCGACATCCTGGAAGAGCCGAAACCGACAGTCGACCCCGCTGACCTGCTCGCGGTGGTCGAGGTGGTCTCCGAGTCCAACCCGGACAACGACTACGTCGAGAAGGCCGCCGACTACCCCGCGATGGGCATCCCGCTCTACCTGCTCATCGACCCTCGCAAGGGTCTCGTCTTCACCTACGCCGACCCCGCCCCCGGCTCCAGCGGCCCGCACTACTCCACCGTGCTCCCCTACGTCTTCGGCGACCAGGTCCCCTTCGGCCCCTGGACCATCGACACCAGCGACTTCAAGCGCTACGACGACGAGTAACGGCCACGAAGGGTTCCCCGGCGAACGGCCCTCCGACGAACACGTTGAGGGGCCCGACCGCAGTGCGGTCGGGCCCCTCAACTTCGCTGTTCATGGCGGTAGCGGTGGGATTTGAACCCACGGAGGAGTTGCCCCCTCACACGCTTTCGAGGCGTGCTCCTTAGGCCGCTCGGACACGCTACCGAGAGAGATCCTAGCCCACGCGGGGGGGTGGTCAGAAATCGGTTGTACGGAAGAAGCGGGTGAGGAGGGCGGCGGAGGGGGTGGGGAGGACATCGGGGATGACTTCGGGGCGGTGGTTGAGGCGGCGGTCGCGGACCACGTCCCAGAGGGAACCGGCGGCGCCCGCCTTGTCGTCGGCGGCGCCGTAGACGACGCGGTCGAGCCGGGAGAGGACGATCGCGCCCGCGCACATGGTGCACGGTTCGAGGGTGACCGCGAGGGTGCAGCCGGTCAGGCGCCAGCCGCCGACGGAGGCGGCGGCGCGGCGGATGGCCAGGACCTCGGCGTGGGCGGTCGGATCGCCGGTGGCCTCGCGCTCGTTGCGGGCACGGGACAGCACCGTGCCGTCGGGGGCCAGCACGACCGCGCCCACCGGTACGTCACCGGTGAGCGGGGCCTGTGCCGCCTCTTCAAGGGCCAGCCGCATCGCGGCGACCCAGGGGTCCTTCAGAGGGTCTGTCAGCGGACCGCCTCCAGCACGTCCCCGCACCCCAGCGCGTCGGCGATCTCGCCGAGCGCCTCACCGGTCAGCGCGCCGTCACCGCTGAGCGCCAGCAGTTCCCTGGTGCTCATGCCGAGATCCGTGAGGATGTCGGTTTCGCCGAGCGGACCGGTCGGCACATGGTCTTCCGAGGGGCCCGCCACGGCGTCCTCGGTCTCGTCGTCCTCGCCGTCCTCGGTGCCGTCGAGGTCCACGAGTTCGTCCAGGTCCTCGGGGTCGCGGCCCAGCACTTCGTCGGTGAGCAGGATCTCCCCGTACGAACTGCGGGCGGCGGCAGCCGCGTCGGACACATAGATCCTGGGATCCTCTTCACCGTCCACACGGATGACGCCGAACCAGGCGTCCTCCTGTTCGATGAAGACCAGAACCGTTTCCTCCTCGTCGCCGGCCGCGCGGGCCAGATCGCTCAGATCGGCGAGGGTTTCCACATCGTCGAGATCGGGTTCGCTCGCTTGCCAACCGTCCTCGGTGCGCGCGAGCAGTGCGGCGAAGTACACCGTGACTCTCCCACAGGGTCTCAGGCCGTCCGGACCGGATGGGGGCCGCTTTCGACTTCCGTTGGCCCCACCCACTCGGCATCGTGGCAGAAACCGGGGCGTTGCGAAGGGTCTTCTGCACCGCGACGTGCCAGGTCTTCGTCACTTCTCTGGAAAGTCCGGCCATCGGGGGCCCGGAACGGTCACCCGTACGGTACTGATCCGTCACGCTGTGTACGCGGCGCGTACCCGGCGTATACGTGATCCGTACCCGGTCACCCGCGCGGCGCGGTCACCAACGGAAGGTGCGCATCCGCATTTGCTGACGGAGCCGGGCGACCCGGGCGCGTCGCGGCTGGACCCGCTCGCGCAGCTCCTTTGCCTCGTTCAGCTCCCGCAGGAACAGCGCGCGCTTGCGGCGCCGCTCGATGTCCGTGTCGCGGGCGGGGGAACGGCCGGGAGACCGGTCCGCGGACCGGTCAGCGGATCGGTCGGCAGTACGGTCCGCGGATCGGTCCTCAGATCGGTCCGCAGCGTCGGCGGGGGCGCCGTCGGTGGCGCGATCCGGAGTGCGGTCGGTGCGATCCGCGTCACGGTCGATGGCTCGGTCGGTTGCTCGCTCGGCTGCTCGGTCGGGCTCCGGCATCTCGGGCACCATCCCTGGGGCTCGCTTCACCCGGAAGGCACACCGGGCGTATCTGGCCAGTTTCCCTCGTTCGCGCCGTTTACCCCACGCCAGGCGCAGAAGGTGCGCGGAGCCGGGCTGCTCATCGCACTGGCGACGCACCCCCCACCCGGCGGATACAGTCATATTCATGCGTCTCCATGTTGTCGACCACCCGCTGGTCGCGCACAAGCTCACCACCCTGCGCGACGAGCGCACCGACTCGCCGACGTTCCGGCGGCTCGCCGACGAGCTGGTCACCCTGCTCGCCTACGAGGCCACCCGCGACGTGCGGACCGAGCAGGTCGACATCCGCACCCCGGTCGGCCCGACCACCGGGGTCAGGCTCTCCTACCCGCGCCCCCTGGTGGTGCCGATCCTGCGCGCCGGGCTCGGCATGCTCGACGGCATGGTGCGGCTGCTGCCCACCGCCGAAGTCGGCTTCCTCGGCATGGTCCGCGACGAGGAGACGCTGGAGGCGGCGACGTACGCCACCCGTATGCCGGAGGACCTGTCGGGACGGCAGGTGTACGTGGTCGACCCGATGCTGGCGACCGGCGGCACCCTGGTGGCGGCGATCGACCTGCTGATCGACCGCGGCGCCGACGACGTCACCGCGCTGTGCCTGCTGGCCGCGCCCGAGGGCGTCGAGTCGATGGAGCGCGCCCTGGCGGGCAAGCCGGTCACCGTGGTCACGGCCGCGGTCGACGAGCGGCTGAACGAGCGCGGCTACATCGTGCCCGGCCTCGGCGACGCGGGCGACCGGATGTACGGCACGGTGAGCTGACAATCGGCCCGGCCCGACCCGGCGTGTCGCGGACGCCCCGGAAGGGCTGAACGGTCCGGACAAGCGCCACCCGCGCCAAGCCACCCGCGCAAGCGCCACCCGCCAAGGCGCCACCCGCCGCGGCGGCTAGTGCTTCGCCGGCGCGCCCGCCTTCGTCGTGGCCCCCGTCTTGCCGGGGGCGCCCCCCGACGCGCTCGGGCTCGGCGTCACGCACACCGGCTTCGGCGGCGGCGGGTTCGCCGCCACGATCCGGGCCTTCGCCACGTCGGTCGGACCGGAAAGCGCCGTGAAGGCCGTGCCGATCATCACATCGACGGTCTTGTCGGTCCGCTTGGGGTCGATCTTCACGGTCGAGCCCGCCACCTGGGTGCCCGCCGTGCGGGCCGCCGCCTCGCCCGCGGGCCCGGCGACGATCAGCGCGGACTCGCCGACCTTCTTGTCGTACGGGTCGGGCGCGTTGCCGAATTTGTTGACCTTGAAGCCGCGCTTGGCCAGCTCGTCGGCCGTGGTCTTGGCCAGACCGCCCTTGGCGGTGGCGTTGAAGACGTTCAGCGTGACGCCCGCGGGCTGCGGCAGCGGGGCCGGTTTACCCGTGGGGGCGGTGGGGGCCACGGTGACGCAGGGGCGGTTCTGCGGTGCCGCGTTCGCCTTCGTGTCGCCGTTGTCGTCCCCGCGGAAGACATGGACGAGTTGCAGCGCCCCGTAACCGAAGAGGCCGAGCACGACGACCGAGGCGAGCACGGCGGTGACGACACGGCCGCGGCGGCGCGGGCGGCGCATCCTCGGGTACTGCTTGCCGGTGACCCGGTACTTCCCGCCCATACCGGAGGGGGTCAGCATGCTCATGAGCGCAGCGTAAGCGGATTGTCAGTCCATCTCCAGGACCCGGGCGTGGAGCACCTGGCGCTGCTGGAGCGCGGCGCGTACCGCCCGGTGGAGTCCGTCCTCGAGATAGAGGTCGCCCCGCCATTTCACAACATGGGCGAAGAGGTCGCCGTAAAAGGTGGAATCCTCGGCGAGAAGTGTCTCCAGGTCGAGCTGTCCCTTGGTGGTCACCAACTGGTCCAGCCGCACGGGACGTGGGGCGACGTCGGCCCACTCGCGCGTACTCACCCGGCCGTGGTCCGGGTACGGCCGCCCGTTTCCGATGCGCTTGAAGATCACACGGAAAGCCTACCGGCCCGGCTTGTCCGGGCGCAGCACCGCTGCCGGGGTGCGATGGTGGCAAAAGCCTCATCGTCGTATGAATCGGGAGCATGTGATGACCGATCCCCAGCCGAATAGTTCCGCCGGTGAGGCCGTCACGGGTGATGCGGCCGTGACACCGGGGTCGACTCCCGCACCGTCCGGGCCGACAGCCCCACCGTCCGGGACGACTCCCGCGCCGTCCGGGCCGACAGCCCCACTGTCCGGGCCATCAGCCCCACTGTCCGGGCCGACACTGCCGTCCCCCGCCGCCGACATCGCCCGCGGCTACGCCTTCACCGGCCCCGCGCTGGACCTCGGCGCGCTGCTCTGGGAGGGCGAGTGCCACCCCGACGCGCCGGTCCGCATCCCGCTCGGCATGCTCAACCGGCACGGCCTGGTGGCGGGCGCCACCGGGACCGGCAAGACCAAGACGCTCCAGCTCGTCGCGGAACAGCTCTCCGCGCAGGGCGTCCCGGTCTTCCTCGCGGACGTGAAAGGCGACATCTCCGGCGTGTCGGCGCCGGGCCAACCGGGTGAGAAGGTCCAGCGGCGGGCGGCGGAAGTCGGCCAGAACTGGACGGCCACCGGCTTCCCGGCCGAGTTCTACGCGCTGGGCGGCCTCGGCCCCGGCATCCCGGTACGGGCGACCGTCACCGCCTTCGGCCCCGTCCTGATGTCCAAGGTGCTCGGCCTGAACACCACGCAGGAGCAGTCGCTCGGCCTGATCTTCCACTACGCCGACACCAAGGGCCTCGAGCTGTACGACCTCAAGGACCTGCGGGCGGTCATCGCCTTCCTGACCTCCGACGCGGGCAAGCCGGAGCTGAAGGAGATCGGCGGGATCTCGTCGGCGACGGCCGGGGTGCTGATGCGGACCCTGACGGCCTTCGAGGCGCAGGGCGCCGCCGCGTTCTTCGGCGAGCCGGAATTCGACACGAGCGAGCTGCTGCGTACGGCGTCCGACGGGCGCGGGCTGGTCTCCGTGCTGGAGCTGCCCGCCGTGCAGGACAAGCCGCAGCTCTTCTCGACCTTCCTGATGTGGCTGCTCGCCGACCTCTTCCAGGACCTGCCCGAGGTCGGCGACCTCGACCGGCCGAAACTGGTCTTCTTCTTCGACGAGGCGCACCTGCTCTTCAACGGCGCCTCGAAGGCGTTCCTCGACGCGATCACCCAGACCGTACGGCTGATCCGCTCCAAGGGCGTCGGCGTCTTCTTCGTCACGCAGACGCCCAAGGACGTCCCCGGCGACGTGCTCGCCCAACTCGGCAACCGTGTCCAGCACGCCCTGCGCGCCTTCACGCCCGACGACGCCAAGGCGCTGCGCGCCACCGTCTCCACCTTCCCCAACTCCGCTTACGACCTGGGCGAGTCGCTCACCTCGCTCGGCACCGGCGAGGCCGTCGTCACCGTCCTCAGCGAGAACGGCGCGCCGACGCCGGTGGCCGCCACCCGGCTGCGCGCCCCCGAGTCGCTGATGGGTCCCGTGGACGCGGCCGTGCTCGACTCCGCCGTCAAGTCCTCGCCGCTGTACGGGCGGTACGCCGAGGCGGTCGACCGCGAGTCCGCCTACGAGAAGCTGGCCGCCGCCGAAGCGGCTTCCGCCGCGCGGGCCGAAGCCGCCGAGAGCGCGCCCAAGACCGCCCCGAAGAGCGGCCGTTCCTCCGCCAAGGGCGCCCCCGCCGACGCCGGAATCGTCGAACAGGTCGTCCACAGCGGCGCGTTCAAGTCCCTCGCCCGCTCCATGGGTACGCAGCTCGGCCGCGAGATCAGCCGCTCGCTGTTCGGCGTCCGCAAGCGGTAGCGACGCCAGGGGACATGGCGGCGGCGACGCTCACGGGCGCAGCGGGCGGCTCCATGCCTGGCGGGGGCCGTGGGTGTCGCCGAGGTAGGTCCACTCCCAGGCGCGCAGGGCGTGGACGGCGTCGGCGTCGGGCGCGGTGAGGACGGTGACGAGGGCCGCGTCGCTGCGCAGCAGGAGCTGGTCGAGCAGACCGGTCGCGATGCCCTGCCTGCGGTAGGCGGGCACGACCATCAGCTCGGCGAGCGCGAAGACCTGGCCCGAGGCGGTGAGCTCCTCGATGTCCGTGCCGTCGGGCCCCGCGCCGTCGGTGCCCGCGACCGTGAAGTCCCGCCACCAGCCGTCGGCGCGGTCGAGGACGTAGCCGTACGCGACCCCGGTCAGCCGCCGCTCGCTGGCCACGATCATGTCGAAGCCGGGCCGCTGCGTGGCCTCGGCGAAGCGCCCCAGGAAATCCTCCCGGTCGTGGAATTCCTGGCCCGGCACACCTCGGTACGCCTCGACGTAGACATCCGCGACGGCCTCGCGCTGCTGCTCCGCCTGCCATCTGGACATGCGGCGCGTGAAGACCTCGGCCACGTGTTCCCTCCCCCATCGGCCCCGTGTCCCGGCGGTCCGGAACGGTGACCTTCCATCATCGTCCCAGACACCCCGGACGGAGTAGGGTGAACGGACCGAGGGCATTCCGTACACCGGCACTCAAGTCGGCGTCGTTCGCGGTGAGCGACGGTGCCGGACCCGTTCCAGCGGGCCCGTGGACGGATTTGTTCCATGCTCTCCTCTCAGGATTCCGCACACCCCTCGGCGGTCCGTACGGTCCCGCGGCCCCCTCCCGCGCCCCCCGCGCCGCGGCTCTCGCTGTCGCCCGGCGTCAGCGCCCTGCGGATCGGTTCGGCCGAGCTCGGCCACGGACCGGGGCCGCTGGACGGTGCCTGGTGGCCCAAGTCCCGTGACCTCTCCCTCGAACTGCCGTCCCTGGTCGGCGCGTTGGACCTGTTGTGGGGACGGATCACCCGGGTCACCGTCAACCCCCTGTACTGGCCGACCGTGCCGAAGAAGGTGCCGGTCGCCGGGCACGTGGTGCATGTCGGCTGGTTCGTCGAGGAGCAGGACCCGCACAAGCTGCTGGTGCTCTCGTACCGTACGGGCCGCTGGGATCTGCTGATCGTCCCGCCGCAGACCCCGGCGGCGACGGCGGCCCGGCTGATGGCCGCGGCGGCGGATCCGGCCAATGTCCGTACCGCGAGCGAACTGATGGCCCAGGCCGACCCCGACCGCGGCGCGGACGCCGCATGGGAGGCCGAGGGCGGTCCCGCGGGGCTGGCCCGGCCGGAGCGGGCGGCCTGATGTCCCCGCGCGAGAACGAGTCGGGTGAGCCGCGCGCGGCCGGTGCGGGGACGGGGGCCGATCCGCGCATGGCGGGTACGGCCGGGCCGCCGCGGGGCCGTACCGGGGCCGGGCGCGACGACGCGGGGCGGGACGCGGCGGCGGCCACCGGCTCGGGCTCGGGCTCCGGCTCCGGCTCCGGCTCCGGCGGCGCGGAGCGGGCGCTGCCCGCGCCCGGCTTCGCCGAGGTCAGCATCGTGGCCGCGACCCCGGAGGCGGCCCGCAGGATCGCGCAGGTGCTGCGCTTCCGCTTCGCCGCGACCGAGCAGCCGCCCCCCGGCCGCCCGGTGGTGGACGAGGACGGCGGCACCCGGTTGCGGCTGACCGTGGACACCGTCCACTTCCCCGACGCGGGCCCCTTCCAGCTCCGCCTGGTCGGCGGCGAGGAGCGCGTACGGGACGGCACCGGGACGGCCGAGGTCACCGGCGTGACCGGCGTCACCGAGGCCGCCCAGGACGCGGACGCCACTCAGGACCCGGACGTCAGCCGAGGCACGGACGTCACCGAGGGGACCGCCGCCGACGACGTACCGCCGCCCGTACGTCCGCCGTCGCCGCCCCGCCCGCCGCGGCCCGCCCCGAACACGCGCTTGGCACCACCCACCACCCCGGACGAACCGTCCGGAGACAGGCCGACACCATGACGATCACCACCGCGACCGAGACACCGCCGCCGCTGCCCGCCTGCGCCCTGCCGGTCTGGGACGGGCCGCCCGCCCGGCTGTCCCTGATCCACCCGGGCGGCAGCCCCGTACGGATCGACGGCGCCTGGTGGCCGCGGACCCGTGACGTGACCAAGGAACTGCCGCCGCTGCTCGCCGCGTTGAACGGCCGCTGGGGCCGGATCACCGACATCACCCTCGACGCGGCGAACTGGCTCGACGGGCCCTCCGCCCTGCTGCTCGGCGGCCACACCCTCCGTATCCACCGCTCCACCACCACCGGCCACCGCGACTCGGTGTGCCTGCTCTGCCGGGGCGTCGGCCGCTGCGACCTGCTCGTCGTCCCGCCCGAGACCCCGGAGCGCCAGGCCCGTCAGCTCCTCACCACCTCGACGGTCCCCGTACGCGGCTGACCGGGCCCGCCCCTAGACCGCTCGCGCGTACCCGTCCAGCGCGTCCCGTACGTGGCGGGACATCGTGGCGCTGCCCTTGTGGCCCGCGTCGTCCACGACGGTGAGGGTGGCCTGCGGCCAGGCGGCGGCGAGGTGCCAGGCGGTGTCGAGCGGCGAGCTGAGGTCGAGGCGGCCGTGGAGCAGGGTGGCGGGGATGCCCCGCAGCAGGGGCGCGTCGCGCAGGAGGGCGCCCTCTTCGAGCCAGGCGCCGTGCGAGAAGTAGCGGGCGCAGATCCGGACCATGGCGAGCCGGGCGGCGGAGGGGCGGTCGCTGTACGGGCGGGCGGAGCCGCTGGGCTCCAGGGAGAGCACCGCGTCCTCCCACGCGCACCAGTCGGCGGTGGCCCTGGCCCGTACGGCCGGATCGGGGTCCTCGGTGAGGCGCGCGTACGCGGCGACGAGCCCGCCCGCGATGCCGCCCGCCGTATCGGACGCCATGCCGGTCGCTATGCCGGTCGCTGAGCCGGACGCCGTGCCGGTCGCTGAGCCGGTCGCTGAGCCGGGCGCCGTACGTGACCCCGTGCCGTCGGACGCCGGACCGGCCGCCGCGCGGAAGGCCGCCCACTGTTCGGGGAAGAAGCGGCCGACGCCCCGGTAGAGCCAGTCGATCTCGGCTCTGCGGGTGGTCGTGACGCCGTTGATGACGATCTCCGAGACCCGCTCGGGGTGCCGCTGCGCGTACGCCAGGATCAGCGTCGAGCCCCAGGAGCCGCCCGTCAGCAGCCAGCGGTCGATGCCGAGGTGGACGCGCAGGCGTTCCATGTCGGCGATCAGGTGGTCGGTGGTGTTGTGGGTGAGGTCGGTCGCCGGGTCGCTCGCGTGCGGCGTACTGCGCCCGCAGCCGCGCTGGTCGAACAGCACCGCCCGGTACCGCTCCGGGTCGAAGTCCTGCCGGTGCGACGGCCTGCACCCCGAGCCGGGGCCGCCGTGCACGACGAGCGCCGGCTTGCCCTCGGGGTTGCCGCAGGTCTCCCAGTACACGAGGTTCCCGTCGCCGACATCGAGCATGCCCCGGTCGTACGGCTCGATCGGCGGGTGGCTCCGCTGCGCCTCGGTCATGGCGGTCCGTTCCTCTCGACGGGCGCGACGCCTCAACCGTCGAAGCGCCGGGCGGCTAATCTAACAGCGCTGTTATATCAGCCCGCGCCCCGCGCCCCCGACCCCGCCGAGCCTCTCCGGACCCCGCGCCCCCGACCCCGCCGAGCCTCTCCGGACCCCGCGCCCCCGACCCCGCCGAGCCTCTCCGGACCCCGCGCCCCCGGCCCCGCCGAGCCTCTCCGGACCCCGAATCCCCGGACCCCCCGACCCCGTGGGTACGGCCGCCGTGCGGCCCCTCCGCCGTCCCGATTCGCGGCCCCGCCACCCTGCGTGCACTGTGGAACAGGTGAACGCGGATGAGTCGCTGTGGCGCGCGCTGCTGGAGGGGACGGCGGCGGGTGTCGCCGTACTCGGCCCCGACCTGCGCTACCGGTACGTCAATCCGGCGCTCGCCCGGATGAACGGCGTCGAAGCGGCCGCGCACATCGGCAGGACCATCGCCGAGACCGTGCCGGGCGTGGACGTGGGCGAGGGCGTCCTGCGGATGGTGCTCGCCGACGGCACACCGCGCGAGCTGCTCTCCAGCGGCCAGACCCGGGCCGATTCGCCGCACACCACGCGCTACTGGCAGTGCACGTACCACCGGCTCCAGGGCCGGGACGGCGGGGTGGGCGGGATCGGCGCGGTGATCATCGAGGTCAGTGAGGACCACGAGGCGCAGCGCGAGCTGGAACGGGCCAAGGAGCGGCTGCTGCTGCTCGACGCGGCGGCCGTCCGGATCGGCTCCACGCTGGAGATGGACCCGACCTGCCAGGAACTGGCCGACCTGCTGGTCGAGGTGATCGCGGACACCGCCACCGTCGAGGTGCTGGACAGCGGCCCGCGCGCCCGCCGCCGCCCCCCGCCGGACGGCGCGCTGCGGCTGCGCAGGGCCGCGATGGCCGCGCGGCCCGCGCTGCGCGAGCGGGTGCGGATCTTCGGGACGCCGGGGGAGTACGTGGTCTACCAGCGCGGCTCGGCGATCCCGACCTGCCTGGAGACCGGGCGTCCCGTGGTGCAGAATCTGCCGCGCGACGAGGAGATCGCCCACTCCGCGCCGAACGCCGAGCGGGTCGCCGCCTACCGCGCCGCGGGCATCCACTCCGTGCTGGTCGTGCCGCTGAGCGCCCGCGGCGACCGGATCGGCACGGTCACGCTGATCAGAGCCGGGACCTCGCCCGGCTTCGACGACGAGGACACCGCCATCGCCCGCGCGCTGGCCGACCGGGCCGCGATCAGCCTCGACAACGCCCGCCGCTACACCCGCGAGCACGGCATCGCGGTGGAGTTGCAGCGCGCCCTGCTGGCCACGCCCGGCGCCCCGCACCCCGGGGTCGAGGTGGCCACCCGCTATCTCCCGGCGGGCGCCACCGACCTGGTCGGCGGCGACTGGTTCGACACCCTGGCGCTGCCCGGCGGCGTGACGCTGCTGGCCATGGGCGACGTGATGGGGCACGGCGTCGAGGCGGCCGTCGAGATGAGCCACTACCGCTCGATGCTGCGCGTGGTCGCGGGCGAGGGCGACGCGCCGGACCGCGTCCTGCGCCGGATGGACGCGCTGCTGGCCGCCGCGGGCGCCCAGCGGCCGGGCACCTGCCTGCTGGGCCTCGCCGACCCGGCGCGCGGCGGCTGCTTCTTCGCCAGCGCGGGCCACCTCCCGCCCGCCGTCGTCACCCCCGACGGCCGTGTCCGGCTGCTCGCCGTACCGCCGGGACCGCCGCTCGGCGCGGACCTGCGGGGCACGTACGAGACGGTGTACGTGCCGTGGCGCGCGGGGGAGACGCTGCTGCTCTACACCGACGGGCTGGTGGAACGCCGTACCGAGGACATCGACGCCTCGCTCGCCCGGCTGGCCTCGCTCGTCCTCCCGCCCGACGGTGAACCGCTGGACGCGCTCCTGGCCCGGATCGTGCACCGCCTGGCGCCCTCCGCCGCCGAGGACGACGTCGCCCTGCTGGCCGCGCGGGCACGGCCGTAACCTGGTACGTACGCCACCCGCTGCGTGCGCCCACGTGAGGAGCGAGGTATGACCGACCGCAAACCCGCCGGTGTCTCCTTCGAGACGTGGGTGGACAAGCAGATCCGCGAGGCGGAGCAGCGCGGCGACTTCGCCGAACTGCCGGGCGCGGGAAAGCCGTTGGCCTCGCTGGACACCCCGTACGACGACTTGTGGTGGATCAAGGGCAAGATGCACCGCGAGGGCCTGTCCGCGCTGCCGCCGACGCTCGTGCTGCGCAAGGCGGCGGAGGACGCGACGGCCGCGATAGCGCGGGCGCGCTCCGAGCGGCAGGTACGGCAGATCCTCACCGAGATCAACGACCGCATCCGCGAGGCCCTGCGCCGCCCCCCGGAGGGACCGCCCCTCAACCTCGGCCTGTTCGACGTCGAGAAGGTCGTGGCGGACTGGCACGCGGCGCGGGCCGTCGGTACGGGCACGGACGACAGCGCGGATACGGATACGGGTAGGGCTACGGCCGCCGATAGCGATAGCGATACCGAAACCGATACCGATTCCGGCAGGGGCGGGCGGCGGACGGGGTTCGGACGGCTGTTCCGCAGGGACCGTTCCGCCTGATAGGGATGGGCCGTGCGCTTTGACTCCGTGCCGATGCCGCCGACCGTCGAGGTCAGGCCCCGCGACCCGCGCGGCTACCCGGTGCCCGCGATCACCCCGTGGCAGGACGACCAGCCGCAGTTCGCGCTGACCGACTACGACCGCAGCGCCAACTGCGCCCGGCAGCGGCTGTGTTCGGTGTGCGACACGCTGATGCCGCGCGGCCCGGTGTGGCGGGTGGTGGGCGGTTCCGAGAGCGCCGCGATCGGCGAGGCGCTGGCCGCCGGGCGCCCGTACCGCAATCTCGCGCCGACCCTCGAAGGGCCCGGCCACCGCGCCTGCATGCTCTACGCCTCGATGGTCTGCCCGTACCTGGCGCGGCCCAACGCGCGGCGCGGCCTGGACGCGCGGAACCCGGACGACATGACCGCTCATGTCGTCCGGGGCGCGGTGCGCGGCACGCTGGGCGCCGTCGTCGGTTTCGCCGACTACGAGTTCGCGGTCACCTCGTCACAGGTGCTGTTCCGCTTCGTCGACGTGGTGGAATTCCTGCCGCACGACACCGCCGACGCCCATCTGGACGCGCTGCGGGCCGAGTTGGCTCAGGCGCGGTAGGCCGGGAGCCCGACGTAGTCGGAGACCTTGACCGGCGCCTGCGAGCCGTCCACGGGCAGCCGCACGATGCCGTTGGGCGTACGGGCCACGACCGTCCTGCCGTTCGGCTCGAAGGCGGGCTCGGTGTAGTCGGTGGTCGCCTGCGGGGTCAGGTCCTTGTACACGGGCGCGCCGTCGTGGGGCGTCTCCAGGAACAGGTGGTCGTGGCCCCCGACGGACCGGACGAAGACGATGCCGTCGTCCTCGGTCGGCCCGATGGCGGGCTCGGACCCCGGGGTGAGCGCGTAGCCCTGCTGCCGCAGGTAGTCGTCGCGGATGTAGACGTTGCCGTCGCCGGTGTTGGCGTAGACGGCGGTGCCGTACTTCCCCGCCGAGCTGGGCCATACGTTGCCGGTCTGGGGCAGCGGCTTCACGTTCTCGTCCGACTCGTGGTTCAGGCTCAGCACCTTGGGCGTGCCGCCGTGCGCGGTGGCCGGGACGCCGTACAGCCGGGCGGTGCCGCCCCGGCGGCCGGCGAAGAGGATGTTGTCGAGGGCGGGAAGGCCGTTCTGCGGGTCCTTCGCGCGCACCTGCCAGGTCGGGTGCGACCAGTTCTGGTCGCCCGGGTTCCTGGCGACGATCACGCGCCCGCTGCCGTCGGGGTCGCTGACCGCCAGGTCGCCGTCGCCGTCGATGAAGGCGGCCTTCGCGCCGTTCGGCGACCAGGCCAGGTCGCGGACCTCGGTGCCGAAGTCCACCCGGGTGCCGTTCATGACGACATAGCGGGTGCCGTCGCTGATGGTCAGACCGGAGTGCGCGGTGCCGTTGAGCTTGGTGCTGCTGCCCACCGGGCTGGCCCCCGAGCCGTTGGCGCCGTCGTCCCCCGCGTTCCCCCCGGTGCCGCCGCTGCCGCCCTTCCCGCTGGGGGTGGGCTGACCGCTCGCGCCGCTCGTCGCCGAGGGCGCCGGGTCGGAGGCGGTGCCGTCCGCGGGGCCGCAGGCCGACAGGAGCAGGGCGGCACCCGCCGTGATCCCGGCGGTGAGCGCGATGGCGGCGGCGGTGCTGCGACGGCCACGGGCACGAACGGACATATCGGGTTCCCCCCAGGAACGGATGCGGTGCGGCGTTCTCCGGCCGCTCGCGGCGGTGTCCCGCTGTTCCGGCCGGCTCCGGCTGTTCGTGCCGGTGACACAAAGAGTGCTCCCGCAACGTCCGTCTCCTGTGCTGCCGTTGTCACGCCAGTGCAACAGCGGGGGCGCGCGCGGCGGGAGGGCCCGCGGTCCCGCGCCGACCAGGACCGGTACGGTCCGCGTGCCCTGCGGGCGGTTCGCGCGTTGTATCGATCATGAACGTAAGCCGAATCCTCACCACCGCCGCCGCCGGTTCCTTCCTGATCGCGGCGGGCGCCCCCGCCGCCATGGCCGCCGAGCAGTCCGCCGACCTGGGCTCCACCCTGAGCAGCACCGCGATCACCGCGAGCGCCGCGGGCGAGCAGGCCAAGGGCGCCACCGCCAGCGTGCTCGGCGACTACAAGGTCGACCAGAAGGTCCAGGACGTGAAGAACGTCGCCCAGGCGGGCACCGACGCGGTCACCGCCGCCAACGACCTGGTCCACTGACCCGAGCCAAACGCCGTACGCACGGGACGCGTGCGGGCGCGTAGGCACAGACCCACCACACGCAGGGGCGCCCCGCGGGACTTCTCCGGTCCGGCGGGGCGCCCCTGCGCGCGAGTGTCGGGCTCTAACCCTTGAGGGTGCCCACCGGCACCAGGCAGTGCGCGGCGGTGCCCAGGACGTCGGTGTCCCCGGCGAAGCCCTGGAGGGTCTCCTCGGTCACCGGGGTGCCCGGCTTGGCCTCGGGCCACGGGCGGGTGGCGAGGATGAAGTACACCGCGCCCCGGTCCTGCGCCGCGGCCACCCACTGCTCGGGCACCGGGCACGCGGCGTGCAGGTACGGCATCGTCAGCACGGCCTTGCCGCCCTCGACCAGCACCTTCACCGGGACGTTCGGCGCCTGCTTGACGTCGAGGATCGCGCCGCCGACCGGCAGCCCGACCTCCTCCGCGACGGCCAGCGCCGCCTCCTGCCCCGACTCCGGGCCGTCCGGCCCGTCACCGAGCGAATAGGCCATCAGGAACGGCATGTCGCGGCCGTCCTCATGGTGTTCACCGGCCCACGGAATCACCACGAGGGTGCCGAGTCGGCGCTGGAGGGCGGAATTCAGGGCGGTATTGGTCTGGCTCATGCGCCGGACCCTAACCGCCGGGAGAGCCCGGCCGGGGCGGATATCACCTCCGCGGGCGACCCGAGGCTCCCGGATTCCTCCGTTAGGGGAGAAGTCGGCCGCGCGTACGCACCCTAACGGCCCATCAGGGTGATGTGGATCGGCAGCGGTTGAAAACAGGAAATCCGCAGTTCACACAGTTCGCGCCGCCACCCTCGTGGGCGGCGGCCATTCTCAGCAGTTGCGGTAATACCGTCTGCTTTTCACGGTGGTGGCGTAGCTGTTCACCACCGAAGGGAACTGTTTTCCATGCGTACCCACCGGATCACCGGCGTGGTCGTCGCCTCCGCGCTCGTCGCCACCATCGCCGGCGGCGCGCTCACGACGACCGCCGCTGCCGCCACCCCCGCAGACACCAAGCCCGCGGGCACCGTGACGGCACCGGCCGCGCCGGACGCGACCGCGCTGCTCGCGCAGGCCAAGTCACTGGGAGACGTGGCAGGCGTGCTCACCCCGGTCACGAAACTGGTCCAGGACGTGCTCGCCAAGCCCGGCACCGTCAAGCCCGAGACCATCACCGCCGACGCCGCCGGGGCCAAGTCGGCGATCGACGCGGCGAAGGCCGCCGCGCCGGCCGTCCCCGCCGCTCCTGCCGCCCCTGCGGCTCCCGCTGCCCCTGCGGCTCCCGCGGCTCCGGCCGCGCCGGCCGCGCCGGCTCTTCCCGCCGCTCCCGCCGCCCCCGCGGTGCCGAGCCTCGGCAGCCCCTCGGGCAAGGTCGCCACGCAGCCGTCGGCCAAGCCGTCCGCCACGCGGGACCTGAAGGCCGACGCCCTCACCGCGCTCCAGACGGCCGTCGACAACCTGGTCAAGGCGTCCACGGCCGGTGACCCGGCGGGGCTGCTGACCGCCGCCACGGCCGTCGTCACCGGCCTGGTCAACGTCGTCGTCGCCACCGTCCTCGGCGGTGGCCTGCCGGCGCCGAACCTGCCCGGTCTGCCCGCCCTCCCGTCGCTGCCCGGCGGCCTCCCTTCGGCCCCCGGCCTGCCGCTCTGACCGAGCGCCGGGCGTAGCCGGAGCCGTGGTTCACAGGGTTCCTGAGCGGCGCTTCGAGCCGTGCTCCGGCCGGATGTGACACCCGAAGGGGTGAGCGCGAACAGCGCTCACCCCTTTGGCCTATTTTGATACGCCGTCACCGATTCAGCCCAACATGCGTGACTATTCGTGATCTCCCCCCGTTGCGCACAGCGTCAACGCCGCAGGTATTTGCGGTTGGGTTTCGTCTCAGGGAGATCTTGATGTCGCGTATCGCAAAGGCGGCGGCCGTCACCGCCGCGGCGGGTGCCGTTCTGGCCGCCGGCGCCGGTATGGCTGTTGCCGACTCCGGCGCGCAGGGTGCCGCTGTCGGTTCGCCGGGTGTGCTGTCCGGCAACCTCATCCAGGTGCCCGTGCACGTCCCGGTCAACGTCTGCGGTAACACCGTCGACGTCATCGGCCTGCTGAACCCGGCGTTCGGCAACCAGTGCGCCAACGTCTCCGGGCACGACGGCGGCGAGTGGTAATTCCGCGCCACCGCGGCCTCCCGTCACCTTGTGTGCGGGAGGCCGTTTTCTTTTCCCTCGGCCCGTCATCCTCGGCGCGTTTCCCTCCGCCTGTCACCCGCGGCCCGTCACCCGCGGCGCGAGCGCGTCAGCTCTCCTCGTAGCGGTAGAACGAGCGGTGGTCGAAGTAGTCCGACGGCTTCTCGTTCCACGGCGGCATCAGCTCGTTGCTGCTGATCACGCGGCCGTGCTCGGGGTCCTTGGCCGACAGCGGCATGGACGGCAGGTACGCGGACTTCGGGTGCAGCCGCTGCCAGCGGATCCACACCAGGTCGAGGAAGGCGTGGTGCATCCAGAACACCGGGTCGTTCGGCGAGGTGCCGCCGATCATGTGGCCGCCGACCCACTGGTGGACCCGGTTGTGCAGGTAGCCGCCCTTGGTGTCGCTGACCGTCCAGCCCTCGATCTTGTTCCTGAAGCCCTTGGTGGACGGGGCGGAGTTCCACGGCGCGACGTCGTAGACCGGCATCGCGAGCGCGTTGTCCAGCTCCGCCTTCGTCGGCAGCACGATCGGCCGGTCGGGCCGCCCCATGTTGCGGGTCAGGTACTTCTCCTGCGTGACCCCGTAATTGATCGGCCAGTCGCCGGTCTGGTACGCGAACGGGCCCGTCATCACCTGGCCGTCGCTGTCGCGGCCGTTGCCGCCCATGAAGTCCGGGCCCCACAGAGAAGAGCTCTGCGCGTTGTCGTACGTCCAGTCCCAGTACGGGATGGTGACGCCCGGGTCGAACATCTGGAGATCGGCCTCGAACTGGAGCAGGAACCGGCGGTGCCAGGGGAAGAAGGTCGGCGCCATGTGGGCGACCCGCAGCCCGCTCTCGCCGTCGGCGGCGAAGTACTTGCCGTGCGTGATGACGTACTTGTCGTAGCCGCCCACGCGCTTGAGCTCCAGCACGGCCTCGACGAACCGGGAGCGTTGGCTGCTGGTCAGATGCCGCTGATTCATTCGCGTGTACACAGGAACTGACCCCTCGGCGGTCGTACGGCGCTCAGCCGTCAGTGGTGGCGCGTGGTGCCGCGCTCAGTGGTGGCGCTCAGTGCGGGCGCCCGTGGACGGCGCTCAGTGGTGGTGCTCCGCGGTCGTGGACAGCTGGGCGCGGCCGAGCACGTCGACCGCGCCGCGGGCCGTGCCGAGGGCGGTGGGGAAGGGCTGGTAGTGGTTGGCCATGCTGATGAAGCTGCCGTCCACACGCCGCATCACGTGCAGCGGGCGCCCGTCGATCCGGATGTCGACGCCGCTGTCCCGCGCGGAGCTGAACCCCTGGATGCGGCGCCCGCGGTAGACCTCGTCGAAGAGGGCGGCCCCCGCGCCCGGCACGGGAGCGGGCTCGTACCCGGCGGCGGCGCTGTCGTACCCGGCGGCGGGCTCGGCGACCGCGGTGTCCGACTGCCTCGCGGCCAGCATCGGACGCAGCGCCGCGGTGGTCCCCGATACGGCGGCCACGGTCGTGATGCCGCGCCTGATCAACCGCCGTCGCGTCGCCACCCGGGGTCGTGAGTGTTTTCCGCTGCCGTTCTCGATGGCTTCGCTCATGTCCGACACACTCCTCTCCTCCGGCCGTTTCCGCGGCTCATCATGCCGCCGTAGGGGTGAGTCACCCGGATAATCGGTGGGCGATGCAAGGAATTTCATCCGCCCGAGTGATATCGCGATCGGCCCGGTGCCGGTATTGACGGACCGCCAGGTTGTTTGAGGCCGGGTAGGAACTGTCGTGGGAACCGCTTTTGGTCTACGTCAGGGGGCGCGCTTATTACTCATACGTTATGACTGATCGTTAGGAGTCCGATTTCCGTGCGGTCGCACGGCGGTCACCGCACCACGCACCACGCACAGCGGACAGCGAACGAGGAGTGACCATGGCCAACCGACGCCAGTGGCTGACGGGTGCGGGCGTCGGATTCGTGTCGGCCGCCTTGATCGTGTCAGGACTGTCCGGCATCGCGGGTGACCCGCCGGGCGCGGGCCGCCGCCTGGTCACCGCGCTCGCCGGTGCCGTCGGCGCGGAGGGCGCCACGGGACCGGGCGGCCCGGACGGCGTCAACGGATCGAGCGGCGCCAGCGGATCGAACGGCCCTGACGGCCCTGACGGCTCGAACGGTCCCGCCGGTGCTTCCGGGTCCACGCCCACGCCCCCGCCGCGCGCCTCGTACGCCCCCATGGGCGCCTTCACCGACTCCGGCGCCGAGGGCGTAGCACGGATCGGCGCCCTGGAATCCTGGCTCGGCGGTACGGAGGCGACGGTCGGCCATACGTATCTGCCCGGTGACGACTGGTCCGGCATCGAGGGCAGCGGCGGGCTGCTCCAGCCGTGGGCCGCCTGGAAACGCGCGAAGCCCGACCGGCTCTTCGTCCTCAACGTGCCGATGCAGGAGCACAACGAGGACCGCGTCCCCGACCGCGACGTACGCGAACTGATCCAGGAGGGCGCGCGCGGCGACTTCGACGGCCACTTCACCCGGCTCGCCCACCGGCTGGTCGACCTCGGCGTGCCCGACACCGTGATCGTCCTCGGCTGGGAGATGAACGGCACCACGTACACCCACCGCTGCGGGCCCGACCCGTCCGGCTGGAAGACGTACTGGAACCGGATCGTCAAGGCCATGCGCGCCGTCCCCGGCCAGCGCTTCCGCTTCGACTTCACGCCCAACCGCGGCCAGGACGCCATCGGCTGGACCGAGTGCTACCCCGGTGACGCGACCGTCGACATCGTCGGCATGGACTCCTACGACCAGCCGCCCGGCGAGACCTTCTACGACCAGGTCAACGAGGCGTACGGGCTCCAGGCGCAGGTCGACTTCGCCGACCTGCACGGCAAGGAGATCTCGTACCCGGAGTGGGGCCTGTTCAGGAACGGTGACAACCCCGACTACATGCGGCAGATGCTCCAGTGGATCAACGACCACCAGCCGGTGTACCAGACCATCACCGACTACTGCCCGCACGGCGTGTGGCAGTGCACGGAGAACCCGAAGTCCTCGAAGGTGTATCGCAACGCGCTGTTCGACCTGAAGCCGGCGCCTGCGCCTTCGGAGACGCCGACGCCCACGGAGACGCCCACGCCTTCGGAGACGCCGACACCGACGGAGACTCCGACGCCGACCGGCACTCCGACTCCCACGGACACGCCGACCGTCACGCCGACGCCCACGGTGACGCCCACGGATACGCCTACGGTGACGCCGACGCCCACGGATACGCCTTCGGGCACGCCTACGGATACGCCGACCCCCTCGGTCAGCCCGTCCGCGACGCCGACCGAGACCCCGACGCCTACGGACACGCCCACGGTGACGCCGACGCCGAGCGGCACGCTCACCCCGGAGCCGTCGCTGTCGCCGAGCCCGACTCCGACCGCGCCGACGACGCCCTCGGTGTCGCCGTCCCCCGACCTGTCGCCGAGCCCGGCGGTCAGCCCGAGCGCGAGCCCGACGCCCAGCGTGCTGCCGCCCGTGACGCCGACCCCGGCGCTCACACCCGTGGCCGTACCGACTCTGCTTCCGGCCGTCACGCCGGGCCCGACGCCGGTGCCGCAGGCCGGGCCCTCGCCGCTGCCGCCCGTGGTGGAGGCGTGCCTGCCGCTCCAGCTCAGCGAGGAGATGCAGAAGCAGTACGCCAGCGGTCAGGTCTGCATCAAGCTGCAACCGAAGGCGCCGGGGGAGCAGACGGCGACGCCGACGCCGAGCGCGTCGACACTCGGTTCGCCGACGCCTGGTTCGCCGACGCCGACCGCGCCGACGTCCGAGTCGCCGACGCCTGAGGCGCCGACTCCGGCCGTGCCGACGACACCGACACCCACGTTGCCGCCGACGGCCACGTCCGCCGTGAAGCCGGAGTCGGTGCAGGAGGCCGCGCCCGCGACGAGCCCGACGCCGCCGGCCGGGTAGCCGCAGGGCGGCTTACGCGCCCTGAGCCTTGCCGCCGCGCCTGGCGAGCCGGTCGTTCAGCCCGGCCCGCCAGGCGCGCAGCACCGGCAGGCGGCGCTTGGCGGTCGCGGCCAGGCGCGTGCGGGCGGCGGCCAGGGCGACGCGGCTGTGGAGGACGACGGCCAGCGGGCGGGTGGTCAGCAGCAGGCGGCGGTTGGCGAGGTGGTCGGGGCGCCAGTGGAATTTGTGCGGCTCCGCGCCGCGCAGCAGGCTGAGGGCGGCCCGGCCGCCGTCCTGGGTCTGCCGGACGCCGTGCCGCATCAGCAGCGTCGTGACGTCGACCTTGGTGGTGCGCAGGTCCGGGTGGGCGCCGTAGAGGTAGCCGCCGGCCAGGCTCGGGCAGAGCACGGTGAGATTCGCGGCCACCACCTCGCCGCCGAGGCTGAACTCGGTGACCGCCGCGTCGCCGTTCGCCACCATCAGCCGCGCGGCGCGGGTCAGGTGCTCGGCGAAGCGCGGGCGTACGTGCTCGGGGGTGACCCCTCGGCCCTGCCACTGGAGCAGGTGCAGCCGCAGCATCGTCTCGACGGCGGGCGCCACCTCGTGCGCGGGCACCGCGCGTTCCTCGACGCCCGCCGCGTCCAGCTTGCGCAACTGCGAGCGGATGCGCTGGCCGCGCGAACTGCCGACCCTCGCGATCAGGCCGTCCATCGGCAGGCCAGGCAGCTCCAGGCAGACCGAGTCCTCCAGGTCCTTGCGCGGTCCGCGCCACGCGCCGTACACCCGCTCGGCCGCCGCGCCCGGCCGTACCTCGCGCAGGTCGATCACCGCCGTCCGCGCCAACCGCCGCAGCGCCCCGGTCAACGCCGCCGCGTACGCCGGATCCGCGTCGTCCACCAGCACGTCCGCGTAGTCCGTGATCGCCCCGCCGAGCGCCACCAGCACCGGCACCGGCTGGTACGTCACCATCAACGGCGCCGCCGCGACCAACTCCTCGCCCCGCCGCACCACCACGACCCGCAGCCGCCCGCGCCTGCCGTACGACAGCCACCACGAATACAGCCACGCGTGACTCTGGAACGGCGTCGCCGCCCCGCACCGCCCGTACAACCGCCCCCACTGCGCGGCCATCCCCCCGAACGCCTCGCCGTCCCGGCACACCTCCACCCTGAGCCCGCCCCCGTCCCCGGCCGGAGCCCCGCCCCGGTCCGCGCGATCGGCGACTGCCCGCCGTGCCCGCGCCGACGCGGGCGGGGTTCCGCGCCCGTCCGGTGCGCCGATGTCGGCGCCGGGGGCGTTTCGCGGTTCGGATACGCGTCCGGCCGCGTTGCCGCCCGTGCTGCCGGTGGTCGCTCGCGGTGCCTGCGCTGGCGCGGGCGCAGCCATCGGGGTCGTCGCAGGCCCGGGGGCGGGCGGGGGCTTCGGGGGTGTCTCGGGCGTGGGCCGGGGGTGGGCGGAGGCGGGGGTGGTCATACGGATTCCCTGGGGATCGCTGTCGGGGCGTGGCCCGGGGTGGGGGCCGGGAGGGAGGCGCCGTAGGCGGGCTCGCGGCGGGAGCGGGGGCGGACCAGGAGGAAGAGGGCGCCGAGGAGGCCGCCCGCGCTCGCGCCGACCGCCGCGGACAGGGCGGTGGAGGGCGAGGAGGGAGAGGTGGGGGCGGTGGCGGGGGAGAAGACCAGCAGGCGGACGCCGGTGCTGCCGGCGTTGCGGTTGCCGGTCGCGGCAAGCGAATCGGCCACGGCGTTGGCGACCTTCGCGGCGGTCGCCCCGCGCCGGGCCGTCCCCGTGATCGAGATCATCGGCGCGTCGGGCGAGGTCGCGGCCTGCACGCTGCCCTTGAGGTCGTCCACCGCCATCCCGGACGCGGCCTGCGCTCCCGCGAGCACCGCGGAACCGGTGACGACCCGCCCGTACGCCTGCGCGAAACCGGTGGTGGTCGTCGCGTCGCCGTGCTGCGGCACCACGATGACGTAGCTGGTGGCGGCGTACTGCGGGGCCGCCGTCAGGCCGTAACCGAGGCCGCCCGCGAGGCCGATGCCCAGGCACAGGGGCAGCGGCAGCCAGCGCGGCGGCGTCCGCCACGAAGCGCGGCGCCCGCGCCCCTGCCTGCCCGCGGGGGCGCGGCCCTCGTCGCGGATCGCGGCCTTCTCCTGCACTGCGGTGTCCTGCATGAGCGGTCTCATTTCTTCTGTCCCGGCCCCACGCCGGTGGCGGATGCGGATGCGGATGTGGTTGCCGTTGCGTACAGCCGCATCACGCGGTCGGCGGTGTGGGCGATGTGGTAGCTGTCGACGGCGGCGGGCACCGGCAACCGCCGTACGCCCGCGCCCTGTTGGGCTTGGAGCGCAGAGACGAGGTCCCGCGGGCCGGTGCCGATCCGGCGGGCGCCGGGCGCGCTGTCCGGCGGCAGGTCCTCGATCGCGGGGCACGCGGTGTGCAGCACCGGCAGCCCGGCCGCCAGCGCCTCGACCATGGCGAGCCCGAAGGACTCCTCGCGCGACGCGGACACGAAGACGTCCATCGCGGCCAGCAGCGCGGGCATGTCGGGCATGACACCGCTGCCGTCCTCCCCGCCCGCCGCGCCCACCAGATGCACGCGCGGCGCGACGCCGGTCGAACGGGCCAGCCGCAGCAGGGCGTCGTGCTCGGGCCCGGTGCCCGCGACGAGGAGATGGGCGTCCGGGACACCGGCCAGCGCGCGGATGACGGTGTCGAAGTTCTTGCCCGGTACGAGCCTGCCGACCCCGCCGATGACGAACGCCCGCTCGGGCAGACCGAGTTGGGCCCGTGCGGCGGCGCGCACCGCCGGGTCGAAACGGAAGCGGGCCGGGTCGATGCCGTTGGGCACCAGGTGGATACGCGGGTCGGGCACGCCCCACTCGCGCAGCCTGCGCGCGACCGTCGAGGAGACGGCGACGGTGGCCACGCCCAGCCGTTCGGTGGCCCGGTACAGCGCGCGGGTGCCACGGGTGAGCGGGCGGCCCTCGATCTGGGAGTCGCCGAGCGAGTGCTCGGTGGCCACGACCGTACGCACCCCGGCCAGTCGCGCGGCGAGGCGGCCGTAGACGCAGGCGCGGTAGAGGTGGGTGTGCACGACGTCGTACCGGCCTGCCCTGATCTGCCGGGTGAGCCGGGGCAGCGCGGACAGGTCGCGGTTGCCGGTCATGCCCAGGTGCGTGACGCGTACGCCGTCGGCGCGCAGCGCGTCCGCGACCGGGCCGGGGTTGGTGAGGGTGATCACCTCGCTCTCGCAGGAGGCGGGCAGGTGGCGTACGAGCAGCCGCAGTTGCTGCTCCGCGCCGCCGATGCCCAGACCGGTGATGACGTGCAGGACCCTCACCTGGGCTCCTCCGGAGCGGCCGTCCCCCGGCCGGACCCCGGGCCGGACGGCGCGCCGTCCCGAACGCCGGACCGGCCGCCGTCCCGCCCGCTGGCCTGCCCGCCTGACTGCCCGCCGTCCCGCACGCCGGGCAGGACGCTGATCCCGTCTCCCGGCACGGGCGTCGGCGCGGGCGCGGCGGGCGGCCCTCCGGCGGCCGTCGCCGTCCGCAGCTTGTGCAGCAGCCGCTTGGCGTTCAGCCGCCCCGCCGCGTCCCGTTGGCCGACGTACGCGCGCGGCAGCGCGAACGTCCCGGCGAGCGGGCCGGGGTCGACCGAGCACGCGTAGCGGTAACCGGCGCTGCGGGCGGCGGCCACCGTGCGGGCGTCGGTCGCGCCGTACGGGTAGCAGAAGCCGTCGGGCTCGTGGCCGGTGATCTCCCGCAACAGCTCGCGGCTCTCGGTGAGTTCGACGGTCAGCTCGTCCTCGTCGACCGCGGTGAGGTCCAGGTGCAGCAGGCCGTGCGAGCCGACCTCCATCCCGGCCGCCGCCGCCGCGCGGATGCCGTCGGCGGTCAACAGCGGCTTGCGCGGGCCCTGTTCGTCCCAGGCGTTGACGCCGCCGAGCCTGCCGGGCAGCACGAAGACCGTCGCGGTGTGGCCGTACCGGAGCAGCAGCGGGACGGCGTACTCCAGGAAGTCGGCGTAGCCGTCGTCGAAGGTCAGCCCGACCATGCGGCTCGCGCGTCCGGCCGCGTGGGCGCGCATCAACTCGCCGACGCCGACGCCGGTCAGGCCCCTGCGGCGCAGCCACTCCAGTTGGCGGCCGAGCCTTTCGGGCGAGACGGTCACCAGATACGGGTCGTCCCGGCAGTCGCCCACCGAGTGGTACATCAGCGTCCACGGCAGCGCGGCCTGCCGCCTGCGGCTGCGCGCGGCGCTGTGCGCGCGGGCCCGGTCGGCGGCGCTGTCGGGCCGGGGACCTGGGACGGGTCCTGAGCCGGAGCGGGCGCCGGAGGCGCACACGGGCGACGGGCGGAACGCGGTCGTCCGCGCGCTGGTGCGTACCGAGGCCGGTCCGCTGGGGGACACGGGCGCGGATTCGGGGGCCGGGCCGGGGGACGGCCTGCGTACGGATCGGAGGACGGATTCCGGCACGGAGCCGGGCATGGCGTTCGAACTAGGCATGGGACAGCCTTCGTTTCGCTGTGGCGAGCAGGTGCGGAACCTCCGGCACCCGCACCGCGGCGGCCGCCGCGGCGAAGGTGACGGGCACGGCGATGCAGCACACCGCCGTCGCGGCCAGCGGATCGGGGATCAGGGATCCGAGGCCCCAGCCGGCGACGGTGGCCACCGCCGCGGCAAGCGTGATCCGGCCTACGCCGGTGAGGAGTTGGCGTGCGCCGATCGCGATGGTGTGCGCCGCGAGGCCGCGGACCAGCAGTCCGGCGGTCACGGTGATCCCGGCGGCGTTGCCCGCCGCGATGCCGTACGCGCCCCACGCGCCGACCGTCGCCGCGTCGGCGCCGATCGTGACGAGCAGGCCCGCGGACATGGCGGCGGCCGGGTACCAGGTCGGCCGGGCGGCCGAGAAGTACGGCCTGATGAGCGCGCCCACCAGGCTCTGGCCGAGCAGCCCGAGCGCGTACACCCGCATCACGGCGGCCGTCGCCGCGGTGTCGGAGGCGTCGAACGCGCCGCGCTGGAAGAGCACCTGGATGATCTGCGGGGCGCAGCCGATGATGAAGGCGGTGCCGAGCAGCACCACGACGCACACCACCGTCAGGTCGCGCTGCACCTGCCGTCTGGCCCGCTCCCGGTCGCCGCGGGCGAGCGCCTGCGAGACGACGGGGAAGGTGACCGTGCAGATCATCACCGACAGCACCATCGGCATCTGCGCCACTTTCTGGGCGTAGTTGAGGTGCGAGATCGCACCCGACGGCAGGGGCGCGGCGAAGAACCGCTCGATCAGCACCTGGGCCTGGCGGCTGACGGTGAAGAAGATGACGGGCGCGACCAGGGCGAGGCCGAGGCGGGACGCCTTGGGCCGCGTGGGGAGTTGGGGGCCGGTCCGGACGCGCGGGGCCCGGTGGGACCGGGCTCCGGCGCTCGCTCGGCCGCCTGCCGGGGCGGATTCGCGTGTCAGGGACGGCGCTTCGGGCCCGGACCGGCCCGCGTTCCTCAACTGTCCCTCGCGCTGCGGCTGTTCGGGAATGGCCGCGGTCTTCGCCGGTACGGTCTGCCGCCCGGTGCGCAACTCGGCCAGAAACGCGGGCAGTTGGATGAGCACCATCAGCAGGCCGCCGACCGCGACACCGGCCGCTGCGGCCCGCGCGCCCCAGCGGGCGTGCAGCGCGAACAGCGTGCCGATGATGCCGACGTTGTACGCCACGTAGATCGCGGCGGGCGGCAGGAAGCGGCGGTGGGCGCGCAGCGCGGCGCTCAGGTACCCGGCGAGGCCGAAGGTGAAGACCGTCACGGCGGTCAGCCGCGTGCAGTCCACCGCGAGGCGGTGGTCGGTCAGTCCGGGCGCCAGCACGTCGACCACGAGCGGCGCGGCCACCGCGATGGCGGCTCCGACGACGGCCAGCAGCAGCGTCAGCCGCGGCAAAGTGGCGGCCAGCAGGGCCCGTACGGGATCGCCCGTCCGCGCCGCCCGGCCGTCGGCCGCCCTTCCGTCCGCCCGCCTGCTGAGGGCGGCGGCGAAAGCCGGTACGAGCAGCAGCGCCATCGCGTCCTCGATCAGGACGGTCGCCGCCAGCTCCGGGACCGTCCACGACACGAGGAACGCGTCGCTGGCCGCCCCGGCTCCGAAGAGGTGGGCGATGGCCTGGTCGCGCACCAGCCCCAGCACGGAACCGGCCACCGACAGCACGGCGGTGACCAGGGCGGCCCGCGCGAGGCCCTTCGACCCCCGGTCGCCCCCGGAACCGGAGCCGGAGCCGGAGCCGGAGCTCGGGCCGGATTCGACGCCGGTGTCGACGCCGCTTCTGGCGCCGCTTCCGGTGCCGGTGCCGCTTCCGTTGGCGTTGGTGTTGGCGTCGCCGTCGCCAGGAGCCGGGTCCGGGACCCGGAGCGTACGGCCGGTCGGCGCGTCGTCCTCGTGGGCGGCGGTCGCCGCACTCGCGGTCATCGGCGGCGGCCGTCCGTGGCGTCGGCGCCGAGGTCCGCGTCGGCAGCGGCGTCCGCCGCGGGCGACAGCGCCCACCAGGCCGTCAGGCCGAGCAGCACCGCGGTCAGCACGGTGGAGGGCCCGCCGATGTCGGCGTAGAGGAAGTCGACGCACTGCCAGATCAGCAGCCCGACGGCGGCCAGTCCGCTCGCGGCGGCGCCCGGTGCGCGGTTGCCCGCGCGGCGGGCGCGCAGCAGACGGTCGGTGCCGCGGGTGAGGAAGGCGGCCCAGCCGCCGACGAGGAGAGCGAAGCCGATCAGACCCTGCTCGCTGAGCGCGAGCAGATACATGTTGTGCGGCGACAGCAGCGGTTCACGGGTGAAGCGCTGCCCGGCCCCCGCCGTGTCGCTGCCCGACGACAGCGCGAGCGAGGCGTGCCCGTCGCGCTCGTCGGGGAAGCGTTTGAGGCCGACGCCGGTCGCCGGGTGCTGGCGCCACATGCTGACGGCGGCGGCCCACAGCGTGTACCGGTCGGTGACCGAGGGGTCCGGGTCCGCGGTGACCTGCGTGATGCTGCTGACCCGCTGCCCGATCATCTGCGAGCCCACGCCGAGCCCGCCGACCAACAGCACGGCGGAGGCGGTCAGTACGCCGAAGACGCGCAGCGCCTGACGCCGTCCCGACAGCACGATCATCGCCGCGCACGTGACGGCCGTGGCGATCCACGTACCGCGGCTGAAGGACACCGCCAGCGGTACGAGCAGCGCCGCCGCGCAGGCCAGCGCGGCGGGACGCAGCCAGCGGGGCGCGCCCGCCGCGGCCGGTACGAGCGCGCAGCCGGTGGCGATGACCAGGCCGTACGCGACGACCGTCGCCATCCCCATGATGTCCGAGGGGCCGAAGGTGCCGACCGCCCTGATGTCCTCGCCCATGTAGGAGGCGCCGGTCGCGGTCGCGTACTGCCACACGCCGATCGCGCCCTGGACGAGGGCGACCGCGACGACGGCTCCCGCCACCACCGCGAAGTCCCGCCGGTCGCGCAGCAGCAGCACCAGCGAGGCGGGCACCAGGACGAACACCTGGGCGTAGCGCAGGAATCCGGCGAGTCCGGCCGCCGGGTCGACCGAGGTCATCGCGGACAGCGCGAAGCCGACGACGGGCGCGCCCAGCACCACCGCGGCGGTCGCGGTCAGCGGCCGTGCCCGGTCGCGCAGCAGCCGTACGGCGACGGTCAGGATGAGTACGGCGGAGGCGGCGTCGGCAGGGGTGACCTTGCCCGAGGTGCTGACGTCGCCCGTGCTGACCGGCGCCGCGAGCAGCAGCACGGTCGCCAGGGCGGGCAACAGCGGTGCCAGCCAGCGGTATCGGGCGAGGCCCGGGGGGATACGAGGGGTGCGTTCGGCTCGGTGCGCGGGCACCGTGTTTCGCGCGGGCGCGGGCGTGGCGATCGTGGCCATGATTCAGCTCCCACCGAACCGGAAGAGCGAAGTCGCCGTGCGGGCGAGGATTCTGACGTCCTGCCAGAGCGACCAGCTGTCGATGTAGTGGTTGTCGAACCGCGCGCGGTCGGCGATCGAGGTGTCGCCGCGCAGCCCGTGCACCTGGGCGAGCCCGGTGATGCCGACCGGCATCCGGTGCCGGTCCTGGTAGCCGGGGTGGGTCTGGCTGAACTGCTCCACGAAATAAGGGCGTTCGGGGCGCGGACCGACCAGGCTCATGTCGCCGCGCAGCACGTTCCAGAACTGCGGCAGCTCGTCGAGCGAGGTGCGCCGCAGCAGTCGGCCGACCGGGCTCACCCGGCGGTCGTGCGCGATGCTCCACCGCGTCGCGGACTCGCCGGGGTCGGCCGGCCGCAGCGTACGGAACTTCAGGAGGGTGAACGGCCGTCCGCCCAGGCCGATGCGCTCCTGCCGGAACAGCACACCGGGGCCGTCGGTCAGCCGTACCGCGAGGCCGCAGCCCGCGAGGACCGGCGCGAGCGCCAGCAGGGCGGCCGAGGCGAGCACGATGTCGAGGGCGCGCTTGCCCCAACGGCCGGGCGGCGCGGGCGGATACGGGTCGAGGCGGCGGCACGCGAAGCCCCACAGGTGGCCGGGGGCCGCCTGGCCGTCGCCGGGGCCGGGACCCGCGGTGACCTGCCAGACGCAGGCGCCCTGCGCGGCCAGCAGCCGTACCGTCGCGGTCGTACGCGCGTCGAGCGGCTGCGGTCCCGCGACGACCGCGTACCGCACCGAGTTCTGGATCACCGCGCGCGTGATGTCGCCGTGGCCGGTCAGCACCGGCAGCGGGAAGTCGTCGGGCGCGGTGCCGTGTCCGGGCCCCGGACCCTGCTCCTGCCCCGGCACCTGGCCGGTGGCCGCGATGCCCACCGGGTGCATCCCGTACTCGGGATGCGCGTGCAGCACGGCGGCGACCTCGCGTACGGACCCGTCGCCGCCCACGATCAGCGTCGATCCGGGGTGCAGCCGCGCGTACCGGCGCCGCGCGCCGTGCACGACCCCGCGCAGCACCCATTGGCCGAGCACGGTCAGCACGAGCGCCGTCAGCAACTCGCTCCATCCGAGGGCGCTTTCGGGCGCGGTCGCCGCGGCCGTCACGGCCACCAGGCCCCACGCCAGCGTCGCGCACAGCGCCAGCGCCGGCACCTCGTCCGACGCCGTCGGCGCGAACCCCGGCCGGTACAGCCGCGCCCTGCGCAGCGCCGGGACCAGGCACCCGAGCAGCGGCGCCAGCAGCAGCGGCCCCACATCCGCCCGCACCGCGAACGCGCCCATCAGCGCCGCCGCGCAGTCCGCCGCCACCAGCGGCCCCGCCACCCGCTGCCGAAACGCCCGGTGCCGCGGTCGGGACACCGTCGCGGGCGTCTGCCGCGGTGCCGACGCGGGCGTCTGCCGCGACGCCAACACGGGAGCCCGCCCTCCGCCGTCACCGCCCTGCCCCACGACCACCCCGAGCACCCGCCCGGCCGAGGACGCCTCAGCCGCCTGCCCGTTGCCCCGCCCGGCTGAGCCGGTCCCGGGCCCCGTGTCCAGCGCGACACCGACCCCCCGGTCGACGGCCCGCCCGGGCGCCGGGCCCGCAGCGGCTTCCGGCTCCTGGCCGCGCGTGACGGCGCGGGGGCGTTCCGGGGCGCGGGTGGCAGTCGCGGGGGTCGTGGACTCGGGGCGTGGGCCGAGGGTGAAGCGGAGGCTGCGGTCGCCGCCCCACCTCGGGGGTGTGCTGGACGCGGTGTCGGAGGCCGGGGCGAGCGCGAAGCTGAGCCTGCGGCCGGCGGCGCGCGCGGGCGCCGGTTCTGGCCCGCCCCCTTGGGCGCGGTCACCGCCCTGGCCGGGCGTCGCCGTGGTGTTCTCCGCAGCCTGGCCGACGACGCCTAGCACGCGCTCGCCACGGCCCCCGCTCGCGGGTGCGCGGTCGGCCGTACGGGCCGCGGGTGCGGCTGCACGGTCGGACGTACGGGCCCCGGGTGCGGGTGCGCGGTCGGCGGGGCGGCTTCCCGACGCGGGCGCGCGGTCGGCCGTACCGCCTCCGGAAGCGGGTTCGCGGTCGGCCGTACGGGCCCCGGGTGTGGCTGCACGGCCTCCGGACGTGGGTGCGCGGTCGGCCGTACCGCCTCCGGACGCGGGTTCGCGGTCGGGCGTACGGCCCCCCGGCGCGGGTGCGCGGTCGGCGGGGCGGCCTCCTGAGGGGAGGGGGCGGCCGGTGGGGGTGGGCGGCGGCACGCGCGCGCTCTCCCACGTCATCGGGTGACCCTCTCGGTGGGGCGGCCCGGCTGGGGCAGCGCGAGGACGTCGCGGTAGAGGTCGGCGACGGCGGCAGCGGTTCTTCGTACGTCGTGCCGTTCGCGGACGTGCGCGAGCGCGCGGCGACCGGCGTCGGCGCGCCGTACCGGATCGGTGAGGAGCCTCAGCAAGGCGTCGGCGAGGGCGCGTTCGTCCTCGACCGGGACGACGGAACCGGCGGCGTCGGCGGGCGGCACGCTCTCGCGGGCGCCGCTGACGTCGGTCTGGACGACCGGCCGTCCGCAGGCCATCGCCTCCAGGGGCGCGAGCGCCATCCCCTCCCAGCGGGACGGCAGGACGACGACGTCGGCCGCGCGGTACCAGGGCGCGGTGTCCACGGTGCTCCCGGCGAACAGCACACCGGGCGGCGCGTCCCGCAGCAGCGGCCGCAGCGCCGGGCCTTCGCCGACGAGCACGAGACGGGCGTCCGGCAGCCGCTCGCTGACCCGGGGCCACGCCCTGAGCAGCACGTCCTGGCCCTTCTGCGTGCAGAGCCTGCCGACGCACACGACCAGCGGGGTGTCGGGCCCGAGGTCCGACAGCGCGGGCAGCGCGGCCCGCGCCGAACCGACGTCCGCCGAGGGCGTGAAGTGCGTGAGATCCACGCCGTTCGGCACGACCGCCCACGTACCCCGTACCCCCGCGTCCTGTCCCGCGCGCCGCTCCGCGTCGCTGACGCACAGCACCCGGTCGGCCCAGCGGGCGGCGTACCGCTCCCAGCGCAGCGCGGCCCGCGCGGTCGGTCCCGTGACGGCGTCGAACGACCAGGCGTGCGGCTGGAAGACGGTCGGCAGGCCGCCGCGTACGGCCAGCCGTACCGCGAGCCCGGCCTTGGCGCTGTGGACGTGCAGCAGGTCGGGGCGGACGGCACGGATCAGCCGGGCGACGGTACGGACCTCGCGCGGCAGGCCGGGCCCCGGCGAGCGGCCGGCCGGCCACCGTACGACGTGGCCGCCGGCCGCCGTGACGGCTTCGGGGAGCGCGCCGTGCGGCGGACAGGCCACCACCGCGCGCGTACCGCCGTCGAGCTGGGCCCGGACCAGGTCCGTGACGACGCGGGCGACTCCGCCCTCGACGGGCTGGGTCACATGGAGCACCGTCAGCCCGGCGAGTTCGTACTGGTGTTGCGGCATCGCGCGCCGTCTCTCTGTCCGTGACCATCTCCGTGACCGTCTCCGGTGGACCGACCGGGGCCGAGGAGAAGCCGATGGGTTTGCTGCGTGTCATGTGCGCGCCCGCGCGTTCGAGCGGGCTGCGTGGAGTCAACGAATCCCGTGCCTGTCAGGTAATCCTCGTGAAACAGGAATGCACGGTCGCAGACCTCGGCGCACGATTCACGTAAGGCGCGCGGCCCGCCGAGCAGGACGAATGTCTTATGACGATCACATGACCGGTGTTGACGAGACGTCAACCCACGTCACCGCCGTCACCCTTCCGATACGCCCTGGCGCCCGGCCTCCGGGGGTTCTATCCATTCGGGTGAAACATCATTACTAATCGCCTGGGAGCCGGTTGGTCAGTGCGACCCATGTAGACCCATGTACAGGGCAATCTCACCCAAGAAGGACCAACCGTGATCAAGAAGTTCCTCGCCACGGCCGCCGTCGCCGTCTCCATCGCGGGCGTCTCGGCGTCGGTGGCCCCCTCCGCGATGGCCATCGGTGACGACCACGGAACCACCACCGCCAACGGCAACGGTTCCGAGCAGAGCTACGGCAACACGTACACCAGCGGTTACATGAGCCCGTCGTTCGCGCTGGTCCAGGGCTCGCTCAACAAGCCCTGCCTCGCGCTGCCGCTCAAGGGCAACGTCGGCTCGCTGGTCGGCGTCGTGCCGGTCACCGTCCAGGACATCAACGTCCTGTCGTCGCCGCAGAACCAGCAGTGCACCGAGAACTCCACCCAGGCCAAGGGCGACGAGCCGCTGTCGCACATCCTGGACAACATCCCGGTGCTGTCCGGCAACGGTGCCGCCAACCACTGAGCCATTCCCCTGGCTCCGTACGGCCCCGGGGGGGGGGGGGGGGGGGGGGGGGGGGGGGGGGGGGGGGGTGTGTGGGGGGGGGGGGGGGGGGGGGGGGGGGGGGGGGGGGGGGGGGGGGGGGGGTCCCCCCCCCCCCCCCCCCGCTGCCGCGAACGCTAGGAATCAGCGGTGACGTTCCGGTGAGGCGGGTGTGAGGGAGTGCTGAGAAACAGGGTGCCGCGATGAGCCGGGGAT
>NZ_JBVHLD010000029.1:0-11958 GCF_055559175.1 Streptomyces sp. NPDC024632
CATGCCGTTGCTGCGGCATGCGACACCTGCAAGGACCACCGATGAGTTCCTCCACTTCTGATTCGCCGTCGCTGCTGCACGGTCGCGTCCTCGCGTTTGCCGCGATCCTGCTGGCAGCAGTCAACCTGCGCACTGCGGTCACCTCGATCACCCCGCTGCTGGACGTGCTCGGCCAGCAGTTCGGCTTCGGCACCACCATGACCGGCGTGCTGGGCATGCTGCCGACCGCCTCGTTCGCGCTGTTCGGCGTGGGCACGCCGGCACTGGCGCGGCGCCTGGGCCTGGAACGCACCACCCTGCTGGCAATGGTGATGGCAATGGCCGGCCTGCTGCTGCGTTCCAGCGCCGGCAACGTCGGTACGCTGTTGCTGGGTTCGGTGCTGGCGCTGGCCGGCATGGGCATCGGCAACGTGGTGGTGCCGCCGCTGGTGAAGCGTTACTTCGCCAACAAGGTCGGCACCATGAGTACGCTCTACATCAGCGTGCTGCAGCTGGGCACGATGCTGCCGGCGCTGCTCGCGGTGCCGATGGCCAACGCTGCCGGCTGGCGCGTGTCGCTGGGTATGTGGGCGCTTCTGGCACTGGCCGCCGCACTGCCCTGGCTGGTGCTGGCCAGGCGCGCGCCGAAGCCGCAGGCCGACGCCACCGACCCCACCGCGCAGCCGCATGGCAAGGTCTGGCGCACGTCGCTGGGCTGGAGCATGACGCTGATGTTCGGCATGACCTCGCTGATGACCTACTCGATGTTCACCTGGCTGCCGCGCATCGTGGTCGAGGCCGGTGGCACGCCCGCGTTCGGCGGCGTGATGGTGGCCGTGTTCTCGGCGCTGGGCCTGCTGCCGTCGCTGGTCATTCCGTCGATGGCGGTTCGCATGCAGAACCCGTTCCCGCTGGTGCTGATCGGTTTCTTCTCGTTCGTGATCGCCTTCACCGGCCTGCTGCTGGCCCCCATGAAGGCGCCGCTGCTGTGGGCCTGCCTGCTCGGCGTCGGTCCGTCCACCTTCCCGCTGGCGCTGACCCTGATCAACCTGCGCACCCGCACCCCCACCGGCTCGGCGGCGCTCCTCCACACGGTCCTACGACCGGAGGCACCGGGGAGCGACGTGGATCGGTCACCTCTGGTCCGATGGGACTTCTCTGACTAGAGTCAGAGAATGGACGCACGAGAGATCGCCCAGGTGCGGCGGTTCAACCGCACCGTTACCGAGCGCGTGGGCGTGCTCCACGACCGTTATCTGGGCCGGGACCGGCCGATCGGTGAGGCCCGGCTCCTGTGGGAGATCGGCGAACGGGGCCAGGACGTACGCCGGTTGCGCGAACGGCTCGGTCTCGACTCGGGATACGTCAGCCGTCTGCTGCGCTCCCTGGAGACGGACGGGCTGGTGACGGTGGAGCCGCTGCCCCGCGACAGACGGGTGCGCACGGTCCGGCTCACCGACGCCGGTCGCGCCGAGCGCGCGGTGCTCGACGGTCGCAGTGACGAACTGGCGGGTTCCCTGCTGGAGCCGCTCAACGCCGTCCAGCGCTCCCGGCTGGTCGCCGCCATGGCCGAGGTCGACCGGCTGCTGACCGCCGCGACGGTCACGCTGGACGTCGTCGACCCGGACCACCCCGACGCCGAGCACTGCATGCGGTCCTACTTCGCCGAGTTGCGCGAACGCTTCGACGACGGTTTCGATCCCGCGCGCAGTCTCCTGCCCGACGCCGGTGAACTCCGGTCGCCGCACGGCCTCTTCCTGGTCGCCCGGCTGCACGGTGAGCCGGTCGGCTGCGCCGGTCTGAAGCTGCCGCCGGGGGCCCCGGCCGAGATCAAGCGCATGTGGGTCGCGCCGCGGGCCCGCAGACTCGGCCTCGGCCGCCGCTTCCTGGCCGAACTGGAACTGCGGGCCGCCCGCGACGGCCGCGACCTGCTGCGCCTTGACACCAACAAGGCGCTGAACGCCGCGATCAGCCTGTACCGCTCCTGCGGTTTCGAGGAGGTCGCGGCCTTCAACGACGAGCCGTACGCCCACCACTGGTTCGAGAAGCGGATCACCACACCGCCGTCGGGATGAGTCCCCACCGCTACGAGGGCCGCGGCCACTGCGGCCTCAGCCGGTGAAGGGGTGGGGGCCGAGGCGGCCCCAGGTGATGAACAGGGCCAGGCAGAGATAGAAGAGGTTGAGGAGGACGAAGGGGGCTTCGGCCGGGCGACGGGCGTGGGTGGTCATCGCGCCGACCATCAGGAGGCACCAGCAGATCGCGGTGACGGGAACGAAGAAGGGGGCCACGTCGAGAGCGGCGGGAAGGATGAGGCCGAAAGCGGCGAGGAGTTCGAGGACGCCGAGGGATTTGACGAAGGTGACACTGGCGTCGCCTGTCCAGCCGCCGCCGTGAGTAGCGGTCAGTTTGTCCTTGGGAATGAAGGCTTTGGAAACACCGCCGGTCAGTGCCACCGCGGCCAGCAGCCCGGTGACGATCCACAGCGCGAGGTTCATCGTCCGCTCCTTGATCGGGAATTGCCTGTGTCCCGTAGGACGAGACAGCCGCCGCGCCCTGTGACACGCCAGCGGAAACGGCGCGGGACGAAGGCGGGAACGGGCGCGGGACGAAGGCAGGAACAGGCGTGGGGCGAGGGCAGGACCGGGGGCGGCACGATGGCAGGACGGGCACGGGACCGGGCGCGGCCAAATACGCCGAATTTGCGCATGCTTGAACCTCGCGCGGGCCGCTTTCACCCCTTTTACCCTCCCCACAGAACCCGTGGGACCGAGAAGTCGACTCCCGCCACTGGCGTCCCCACACGTAACAAAGCGACCAATTGAACCCATGTGATGCAGGTCGGTCCAACCTGCTTACGGGGTGGGGTGACGTACCGCTATTCTCAGCCCCCGAGTGTTCGTAGAACGACGTCAGCAGGGAGACAAGTCACCATGTCGCACGATGTACCGCCGCCGGGCCCACCGACTCAGCCGCCGAGCGCGAGCGGCCCGTCCGGGGGTTCTTTCGACCCGGCTTCGGTCAACCGACTCGACTGGGCAATTCTCGGTATCGGGTTCATTGTGTTGATCTTCTCGTTCTTCGACTACTACTCCTGGGATTTCGGGAGCGGTTACGGCATCAACCTCGGCAGCGTGAGTTGGAGTGCCTGGCACTTCAGCCACGGGCTGTTCATAGCCTGGTTCGCGATGGTCATCACGGTGCTCAGCGCCGCGGTGCTCGCGGTCAGCCTCTTCGTGCCCACCGTCACGCTGCCCGCGCCCGACCGCATGCTGACCTTCGTCGGCTTCGCGGTGGGCTTCGTCCTGTACCTGATCGCGATCTTCGCGCACTCCGACTTCGGCCCGGCCGGTGGCCACGGCTTCAGCTTCTGGGTGAGCCTGATCCTCGCCGGTGTCGGCGCGGTCCTCGCTCTCATGCGGGCCCAGCAGACGAACACCGCACTGCCCGGCAAGCTCAACAGCCTCCCGCGCGTCGGCCGGTAGTCAGGCAGTCCGCAGCACCACTCGCACCACACGCGGCACCGGCCGGACCGCCGCCCCACCCTCAGTACGGTGGAGGCGGCGGTCGGGCTCGCGGCTCTCGCGCACCGACGCGTGCGCGCCGCGCACCACACGCGCTACGCCTACGCCCTGCCCGCCGCTGCCACCGCCGCCCGTACGAACGAGGCGACAAGCGCCCGGTCGTCGCTCCGTGACCACGCCACGACCAGCCGGCTCGTGGGCGCGTCGGTCACCGGCACGCACACCAGACCCGGATGCGCCGGCTCGGCGAGCGACCGCGGCAGCACCGCGATCATCCGCCCCAGCACGATCATCTGGACCATCTGCGGCACGTCCGCGACCTCCGGCCCGCTCCCGTCGTCGGGCACACCCGCCCAGCCCACGCCCTGCCAGCGCGGCAGCGTCTCGCCGTCCAGATCCGCAAGCCGCAGCTGCGCACGCCCGGCCAGCCGGTGGTCACGCGGCAGGATCGCCACCCGCCCCTCCACGAACAGCGTCTCGGACGCGAGCCCGGTCAGGTCGTCGAACGGCGCGTACAGCAGCGCCACATCGGCCCTGCCGTCCCGCAGGTGGTCGGCCCGGTCGGTGGCGCCGCCGAACAGCACGTCCACCCGGCGCGCGTCCGGCCGTTCCGCGTACGCGGCGAGGATCCCGGACAGCAGATTGGCATCGCCGCCCGGCTTGATCACCAGCCGCAGCTGGGCCCGCGCGTCACCGGCCCGGCGCGCGCTCTCGGCCGCCGCGCCGACCGCGTTGAGCGCGTGGCGGCCGTGGTGCAGCAGCGCCTCCCCTGCCGGGGTGAGCGCCACATGGCGGCTCGTACGGGTCAGGAGCAGGACACCGAGGCGCGACTCGACCCGCCGGATCGCCTTCGACAGCGCGGGCTGCGCGATGGACAGGCGCTCGGCGGCGCGGCCGAAGTGCAGTTCCTCGGCGACCGCGACGAAGTACTCCAGCTCGCGCGTCTCCAGGTCACTCATGCCCTCAGGTTATCGCCGATGATCCAGAAGGTCTTGGACGTGGCGGCCGGGCGGCGGTTCCATGGACCCATGATCAGCCACACGATGATTGTCTCGTTCGAACCGTCGATCCCGGACGCGGACCTGGATCAATACCTCAAGGACATCGAAAGCCTGATGGTGGGCTCCGGGCACGTGCGTACCTTCTCCGCCCGGCGCCACATCCGTGTTCCCGCGGACGACCACAGCCCGGTGTTCACCGCCACCGCGATCGTCCACATCGGCGTCGCCGACCTCGACGCGCTCAACGCGGCCTTCGCCATTCCCGGCACCGAGGAACTCATCAGCCGCTGGCAGGCCCGCTACCCGTACCAGGTCGTCTGGGCCAACCACGAGCCGCTGGCCTGACCGACCGACCGGGCGGGCGCGTGTTCAGTGCGCGCGCTTCCGCCGCACCCACGCCACGACGAAGCCGACGGCGGGCAGGGGCAGGGCCAGGACCGCGAAGAGCGCGGCCAGCACGAGGACGATCGCCGCCTTGCCCGCCGGGCCCTCGTCACTGGCGCCGACGATCCGGACCGCGCAGGAGGCCGCCGCCCCGGCCACCGCGAGTGCGGCCACGGCGACGGCCTCCCGCCGGACGCCCAGGCGTCCGAGCCGGACGCCCAGCGGGATGCCCAGGACGCCGACGGCGGCGAAGGCGGCCAGCAGGGTGACCACCGTGGGGTCGACGGGCGAGGCCGCCCTCGACGCCCACGGAGTCGCCACCGCGGCGGCGATCCATGGGGCCGAGGACAGCCAGGCCCTACGCGTCGTGCGTGTCATCCGTTATTTGTTCTCCATGGCGTTCCGCAGATTGCGGGCCTGCTGCTGCCACTGCTGCTTGGCGGCGCCCATCTTGACCCCGGCCCACGCGAACCAGTTCGAGCCCGTCGTGTACGCCTTCTGCGTCAGGTACACGCCGTCCTTCCGGGACGAGATCGAGAACTTGATCTGCGAACCGGCGTCGTCGAAGTATCCCTTGTTGGTCACCGTGAAGGTGAAGGAAGTCTTGTCCTTGAAGGACACCTTCACCTTGCCGGGGCCGCCCGCGATCCGGCCGAGGCCGTGCGCGATCGAGTCACCCGGGTGCAGCGTGCACATCGCGCCCTGGGTGAAGGCGTCGCAGCCGGTCACCTTGAACGGGAACATCTCCTTCGGGTGCGCCTTGAAGTAGGCCATGATCTCCTCGGGTGTGCCGAGGCTGTTGGGCCCGATCAGCTCGGACATCGTGTATTTGTAGCTCGGGTGCGGCGAGAAGGCGACGGACTTCTCCTGCGCGTGCGCGGCCGCGTACGTGTCCCGCTCGGGCTCCGGCGCGTTGCCGCCGTACAGGTCCTTGATCAGGTCCTGCCACCGGTGTTCCCTCGGCGAGGAGATGCCGAGGGTGCCGCACAGGTCGTCGCAGTGGCGTCGCGCGTAGGAGACCTTGCGCTGCGTCTTGAGGCTGACGTACGGGTTCTGGTTGACCTTGCTGCTGCTGCACTCGGTGTGCACGCAGTCACCGGTCTGGGTCGCCCACGCGCTGCAGTCCTTGCCGCAGGCGTTGCCGTGCTCGTCACAGCCCTCGTGACCGTTGCGGCAGGTGTACAGGCCCGTCGGGTCGCTCTGGGAGACGGGGTCGTTGCCCGCGTACGCGTAGCCGTTGAGCGACTGCGGGTCGCTGGTGTCGAGGTCGGCGTCGACCGAGGTGAAGCGGCCGGTCGACGGGTCGTAGTCGCGGGCGCCGAGGTGGGTCAGGCCGGTGCCCGGGTCGTTGACGCCGCCGACGAAGCCCTTGTCCCCCGACCAGGCGGTCGGCGCCGTGCCGCGCGGTTCCCCGAAGGGGGTGGTACGGCGCTGCTGCATGGTCAGGTCGGCGCCGTTGATCTGGAGTTGGCTGGTGCCCTGGCTGTCGGCGATCAGGAACGACACCTTGTTGTCGTCGGTGCGCATCGCCTGGTTGCCGTCGCCGAGGTCGTAGTAGCGGGTGGCGCGCGGTGTGGTCGACCCCTTGGCGAGGGCGACCTCGGTGCCGCCGAGGTAGAGCGTGCTGCCGCTGTCGGTACGGACCACCAGCCGGTTGCCGTCGGCGTCGTAGACGTACGAGGTGGTCTTCGTAGCGCCGTTGCCGTCGACCGCGGTCACCTGGGTCAGGTGGCCCTCGGTGTCCCACACCTGGGTCTGCTTGGCGGCGCCGACCGTGCTGGTCTGGGTGCCGCCGATCGCGTCGTACGTGTAGGACTTCAGCGTGCTGCCGCCGGGGCCCGTGGTCCGCATCTGGCTGAGCGTGTGCGGCTGGGGGCCGGTCGGGGCGGGGTAGGAGTAGTCGCGGACGGTGTCCTGTGCGGTGGCGCCGGTGGCGGAGTGGTCCGTCTCCTTGGTGCGGTCGCCCGCCTTGTCGTAGCCGAAGGACTGCCAGTACGCGGCCGGGCCGCCGAGTGCCGCGGCGCTCGGGGTGGCCGCGCAGCCCGCCGAGCCCTGCGCCCACGCCTCGGTCAGCCGGCCCAGGTAGTCGTACTGGAAGCACTGGGCGTCGGTGCCGTCGCGGGAGACGTCGGTGAGCGAGGTGATGTCACCGGCCGGGTCGTAGCCGTACGTGGCGGACTTGTCGGTGCCCGGCACGTCCTGCCGGTCGACGCGGGAGTTGGACAGCCGCTGGGTGCCCCACTGGTAGGTGTTGGTGACCTGGGTCATCTTCTGCCCGGCCGCCTGGAAGGTGTACTGGAGCGCCTGGCCGGTGTAGCTGTACGTGGTGTTGGTCGTGTACGTGGCGCCGCCGGAGCCGGACACCGTGCTGGGCCGCAGCACCTCGTCGTAGGTCGGGGTGACCGCTTCCGCGGGCAGGCTGCCCGCCGCGGGGTAGCCGACGGACTGCGTGGTGCCGTCCGCGTTGTACTGCACATTGCCCTGGTAGGAACCGGCGAGCGCGCCTTCGGCCGCCGGGATCGTGGTCGTCGTGCGGTGCGCGCGGTACAGGTTGTCGTACAGCGAGTAGGCCACGGTGTACGCGGAGCCCGTGGCGCCGCCGACGTAGCGGACGGCCGAGGCGATCTGGCCCTTGAAACCGGCCGGGTCCCACACGTGCTTGGTCAGCAGCGGGCCGGTCGCGTCGCCGTCGTGGGTCTCGGTCTCCCGGCCGAGACCGTCGTAGAGGTGGGTGACGCTCTTGCCGCGCTGGTCGGTGCTGGAGACCAGTTGGCCGCGGTCGTCGTAGCCGGAGTCGGTCGTGCCCTTGTCGGGGTCGATCGCCTTGGTCTGGTTGCCGCGCTGGTCGTAGCGGTACTCCCAGACGGTGCCCGACGCGTCGGTGACCTTGGAGAGCTTGCCCGCCGGGGTGTAGTCGTAGAGCGTCTTGTCGTACGGGCCCGTGGGTGTCGCGGCCTGGTACTGGTCCAGCTCACGGACGTTGCCGCCCGCGTCCACGACCGTGGTGGTCGGTGTGCCGCCCTTCGGCGGGGTGACCGTGGTGCGGTCGCCGCCGTAGGCCGTGGTGGTGGTCGCGAGGACCTGGCCGCCGTCGCCGTTGCCCGCGACCTGCTGGCTGCGGACGACCCGGCCGAGACCGTCGTAGGTGTTCCACGTCTGCGTCTCGACCGACAGCGCGTCGTCCACCTTGTACAGCACGGTGGAGGGCGCCTTCGCCGCGTAGTACGAGGCGAGGGTCTTCGCGGGCAGGCCGCGTTCGTCGTAGAAGGTGTCGGAGACCAGCATGCCGCCCTTGGGCCCTGGCGTCTGGGCCTGACGGACCCTCAGGAAGCCGTCGTACAGCGCGTACGCGGTCTGCGTGCCGGTGCCCGCGAGGCTCGTGGTGGCCACCACCGGGGGCTTGCCGTCGGCCAGTGTGTACGTGAAGGCGGAGTTGGGCGTCTGGTTGTTGGCCTTGGAGCGGTCGGGCAGCCAGATCCTCAGCTTGCGGCCCAGCGCGTCGTATGTGGTGTCGGTGCGCTTGCCGTTGGTGTCGACGACCGTGACGGGCAGCCCGCGTACGGGGTCCAGGGTCGTGGTGGTGGTCTGCGCGGTGCTCGCGTCTCCCGCGGTGGCCGGCGGTGTGGTGACCGTCGTCGTGGTCGGGAAGCCGGTCGCCGGGGCGTAGACCGTGGTGGTGACGCGGCCGTCGGTGCGGTCGGTGCGCTGGGGCGCGCCGGTCACGGTCGCGGTGACGTTGCCGCTCAGATCGGTGGCCGAGACGGCGCGGCCGTAGGAGTCGTAGGCCGCGGCGGACTCCAGGTAGGTGGCGGTGGTGCCGTTGTGGGACTTCAGGCTCGCCACGTGCGTGGCGTCACCCGCGGTCGGCGCGGCTCCGTAGGCGTGGCCGTCGTAGGCGGTGCGGATGTCGGACAGGACGTCCTTGGTGTAATCGGGGGTCGCCGAGCAGGGCACCGCGACCGTGAGAATCCGCGAGGGGTTGTCCAGGATCCAGTCGGTGGCGTTGTCGACGTAGGTGGTGGTGGCGCACCGGTCGTCGGCGGCGGTGGAGATGTCGCCGTGGTCGTCGGTGGTCAGGACGCGGCCCGCGGTGTTGTCGAAGGTCCGGGTGACGTCGGTGATCCGCCACGACGAACCGGCGCCGTTGTCCAGGGAGGTCCAGGCGCGGGTCTCCGCGGTGCCGGTCAGATTCGCGGCGATGGTGCCCCAACTGCGGGTGACCGAGGCCGTTTCGTGGTGCCAGGGGGTGTTGACGGTCTTGTCCAGCACCTTGCCGTCGGGCCCGGAGTAGTGCTCGGTCTTGTACTCGACGCCCGCCAGCGAGTCGTGGTCGGTGATGGTGCCGCCGTTATCGTCGGAGACGGTCACGGTGCGCTTGCCGCCGGTCGTCTTGTCGGCGTCCATGCCGCGCAGGTAGTAGTGGTCGGTCCGCGAGCTCATGCCGGCCGGGTCCTGGCCGCCGGTCTCGACCTGGACGTGGGCGTAACCGCGCCAGGTGGACCAGGACTTGTACTTCTCCTTGGTGATGCCGTCGTCGGAGTCGTAGTGCCAGGCGGCCCCGCCGAGGTAGTCGTACCTGGTGACCTCGTCGGGCGAGGAGGCGGTGCGGTCGGACTGGATGACCTGCTTCACCACGTACTTGTTGAACCACTGGCGCGACGGGTCCTCGTCGCCCTCCTTGGTGAAGGACTGCGGGAAGCAGAGCGTGGTGTTGGTGTCGGGGGTGGGCAGGTGCGCGGCGTCGCAGGCCGCGGTGGAGTAGGTGATGTCGGTCTGTCCGCCGGTCTCGTCGTCGATGGTCGAGACGCGTTCCTTGATGAACGGCGAGGTGTTGTCACCGGGGATGTCCAGCCGGTTGGTGCGCTGGTCGTACCCGAAGGTGATCTTCGGCATGGTCAGGTCGGGCGCGCCCTCGGGGGTGTCGGCGTTGCCCGTGTGCTCGATCGACGCCAGCTCCAACTGGTAGTCGATGTCGGCCATGCCCCACTGGTGGCCCAGCTTCCACGTGTCGACCGGGGTGTACTTCCCGGCCGAGGTGAGCACCTGCGAGGTGACCGCGGTCAGGCGCTCGCGGGTCCAGAAGGACGGGCCGAAGGAGTGGCAGTCGCCGGTCGACTTGCAGTTGAGGTCCCACGGCGTGTCGTACCAGGGGGAGGCGGCGTTGTCGATCTTCGAGGCGTCGCAGGCGCCCGCCGTGGCGGACAGGCACCTCTCCCCGCTGGTGAAGGCGACCTGCGCGAGGGCCTTGGCCGAGTACATCGCGGTGGACTTCAAGCCGTAGTCGATGTGGTCCAGGTAGCCGCCGCGGACGTAGGTCGTCGGGCTGGCGGCGGTCCTGGCGCGGCCGTAGTAGTTGGTCTCCTTGGTGTAGTAATACGCGATGGCGTTGCCGTGCGGGTCGACGGAGTAGTCGAGATTCCACCGCCAGCCCTGCTGGCACCAGGAGTTGGCGAAGGTGGAGGCGTGGCACGGCTCGTCGGCGTTGTTGCCGAAGACCGGCACGGTCCACGTGGAGTCGGTGGTCGCCTTGCCGCTCGCCCAGCCGGGCAGCCGGTTGTAGCCGAAGTAGTACTGGCTGCCGTCGGTGAGCGTCAGCCGCCAGTACTCGTCGTTGCGCGCGCCGTTGGAGCGCACGTCGGTGGAGGTGCCGTAGACCCGGTCGACCTTCGTGCCGTCGTCGCCCTTGATCCGGAAGGAGTTGGTGCCGGTGGCGACCAACTGGCCGGAGTGGCCGTCGAAGGAGATCGACGCGTTGTCGTACGCCCAGCACAGGTCCTCGTACTTCTTGCCCGAGGAGTCCTTGGCGCCTTCGTCGCCGCAGGACTTGTAGCTGCGCTCGATGTAGCCGGGCGACAGGTCGAAGCCGTCACCGGCCCAGGACGCCTGGTTGTTGGTGCTGCTGGTGCGGCCGTCGACGCTGCCGGAGTCGTAGGACAGGCCGACCTTCGGGGTGAAGCTGCCCGGCACGTCGGGGGCGGGCATGTCGTAGGACCAGGTGAAGGAGCCGGTGTTGGGCCCGACGTTCCAGTTCGAGGACGGGGACAGCGAGGTGGCGGTGTAGTCGCCGTGGTCGCTCGACGTGCCCGCGGTGGCCGCGAGGACCGTCGCGGTGCCGGGCACGCCCGAGGACGCCAGGGTCAGCGCGTCGGCGGTCAGCGTGTGCGCTGCCGCGTCGTTCGTGGCGCGGACCGGGGTCCGCGTGGTGCAGGCGGGCTTGTCGGGGGTGGTCAGCGCGCACGCGGGCAGTGTGACCAGGCGCAGCCGGGCCGCGTAGGCACCGCCGTACGCCTGGGCGTACGCGCTGTCGTCCACGCGGACGCCGACCGTTCCGCCCGCGGCGTCCGCCCGCGGTGCGACGGTGAACAGGAGGCCGTCCACGCCCGCGGCCCGCGTGGTCTTCCGGTCCAGGACGCGTACGGTCGCGGCGCCGGTCAACGGCGGGGCCGTCGCCTTGGCCGCGCCGTTGACCGTGGCGGATGTCGCCGCCGCCGGCACGGTGAGGGTCACCGGGAGCTTTCCGGCGCGCACCGCCGTGGGCTCGGCGTGCGCGGCGGGCAGCGTCACCGTGGCGGTTCCGGGCGCGGCCCAGGACTTCTCCGCGGCCCGGTCGTCGGCCCGGTGCGGCAGGCCGTCCTCGGCGCGGGGCGCCGTCGTGGTGCTGGAGTGTCCGGCCACGGGCACGCCCGGGGACGGTGTTCTCGGCATGTCGTCGGCCTGGGCCGCCGGTAGCGCGGCCACTTGCAGCAGGCCCGCCACCAGTGCTCCGCAGGCGAGCAGCGCGGCCTTGCCGCGCGCGCCGCCCGTTGATGTCCGTCTGTCGCTCACGCTTGTCCCGTCCCCATCCCTCACCGTGTGCGCCCCCGTCTTCCGACGTCGGCAGCACGAACCGCCGCCGGGCTCCGCCCGTGCGCACGTGTCTGATCTGTCACTTCGTCGAATGCCACGCGTCCGGGGGGGGGGGGGGGGGGGGGGGGGGGGGTCTGGTGGGGGGGGGGGGGGGGGGGGGGGGGGAGGGGGTGGGGGGAGAGCGCCCTGATAAGCGCCGACACCCGGCGGTGGTTGCTGTTCCC
>NZ_JBVHLD010000029.1:11968-43295 GCF_055559175.1 Streptomyces sp. NPDC024632
GCGGATTTTTTTTCTCCTCCCTTTCTCCGCCCTCCCCCTCCCCCTCCCCCCCCCCCCCCCCCCCCCCCCCCCCCCCGGTGGTGCTACCGGGTCAGGGCCCGGCGGTGGTGTCGAGATCCACTCCGCTGGCGAGCGCCGCGATCTGGGTGTCGGTCGCGACTCCGCCGAAGACCCACACGTCGTCGATCACACCGGGCCAGTACTCGCCCCAGGTGGACGTGCCGGTCTTGAGGCGGCCCAGTTGCAGGCCCTTGGTCGCGTCGAACGGCAGCACCGAGGAGTTCCACGACACCGACTCCTTGCACGCCGGGTCGTCGGGGTTGCCGTCGTCGTCACCGTCGGAGCAGAGCGACTGCTGCATCTGGCCGTTGATGTACAACCGCATCTGACCGGCCATCAGGTCGTAGACCACGGCGATGTGATCCCACGCGCCGTTGTCCTGGAAGCTGGTGTCGGAGGCGGTCGAGACGACGGCGCCGGTGCCGTCCGCGTTGGACGTCTGCAACTGCCAGGCGCCCGCGTGGGCCGGGTCGGCGGAGTCGGGTACGTAACGGACCGCGAAACCACTGGTGTTCGTACCGGCCATGCTCAGCACCGTCACCGGTTTCGTCGGCCGCGCCGCGGTGGAGACCCACGCGCCCACCGTGAAGCTGCTGTTGGTGTGGATCGGTGACGTGGTGGTCGACGCGTAGCCGGTTGCCGTGCCGTTGAGCACCAACGACCCGGTGCCGACCATGCTGTTGGCGCCCGTGGCGTCGATCTGCGCGCCGCCGCCGAGGGTCAGCGGGTGCTGGTCGGCCGCGGTGGTCAGCGAGTCGGGCGAGACCTGGGGAGTGCCGGACGCGCTGTCCAGCTTCCAACGCCCCTCGACCACGAGCTGGTTGTGGTACATCGACTCGGCTTCCGGCGCCGACAGGGCCCGGTCGTAGAACCGCACGTCGTCGATCTGACCGGGGAAGAAGCTGCTCGGTGCGCCGTCGTACGACCCGGCGCCGATCTGGACGGGTCCCTTGCCGTAGAAGGGCGCGGCGAATTTCGTCGTGGCCACCCAGAGGCCGTTGACGTACAGCCGCATGTCGTCGGTGTTCGCGTCGTACGAGCCGAGGAGGTGGGTCCAGACACCGGCCGGTGAATGGGTGGTGTCGCCCTGGGAGGCCCGCACGATCGTGGCGCTGTCGGAGTCGGCGGTGTAGGCGTCGAAGGACCACCCGTAGGTCGCGGAGTAGTACAGTTCGAAGCCCGGCCGGTAGGTACTGGTCTGGGTGGCGATGATCGCCGCGTGGTCGGGTTTGGCGGACAGTTTCGCCCAGCCGACCACGGAGAAGCTGCGCTGGTTGTTGACCTGCGGGGAGCGGGTGGACGCGTAGCCGCTGGTGCCGTCGAGGGTCAGCGACTTGTCCTGCGCGCCCGCGCTTCCCGCGGTGACCCCGCCGTGCAGGACCGCGGGGTCCACGTCGGCCTGGCCGTGCACCACCGTGGTGGGGTTGCCGTCGTCCTGCGCGGCCGGTTCGTCCAGCGGGAAGACCGCGCTGGCCGGGCGGCCGGCCCCGAGCTGCTCCCCCTTGTACAGGTGCGCCACGTCGGCGGCCACCAGGGGCTTGTCGTAGATCCGGACGTCGTCGACCGTGCCGGGGAAGAAGCTCCCCGGGGAGCCGGAGTAGCTCCCCGCGCCGATCTGGAGACCCCGCCGCGCGTCCCACGCGGTGGTGTAGCTCGTGGTCCCCATCAGGGCCCCGTTGACGTACAGCGACAGCGTGTGGGCCGTCCCGTCGTACGTGCCGAGCAGGTGGTACCACTGTCCGGCCGTGACGCCGCCCGCCGTGGCGGACATCGCGCGGACCGGGGTGGCGGTGGCCGAGTCGGAGCTGTACTGGTTGAACACCCACCGGTCGTAACCCTGTGAGTAGTACAGCTCGAAGCCCGGCGCGTTGTTGCCCGGCTGCGCGGCGACGACCGCCGCGGCGGTCGGCATCCGGTCGAGCTTCACCCAGGCGGCGACCGTCATGCCCTGGTCGGTGTGGACGGCCGGGATGTCGGACTGGAGGTAGGAGTCGGTGCCGTTGAAGTCGACGGCGGTGCCGGACTTGCCGGGCGCGCCGAGGGTCGGCGAGCCGACCACGTTCAGGGTGCGGTCACCGGCGGAACCGGCCGCCTGCGCGGCGCCCGCGTCGTCGTCGAGTTGCCACTGGGCGCGGGCGGGCTGGCCCTCCTTGACCCGGAACTCGTACACCTCCGGCTCACTGCCGTTGCCCGCGCTGTCGAATGCCTGCACGTTCAGGAAGTTGGTGCCCGCGCGGGTCGGCCGGAAGGTCACCGACTTCGCCGCGCCGCCCGAGGTGGCCACGGTGTGGGCCGTGTCGCACACCGCGTCGGCGTTGACGCCGTAGCAGTACTTCACGACGTCGGTGGAGGCCGAGCGGAAGGTGAAGTCGCCGTCCCGGCCGACACCGTCGTACGTCGGGTCGTTCGGGTTGTTGTCGTCGACGGCCGGGTAGTCGCCCGAGGTGATCACGGGGCCCGCCGGCACGGTGGTGTCGTACACCCAGTAGCAGTTGGTCGCGGAACCCGCGGACGACCACGGGGAGTAGCTGTAGTACTTGCCCTGGTCGTAGTCGACCGCGCGGGCCTGCCAGGCGATCGTCTTGTTCTTCGGGACCGTCTTGCCGCCGAGCGTCGCGGTGAGCTTCGTGGAGAAGGTCGAGCCGGACTTCTTCGGGCCGATCTTCGCCGAAGTCCACTGCGTGACCAGGCCCTTGCCGTCACCGGCGTCCCACGCGACGGAGAACTGCACGCTCACCTGGTCGCCGTCGGGGTCGGTGACATCGCTCGCGCTGATCGTCGGCAGGGTGCGGATCCGCACCGACGTGGACGGGCTGTGGCAGGAGGCGCCGGGGCTCATCGACAGGTGGGACATGGGGATCTGCTTGGGCGGCTGGTTGTAGTGGACGCGCAGATACGCCTTGTTGGTGAAACGCTTCCAGCCGTACGGGTCGGACTCGTTGGCCTTCAGACCGAAGGTGGTGGTCCCGGAGTTGTGGGCCGCCGCGTACTTCACGCCGGTGGTGGCGTTGAACTCGACATCGGAGGCCGCGCAGCCGGAGCTGCCGTGCGCCTCGGTCTGGGTGTCGATGTGGTCGAGCCAGTGGTCGGCGGAGGAGTTCCAGGTCGTGCCCTTGGTGAAGCCGCTGGTGCGCCACAGCTCGATCGGCTTGGCGGTGCACGAAGCCGACCACGTCTCGTGCGCGACGAAGGTGGCGTCCAGGATCGTCTTGCCCGCGAACTTCGACGTCGGGAAGGAGTAGAAGAGCCGCTTGACGTCCCTGGGCGCGCAGTAGGTCCAGTCGCAGTCGCCCACACCCGCGTCGTCGTCGCCGTTGAAGCGGTACTGCGGGCTGGAGGCCCAGTAGCGCGAGACCATCGTCCAGTCCCCCGCCCTGGGGGTGTACGTCTGCGGGTCGATGTACAGCGGGAACGAGGTGTCCGCGCCGGTCAGCAGCGCGTGGTCGGGCGTCAGCGTCAGCGAGCCGGACGCGTCGGAGGTGTCGACGGCGACGGCGATCGGCGCCATCTGGGAGGTACCGGTCGGGCCCTGCGCCGGGTCCTCCGGGCTGCCGTCCTCGGCGGTCGCGGCCTTCGCGCCCTTGGCGGCGCTGGTGGTCCTGGCGCTCTTGGTTCCGGCCGCCGGGGTGTCCGTCCCCTGCGTGCCGGAGTCCCACATGATCGGCTGCGGCGCCGCGAAGACCTCGCCGCCGGTCGTGGTGTCGGTGGCGGTCAGACCGCCGTCGGCGGTGCGCGCCACGTCGAGGCCGTCGGTCACCACCCCGAAGGTGAGCTGCGTGAGCGCCGGATTCCGCGCCGCCGCGGCGGTGTTGACCACCAGCAGCTCGTGGAAACCGTCGGTGTCCGCGCGCACCCGGAGGTCGACGTCCGGCAGGACGTTCTTGTACGTGGCGGTGTCGCCGTCGAGCGTCGGCGCGGGCAGCGCCGACGGCCAGGTGTACGACAGTTTCCGCCCGGCCCTGTCCAGGGTCACCAGCGGTGCGGAGCCGCCGCCCGACAGCTCCATGCCGACCGACGCGACCGCGGGTGCGACGCCGCCGTCGGGCCGCCGCACCAGAGTGTTGTCGATCGTCTTCCACTCGCCGCCGACGCGGGCCCGGACCGGACGCAGGTGCTGGTCCGTCTCCAGGCTGCCGTCCGGCAGCGCGTACGTCTCGTTGGACTCCGTCCGCAGCGACGTGATCTCCACGCTCTGCCCGGCCTCGGCCGCCTCGGCGACCGCCGCGTCCTGCGTGAGCGCCGTGCGGTGCGAGGCACCGGTGTCGGCCTTCACCGGCTTCGAGGACTGTGCCGCCTTCGACATCGATGTCGACGTCGGCTCCGCGCCCGGAGTCGGTGCCGCGGCGACCGCGATCGCCGCCGCGGGACCCACCGCGACGACCAGAGCGGACGCGAGCGTCACTATCAGCCCACGAGACGCACGCACACGTCTGACCCCACCCAAATCCATAATCCCCCCATGAGACGCGCCGCCTTGTAGGCGTCTGTTAACAGTGCGCGAACAATCGAGAACCGTAGATCAACGCCTTCACGACAGCAACACACTTCTCTCGAATATTCGCCCGCCCCCAGCGTTTCGTGACGTTCCGTCAATGTCCGTCGAATATTTCGCGTAGGCGCAGGTAGCGGACGGATGCCCGCGTCTGTGTGAATTCCGCTTAGCCGCTGGTGAGAGCCGCTGCCCGGCTTTGTCCTGCCGTGCTCGCACAACGGCCCTATGCGCCGTCTCGGCGTTATCGGCACCGTCGGTGAGCGCCGCGACGCGGCCCGGACAGACGGCGGGCGGCGGACGTGCGGGCGGTCGGACGTTCCGACAGGCGGGTGTTCGGACGGGCGTCGGTGACGGTCAGTGACGGGGAGGAGCGAGGGTGGTGCCGGCGGCGATCGAGCAGGGGACGAGGAGGCTGTCGGCGCGGCGGCCGGGGTCGTCGAGCATCGCGATGAGCTGGTCCACGGCGGTCCGGCCGATCCGGACGCGCGGGATCTCCAGCGACACCCACCGGCCTTCCGGCTGCTCGGGCGCGCCTTCGAGCACGGCGACGGACAGGTCGTCCGGCACCCGCAGGCCGCGCTCGGCCAGCTTCGTCCGCAGCGTCTCGGCGAGCCGTACGCTCTCGGCGACGACGGCCGTCTCGGCTCCCGTGACCAGGTGGTCGAGCCACGCGTCGGACAGGCCGGTCTGGCCGCGGAAGCCGGGTGACTCGTCGGTGAGGCCGAGTTCGCGGACGGCCCGCGCGTAGCCCTCCCGGCGGTCGGTGTACGGCTCCATCTCCAGGGGCTCGCGCAGATAGCCGATGCTGCGGTGCCCGAGTGCGGCGAGCCTCTCCACGATGCCCGCCGCCGCGGTCTCGTAGTCGGGGATGACGCACGGGATCTCGGCACCGGGCACCTCGCGGCGGCCGATGTGGATGAACGGGTAGCCCTCGTACCAGAGCCTGGCCAGTTCGCCGCGGTCGGTGGACACGCCGAGGAGCACGCTGCCGTCGGCCAGGCCCAGCCGGTTGGTGCCGTCCCGGTAGATGTTGCGGCGGCCCCCGTCGCCGCTGCCGGTGGAGGTGAACAGCACCAGGTCGTAGCCGGTCTCCTCCGCCCGCTCCTCGATGCCCTGGAGGAATTCGAAGTAGAAGTCCTCGCGGGCGTGCGGGAAGACGGCCTCGAAGGTGTGCACCCCGAGGAGGTTGGTGCGCTTGTTTCGCATCGCGCGGGCGGCCGGGTTGGCGACGTACCCGAGTTCCCTGACCGCGTCGAAGACCCGCTTGCGGGTCTCCTCGGGGATCCGGGCGCGGACGGCGTCGCCGCTGATCACTCGGGAGACCGCCGATTGGGAGACCCCGGCGAGACGGGCCACGTCGGCCTGGTTGGGGGCGCGGTCGCGGCGGCGGGCGGTCACGGTGTGCTCTCCTGTCGCAGGGGGCTGTCCTTGTGCGTCACCGGCTCGCGCCGGGCCGGGCCGGTCTCCTGGCGGCGGTGCTCGGTTGCCGCGTGCGCTGTCCCGGCGGGTCCGGCCGCCCGGCCCGGTCCGGAGCCGGTTCGCGCGGGCGCGGCATGGCGTTCCAGGGGGCGACGGGGGCGGAAGGCGCGGCGGGCACGACGGGGGCGGCGGGCGCGGCACAGCGGCTTCAGCGAGCCGAGCGGGTCCGGGAAGATGAGCTGCACGTCAGCATGGTAGGCGCGGGCCGCCCGTCCGGTGCCGCGCATCGGCGGGATCCCGCCGCGGGCGGTCGGCCGGAAGCGGGCCCGTCGTGCTGCCGCGGCCGGACTCGCCGACGACGGCCGTCCGCACCGACCGGGCGCGGGGCCGCGCTCGCGTCCTCCACGGGGTGCACGGCCCCCGGTGCGCCGGGCGCATCGGTACGGCGGCCCGACGGATCTCGCCTGCCGGTGGACCGCGGGCTCGACACGTCGGCCTCGCTGCTCGGCTGTCCGTCGAGCGTCACGGCCCGGCGGCCTTCCGGTGTCCCGGCCGGTCTTGGTACGGAGAGCGCGTCAGCGCCGCGTGCGGGACGTTTCCGCGAGCACATGGTCCGTGGCCGTCCCGGCGACCGCCGGCCGTTATCGCGGGTCGGCCTCCGCCAGGAACTCCCGCTGTGCCGCCCGCAGTCGGGCGTCCTCCTCGGCGGCGGCCGGGTACTCGACATGGCCCGCCGTCAGGACGAACAGCTCCTTCGGGCCGCCCAGGGCGTTGTGCACGGCGAATTGTCCGGGCGGCGGCACCGCGGGGTCGAACAGGGCCGCGCCGACGTGGACGGGGACGCGGACGCGGGTGGCGGCGACGGCCGCGTCGAAGTAGCCGAGCACTTCGGTGACTTCGGGGTGCCGGGCGTAGTGGGCGCGGACCGCCTCGCCGCTGCCCGTGCAGGGCAGGGTCAGCCGCAGCGGATGGTTGCCGAAGCTGGGCACGGTCAGCAGCCCGTGGTGGAACCGGTCGTCCCAGGGCAGCGCCAGGGCGCCGATCCCGCCGCCGAAACTGCCTCCCACCAGGGCGAGTTGGCGCGCCGCTCCCGGTACCAGGGCGAGCAGCGCGGAGGCCGCGCACCAGGTGTCGGCGACGCATCCGCCGTGCACGTAGGTCTCGCGCGAGGCGATGCCGTGCACAACGTGTTCGGCCGCGGTCGCCGGAATCTCCGGGTCGAGGCTGCGCGTGGCCATTCCGCGGGCGCACGGCCAGATCGCGGCGGTGCCGGGCGGGGGCAGCGTCACATCGACGGCGTCCCTGCCGCCGTAGCCGTGCAGGACGACCATGCCGTGCGTGACGTGTCCGTCGGCGGGCAGCGTCAGCCAGCCGCCCACGCGGAAACCCCCGACCGAGGTGTACGACACCGCGTGGACGCGTACGCCGTCCCGCTCCTCCTCCAGCGCTCCCACCCGCGGCGCGGTGTCCACCGCCAGCGCCTTGGCGTACGCGCCCTGCCAGAAGTCGCCGAAGTCGGCGGGCTCCTCCGGGGTGCCGACCTGGAGCAGCCGGTCCAGGTCGTATCCGTACGTCGGGTCGAACGGGAAGTCGTGGGTCTCGATGGCCTCGGCCGTCACGGGTGCGGATTCCTCTCGTCGGTCGTTCCGCCCGGCGCCGGAAGGCCCGGCGGGGGCGGCGAATGCGCTGTCGGCGGCCGGACGAGCCGTGGCCGCTTCTCGATCCTCTCGATCGCGCCGCGTCCGGGTCGAATCCGGGCAGCAGCCGCCGTTCACCGTCCCGGCCCGCCGGTGAGGCCCGGTACGGTTGCCGACGGCCATGCTAGCGAGTGGCGTTCTCGCAGGTCACGGCCGGGGCCTGCGTTCCGGTGCGCGCGTGCCGCGCCCACTGCGCCGCCGGTCCCGGCAGGCGGGCTCGCCACGCCCGCGGCATCACGTGATCCGGATCCGGCCACTCCCGAAACCTACCCTCGGAGGCATGCTGACTGTCGAACTCGCCTTCACCGCCACCTCCGAACGCCTCGCGGCCCGCCCCGCGCACCGCGCGATCCTCCAGCGCCTCCATGACGAGGGCCGCCTCGTCGCCGCGGGACCCTGGGCGGACGACACGGGCGCGCTTCTCGTCTTCTCCGCCGACCGCGACGAACTGGACCGGATCATGGCCGCGGACGCGTACTACCGGACGCCCGGAGTCACCGTGACCGCCGTCCACGAGTGGGCTCCGGTGGTCGGGCGGGACCGTCTGACCGACGGCTGATCCGGTGCCTCAGAGGTGGAGCATGACCGTCTTGGTCTCGGTGCAGGCGTCGAGAACACTCCCCCATGGAGAACGAGTCGGCCCACGGCCGGTTCGTCGGCCGTGGGCCTCGATCACCTCGGCGACCTGAAGCAGGATCGCGCCGCGTGGCCACCGCGAGGACTGACGATCAGTCAACTCACCGGTGCGGTAAGCGACTTACGCCGAGCGGCGGCGGCCTGCGGCTGGGTGTCGGTCAGGAGCGGGCGAGGAGTTCGAGGGTGTCGATGACGCGGTTGGAGAAGCCCCATTCGTTGTCGTACCAGGCGACGACCTTGACGTGCTTGCCGTCGACGCGGGTGAGGGCGGAGTCGAAGATCGACGAGGCGGGGCGGCCGGTGATGTCACTGGAGACCAGGGGCTTGTCGGTGTATTCGAGGACGCCCTTGAGGGGGCCGTCGGCGGCGGCGCGGTAGGCGGCGAGCACTTCGTCGCGGGTGACCTCGCGCGCGACGGTGGTGTTCAGCTCCACGATCGAGCCGACCGGGACCGGGACACGGATGGAGTCGCCGGACAGCTTCCCGTCGAGGTTGGGCAGTACGCGGCCGATGGCCTTGGCGGCGCCGGTCGTGGTGGGGACGATGTTGACCCCGGCGGCGCGGGCGCGGCGCAGGTCGCGGTGCGGGCCGTCCTGGAGGTTCTGCTCCTGGGTGTAGGCGTGCACGGTGGTCATGAAGCCGTGCTCGATACCGGCCAGGTCGTCCAGGACGGCGGCGAGCGGGGCCAGCGCGTTGGTGGTGCACGAGGCGTTCGAGACGATCACGTGCGCGGCGGGGTCGTAGTCCTCGGTGTTGACGCCGTACGCGAGCGTCACGTCGGCGCCGTCCGAGGGGGCGCTGACCAGGACGCGCTTGGCACCGGCGCGGATGTGGGCGCGGGCGGCGTCCGCCGAGGTGAATCGGCCGGTGGACTCCAGCACGATCTCGACGCCCAGCTCGGCCCACGGCAGCTTCTCGGGCTCGCGCTCGGCGAGCACCTTGATGCGGCGGCCGTCGACCACCAGGTCGGTCCCGTCGACCTCGACGGAGGCGTCGAGGCGGCCGAGCGTGCTGTCGAACTCGAGCAGGTGGGCCAGCGCCTCGGGCGCGGTCAGGTCGTTGACGGCGACCACTTCGAGGTCGGTGTCGCGGGCGATCAGGGCGCGGAGGGTGTTGCGACCGATACGGCCGAATCCGTTGACGGCGATGCGGGTCATGAGAAGGGCTCCTTTCGTTACGTCTTCCATGGTCGGCAACCGCGCGCCGAGCCGACAGTGGCCCGAATGACAGCGCCCGCAAGGATCTCGCCAGCCCGGTCGTGACACCGCGAGCGGCCCGCCATCGGCCCGCCATCGACTCGCCTCAGGTCCAGCGGCTCCGTACCGCTTCAGCCCTCACGGCTCCGGCCCGGGAAGACTCAGCCCGGAAAGCTCCCATCCGGAAAAGCTCGGACCGAGACCCCTCAGGCCGAGAACGTGTGCCGGTACTCCGTCGGCGACGTGCCGAGGATCCGCTGGAAGTGCAGGCGCAGATTGGCGCCCGTGCCGAGCCCGACCCGGTCGGCGATCTGCTCCACGCCCAGGTCGGTGCGTTCCAGCAGCTCACGGGCCAGGTCCACGCGCGCCCGCAGCACCCACTGCATCGGCGTGTACCCGGTGTCCTGCACGAACCGCCGCGAGAAGGTCCGCGCCGAGACCCGCGCGTGGCGGGCCAGCTCCTCCAGCGTCAGCGGCTCCGCGAGGTGCGCCAGCACCCACTCCCGCGTGCTCGCGAAGACGTCGCCGAGCGGTTCCGGCACGCTCCGGGGCACGTACTGCGCCTGTCCCCCGCTGCGGTACGGCGCCGCGACCAGCCGTCTCGCCACGTGGTTGGAGAGTCCCACTCCGTGGTCACGCCGCACCAGGTGCAGGCACATGTCGATACCGGAGGCCGCGCCCGCCGAGGTGAGCACGTCGCCCTCGTCCACGAACAGCACGTTCTCGTCCACCCGCACCAGCGGATGCCGGGTGGCCAGTGCCTTCGTGTAGTGCCAGTGCGTCGTCGCCCGCTTCCCGTCGAGCAGGCCGGTCGCCGCCAGCGCGAAGGCCCCCGTCGAGATCGCGGCGAGGCGCGTACCCCGCCCGTGGGCCGCCGTGAGCGCGCTGACGACCGCCGCCGGAGGCTCCGTGGTCGCGGGCTCGCGGTAGCCGGGGATGAAGATGGTGTCGGCGTGCTCGACCGCGTCGAGCCCCTCGGCCACGTGGTACGAGAGGCCGTCACCGCCGGTCACGAGTCCTGGCGCGGCCCCGCACACCCGCACCTCGTACGGCATGCTCGGCCGGTTCGAGAACACCTGCGCGGGGATGCCGACATCGAGCGGCTTCGCACCCTCCAGTACGAGCACGGCGACGCGGTGCCGCTTCCGGCTCATCAGCTCTCCTCCGGTCACTGCGGTGACTGCGTGACTGCTGCGGTGACTCCGCGTGCCTCGCGGCCGGACGCGGGTACCCGCCGGGGCGTCGGTGGCCGCGATGGCACCTACCGCAAGCATCCTGCCACCCGGAGGCGTGTGCCTCACACGCCGCCCGCTCCCGTACGGGCGGCGTACACCTGTCCGCGCCCGCTCCCGTACGGGCGGACGCCGGCCCGCGTGACGGCGAGGTCAGCGCCGTACGGCCCGCGCCAGCGCCTCCTCCGCCTGAACGGCCAGTACGGCGACCAGGTCGGCGGCCTGCGGGACGTTGTGGACGAGGTCGACGGCCTCCCCCGCCCACACCGGGAGCGAGGGCACCGCGCCGCGCGCCACATCGGCCTGGTACTCCTGCCGCGCCTGCGGGTCGGCGGCAAGCTCCGCCTCCCGGCCGCGCCAGCGGTCCAGGTAGGGGTGGCCGAGCGTACGAGCGGTGTACGCCGTCGGCCACCGGGAGCCGCGGGCGATGTCCAGGACGCTGTTGCGCTCGGTGTCCTCCCCGCTCCCGCCGACGATCGCCTCGACGGCCGAGGGCTCGGCCCCGGCCTCGGCCGTCGCCTGGAAGCGGGTGCCGATGAGTGCACCGGCCGCGCCCAGCGCCAGCGCGGCGGCCACACCGCGGCCGTCGCCGATCCCACCGGCCGCGAGCACCGGCACCGGAGCCGCGAGGTCGACCACGACTGGCACGAAGGGCAGCGTGGACCTACCGTGGCGCGCGCCGTGTCCGCCGCTCTCGGTGCCCTGGGCCACGATGACGTCGGCCCCGACGTCCAGCGCCCGCCGGGCCTCCTCCAGGTCGGTGACCTGCACGATCAGCGGCACGCCCGCCGCCCGGACGCGTGCCGCCAAGGGCGCCGGGTCCCCGAAGGACAGCATCACCGCGGCGGGACCGTACTCCAGTGCCTGCTCGACGGCGCCGGCCTCGGCCGCCCAGCTCAGGAACCCGACTCCCCACGGCCTGCCGCACTCGGCCGCCACCGGCAGCTCGCGGGCCAGCCACTCCCGGTCGCCGCTGCCGCCGCCGAGCAGTCCGAGGCCGCCGCCGCGCGACACGGCCGCCGCCAGCGCGCCACCGGCGGAACCGCCCATCGGTGCCAGCGCGATCGGGTGCCGCACACCGAACATCTCCGTGAACGCCGTCGCCAAAGTCATGGGCTCCATCATGGCCCCGGCCGGGTCCGGGACGCGTGATCCCCTTCAGCGCGGCGGGAGTTGATCGTAGGTCCTGAACGTGTAGTACGCGCTCAGCCGCATCGCGTTGCCGGTGGCGGCGGGAAGTCCGAGGCGGTTGTCGACGAGGCGGTCGAGGGGGCCGCAGCCGGTGGCGCCGGGGACCGTGAAGGCGGTGTCGTAGGCGTCGAACGCGATGACCGGCGGGTCCTGCGAGACGACGCGGGAGCCGCCAGAGCGCACCAGCCGCAGCTCGACCGGGGTGTCGCCGCCGCCGATGACGCAGCCGTGCGGCAGCAGGGGGCTGAGGGCGCGGAAGCGCAGGGTGAACAGGCCCAGACGGTCGCCGACGGAGAAGAAGTCGGACCGGCCGCCGTACTCCGGTCGCAGGGACAGCCGGAGCAGCGGGTCGCGGTCGGCGCCGGGGATGCCGGTGAGGCCGCCGGGGACGCGGTCGGGGGCGCTGCGCAGGGCGCCCCAGACCTGGCCGTCGGCGCCGTCCGGCAGCGGGCCCTCGGCGTGGGTGAGGGTCATCGGCGCCAGCTCGGGGATCGTCCGGCTGCCGAGCGTCAACGACCCGGTGGCGGTGAGGACTTCGCACTTCCAGAGCGTGGCGTCGACCCCGGCGGGGAGGGCCGGGCAGTCGCTGAAGTCGGACGAGTACGGGGGCGGGGCGGGCGCGTCGGTGGCCGCGGACGAGGCTGCGGACAGGGCCGCGGGGTCGGCTGCGGGGTCGGCGCTCGCGGTGCCCGTGACCGTGGCGGCTAGGGCGGCGGCGAGGGCCAGGCCCGCGGCTCCGCGGCGGACGGTCGAGCGGCGCGTGTCGGTGGTGGATCGCATGGCTGTCAGCCTGCCGTCGCGCACGGCGGTGCTGCCTTGGGGATGCCCCTTGCCGTACCCCGAAGGGCCCCTGACGTGGCGTCAGGGACGTGACCCTCAGGTGCGCCCCCGAGAGCGGGAGGCACCGACGCGAGCCGCCCCCGGAACCGTCGCCGACCATCTTTCGATAAACTTGCCGCTCCGGCAATCTTGCCATCACGGCAGTATTTATCTACCGTCGTAGCCATGACACAGGACGAAGACGCCGCCCGCCTCGGCCTGCGGGAGCGCAAGAAGCGGGAGACGCGTGTCGCGCTGAGCCAGGCCACGATCCGGCTGTGCGTCCAGCGCGGCTGGGACGACGTCACCGTGGAGGACATCGCCGCCGCGGCGAACGTGTCCGTGCGCACCTTCCGCAACTACTTCTCCGGCAAGGCCGAGGCCATCGCCGCCAGCCACCTGGAGCGGATGCGACGCGTCGCCGACGAACTGCGCGCGCGACCGGCCGACGAGCCGCTGTGGGATTCGGTGGCACATGCCGTGGAGGGCCAGTTCGCGCCGAAGGGCGGTCCTGAGCAGGGCTCGTCCGAGGACCGGCGGCGCTGGACGGACGGCGTGCGGCTGATGCTCGCGGAACCGGCCCTGCACGGCGAGATCGTCAAGGCGAACGCCGCCGCGCAGGAGGAGCTGGCCAGGGCCGTCGCCGAGCGCACCGGCACGGACGTCGCCCGCGATGTGTATCCCAAGCTGGTCGCCGCGGTGGTCGGCGCGGGCAGCGCCGTGGCCGTCGAGCACTCCCTGACCGCGGATCCGCCCGTGTCGCTCGCCGCGGTCCTGCGCGAGACGTTCGACGGGATCGTCGCGGGCCTGCCCGCTCCCTGATCCGCCCGCGCCGTACGTGAGTTGGCCCGGTCGGCCGCCGGGTCGCTCCGGCCTGCCCTCATACGGCGTTCCCCCTTTCCCTTCTTCCGTCTACGCAACGAGTCACTGAGGAGGACCAGTTGGTCACCACGGATGTCGTCATCGTCGGAGGCGGCCCGAACGGGCTGATGCTGGCATGCGAGTTGGCCCTGGCCGGGGTACGGCCGACCGTGCTGGAGAGCCTGTCGGCGCCGAGCGAGGAGCCCAAGGCGAACGGACTGGTCGGCCAGGTCGTACGGCTGGTCGACCGGCGCGGGCTGTACGAGGACCTGAGCGGGACGCCGGGGCCGCCGCGTCCGAACTCCGCCTCCTTCATGTTCGCCGCCCTGCCGCTGGACCTGAGCCTGCTCCCGGACAGCCCGGTGTACGGCATCGCGGCGCCGCAGCGGCACATCGTCGAGGTCCTGGAGAAGCGGGCCGGTGAACTCGGCGTGGAGATCCGGCGCGGCCACCGGGTGACCGCCCTGGCGCAGGAATCACAGGACCCGCCCGCCCCGCACGAGGCGTCGGACCCTGACGCGGGCGCAGCGGGCGACGCCGTCTCCGTGGACGTCACGGGACCGGACGGCGCGTACCGGCTGCGCGCCCGTTACGTCGTCGGCGCGGACGGCGCGCACAGCGTCACGCGCAAGCTGTCGGGCATCGGCTTCCCCGGCGTGAGTGACGACCGCAGGACCAACCGGTCGGCGCACGCGACCGTCCCCGCTGATTGGGTCGACCCCGCGACCGGCGCCCTGAATGTGCCCGGTTACGGCACCGTCCGGCCGTTCCTGCCGCTCCGTACCGAGCACGGCGGATTCTCGTACGCGCCCTTCCCCGGCCGCCCGGCGCTGATCAGCACCACGGAGTGGGACCAGCCGGAGACCGGGACGCCGATGAGCCTCGAAGAACTGGGCGCGAGCGTCCGGCGTGTGCTGGGCGCCGATCTGCCGCTGAGCCCGCCGACCGGCGAAGGGCCGTACGTCCTGCGGCGGTTGACCGGCGGCAACACGCGGGTGGCCGAGCGCTTCCGGGACCGGCGGGTGTTCCTCGTCGGCGACGCCGCCCACATCTACACGGCGGGCGGCGGCCCCGGCCTGAACCTCGGCCTCCAGGACGCGGTCAACCTCGGCTGGAAACTGGCCGCCGCGATCCACGGCACCGCACCGGCCCACCTCCTCGACAGTTACGACGCCGAGCGGCGCGGGGCCGCCGACCGTATGGTCGTCTACGCCCAGGCGCAGGCCGCGTTGACCGCTCCCGGCGACGACGTCACGGCGCTGCGTCAGCTCTTCACCGAACTGCTCGCGCAGCCCGCGACCGTCCAGCACCTCGCCGACCTCACGGCGGGCACCGATGTCCGCTACGACATGGGCGGTCCCGAACCGCACGCGCTGGTGGGGCGGTTCGCGCCCGACCTGGACCTCGCCGCCCCGGACGGCACGGTCTCGGTGGCCGAACTGGCCAGATCGGCGCGGCCGTTGCTGCTCGACCTGACCGACGACGCGTCGGCCGCGGCGGCGCTCGGCCCGTGGAGCGACCGCGTCAGCGTCGTCACGGCGCACGCGCCGTCCCGGTCACAGCAGCCGCCGTCGCGGCCGGACGACGCTGACGCCCCGACCGCCCTGCTGATCCGTCCCGACTCCTACGTGGCCTGGGCGTCGTCCGACCATCGTCCCGGCGCGGCGGCCCTGGACGCGCTCCGGTCGGCCGCGCGGCACTGGTTCGGCGCCGGGGACGCGGCCGGGGATCAGACCCGGGGCCGGGCCGGGCGTCCGGCCTGGGATCAGGCCGGGAATCGGACCGGGGGCGCCGTCTAGCAGGCCAGCATCTTCTGGATGGCCTGGCGGCTCACGCCCAGCTCGCGGGCGATGTCGGACTGCGAAACGCCCTGTCCGATGAGCTCCTGCATCAGGTCGCGCCGCTCGACGGCGAACTGTCGGGCCAGGCGGGTGTGGTGGATGGCCTGGGCGCGCACTTCCTTGATGCGGGCGAAGGTCGGCTCGTGCATCGAGAGGTCTTTCCTGTCTGCCATGCCCTCCAGAGTGACAACAAGGGGTTGTCATGTCAACCCCTCGTTGTCAAAGGCGGCCCTCACTCGTTCGGGGGACGCTCGGCGTAGCCTGAAGTGGTGCCGTGTCGAGCCGAGCCGAGAAGGAGCCGCGATGTTCAACTTCATGGATGAGCTCTTCGCGCCCGGCCGCAAGCACACCGAGGACGAGCGCAACCGCTTGGAGCTGTCCCGCGACGACGAGGGCAGCAGCGATCCGGCGCGCGGGGCGATAGACCTCGATTCCGGCTCGGTGGTCATCCGTCCGGCCCACGCCGATGCCCACGTCACCGAGGCGGCCCCGTCGGAGCCCGCCCCCGCCGGGGAACCGGCCGTGGACGCGGACGAGGAGTGAGGCGCGGGCACGCCTCATCCGCAGGTCCCGAGCGATCCGCGCGCCACGGCGGGTCTACGGGTGGTCGGCGCAGCAGGGAGTCGGGTTCGGCACCTCGAAGGGGGCCAGCGTGCCACCGGGCGCGGGGGTCAGGTCCAGCACGAGCCGTCCGTCGCGCCACCGCGGGCGTACGTGGTCGCGGGTCCGCACGGGGATGTGCGGATCGGGCCCGTCGCCGTCCGTCGCGGGCGGCGCGCCGACCAGGACGACCTGGTCGATCGCGGTACGTGCGAGCAGGTCCGCGAGCGTGACGGTGCCGGTCAGGGCGTCGGCGCCCGGATAGAGCACCGCCCGGCCGCCGCTCCCGCGGGCGTGTTCCGCCGCCGCCGCGGTCGCGGAGCGCGCCTCCTCGGCCGGGCCGTGCGTAGCAGGGCCGAGTGCGGCGCCCGCACCGTCGAGTCCAGCGCTGGCGAGTCCCGCACCGTCGAGCCCCGCCCCGCCCGGTCCCGCCGTGTCCTCGGGCGAGAGCCGGGCCAGCAGCCGGTCCCATGCCTCCGTCGCGGCCTCGGCGTCGGGCAGCGCGAAGGAGACGGCCGTACGCGGGCGGGCGGTGGCGCGTACGAGGTGGGTGCAGGCGACGGTGGCGGCCGGGAGGTCGAGCACGTCGGCGAGGTGCCGGATGAGGTGGTCGGCCTCGCGCAGATTCACCGACCCGGCGGCCACACCGATGACGGTGTGGCCGCCGGGTCCTTCGTGCGGGGTCGTCATGCGGGCAGGACCCACATCGGGTTGGAGTAGAACCACAGGTCCTTCCAGGGGTCGGCGTCGCCGATCACGTCCATGGCGGGGCCGACCGGGTCGACGGATGCGCCGTTGACGCCGACGGCGGTACGGTTGCCGTCGGTGCCGCGCAGGCGGACGTACACCGGCTTGTCGACCCGGCCCAGGGAGTAGGTCAGCCGGACCGTGCCGGTCGACTTGTCGACGTCGAAGGACTTCACGACCTTGGTGTTCGGCGCGGCGAGGGTGTCCTTGTCCCGCGCGGTGCCGGTCACCTGGCCCTGGATGACGTCGACGCGGGCGAGCTTGGGGACGAACTGGGACCAGTTCGGGCCGCCCGCCAGGGCGACGGTGACGACCAGGTCGACCTTGCTGCCGCGGCGCACGTGCAGGACGCCGCCGAGGGTGACCGACCGGCTGCCGTCGCCGAGCCGCGCGTCGAGGCCGCTGATCAGGCCGCCGTGGTCGACCCAGACGCGTCCGGCGCGGATGCCGTCCATGACGGCCGCGTAGGAGAAGCCGGCGGAGCCGACGTGGGTGCGGCTGTACTGGCCGGGCCAGAAGTCGGTGTCGGTGAGGTTGAGCGCGCCGCCGTAGACCGGGTCGGCGTACTTGCCGTTGGCGTTGAAGTCGCCGTTCGGGCCGCGCACCGAATTGTCGGCGTAGACGTTGTGCGAGTCGGAGTTGGCGGTGATCCACCAGGGCTTGCCCTCGGCGAGGAGGCTGTCCCACAGGCCGCCGACGGTGGAGGTCATCCAGTCGAAGCCGCCCCAGGTGCGGTAGCTCTCCAGCGGGTAGCCCGGGAAGGAGTCGGCGCTGGGGCTGTTGTCGTAGATGCCGCGCCCGGACCCCGCGCCCTGCGGGGCGGGCAGGCCGCCCGCCTGGTGGCCGGGGGCGCCCTCCATGCCGACGGCGATCCCCGGCTGGGCGTCGCGCCAGGCGCGGATCTCGTGCGGGGAGTCGATGCCCTTGCGCGCCGGGTGGTTGGCCAGGAACAGCACGTCCTGGACCTTGCGCCGCCTGACCTGGTCGGCGAGGAAGTTCAGGCCGGAGATGGCCAGCGCCTCGTTGGCGGGCGTGCTGGCGCTCGCGCCCTTCACCGAACCGTCGAAGGAGTTCTCGAACTCCTTGAGGACCGCGACCTCGTTGCGGCCGGGGTGGACGAAGACGGTGCCGTGCTCGGCGGCCGGGATGTTCCACTCAAGACCCTGGAAGACCAGGGTGTCGGAGACCTTCGCGCGGGCCGCGACGATGTCCGGATTGACCTTCTCCACACCGATCTTGGCGTGCTGCTCACTGCCGTGGTCGGTGATGACCATCCAGTCGAGGCCGTGCGCGTTGGCCTGCCGTACGTGGTCGATCACGCGGTACTTGGCGTCGCTGCTGTACTGGGTGTGGATGTGGTGGTCACCCGCCAGCCACAGCAGGCCGCCGGGGTGCGAACCGCCGTGGCCCGCATGACCGCCGGAGGAGTGCGCCGCCGCCTGGCCCGCTCCGGCCAGGACGCTCCCGGCCGCGAGTCCCGCGCCCAGCAGGCCCGTTCGGCGCAGCATGGAGCGCCGCGAGAGCTGACTGGGCGTCAACTCCTCGTCCGGTACCGAGGTGTCGAGGGCGGGAGGCAGCGAACCGCCGTCGGTGTGACCGCCGTGCGCGTGATCGTGGGGCCCGTGCTGGTGACCGTGGCTGTGGCCGTGGCTCATATTCAGCTCCCGCTGACGACAGGATGTACGCGTAGGACGCGGCGAGTCTGGGCAGCGCGGGTGAACGGCGGGAGGCACCGTGGGGTGGCAAAGGCGAAGTAAAGCGTAAGCAAAGGCCCACGGCATGCGCGTCGCGTCGCTCGGCCCCCTCGCATGCGGGCGTCGTCGGCGGTACGGGCGAGGACGCGTCCGGCCCCGGACAGGACCGCGTGGCGGGCCGTCGTCCACGGGCTCGGGACCGGTCCCGAGGCGGCGCCCGTAATCTCCGCGGACGATGGACGACCCGAGGAGTATCTGCGTGACCGCTCGGCAGAACTGGTCCCTGCCCGCGTCGGTGAACTGCGTCCTGGCGCGCCGCGACCCCGCCGGACTCGCGGTGGAACTGGCGGCGGCCCGCCGGGACATGACCGAGTTCACCCTCGCGCTGGACGACAGCCGCACCTACCTCTCCCCCAAGCGCGCCAACGTCGTCCGCCACCAGGGCAAGGCGCTCGCCCGCAGCCTCCGCCGGATCAGCGCCCGCCTCTGCCGGGGCGGCTGCGCGCGTCTGCGGGCGCACCCCCGGCTGGGGCGGTACGTCAGCGTCCACGAACGCGACGTGCTCGACGACGGCGGTGTCCTCGCCGTCCGCCGGGGCGTCCTCGAACTGACCCGCGCCCTGGCGACGTTGCGCAGCCGCGAGCCGTTCTACGTCCGGGTCCGGGACCGCGAGATGTCGAGCACCAGGTCCCGGATGAGCGCGTACGGCGCTTCGCTCGGCGCCCTGCTCGACACGGTGGTCCTCGACCTCACCGCCGCGGACCTGTCCGGCCTGAACGCGCACGCCGTCTCCGGGCTGCGTGCCCTCTGGTCCCCGAGTACGGTCTGGACTCCGGCCGCCGCCAAGAAGGCGCGCGCGGCCTCCCGCGAGATCGGCCCCGGCGTCTTCCTGCTCTGACACGGGCCCGTCGTCGCTCCGAAGCGGTGGGCGCGGCGTCTTCCGGGCGCGGTGTTCACCAGCCCGTCGCGGCGGCCACCTCGCGGGCGATGTCCACGACGCTCCTGCCGTCCGTGGCAATCCGTACCGTGTCCGGAGGCGCGTGTTCTGCCAGGTGCCGCGCCATGACGTCGCTCCGGCTGATGTGCGGGGCGAGTTGGGAGCCGGTCTCGCGCCGGGCGAGCCGGGCGCGGGCCGTCGCGTCGTCGGCGGTGAGCAGCACCCGGACGACGCGCGGCGGCCCGCCGCCCAGGGCCCGGACGAACATGTCGTGCTCCAGCACGCTCACCGTGTTGGTGTAGATCAGCCTGCGGTGCCCCAGCGCCGCGAAATTCGCCCACACCGCGGCCAGATTCCGCTCGGTGATCGCGGAGCGGCGCGGGTCGTCCGGCGGCGCCGGGTGCACCTGTCCCATGAGGTCGCCCTCGATCACGCAGTGCGCGACCTCCGCCTCCCGCAGCAGCTCCGAAACCTCCCAGGCCACCGTGGACTTGCCCACGCCCGAACGCCCCCCGATGAGCAGCACCTCATACGTCGTCACGCCGGGAGCCTCCCAGAGGCCGACCCCGTCGGGCCACGCGTTTTCCCCGGCCAGGGGGCGTACGGGCTTACGCGCGAGCCGACCGGCCGCGTTCTGACCGGCGCGGCACCGGGAGCCGCCGGGCCCCGGAAGGGCGACGTCCGCGCCGCGCGCCGCCCTGTCCTACGTCAGGAGCGCGGCGCCGCGCCCCGCTTCCAGCGGTGCCCCGTGGGGGCGGTCTGCGCCTATCCGGGGAGCGACTAACCGCCCCTGACGGGGCATCACCCGCACCGCCCTGAGGATGCCCGGCGGTCGGGAACGGCGCGCGCCACCGCCGGTCTCGGCGCCGCGCGGGCGACCCCTCTTTTTCCAACGTTGACCGCCGCCCGTATGGACACCCGCCAGGCACTGTGCTGTCATGCCACCGACATCGTTTGCAACGATGGAAGAAGTGCGGGGAGGTGCCCGTGGGACGCGGGTGCCGCCTTTGTCCAGCATTCCGCCAGGTCGGACCTCAGGAGCCCACGCCGTACGGGGAGGCGGGCTCCGACAACGCTGTCAGCGGCCGACGGAGCCTCACGACGGGTCGACAAGGGGCCCGCTTCAGGACGGAGTTGTGCGTGAGAAGAAGACGAGCGTGGCGCACGATGCGGTACATGCGGCGGCGGGCAGCGGTGGTCGCCGTGACCGCCTGCGTGGCGGGGATGACGGTGGCCGGGGCGGGCCAGGCGTCCGCGGGACCGGGACACGGGGCGGGCCACCACGCCGTCCCCTCGGTGACCTCGGGCGGCGCCCGCTTCCAGGTGCTGTCGCCGACGTTGATCCGTACCGAGTACGCGCAGGACGGGAAGTTCACCGACACCGCGACGTACAACGCGATCGGCCGCGGCGACTTCGCGCCTGCCGCGTACACGACGAGCACGTCCAACGGCTGGCTGACGGTCGCGACGAGTGCGATGACGCTGCGGTACCAGGTGGGCTCCGGGCCCTTCAGCGCGCGGAATCTGTCGGTGAGACTGACAGCCGGACCCTCGGCGGTCACCGCGGCGCCGTGGCAGCAGATGACGTGCGCGGTCGGCGCGCTGTGCGAGGCGGAGAGCCTGCCGTACAGCGGGGTCGGCGTCGCCACGGACCACACCGGGTACACCGGCTCCGGCTTCCTGGCCGGCTTCCAGGGGACGGGCAGTTCGCTGTCGGCCGATGTCGAGGTCGCGACGGCGGGCACGTACCAATTCGACGCGCGGTACGCCAACTCCGCGGCGGGCGACGGCCAGAACACCACACGCACGCTCACCTTGACGGTCGACGGCGGCGCGGCGCAGACGCTGAGCCTTCCGGTGACCGGCAGTTGGGACACCTGGAGTCTGGCGACCGCCGCGGTGCAGCTCGGCGCGGGCCGTCACACCGTCACGCTGTCCAGGGCCGCCGGGAACTCCGGCAATGTGAACATCGACAGCGTCGCGCTGGTGAACTCGGGGAGCGCGTTCCCCACGGCCTCGGCGACGGCGATCGCGGACTGTGCCTTCGGCGCGAGTTGCGAGGCCGAGGCGGACCGGATCGCGGGTTCCGCGAAGGTGGCCACCGACCACGGCGGATACTCGGGCGGCGGCTTCCTCGGGGAGCTGAACCAGGGGTCGAGCGTGACGACCCACGTCGTCGGGGTCCCGTCGGACGGGACGTACTCGGTCCAGGTGCGCTACGCCAACTCCACGGGCGGCGACGGCCTGAACCAGACCCGTACGGCCACTGTGTCGTCCGGCAATACGAGTCAGACGCTCTCTCTGCCGGTGACCGGCAACTGGGACACCTGGCAGACCGCCTCGGTGCCGGTGGCGCTCAAGGCGGGCGCCGACGACATCACCGTCGGCTGCCCGAACGCGGCGAGTTGCCACATCAACCTCGACACGCTGTCGGTGACCGCGTCCGGCGCGGCGGCCCCGCAGCCGCACCTCGCGCTCGGCGGATACCGGCGCAGCCTGGACGGGCTCAACGGCGACAACGGCAATCCGACGACCACGCCCGGCCTGATGTACAAGGACGGCTGGTATCTGCTGGACGACACGACGTCCGCGCTGTACGACACCGCCGCCAAGAAGGTCACGCAGCGCCCCTCGCACAACGGGACGCCGTACCAGGACGGTTATCTCTTCGGGTACGGCCACGCCTACAAGCAGGCACTGTCGGATCTGGCGACGCTGACCGGCCCGGCGCAACTGCTGCCGCAGTGGGCGTACGGCGTCTGGTACTCGGAGTACATCGACAGGACCGCCGCCGACTACGAGAACACGATCCTGCCCGCCTTCCGGTCCGAAGGCGTCCCGCTGGACGTCCTGGTGACCGACACGGACTTCAAGTCGCCCAACGCGTGGAGCGGTTGGGAGATGAACACCGCCAAATTCCCCGACCCGAAGGGCTTCTTCGACTGGTCGGCGGCGCAGGGGCTGCACAACACGCTCAACACCCACCCGAGCATCCTGGCCTCGGACCCGCAGTTCGCACAGGCCCAGGCGACCGCCAAGGGCAAGCTGGTCAAGGGCGGTTGCGCGGCGGGGGCGAGCGCGGGAGGCGACTGCTACGTCTTCGACTTCGGCGACCCCGACCAGCTCAAGGCGTACATGGACCTGCACAAGACGATGGACCAGCAGGGCAACGACTTCTGGTGGTTCGACTGGTGCTGCGACAACTCCCAGTCCTCGCTCGCCGGAGTGACGCCCGACGCGTGGATCAACCAGGCGTACGCGGCGGAATCCGCTCCGGCGATCGGCCGCGGCTTCGTCATCTCCCGCGCCTACGGCTCGCTCCAGGCCGGCGGGTACAGCGGCCAGCAGGGGCTGCCCACCGGACCGTGGGCCGACAAGCGCACCACCGTGCACTTCACCGGTGACACGTCCTCGACCTGGGGAACGCTGCGGTCCGAAGTCGGTTACACACCGGGCGAGTCGGTCGCGACCGGCATGTCCGCGGTCAGCCACGACATCGGCGGTCACAACGACACGACGGGACTGACCGGCTCCGAGACGTACACCGACGGCGGCGGCACCCACACCACGCACAAGCTGCCGGACGACCTGTACGCCCGGTGGGTGCAGCTCGGCACCTTCCAGCCCGTCGACCGGCTGCACAGCAACCACAGCGACCGGCTGCCGTGGCAGTACGGCACCGCGGCCCGGCAGTCGGCGGACACATTCCTCAACCTCCGCGAGAACCTGGTGCCTTACACGTACAGCCTCGCGCAGCAGGCGGCCACCACGGGCGTCCCCGTGGTCCGCGCCACGTACCTCGAATACCCGGACGAGCCGCAGGCGTACGCCACCGCGGGCAGTGAGTACTTCTACGGCTCCGACATGCTGGTCGCTCCCGTCACCACCCCGGGGACGACGGCCACGACGTCGGTGTGGTTCCCGCCCGGCCAGTGGACGGACTACTTCACCGGGCAGACCTACACCGGCGGCACCACGCGGACCATCGCCACGGGGCTCGACCGGATGCCGGTGTTCGTGAAGGCGGGCGGCGTCATCCCGACCCGTACGGACGATGTCACCGCCAACGACAAGGCGCCGCTGACCAAGGTCACGCTGACCGTGGCCGCGGGCGCCTCCGGCTCGACCTCGCTCTACGAGGACAACGGCACCACCGGGGGTCCCGGTCGCAGCGCCACCACGACGGTCCGGTACCGCGAGAGCGGCGGTCGGCACACCGTCACCGTCAGCCCGGCCGCCGGGTCCTTCCCCGGCCAGGTCAGGACCCGGCAGTGGACGGTGACGCTGCTCGGCGTCGCCGCGCCGAGCCACGTTACGGCGGCCGGCAAGGGATTGTCGCCGGACGCGTACCACTACGACAGCGCGACCCGCTCCCTCACCGTCACGCTGCCCGCGCGCAGCGTGCACGCACCGGTCACCCTCAGCTACCGCTGACCGACCGGCCCCGTACGGGCCCGCGCGTACCCCCGCGCGGGCCCGTACCCATGATGCGGCTAGGGCGCGCCACCGCACAGCTCCGCGAAGCGCGCGGTGTCGATGTTGCCGCCGGACAGGATCAGGCCGACGCGGGGCGGTAGGGGGGTGACGCGGGCGGAGAGCAGGGCGGCCAGGGGCGTGGCGCCACTGGGTTCGAGGACGATCTTCAGGCGTTCGAAGGCGAAGCGCATCGCCTCGCGGATCGCGTCCTCGGTGACCAGGACGATGTCGTCCACCAGCCGCCGGTTGATGGAGAAGGTCAACTCGCCGGGGACGGAGGCCGCTTGCCCGTCGGCGATCGTGCGCGGGACGGGGATGGCGACACGCTCGCCCGCCTCCAGCGAGCGCTTGGTGTCGTCGCCCGCCGCCGGTTCGACGCCGATCATCCGGATGGCGCTGTCCAGCCCCTTGACGGCGGTCGCGCTTCCCGCGAGGAGTCCCCCGCCGCCGACCGGCACCACGAGGGCGTCCAACGGCCCTGCCTCGTCGAGGAGTTCCAGGGCGGCGGTGCCCTGCCCCGCGATGACGTGCGGGTGGTCGTACGGCGGGATCAGGGTGAGGCCGCGGTCGGCGGCCAGCGCCTCGCCGATGGCGACCCGGTCGCCCGTATACCGGTCGTAGGTGACGACCTCCGCGCCGTAGCCCTCGGTGGCCTCCCGCTTGGAGCGCGGGGTGTCCTCGGGCATCACGATCACCGCGGTGCTGCCCAGCTCCCGCGCGGAGAGCGCGACGGCCTGCGCGTGGTTGCCGGAGGAGTACGCGGCGATGCCCTTGGCCAACTGCTCGGGCGTGAGCCGGGACGCGGCGTTGTACGCGCCGCGGAATTTGAACGCGCCGACGCGCTGGAAGTTCTCGCACTTGAGATGGACCTCGGCGCCGACGAGGTCGTCCAGGGTGCGCGAGCGCAGGACGGGCGTACGGTGCGCGACGCCGTCGATGCGGGCGGCGGCGTCGCGGACGTCGGCCAGCGTGACCGGCGCGGCGGCGGTCGGGGGGCGGTGGGTTGAGGTCACCACCGCACCCTACGCCGTGCTCCTCGGGCGCCTCGCGGGTGGCCGGACCTCGGACGTTACGGTCCCGCGGCCTGCGCGGCGGCGGTGCACGGGCCGGGGGCGCGCCCGGAGTGGGTGATTCCGGCAAGGCGTTCATGTGCGCTTCGTCGCGCGTTGGCTGGGGCTGTCATCTCGGTCCGTAGCGTCGGCTTCTGCCGGCCGGACCTGCCCCGTCGACCTCTCGGGGACCCCTCACAGGTTCCGTGCTGCCCCACGGCGACGACCGATGAACCGAACAACAGCGCAGACGAATGAGAGACGCCCATGTGCAGTCCGCAGCACCAGCCCGAGGGACCCCTGCCCGGCGCGAGCCGCCGATCGTTGCTCGTCGGAGCCGGACTCGCCGGAGCCGCGGTGGCCGGTCTGTCGGCCGCGGGACCCGCGTCGGCCAGTACGCCGGGGACGGCCGGAACCGCCGGGCTTCCGGGGTTCGGCGGGCCGTGGCGGCCCGACACCGACGACCAGCGCTTCACCGTCGTGGTGATGCCGGACACGCAGTACATGTTCGACGGTGACGCCCTGTACCCGGCGCCGGTCGAGGCGGCCTTCCGCTATCTGCTGGCGAACGGCAAGGACGAGAACATCGTCTTCATGGCCCACCTGGGCGACCTCACCCAGAACGGCAAGGCGGGCGAATTCGCGTCCATCAGCAAGGCGTTCAAGATCCTGGACGACCACCAGGTGCCGTACAGCGTCCTGGCGGGCAACCACGACATCCCCGGCAAGGACGACCAGCGGGGGAACACGCCGTACCTCGACCACTTCGGACCGCGGCGGTTCCGCAAGGCGCGCTCCTTCGGCGGCGCGAGCCCCGACGGCTACAACACCTTCCACACCTTCCGGGCCGCGGGCCGGGAGTGGCTGGTGCTGGCCCTCGACTGGCGGCCGTCGGCCGCGGGCGTCGCGTGGGCGAAGAAGGTCATCGCCGCGCACCCGAAGTCCCCGGTCATCCTCACCACGCACGAGATCGTCGGCGCCGACACGTACGGCGACGAGGCCGAACTGTCCGACTTCGGGCAGCAGTTGTGGGCCGACCTGATCGACGGCAACGACCAGATCTTCCTCACGCTCAACGGCCACTTCTGGCCGCCCGCCCGCACGGTGAAGAAGAACGCCGCCGGACACGACACGCACCTGCACATCACCAACTACCAGGACCGGTACTACGGCGGCGCCGCGATGATCCGGCTCTACCGCTTCGACCTGGCGCGCGACACCATCGACGTCGAGACCATCTCCCCGTGGATCCTCGGCAAGGCCGCCGACAGCCTCAACGAGCTGGAGCGGCAGGAGATCGAACTGACGGGGCCGCAGGACCGGTTCTCGCTCGACATCGACTTCGAGCAGCGCTTCTCGGGCTTCGCCCCGGCCACCCCGCGGCCCGCACGGCCCGTCAACCGGATGCTCGTCCCCGGCACCCTGGCGTACTGGCGGTTCGACGGCTCGCACGGCACCGACCGGATCGTCGACCTGTCGGGGCGCGGCAACGACCTCACCAAGGTCGCGCTGCCCGGCGCCACGGACGCGGCGCTGACCTGGTCGGCCGACCACCACCCGGACCAGCCCGGCCACGCCAGCCTCTACTTCGGCGGGGACAGGGACAGCGGCGGCCCGCACGGCGCCTACCTCCAGACCGTGGACAGGGCGCCGCTGAACGCGGCCACCTTCCGCTCGGCGTACACCTTCGAGGCGTTCTTCAAGCTGCCCGCCGACTGGGACGGCAACCGCAACGGCTGGTCGGCGCTGCTGAGCCGCTGGGGCACCAGCGGCCAGGCGGGCAAGACGGGTTACTCCGAGACCGAGCCGATCGTCACCCTCAGCCTGTCCGGCGGCGCCGAACTCCAGTGGAACGTCTACCCGTTGAACCTCACGACGTCGACCACCAACTGGGGCCACTACCTGCCGATCAACGTGTGGTGGCACGTCGCCGTCGTCAACAACGGGCGGCAGACCACGATGTACGTCGACGGCTGCCCGGTCGTCCGCAATCCGTCCACCCGCAACAACGGCCTGACCTCGCTCAATCTGCCGTGGATGATCGGCGGTCACGCGGACGGCGGCAAGCCGGACCAGGTCATGCGCGGCTGGATCGGTGACGTCCGGATCGCCGAACGGGCGCTGGCCCCGCGCGAGTTCATGAACGCCTGACGGACACAGCCGCCGGGGGGCGGGTCCCGACCCGACCGCATCCGTCCCCCGGCCCCTTCCCCCGGCCCCGGACCTCACTCTCGATCGGACCCGGACCCCACCGCCCGGGCAGCGGTTAGCCTCGGGCGGTGAAACGCATCCTCGTCGCAGGCATCACCGGAGCGGGCAAGACCACCATGGCGCGGGCCCTCGCCGAGCGGCTCCGCCTGCCCTTCCACGAGATGGACGCCCTGCGGTTCTCGGGCCCCGACTGGGCCACCGACCCGGAGTTCGAGCGGAAGGTCGCCGACCTCGCGGCCGGCCCCGAGTGGATCGTCGACTCCTTCGGCTACCCGGAGGTACGGGACCTGCTGTGGACGCGCGCGGACACCGTGGTCTGGCTCGACTACCCGCGAGCGGTGATCATGCCGCGCGTCCTGCGCCGGTCGCTGAGCAGGACGCTGCGCCGGGAGCGGGTCTTCGGCGGCAATGTGGAGACCGTGTCGGGCTGGTTCAGCGGCGAACACCCGGCGTGGTGGGCCTGGTCCCAGCACGCCGCCCGGCGCGCGGACATCGGCGGGCGCGGCCAGGACCCCGCTTCGCGCACCTCCAGGTGCTCCGTTTCCCCTCGCCGCGTCGGGCCGAGGCGTGGCTGCGCACCGTGCGCCCGTGACGCGGTGACCTGGCGGGCTCGTCAGCCCGATGGCCGCGTGCCGAACCCCGGTACCCCCGCGACCGACGGCTGGGCCGGGTTCCGGATCGTGCCCCGCGCCTCCCCCGGCCGCCCGTCCCTCGCACCCCGCAGCCCGCGCGCACCGCACCTCCCACCGGCCACAGTTCGCCCGGTCACCGGCCGCGGTCCGTCCGCTTTGCCGTCTCCCCAGACCTTGACGGCCGCGTCCACGACCGCAAAGAATGGCCCGGCAGCCAATGACAACGTTGTCTAATTGCAAGAGGAGATCTGCCGTGACCCACGACCCCGCCGGACTGGGCAGACGGCGCTTCGCCCAGCTCGCCGCGCTCACCTCCCTGGCCGTCGCCACGCCGCTGTCGATCGGCGCCGCCTCCGCGGACGCCGCGCCCGCGGTCCGGCCCGGCGGCGCAGGGCACGGTCCTGGCCACGCTCCCGACGACGATGTCGCCGCCGCCTACTACCAGGCGCTGCTGACCCACACCCGCTGGGCCGAGACCCAGTGGGACGCTTCGAAGGGCTACTACACGGGGACCGACTACAACTTCGTGGTCGTCCTCGGCAACGCGGTGCTGCTGACCCGCGGTACGTACGACGCCACGAGCGCGGGCATCGACAAGGAGACGCTGCGGGCGCACACACTGGCCACGGTCAAGCACTTCGCCGCGTCCAACCGCCTGACGGGCGGCACCGAGTGGGGCCGCACCCTCTTCTTCGACACGACCTTCCAGCTCTACTTCGTGCTCGCGGCGCACCTGCTCTGGGACCAGTTGGACGCGGTGACGCGAGGTCACGTCGACACGATCGTGCGCGAACAGGCCGCGTACACCACGGCGTTGGGCACCGCCAACGACCCTGCGTCCGGCAGTTGGACGCCGAACGGGCTCAAGGGCGGCTTCGTCGGGGACACCAAGCTGGAGGAGATGGGCGTGTACGCCCAGTCCCTGGCGCCGGGTCTGGCCTGGGCCAGCGACGATCCGCGGTATGCCGACTGGAGCGCCGCGTACGGCCGTTGGAGCCGGAACGAGACGGGGCTCCCGGCCGCCGACCTGGCCAACCCGACCGTGGTGGACGGCGTCGCGGTCAGCGCGAACACCGCGACGAATCTGTACGACTCCTTCATCGTGGAGAACCACGGCTCCTTCGGACCGCACTACCAGCAGGAGTTGTGGCGCACCTCGGGCCGTAACGCCGTGCACTTCATCACCGCGGGCCGTCCGCTGCCGCAGGTGCTCACCGAGCAGCCGAACGCCAAGCAGTTGTGGCGCACGCTGCTGATGGTGATGAGCGACGCGGGCGAGCCGCTGATGCCGATGGTCGCCGACCGCGAGCACCTCTACGGCCGTGACGTGATCCCGCTGGCGTTCCTCGCGCAGGTCGCCGGGGACCGTACGGCGGCGTGGGGCGAGGCCGCGATGGCGGCGCGGCTGGCGCCGTACCAGGCGTACGCGCCGCTGTACCGGCTGGCGAAGTTCTCCGGTGAGCCGAAGTACGAGCCCGAGGCGCGCGCCGAGGTGGCGATCAGCTATCTGCTGCACGAGTGGCGGGCGGCGCACGGCGGGATCGTCAAGCCGCTGTCGGACGCGGAGATGTTCGCGCGGGCCTCCGGCGTCAAGGACTTCGGCACCGGCCCCGGCCTGGTCGCGCAGCAGACCCCGGCGGCCTGGGCGGCGGCGGTCAGCAAGCCGGGATTTGTGAAGTTCGGCTGGCAACCCGCCCACGACGACTGGCTGTTCGCGCTCAGCGGCACGACGCCGATGTTCCTGCCCGCGACGGCGGCGAAGGTGCTCAAGCGGTCGGTGACGACGTACCGGGAGGTGCGCGACGGCTTCGACGCGACCGCGACCGTGCTGACCCTGGACTCGGGCACCGCGGGCTTCACCACTCTGCCGTCCGGCGCGGTGGTCTACGCGACCAGCGGTACGGCGTCGGGCGAGGGCTCGCTGCGGGTGCAGAATCTGACGATGCCGGGTGTCGCGGGGCTTGTCGGCAGCCGTACGTACACCGCGGCCGAGGGCAGCGCGAAGGTCGCCTCGCAGGACAGCGGCAACGCCGGTGTCGGTCCCGGGCCGCGGGTGGACGAGCTGACCGTGCCCAGCGGTTCGTGGCGGTACGTGCGCATGCAGGGCGTCGCGGGCCACACCACGTACGGCTACTCGCTGTACGCCTTCGAGGTCCGTGACGGCGCGAGCGGTCCGGATCTGGCCCAGGGCAGGACGGCCACCGCGTCGTCCGCGGACTCCGGCAAGGGCGCGGCGCTGGCCGTGGACGGCAATGCGACGACCCGGTGGGCGGTCGCGGTCTCGGACCGCGGGCGCGCGGACAGTTGGCTGACCGTGGACCTCGGCGCCGCCAGTGCCTTCGACCGTGTGACGCTGCGCTGGGAGACGGCGGCGGCCCGCGCGTACCGCGTGCAGGGCTCGGCGGACGGGAAGACCTGGACCGATCTGCTCCGCTTCCCGAGCGCGGACCTGTCCAGCCGCGGCGGCTGGCTGTCGGTGGACGGCCGGGCGGGGCTGGTGGTGCGCGGCGCCGCCAACCCGCTGTCGGTGTACGGCGATCTGGTGGTGCTCTCCGACGGTCCCGCCGAGCCGTTGCTGGTGGAGGGGCTGCCGTCGGGCGACCCGCGCGCGGTGAAGGCCGCCGCCGCGCGGCCCGCGCCCCGGGCGCGCGACGCGGCGGTCAAGGCCAGTACGGCGGGCGGGCACTTGAGCCTGTTCAACCTCTCCGCCGGCTCCGTCGCCACCACGGTGTCGGTGCCGCAGAGCCGGTCCCGTCTCACGCTGTACGCGGGAACGCAGCACGTCACCGCGGACGGTACGGACGTCGCGGCCGAGTTGACGGCCGCGAGCGCGGCGGTCGTCCCGGCCCGCTTCACCCTGACGTCGCGTGCGGGCGGTTCGGTGCCCACCGGTCTGCGGGTGGAGGTCGTGGACGCCGCGACCGTACGGGTCAGCGGTCCGCGCGCCCGTCTGCTGGTCACGGCGCCGTCGGGCGCCCGCGCCCAGGTCGATGTCCAGCCGGGCAGGACCGCGCAGGTCACCGTGCGCGGCGCGAAGCCGTACCCGCTGGAGGACGTGGCGGTCGGCTGCGACACCTTCCCGACCGGTCCGCTGCCCGCGGGCATGTCGGATCCGGCCGCGGCCGTGGACGGCGACCCGGCGACGTCCTGGCGGCCCGGCTCCGCGCGCGGCCGCATGGTGGTCGATCTCGGCGCGGCGGTCGATGTGCGGGAGATCCGTACCGCCTGGACCGGCGGCCATGTGCCGTCCGCCGCCATCGAGTTCAGCACGGACGGGCTGACGTACACCTCGGCGGGCGAACTGCGGCGGCGCGGCCGTGCGGCGACGCTCGCGGCGCCTACGACGGCACGCTATGTGGCGCTCGCCGTGTCCGGCGGTCGCGACACGGACGCGCGGCTGGTGAGCCTGGAGGTCGTCCCGGCCTGACCACGGCCGGACAAGAGCCCCGGGGGGGGGGGGGGGGGGGGGGGGGGGGGGGGGGGGGGGGAGGGACAGGGGGGGGGGGGGGGGGGGGGGGGGGGGCGGAGGGGGGGGGT
>NZ_JBVHLD010000030.1:0-38059 GCF_055559175.1 Streptomyces sp. NPDC024632
GGGGGCGGAGAGCCTGGCGGCTCTTCAGTTGGCCTGGCGGCCAACTACAGGCCTGACGGCCCGTTAGGTGACGCGTCGTCATGCCTGGCGGCATGACTATGTGTTGGCTTGGTTGGCCCTGACGGGCCAACAGGAACAGCCAGGGCGGGGCCTGGCGGCCCCGCTGTCGCGTGTTCGAGGTGTCATGCCTGACGGCATGACGGTGGGGTTCGAGTGGTTGAGGTTCCCTGCCCTGGCGGGCAGGGGTTGGTGTGTGCGGCGCCTGCGGCGCCGTGATGTCGTAAGGGTTTGTTAGACAGTTATCCGGTTCCCCTCCCCTCTGGGGGTGCCAGGACTAGGGGGCTTTGGCCCTGACGGGCCGACAGAACTGGGTAAAGCGGGGCCTGATGGCCCCGCATCATGCCTGCCGGCATATCCGATTTCTTGCGGTGCCCCGCTGCCGCGGGGCCCGTCTTCGTTGGTTTTCGGGGGCGTTGTCAGACCCGGCGTGTAGGTTCCGGAAGTTGTTGGCCCGTCTGGAATGGCCCCGAATACCACTGGTGAGGGGGGTAGAGGGGTGATGAGCTGTGCCTGAAAGTCAACATGTTGCTGCTCGGAGGATCATTACTGCTGCTCTGCGGGCCGGTGCGGCGTGGATCCACCGGGTTGAGGAGCCTCGTGCGTGGCGGGAGCTGTCGCGTATGCACGGGGTGCTCTTGTCGAGTCTGCCGGTGGGGGCCGGTCCTTCGACGCCTGCCGAGATGATCGACTTGCTGCCGGTGCGCCTGCGGGAGTGGGTTCCTTTGGCGTGGGGCGAACTGCCTTCTGTGATGGGCGATTTGGTTGTCCTGACGGACAACGGTGAGCTGACCGAGGAGGCCTTCGAGGCGGGGATGAACTATCTGGAGGCCCTGTATGGGGACGACGGGTACTTCGATCTCGGTGGGACGTGGCTTCCGGCGTGGGTTCGGCAGACAGCTGAGCAGACGGAGCGGGCTGCCTTTCGGCACATCCGCTCCGGCGGGCAGGCCGGCTATGTGGCGGCGCGGACGATGCTGACCGAGGTGCCGTACGGCGCGGAGCGGGCGTTGGCCGCGGGCGCCTGTTCACCCTGTCCTTCCCGCTGGATGACCGGCTGCTGGGCACAGTGCATGTCTATCCGCAGGACAAGGCGTTCGCTCCGGCCTGGCGGCGGCTGCCCAGGCCGCGGGGCAAGGACGCCGTGCAGCCGATCGCGTCCCTGCAGACGGCAGCGCGCGCCGTGACCGGTGAGCGGCTGGTGTTCACCAACCCCGACCGGCCCGCCAGGACCGGCCGCTGGGCCGGGCAGAGCGTGATCGTCACGCCCGGGCCGCTGGACGGGGCCGTGGTGCGCACCCTGATGCGGGAGTGGGAGACGCGGCTGGACGGGCATGAGGGCCGCGACACCCTCGCCGCCTTGCTGCAGCTGTCCGATGACGGGTCCCAGCCGCTCAGTTCGCTGCTGCACCGCGACACCACGGGGCGGATCACCGGTCCCCGCTGGGCGTTTCGGGTGGCCGGATGGCGGCTGGCGAGCATGCTGGCCGCCCAGCCGCTCCCGCTCGACGAGACCCTGCCCGCGCTGCGGTTCCTCCTCGACAGTGAGGGCGACCTGCTGGCGTGGCAGGCCCCGCTGGTCCACGAGCGGACGTGGACCGACGAGGAGAGCGGCAAACGCCGGCGCATTGCCGGCTACGCCATGGAACGCATCCACATCGAGGTCGGACCCGCCCCGGGCGGAAAGACTCTCATCGCGCATCTGTCGGCGCGGATCTCGCGCGTCGCCACCCACTACAAGGGCATCCGCAACGTCCTGCTGCGCCATCCCGTCAATCCGGACATCATCCTCAAGGCCCCGATCACCACCCGGTGGGAGAAGGGCCCGGACGGGTTCATGCAACCCAAGGCGGTCCGCTACCGCGGGGCGACGGCACAGATCGTCGACGCCTGCGGCGTCGGCCGCCTGCCCCAGCCGCCCCTGACGGGGCTGGACGAACTGACAGAGGTGCGCGGAGTGCACCGCACGGGCAAGCACCCGATCGACAAGGGCGCCGGGGCGATGTTCCACGCCCGGCTCGAGGAACACGCCGCACGCGTCCTCGGCCAGGAACCCGTCGTCTACACCGGGACCCCCATCAAGATCAGCAAGCCGGGCGGGAGCCTGCCGCCCTACGTGCCGGCCGGCAAGATGGCCGGCGCCATGGCAAGTGCACGCCTCGATGCGGTGCGCACCGTCGTGCTGTACGAGTCGGCCGAGTGGCACACGCGGGTGATGGGACAACTGGCCCGCGACTACGCGCGGCCCGAACTGGCCGACCTGCCCGACGAGCAGCCGGTGATCCTGGCACCCGGCTACGAGCTCGTGGCGGTGCGGCTGCCCGAACTGGTCCGCCACGGCAGCCACGACCGCAGCCTGATCCTGAACACCCTGCCCTGGTTCAAGCCCGGTGCCGGGCGGGCGCTGGTCACCGCCCTGTGCGAGACGCGCTATCCCACCGAGCAGGAGAAGGCTGCGGGGGTGACGGACGCCAAGCACGCGCTCAAAGGGCTCTTCGCCGAGCGCGGCATCCCCTCGCAGTTCATCACTATGGACTCCGATCCCGGCGATCCCTACCGGCTGAACACGCCCGAGAAGGTCGCACGAGCCAGGGCCCGCAACGCGGCTCTGCCGGAGCCGGACGTCGCCTACAAGGACGACCACGCGGTGCAGATCGGACTCGGCAGCCTGCACTCCGACTCCGGCATCGTCGACAACCGCCTGGCCGCCACCGCCTTCCATCGCAACGCCAAGGACAGCTCACTGGACCGGGAGGCCGTGGCGGTGGGGCTGTGGACCCGCTACCACCGCTTCGACGAACGTCCCGGCCACCCCCGCAAACCGGCCGTGCTGGCCATCACGCTGGTCGCCATGCGGATGCCGCTGGGCGAGGACGCCTACTGGCCCACCGCCATGTACAGCGACCGCGGCTGGCTCCCCCTAGCCCAGGCCCGGGCCCTGCACCATGCCGGTCCCATCGGCAAAAGAGGGCATCATCTACGGGATGAGCATGGGGGCCCGGACAACGTGCGCACCTACGTGGACGGGGCCTTGGCCGCGCTCAGGAACCAGTTCCCGATCATCGTGTTCGCCGAGGAGCGTGAGCGGATCTGGCCCGGACTGTGCAACGACCGGCTCGGGGACGGCCGTGTGCCCGGGCAGAGTCTGATCTCCCAGGGGTGGGACGTGGCGGTCGTGCGGGTCGGCAACGGGCAGGGTACACCCCAGCCGTCCCGGCGTACCGGCGGCGGGGGCAAGCTGCCGGACAACCCGTTGCAGCCGGTCATGCCGGAGAAGATCCTCTACCGTCACGATCACGGAGACGTGGTGTCCTGGCTTTTTTCCGGGCAGTCCCGCCAGCACGCCGGCGGCCAGCGCACCGGCACCCAGTACACGCGCCGCACGCTGCCCGGCGGTCAACTGGCCCAGATGGGTACCCCGTTCCACGCCATGACCCGCACCGAGTACGTCATCGCCCACCCCGGTGGCTGGCGGGAGGAACAGCTGGCAAGCCTGGCCGCGCGGACCTCGGAGCAGGCTGCCATGTGGGACGGGCGCACCAACCTGCCCGCGCCCCTGCATCTCGCCAAGAGCGCTGATGAGAAGCATCCGGGCTTCGTCGGCCAGGAAGGGCTGAGCGAGTAGGTGTGGTGAGCGGCACGCACGGCGGCTTCCAGGCTTGTACTGGCGCGTGGGTAGTTGGCTGCTGCCGTGCCCCGCCCGGGCTCAAGGTGAGCGGGCCGATGCATCCGCGCCATTGAGTGCTCAGGTTATTCAGGCCGTGCCTTCATCGGGATGGACTGCGTGTCCAGCCGGGCCAGAGCAGGATCGGTCACCCTGCCAGATCCAAGTGCTGCTGCGAGGCTCTCCTCTGCCTCGGTGCGTGCTGCTACACCCACGTAGATCAGGGTGATCAGTAGAGGAAAGGTGAGAAGGGACCAGGGACTCCAACGGATCGCTGTCACGATGCACACCGCGGCTAGGGGACCGAACATCGCGATGCGGAAGTCCCCTTCGGCCTGGAGCCGATCATGCTCCAGTGCCGCGGGGTCTGATACGCCTCGAAGTCGCCAGAGGATCCCGAACTGGTCTGCTCGCAGCTGCGCGGCCACGTTTTCGACCTCTACGGTGTGGCGGATGGCCCAGTGACGGTCCCAAAGGCTCGCGAGCAGCAGGCCCTCCCAGTCAGCATTTGTCTCGGCTGGGGAGTCGAGTGGGGGGTCGGCTATCAACTGCTCGATCACCTTGCCGCGGAAGGTCTCGTCTTCGGAGAGCCTCTCGGCGAGGCGGGTGACAACCAAGTAGACGATCGCGTCCGTTGCCCTCTTCTCGCGGTTGTGGCCAGGGGTTATAGCTCCAGCTGGTGTACGCCGTATGACGTCTCCGACCGCATAGGTGAGGCTCAGACCGAGCTTGGTGGCAATCACTCCGACGATGTAGGCGCCGACGCTTACCGCGATGCCCGTGGCCACGAGTCCGGTCACATGTGCCAGTCGGTAAACATCGGCGACCATCCCGGACGCTTGGTCAGGTTCGGGTATGCGATGGCCAATGGCAAGCCACAAGGCGAGTAACCAGGTGTATCCCACTGCGAGAGGGGTGCGGATTTCCCGCACTCCCGGTATCAAGGTCACCAGCATGGAGCAAGTGTGATCGGAGTGTACGCGCCCGGAAAGTGGCTGTTCTTGATCCGTGTCGGAGGGGGTCCTGGCCCGTAGCCTCAGCTGGTCACTTGGAGTACGTCTGTTTCCAGCGTGCTCGGTGGCGGGCTTCCCCCTGTCCACGTCCGTTGACTTCGGCCAGAGACAGCAGCGGTGTCCCGTTGTTCCACAGACCAAAGAAGTCACGGTGCAGGGTCAGGATGTGGTGCTTGACCGCGAATGCCTCGGCCTGGGGGCTGAAGCGTGTGGTGGCGACGAAGATGGCCACGTCCGCAGCGAAATGCACCTTCGCTCCCAGCAGATCGCGCACTTCGCGGCTGGCGATCGTCCGGTGGGGTGCGTACCGCTTGCACTGGATCACCATGGTCCGGCCGTCGGGCAGTTGGCCAAGTACGTCGGCTCCGTTGTCGCCGGTCCCGCCCACTCGGCGTACCTGCGTGCAGCCGTCACGGCGGCATAACTCGGCGACCACTTCCTCGAACTCCGTGCCGGACATCGCATCGATGGCAGCCAGCGTCCGCTGCCCGGCTGCGATCTCCTCCTGTCTCCTCCATGCGGTGTCCTTGCTTCGCAGCAGCCGGTTGGTACGCCACAGCCGCCACACCATCCAGCTGATTCCTGCGACGGCAAGCAAGGCACCGAGGTAGAGCAACAACACCGGCCGCAGCAGAACCAGCGCGGCAAGCGCTCCTGCTGCTGCCTTGTTCCGGGCGGCGCGTCGTCTGCGCATCGCCTTGCCCTTGCGTTTGGCCGCCATTTCTGCCCCCTCTTGCACCAGCCAGGATGGATTCCTCCCTGCTGTGCAGTGTGGGCATGTTGAGCGGTCTCGCCAGGGCGCAGTCAGGCCATTGGCTTGAATCTCTCGGCCCCTACCGGCCAGTGGCTGGCTGTTCTCCTCGAGGAGGTGCGTTCGCCTGCTTACAGGCCGAGTTCGGCCAGAGCTGCTTGCCTCTGCGGGCTGAGGCCGGAGCGGCGGCGCAGGTTGCTCAGCCACTGCCCCAGGCGTACGAGGTCGCCTTCGATCTCCTCGATGTGCCGTTGAGGGACGTTGAGATGGCCTTCGCGTGCGTGGAAGGCGCGCGCGGCGGCCAGTCCTCGCTGAAAGGCACGCTCCCGTGCCGTCAGGTGGGTTTCCGGCGCCAGGGGGGTGGATGTGTCGGGCAGTTCGGCCATGCCCAGTTCCTTGAGCAGTGACTTCTGTTCAGGGTGCAGGCGGGCGGAGCGGGCGCGTTGTGACTCAAGCCAGCTCTCTGCCTCGTCGGCGGTCTTGTTGGCTGCGCGGCTTTGGCGGGCGGCGTGGTAGGCGCGTTGCCAGGTGATCGGCCAGGGCGGGTTCCACCACCGGTCCAGGGTGGCAAGGGCGGTGGCGCGGTGGTGGGCGAGAGTTTCGGCGCGGGTGCGCTGGGTGGCCAGCCAGCGGCCGAGGGGGAAGCCGTCGTGGATCTCGTCGACGGGTGCGGCAAGGTGGCCGTGGCGGGCGGCGTATGCGGCGGCGTGGGCCAGCGCGCGGTCGAAGGCCTGCTGGCGGGGGTCCCAGATGATGCCGAGGCGTTCGAGGGCCTGGACGCGTACGGCGTCGAGCATGCCCTTGGTGTGCAGGTGGCGTTGCCAGGTCAGCCAGCGTCCCAGGGGGTAGCCGGCGGGGTCCTCGTAGGTCTGGGGAACGTCGAGGTGGTGGTGGGTGTGGCGGTAGCGGCGGGCTGCGGTGAGGCCGCGGCGCCATTCGGCGCTCTTGGGGGCCAAGACGCGCAGGGACAGGGCGAGGGCGATCTCGTCGGCCTGGGTGGGGCGGTCGAAGCGCAGCCAGGCTTCGGGGTCCTCGGGGGGCATGGTGGGGCGGTGGGTGCGCGGGTCGGACAGGCGGGCGTCGAGGCGGTCGTCGTGGGAGCGCAGGGCCTGGATGGTGCGCCACAGCGGGGTGTAGGCATCCGCGCCGAGGAGGTCGTCGGGGTCTTCTTCGGGGGTGAGGTAGACGGGGACTACGAGGGTGGCTTTCTTGCCGGCTCCGGGGTGCTGGCGCAGGGCGCGGCCGACGGCCTGGACGGTGTCGACGGGGCTGTTCTTGGGGTCGACGAAGACCACCGCGTCGATGTCGGGCACGTCGATGCCCTCCCCCAGTACGCGGGCGTTGGACAGGACGGCCGGTGTGTCGGGGCTGGTGTGGGAGGTGAATTCGAGCAGGAGGCGGCGGCGGATCTGCGGAGTGTGGCTGCCGCTGACCCAGTCCGCCCACAGCCCTTGGGGGCGCAGGGGGTCAGGGAGGGCGGCGGCCGTCTCCGCCAGGGTGGTGGCGAAGGCGCGGGCGTCGGCGACCCGGTGATGGAAGGTCAGGATGCGGCGCAGCTTGTGGTCGTGGATGGCGCGCAGGGCGGCGACCTGACGGCCGGCCAGGTGCAGTCCGTCGACGCCCGCCCCGGCTCCGGTGGCGAGCCAGTCGCGCAGGTCGGTGTCGGTGACGACGGGGACGAGGATCTGGTAGTCGGCGAGCAGCCCGAGATCGATGGCGTCGGAGAGGTTGAGGTGGTAGGCGACGGGACCGAAGAGGTCTTCGTCGTCCATGGAGGCCACCGACTCTGTTCCGTCGCCGTCCGGGGCGTCGTCGGGGTCCCAGATGCGGGGGGTGGCGGTCAGGTAGAGGCGGCGGGCTGCCGGTACCTGGTCGTCGTGGTGGACGGCGGCCCAGGCCTTGCCCAGGCGGCCGGCCGTACGGTGCGCTTCGTCGACGACCACCAGGTCCCAGGAAGGCAGGTGGTGGTCGTGGTGGGCGGCGATGACGGCGGGCAGGGAAGCGTAGGTGACGTAGACGGTGACCGGACCGGGACTGTCCTGTCCGACCAGGGAGGCTAGTTCGGCGGGGTCGGTGGTGAGGGGAACGTCGGCGCCGAGCGGTTCGTGGTCGAGGGCCTGGCGTTGGGAGCACACAGCAATGGCGGTGCCCTTGCGTCCGGCCAGGCTCCAGGACCGGATCGTCTGGGACAGCAGATCCAGGGTCGGCAGCAGCACCAGAACCCGTCCCCGCGGGGCGATGCGGGCGGTGGTGCGGGCAGCGATCAGGGTCTTGCCGGTGCCGCACGCGGCGATCACACTCGCGCGAGGGTGATCGCGGAGCGTGGCGGTCGCGGCGGCGACGGCTTCCTTCTGGTGGGGCCGCAGCTCGATTTCGGAAGCCATGAAGGTGTGCTGCTCCGTGGGGGTCGGCTGGACATTGGGGACGGGGGAATGTGCCCCGCTCTGTCAGGGTGCAGGCTATTCGGCTGCTTCGGTCAGGTGGGCGAGGGTGGATCCGGCAGGGCTTTTACAGACGTGTAGGCGGTGGGTGATGCGGCGGCGCAGTTCGGAGACGTGGCTGATGACGCCGACGGTGCGGTCGTGGGCGCGCAGGGAGTCCAGGACGTCGAGGACCTTGTGGAGGGTGTCTTCGTCGAGGGTGCCGAAGCCCTCGTCGACGAAGAGGGTGTCCAGGGGGTTGCCGCCGGCTTCGTGGGTGACGACATCGGCCAGTCCCAGAGCCAGGGACAGGGAGGCGAAGAAGGATTCACCGCCGGAAAGGGTGTCGGTCTTTCGGGGGCGTCCCGTCCAGGAGTCGGTGATCTCAAGGCTCAGACCGGAGCGCGCGCCGTGGGCAGCTTGGCGGTCGGAGTGAGACAGGGTGTAGCGCCCTTCGGACATGACGTACAGCCGGGTGTTGGCGGCGTTGACGACTTCTTCGAGCCGGGCGGCCAAGACGTAGGCCTCCAGTTGCATGCGCACCCGGGAACTGGGGGAGTTGCCGGTGACGAGTTCGGCCAGGTGCCGGGCGGTGAGGTGTGCCTGCTCGAGCGGTTGCAAGCGTTGGACGGCGTCGCCGAGTTCTGTGGCAAGGGCTGTGAGGGCTTGGCTGCGGGCGTGGGCGGCACTGGTGGCGGCGGCCGCCTCGGCGTGTTGGTCATCCGCGGCGGCCCGTGCAGCCGTGGCGGCGTCGAGGTCGGCGGAAGGCTGCGCGGCGGCCTGTTGCAGTGCCGGGTTGTCCAGGACTGCGGTGTGCGCGGCGCAGGCTTCGCGCCACTGCGCGATCTCTTCTTCGACGGCGCGCAGCTCTTCGTCTTTGAGCAGGGCCTGCTGGGCGAGTGCCAGGGTGTCGAAGCCTTGGTCTTTGACGGCGCGGGTGGCCTGGTCGGTGCGATGCGTGAGGGTCTGGACGGCGGTGGTGAGGCTGCGGGAGGCTTCGGCGGTTTCTTTGAGGCGGTCGGCGGTGCGGGTGAGTTCGTCGGCGTGGGCAGCGACGGTGGGATGAGTACCGCGGGCTGCGGTGAGCTTGACGGTCAGCTCGGTGAGCTGCTGGGTGAGGGTGTCGTAGTGGGCGTTGCGGGCGGACAGGCCGGCCGTGGCGGTGCTGTGCTGCTGGGTCTGGGCCGTGTGTTCGCCGTCGAGCGTGACGAGTTCTTCCTGAACGGTGCCCTGGTCGGCGGCGCGGTCCAGGGCGTCGGTCAACTCCGTGGTGAGTGCGGTGCGCTGGGTTTGGAGTTCGCTCAGTGGGGTGTCGCCGGCTTCTCCGGTGGCGGTGGCGGCCTGTTCGCGGAGCCCATGCAGCACAGCTGCGGCGGCTTCTTGTGTGGTCTTGGCCTTCTCGTGGAGGGCTTCTGCGTCCTGTTCGTCCTGGCGTGTGGGCTGCCCGTCCTGGGGAGCAGCAGGGGCCGGGTGGGTGCAGGATCCGCAGACCGGGCAGGGGGTGTTGTCGGTGAGAGTGGCGGCGAGTTCGGCAGCCATGCCTTCGGTGCGTCGGCGGCGGATGGTGAGGTACTCCTGGCCGGTCCGGCTGGTGGACGTTTGTGCATCGGCCAGCTGCTGTTCGGCCTTGGTGATCTTGGTGAGGTGTGCGTCGCGGCGTCTGGCGGCTTCGAGACGGGTCTTGAGGCTGTCCAGGGCGCTCTGGTGCTGGCGGCCTTCATCTTCGGCCTGGCGGGCGGCTTCTCGCCGAGCTTCGAGGGTGCGGCGCCGGGAGGGCTCTGCTTCGAGCCAGTCCTGGGCTGTTCGTTGCTGGGTGGTGAAGTCCTGCCGTTCGGCGTCGGTGCGCTCCAGCGCGGTGGTCAGCTCACGGACGGTGTCTTCTTCGGGGATGAGGGCGGCCAGGACGGCCGCTTCGGCACGAAGACGCTGCTCAGCGGATTCCAGTTGGCCAGCGTCCAGGTCTTTGTGCTCGGGCAACAGGCGCTCGCGGGCGCTGTGTTCGTCGCTCTGGGCGCGGGTGTGGTCGTCTGCGGCGGTGTCTGCGGCGTGCAGCAGCGGTGCTGCCTGCTGGGCGCGGCGGGCCTGGTCGCGGCGCTGGACAAGCGTGTCCTGGTGCGGTGTCTGTTCCTGGAGCAGGTCGAGTTGCTGCCGGGCGCTGGTGTAAGTGGCTTGCTGCTGGTGGAGTTCGCGGGCTGCGGCTTCACGGGTCTGCTGCCCGGCCAGGTTCTCCTTGGCTGTTGTGGCTGCCTGGAGTGTCTTGGCGTGGTCGGTGCGGCTGGCACGGAGGAGATCCTCGGCCCAGGCGCGGGCGGGCTCGGTGAGGGTGTGCGGGTCGTCGGGGGTGGGTGGCGTGTATTGGGTTTCCAGGTCGGGTCCGGCTGCCTGGTGGATGCGTTCGGCCAGGCGCAGCACGTCGTCACGGGCGGCGTCGCGGTTCTTCTCGGTGCTGCGGCTGTGGTCGTTCAGCCAGCGCTCGATGAAGGAGAAGCGGCCGGTGCGGAAGAGCTTGCCGAGGAGGTCTCGTCGGCCGTGGGCGTCGGCGTGGAGGAACTTGGTGAATTCGTTCTGCGGCAGTAGGACGACCTGGCAGAACTGGTCCCGGCTCATGCCCAGCAGGTCGGTGACCTCGACGGCGGCTTCCTGGTGGGACTTGCTGGAAGGTTCCCAGTGGCCTTGGCCGTCGGCGTCGACGGCCCATTCGCTGAGGCGGGTTTCTGCCTTCTGGGTGGTCTCGCCTTCACCGGACCGTTTGGGACGCATCTGGGCGGGGATCCGGTCGATGCGCAGACGGCGGCCTGCGAGGGTGACCTCGAGGGTGACTTCGGTGAGGAGGTCGGCGGGGGCGTGGTGGCTGCGCAGCAGCAGGTCGCGGTCGCCTGGTGGTTTGCCGTAGAGGGCGAAGCAGATGGCGGCGAAGATGGTGCTCTTGCCGGCTCCGGTGTCACCGTGCAGGAGGAACAGACCGTCGGCGGACAGGGCGTCGAAGTCGATGGTGTGGGTGCCGGCGAAGGGTCCGAAGGCCTGCAGGCGCAGGGTGTGCAGGCGCATGTCAGACGGTTTCCTTCTGCTGTTCGTTCAGGCGGGAGGCTTCGACGGCCTGCTGGAGCAGGTTGTGTTCGTCCGGGGTGGGGCCGGTGCCGCGCATGTTGTGGATGAAGTCGCTGGCGATGTCGAGGTCGCCGCGGTCGCGGATGCGCTGACTGTAGGTGGGGGTGTCTGTGGCCTGGGCGGGGATCAGGGCGGGCTTGTGCTTGAGGCTGGCGGTGTGAGGGAAGCGGCGGCGCAGGCGGGCCATGGCCTCGAAGGGCAGGGCGGTGTCGGTGAGGGTGACCTCGAGCCAGGCGTCCTTCAGCGGCTCGTGGTCGGGGTTGGTCAGGAGGTCTTCCATGAAGCCAGTCACGCGCTCCAGGCGCAGCGGCACGGGGCAGAGCCGGCGGGTGAGGGTGGGGACGGCATCGGGTGTGAGGTCCACCAGGGTGATCGATTTGGTGTGGCGCGCTTCGGAGAAGGAGTAGGCCAGCGGGGAGCCGCTGTAGTGGATGCGGTCGGTGACGCGCTGGGGGCCGTGGAGGTGGCCCAGGGCCACGTAGTCGATCCCGTGGAAGACATCGGCTCCGACGTGGGCGACGCCGCCCACGGCGATTTCGCGTTCGCTCTCAGCCTCCTCGCTCTCTTCGCGTTCCTCGGGCTGGCCAGTGCCAGAGGTGACGAAGGCGTGTGCGAGGACCACAGACCGGGTGCCGGCCGGCTGGTTGTTGGTGAGGTCGGCGTGGATGCGGTCCAGGGCTGCGGTCAGTACGGCGCGGTGGGATACGGCTTCGGCTTCCAGGCGCTCGCGGACCATCGACGGTTCGAGGTAGGGGATGCCGTACACAGCGACGGGGCCGTCGGCGTCTTCAAGGATGACCGGGATGTCGCAGGCGTCCGGGTTGGTTCTCAGGTGGATTCCCGCCCGGGCAAGGAGGCCGGATCCAACGCCGAGGCGGTGCGCGGAGTCGTGGTTTCCGCTGATCATGATGATCGGCACGTTGAGGTCGGCGAGTTGGTGCAGGGCGCGGCTGAAGAGGCGCACGGCGTCCAGGCTGGGGATAGCCCGGTCGTAGATGTCTCCCGCTACGAGGATCGCGTCGGCATTCTCGGTTCGGGCGGTGTCGACCAGGTGATCGAGGAAGGCACCCTGGGCGGGAATCAGGTCTTCTGTGTGGAACCGGCGGCCCAGGTGCCAGTCCGAAGTGTGCAGAAACCGCATGAGCACAGACAGTAACTACAGAGAGAGTGGTTACGGATGGTTTTCCTGATAAACGGGCGCAGCAACGGAAGTCGTGACGCAACGTGCAACGTGAGGTTTTCGGCGTTTTGTTCCGACAATGGGCGGGGTGCCGCCACCGGGTGATTGTCAGTGGCAGGGGGCAAGATGTGCGGTGGGGGAAGGAGGATGTGATGTCGTTGTCGCGTTCTACCAGCAGTGAATCCGTGGCGGCGCCGAGCGGGTGCCGCTGGTGCGGGATCGAGGCACGAGGTCACGGCCGGCAACATGCGGCGGGAGTGGGCTGGCATGCATGGACGGCCCCGACACTGCAACAGCGCAAGAAGCGCATGCTGCAGCGCCGTGCCAGCCGAACGGTCATGAAGCCAGGGCCTGAATGTCCCTGAAAGCGTCCTGCAGCTGTGCCGGGACGTCCTCGGCCCTGGTGAGGGTGGTCACCAGCGAGTAGAGCATGTCGTCCTTGCCGTCGGGGCTCGTCCGCTCGGCACCCTCTTTGATCATGGCCAGAACACTGCCGCTGAACTTCCCGCCTCGGTGCGCGGCGAAGTCCTCGGCGGCCCATTGTCTGCCTTCGGGACGCGGCCAGTGCGTATTGGCAGCTGCGGCCCACTGGAGGTCGGCAAAGAGTTCCTCGAGTTCGTTGAAGCCGTCGGCCTCGCCAACGTAGGTGACCTGGGTTGCCAGGTCGAGTCCGGTCCGGATGAGCCGTTCGGTCTTGAAGTGCTTGTTGGTGCGGCTGTCGGCGTCGACCATCAGCATGACCGTGCGGCGGTTCTTGACGAGGTAGCCGGCCAGGTGGAGGGCCCCTTCGTTGTTGCCGCAGGCCCACAGGGCGATACCGGCCGCCTGAAGGGACAGGCCCTGGGAGAGGCGGAACAGCAGCGGCAGGCACTGCTGTTCGGTGGGGCCTTCCACGGCAAGGAAGCAGCGCTCGTGCAGTAGGACGGAGTTGCGCAGTCCCACAGCGGCGGCGATCTGCCCGAGGTGGAAGTCGACGCCGTCATGGGATTCGTCCGCCAGGCGCTCGACGACGGTGCGGCCTCTGTCGCCGAGACGGAGGTGGACGACATCGGCGATGTCGACACCGTCGATGAGGTTCATGGAGTGGGTGGCGACCACCACGCTGACATGAGGCAGGGCGCACTGCTTGCGAATGATGTCCATCACGGTGCGCTGGTGGCGGTAGTCGAGGTGGGTGTCGGGCTCGTCGTAAACGACGATGGTCTGCGTCGGCTCCTGCTCGTCCTCCTCCCCTGCGACGGCGAGTTCGCTGTGCTCAAGGAGGTTGCTGGTCCACTCCCACACGGCGAGCGCGATCCGGCGGCTGCTTCCCTGCCCTGAGCGGGTCAGGTCGACCGGTTCGCCGTCGGCCTTGGAGACCTCCAGCGGAGCGCGTTTGAAGCCCCCTTTGAAGGAGACCTCAGGCTTGACCTGTACGCCGACGAACTCGTGGCAGTGTCGGCGGATGTGCTGGCACAGGGAGTCGGCTTCCTTCTCCAGGCGTTGGGTGATCTCCGCCTCGATCTCCCGTACCCGCCCCTGCAGAGTGTCGTCTTCCAGGTAGGTCTCGTAGCAGCTGTTCAGGGCAGTGCGCACAGCGTCGTCCGGGCGCTCGTCCTTGCCTCCGAACGACAGCAGTCGGGGCAGCCGCTCCTGGAGCGCCTTCGGAAGGGCCTGCCACTGCTCCACCCTGGGTGCTGTGGCGGCGTAGTCGGTGACGGCCTGCAGCAGGTCATCCTTCAGGGCCCCTGCAGGGGCCAGGGAGAACTCGGCCACCAACTCCGCCAGTTCGCCCTTCAGCAGCCTGGCCACGTCATGCAGCCTGCTGTCGGCCGGACGGGAACCGTAGTACTCCCACCGGGCCGTCTGGCCTCCTTCGGCAATGCGGCGGATCCGCACGGTCTGCGGCAGGACGGTGGCAGCCTGCTCACCGGCGTCCAGCGTGAAGACGCCCTCCGCCCATGTCTCGGAGCAGCGGCCGCCTGGGGCGTCTCCCGCCTGCTGGTAGGTACGGTCCTCGTCCGTCAGACGATGGCGTCCCAGGAGGAAGGCCAGCGCTGCCAGTACGGCACTCTTGCCGCCGTCATTGCGGCCGGCCAAGATCGTCGGGCTACTGACGGGAACGTCCTCCACATAGGCTAGGGAACGGAAGCCGCACGCGGAGAAACGAGTGAGGTACACGGTCGAGCTGCTCCGAATCTCCCTCTCCGGGGAGGGCGTGACACGCGAGTGATATCCGTACGGGTGAGGTACATGAGCACCTGGAACGGACCGTCATCCTAGGGGCACAGACGGCAACAGCCGGGCGGTTCACGCCAATTGCCACCGTGTGCCCTCTCCCCCATCGGTGATCGAAGCCCGCGATCCGTGGGTGCCTGCCGCAGATTCGACTGCGAGCGATCCGGCTTCATCCGGAGCCAGTGGCGTGCCGTGGCTCCGGCATGCGCGTCATGGATTCCGGCCGCTCGTGTTGGGCTACTGATGCGGTTTCACCAACCCGCTCTGGTAGGCGACGACGACGAGTTGGGCGCGGTCGCGCGCGTGCAGTTTCGTCATCGCGCGTTGGATGTGGCTGCGTACGGTCAGTGGGCTCAGAACCAGTTGCTCGGCGATCTCGGCGTTGGACTTTCCGTACGCGGCCAGAGCGGTGACTTCACGTTCGCGGTCGGTCAGGGCTTGGACGGCGTCGGGTAGCGCGAGGAAACTGGCCGTGTGCGTGGTACGTCTGCCACTCGTCTCGGCCCTGCAAGTCCAAGGCGCCCACGGACAGCGGGCGCTTAACCTCCTGCTGGACGCCGCCCGCGTCCTGAACGATCCCGCTGTCTTCCATGCCCCCTACGAGATGGCGCAGTCGTGCCTGCGGGGTGCTCTGGACAGTGTTCAGTTCGTAGTGGATGCCGGTGGAGCGCAGCAGTTTGCCCGGTGGCCCCGTACCGGCGCAGCACCGTCGCACAGGGCCTCACCGGCTTCTTGGTCGTTAGATCGGTCCAGGCAGCAGTCCAGGTCTGTCACATCGTCAATGCCCGCATACGGCCCGGCGAGGCGCACTTGCACCCCGCCGGGCCAGAAGCGCCGCACCGAGCAGGACCTCGGCGCGCTGCTCCCACGGTTGCCGCGAGTGGTGGGACGACGAGTGCTTTGCCGGGGCACAGCCAGGTGATGCGGCCGTGGTGCTGGATGGAGTGAGCACGGCGACGGTGAGCAGTACGGATCCGACGACCAGTCGTGCGCCGTACGGTACGTGGATGCGTGGGAGACGGACCATGATTGATGAGCCGTCAGGGTGGTCGTTGTAAGACTGCTGTTCCTGCTCGCTTGGTTTGAGGAGTTCCATGTCTGCTCCCTGGCATCGGCCCCTCGAAGGAGGGGCGTTCACCACAAGCGCCACGAACAGTGCCGCGGGTGACGGGACCTGGGAGATTTTTTCGGTCAGTTCGTCAGATCCTTGAGCGGCACTGCGGTCGGGGCGCTCAGCGACCAGGTGCTGGCCGCGTCGCGTGTGATATCTTGTTCGATCGCGCCGGAAGGGCAGCAGTCGGGGTCTTCAGGCGCGTATACGGGTGCGTAGGCGTGGAGTTGGCCGCCTGTGACCCGCAGGCGCTTCCACTCGCCATCCGCCCGCAGGGCGATACGGCCTTGTTCGACGACGGCGAGCGAGACGATGGGCCGCGGGTTCTGAGCACTGAGCAGGACCGCGAGTGCCGATCCGCCGCCGGGCGTCGGCACGGTGGCCACATGGATGACGCCGAAGCCGGCTTTGGCGGCGGTGCCCACCACCGGATTCCAGACTTCGCCGGATCGGTGGTAGACGGTGATCTCGGCAGTGTCGATCGTAAATTCTTTGTTGACGGTGGGTTTTGGCTGCACCCATGCGTACCCGTCCCCGAACAGTGCGCAGGTGCCCTTGGCGCCCTTGAGCAGCACCTTGCAGTTGCCCGTCTTGCCTGTCGCGATTCCCGGGCCGGTGGTAGGCACCAGTGACGGCTGGAGCTTTTGTGTCGGACTCGGTTTCGCCGAGGGAGCAGTCGGGCCGGCAAGCATCGCTCGGCAGACCGGTCGGGCCTGGAATCCGTCCGCGCCGTATGCGCGCCATTCGGCAGGTGTGAGGTCGCGGCCGACGCTGAGGCATAGCTCGGCGGTCCAGTCGGCGGGGTCGGCGAGCCAGGTCTCGGGCGGCCCGAAGTCCGTGCTGATCCCGAGAACTCCGGCCAGGTACCGTCCGGTCGGGTCGGTGGTGAGGCGCAGGGCCTGATGGTCGGCGTCGCTGGGGATCGCGATGGGCACGAAGCCGCCGACTCGGTGCAGGGTGCGCATGCTGTAGAACGCGAGTCCGTTCGAGGTAGAGACGGCGAGCAGCTGGGCGCGGGGCAGGACGGCGACGCCGTAGGCGACGTTCGCCGGGCTCAATGTCGCCAGCAGCTGGCCGTTCATCGTCCAGACGTCGACCTTGCCCTCGTAACCGGCGGTGTAGATCCGGGCGTTGCTGGCCGTGATGCCGAGGACGCCGCCCGGGTGGGCGGCGTGCGGGCCGCTGACCCGGGTCAGGTTTCGGGCGTGCAGGAACCAGACGGCGTTCTGCTGTGTCTCCTTGGCGACGTTCTCCGGCGCGGTGCCGACCACTACCGTGGAGCCGTCAGGGGTGACGGCAAGCGACTGGATGAAGCCGGGGACGTCGGCAGAGGCCACGGGACGCCAGGTGCGCGTGTCCCATTCGGTGACCGGGCCGCTGTTCCAGCAGGCGGTGATCAGACGGCTGCCGTCGGGGGTGAACGCGATCGCCCGAACGCCATTGCACTGCGCGGTTGCGGCTGCCAGCTGGGGAGTGGGCAGTACCTTGCGGGCGGCGATGTCGACAATGTCCACGTCGGTGCCCCCATCGGGGGCCGAGCGCCAGTCCGCGACGGCGGCCAGTTCACGGCCGTGGGCCCGAGTGACGGCGAGGGAACGGGATGCCGCGGTGTGCAGTTCGGCGAGGACGGTGGAGTGGCTGAGGTCGCCGCCGCGGGCGGGATAGCGGGTGAGGTTGCCCGCGTTGTCGGTCGTGAACAGTGCACCCGACGCGTCGTACGCCATCGCAGTGGCAGTGGCTGACACCTGGGGTCCTGCCGCCAGCGGATCACGGTCCAGCGCCCACTGGTAGACGGTACCGCCGCTCGCGGTGAGCAGGGTGTCACCGGCCTCGTTGAACGCGACGGGACCGCCGTCGCCGGCGTAGGAGGAAGAGGCATCGGTGAGATCGTCGCGGTCCAGCAGGTGGACGGAACTGCCGGACTGCACGGCGACCAGCAGGGCGGATGAGGTGATCGCGGTGACATCGTGGGAGGCAGTGTTGCCGACAGGGAAGGGCGCCGTGTCCTCGCCGGTGACCGGGTCCCAGGCCTGCAGCCCCTCAGGAGTGCCGATCAGCAGGCGGTCGTGGTCCTGCTCGTCGATCAGCGGTTTCACCACGGCGAGCGTGGCGATGCCGCCGTGCTGACCGGGGTGCAGTTCTACGGGGCGCGGTGCGGTCGGGTTTGTCGCGTCCATGCGGTAAAGGTAGCCCTTGGGGCGCGAGTACCTGGGGTCGCTGACGGTGCCCGCGTAGAGGGTGCGGCCGTCCGTCGAATACGCCAGGCCGCGGACCGTGCCGCTCAGACCGGAGAAGCGGGGCGCGCGTATCTCGCCCTGGCTGCTGAAGAGTTGCACGCCACCGTCGGCGTAGCCGAGTGCCACGGTGGAGCCGTCCGGGCTGAACGCCGCCGAGTCGACCACCGATTCGGTGCTGGTCTCAGCACCCGCGGGGAGTTCGTTGCGGCCGGAAAGCCGCCCGTCCGCGCCCAGTTGCCAGAGCGTGGCGCCGTCGGTGCCCCCGACCACCAACTGCCCCGGCACGGTCGGGCTGACTGCGAGCGTCAGGATCCGGCCGCCTTCCGCCTGGTCGGCCTCGTATACGGGTTTGCCGGTCGCGGTGTCCCAGGTGCGCAGTACGTCGTCGACACCCGCGGTGACGCTGTACTGGTGGCCGCCGACCGTGACGAGGGCCGCACCGGTCGCGGCGCCGCTGTGGGCGGCCAGTGTGTGGGTGAGGGTGCCTGCCTTGGCGACGGCGTTCAGTACGGCACCCTGAGTCCGCTCGGAGGGCTGCTGAGCGTTGCTCTGCAGCGCCAGCAGGCTGCCGAGTGGCGGGTTCACCGTGTCCTTCGCGTTCGCCTGCTGTACGAGAGCGGCCACCATGCGGTCACGGCGGTCGGCGACGTTGCTGCGGTGGACGGCGTACAGCCCAAGTAATGCTGTCAGCGCGGTGCAGGCCGCGATCGCCAGTCCGGTGGTGAGGATGCGCCGGCGGTTGAGGCTCCGGGCGGCGCGGCGGGCGGTCGTCACGTCGGGTGCCCAGTGCACGTCCACGATGTCCGGGATGGCGTGGCCAGCGAGGGAGGCCCGGTTGGCGCTGGGGACGATAGCGGTGAACGGGCCTTTGCCGGCCAGCGCAACGAGCTTTTCCGGTACACCCGCGACCGGGCCGACGGTGCCGTTGCGGTCCACGGCGCCGGTCATTGCGGTCTGGTTACGGAGCAGGCGGAAGGCGTTGCCCGGCTTGAGCCGCCGCCGGGCACCCGCCGCGTGGTCGAACAGTTCGTGGAGTGCCACCGCGAGGGCCAGGCCGAGCGAGTTGCCACGCACCCGCAGGTAGGGATCGCCATCCAGAGTCAGTGACCAAAGCACGCACAGGTCCTGGCGCGGGCCCCCAGCGTGGGTCCACGCCTCGGTGAGCGCTCCTTGAAACGCTGTGTCGGCGGCGGCGAAGAACCCCATCGTGCGGGGGTCGGGGAACAGCCCCGCCGGGCCGCCTGGCATTACCTCGACCGTCAACGTGGCGAGGCTTCCTGCAGACGGGGTGCTGCTGCCCGGCGCCGCGCCCACTTCGGCGCCCACCAGCAGGACCCCCACGCTCTGCCGGTGCCGGGTGAGCAGTTCTGGGTGCGCGAGCAGCAGGGCGTGCACGGCGACCAGAGCCGTGTAGGGCAGGTCGGTACCCGGCCGGGTAGCCAGTGCGGCGATCAGGCTGCGCAGGCCTTGGGAGGCGCCGCCGGGCAGGTGGGGCGGGACGGGGGTGGTGAGCGTGTCGCCGGAAGGGAGCGGGGCGACGGCCCGCCAGTGGTCCACGATGCGGTCGAGTCGCCGAGCCGCCGCCGCGGGAGGCGGGGCGAGAGCTGGGTCGGGTGACGAATCCAGTGGGGCGGCTTCGTGCAGAGCCAGCGCGGTCTCGGCCAACACTGCTGCGGTGGCTGCGAGTTCGGGGCCGGTCGCCCCGCGGCGCACGCCGGTGAGGCCGGAGGGATACGACAGGACGTCAGCGGCATACCCGATCGCGTACTGAAGGGTTTGCTGGTCCGGCTCATCGGCCTCCGGACCGCTCAGGGCCGCCGCCAGGGCCGGAAGCAGGTCCGGGCGTCGCGCCAGCGCCTGGGAGCACGCGTGCCACCACAAGGCGCGGCGGCCGACGAGTTCCGAGAGGGCCGCATGTCGGGCCTGGCGGGTCTCAAGGCTCTCCACCGCGGCCAGCGCGTCACTCGCGCCCGCGCCGCCTGTGTCACCGCCGGCTCCGGTCGTACCGCTGGTCCCCGCCTGTTGCCTCGCTCCCGCCGGCGTCTCCAACTCACGCTTGAACAAACGGTTTTCCCCCCGCCGCTCTCGTCCCGGCGGTCATACTAAGCGACATGTCCTGCGCAGAACTGGCGAAATCACTCATGGCACGCATTGCCGAGAGCCGCCACACCATCTGCCTCCGGATCCGCACGATGCTGCCGTCCGGCGTCCAGTGCGACGAGGTCATCAGCGCCATGACCCTGCGGGCGGGTGAGCGTAAGGGCTGGCTGTGGCGGGCGTGGCACGAGGCAGACGGCTCCTTCGACAACGAGGAGGCGGCCCTGGTCCGGGACGCCCAATACGAGATCCGTAGCCTGCGCCGCAACAACGGCCGCCACACAGCCAAGCACCGCCCCTTACCGCGGACAGAAGAGCCGCCAGGCGGCCCCCTCTCCGCCGATCCGGCCGAACTGTGGGAAGAGGCCCGCGGACACCGCGCCGCGATCCTTGCTGCCACCGCAGAGGCAGGACTCACCGATCTGGAGTTGTTCCTCGTCACCGCTGTCTTGGACCGCGGCGACGCCGACGGCTACGAGGCGGTGGACGCCCTGTTGCTCGCGCGTATCGTCGCGCAGGGCGACCCCGCTTCCCGCGGGCCGCAACTCGCGCAGCGTCGTCGGGCCATCCTGTCCCGGGCCACGCGTAAGCTCCGCGACCACTTCGCCGGTGAAACCGAAGGAGGCCGAGTCGGTGCCTGACACTCCGCCCGAACACGACTTCGGTGTACGGCGGCGACTCGCTGCCGTTTTCGGCGCCCTCACAGACACCGCCGATGTCGGCCAGGACGCCGACACCGCTCAACTCGCCGAAGGACTCCGGCAGGCGCTGCGACACCTCGGCGAGAACGTCGGCCCCACCGCTCCGGTGGGGCAGGCGGATTCTGCGGGATGCACGATCCTCGTGACCGCCGTCCCCGGCCAGAACAGCGGGTACGACGTGATGCTCACGGCGGCCTGGTCTGAGGCCGCGCCGGACGCCCTCGCAGGCGCCGTACTCAGCCTCGCCATAGGCGGCCGGACGTACTGGCTGGCCAGACTGGGAGACGAAGGAGAGGCCGAGTGGGAGGGCGTGCCGCAGGGCCCGTGGCGATTCGACCTGGTGAGCGTCGCCGTGCCACCCCGTACGAGTGTGGTGGCAGGTGGCCTGCGGTACCCGCTGCCAGTGGAGCGCACATCGCTCGCTCCTGCCGCGCAGCAGCAGGAAGAACACCGGGTGATCCGGTTTTCCGATGCCGGTGCCGAGTTGTCCCTCTACCCGGCGGATGATGACCATCAGGGCGGCCGCCGAGTGGATCTGCGGGTCCTCAAACCCGGTGGAGGGCCGGTCGCCTATCCGTTGCACTACCAGGAACGCGGCGGCGCTGCGGCGGTCGTGCTTGTCCCGGTGGAGAACCGCCCGTACCGGTCGCGGGCGAGTGTCACCCTGCTGAGCCTGGACATCTCCGAGCCATGGGGCCTCGGCGATCCGGTGGGGCCGGAGGGCATCCAGGAGTACCCGCCCGAGATCGTGGCGGCCTCGCTGCGCGCGGTGGGAGACAACGCCGAGACCGCCGACGCGTGGCGGGCCATCGCCGAACGGGCGGGCGGTTGGCTGGCCGAACTGGTAGAGGGCGGTCTATGAGGGCCAGACGGATCCGCGTGGTGGCGCTGTAGAGGTCGTCCACGCGCCCGCCGCCCCACTCGCCAGTCTCGGGGACCGGCTCCGCACGCCACTGGGAGGCCTGTTTGAGGGCCTTTTGCATCTGCCGGTGCCGTTCCGACAGTTCCGCGAGTGTCTCGGTGCTCTCCTCCGCGAGGCACGCATCGCCTCGCATCCCGTACATGCCGTCCGGCATCAGGGGCGGCAGCGGGCTGCCGAACGTGCGTGACGGCCTGACGCCATCCGGTCGGCTGCACGGGCCCGTCGCGGTCCATGAACGTCGTCACCTGTACGCCGGGGTACTAGGCGATGGGCAGGGCCTGGTGCTGGGTGACGAACCGCCAGCCGAATGCCCTGGTGTCCGACAGGGAGCCGGTGCGGTTGACGACCACGACCGGCTCGGGCAGCACAAGCAGCCCGGTGGCCACAAGGATGTCCCGGTCACGGTCAAGGGTGCTGACGTCGACCGGCTCAAGGGTGGCGGCGGCCATGACTGCGGCGTGCGCGGCCGGGGAGCCGCGCTGGCTGCCGTCCACTGCCCGGACTTCTCTCTGCTGCGCTCTCGTTTGCCCCGACTCGCCTTTCCCACCGCCTGGCCCCCTTCACCGCGACACCCGCTGCCGAAGCCGTACCCGACTGCGGGAGAGGCGACACGACGCGATTCGGCCGACACTCGAGGCCACCTGCAGGGCAGTTCGCTCCGGGCCGACTGAGCGCAGTGGTTCAGGACCGGTCACCGCCAGCTCGTACGCTGCGGCGGTCCAAGAAAACGTCCCAGGCTCTCTCCCCGTCACGGCGTTCCATGCGGGTGATCGTGGATCCAGGACAGGCCTCCAAGGTCGAGGTGGGAGCGGGTGCGGGTGACGGCGACGTAGGCGAGGCGGGCCTCTGCATCATCGACGGGTCCGGGTACGGCCCGGCCTTCGGCGTCCTGCTGATCGGTGTCCTTGGGCGGGGTGAAATCGTCCGCGATCCTCACGCCGGGCCATTCGCGGCCTTTGGCTTTGTGCGCGGTCGACACGGTCACCTGGGCGTGCGGCTCGGGCATGAGCCGGGCGACGGCGGTGAGGATGGCGTCGGTGCCGTGGGTGTCGACGAGGTCGACCAGGGGCTGCAGGTCGCGGCCGGCAGGGTCGTGGGCGGCGTAGTCCTGCAGTTCGCCCCAGGAGGCGAACAGGATCAATTCGGGGTGGGTGGTGCGGCGGCCGTCTTTCAGGTCTCGGGCGGCCAGGGCCAGGGCGCGCAGGCTGCCCCCTCCATCGACCAGCGCGACGCGGTATTCGGCAGTCATCAGGTCCATGACCTGGGCCATGGCGCCGACATTGGTGCGGCACAGCACCGCGTCAGGCCGGCTGAGGGGGCCGAGTTCGGTGAGCACGGCGGGGGTTCCGGTCAGGCGGGTGGCGGGTTGTGTGCTGGTGGCGGGAACAGGAGTAAAGCGCCGGTGTCGATCATGCGGCGGGTGTGGACGGCGAGTTGGCGTCGGATCGCTTCGAGGCCCGGGGCAGTGCGGCAGGTGAGGGTGCGGCGGGGGCAGAGCAGGGCGTGCGGGATGCGGCACCAGTCGCTGCCGTCACCGTGCGGGTGGGCGATACCGCCGCTCACGTGCCAGCGGCAGGATTCGGGGACGTCGGCGGCGGCCAGTTCGCCGGGGTGGAGGGCGATGGCCCGCTGGTCGGTACGCTGGTAGAGATCGGTGCGGTTGCCGCAACGGCGGCAGCAGCGGCTCTGGCCGGCGCGCAGCAGGCGGCTGGGGCTGGTACCGGCCACCCGCAGGGGTCGGGGACGGCAAGGGACGCGAGGGCTGCCGTCCCAGTGGTGGCCAGCAGGGGTGGAAGTGGGGCGCATGGCGAGGACCGTGTCAGGCGACATGCGGCGAGAGGCGCCAAGGCAGCCGGTATGTCCTCCGACCGGCCCAGTCAGGCCGAACTGACGCGCGAGGGAACGGTCGTGCGTTCCATGCCTGTTCGCCGGTTCGGGTGATTCGCGGCGAGGCCCGCGCAGGGCGCACCGGCAGGTCAGGGGCCTTGCATGCCGGGCGGGGTGTGGTCGTCACAGAGGGGGCCCAGCAGGTGCTCGATGGGGACGTCGAAGGCGTGGGCGTGCCAGGTGGTGACGCTGCCGGTGGTGCGGCCGTGCTCGAGGTCGATGAGGGTGCGGCGGGCCAGGCCGCTGCGGCCTGCGAGTTCGTCGAAGGTCCAGCCGCGCTCGCCCCGCAGGCGCGCCAGCGTGACGCGCAGCGCGGTGAGGTCGGGGTCGGGCGGCAAGATCGTCACTCCACCATCCGACGGTGCAGGACCCTGCCCTGTCAGTGCAGACCTCTGCACTATCTGGCGAGGCGAGGGTGACATTCACAGTGCAGAGATCTGCACTACCGTGCGTTCGTTCCGGCCTCCAACGGCCGGGCACCGACCATCGCGGCACGGACAGACGGGAGGACGACCAGCCGATGAGGCTTGCGCGTGCGCATACAGCGGTGCGGCGCATCTGGACCGTGGAGCTGCGTCCGCAGACAGGCGGCCCGCTGCTGGCCTGCCCTCATCCCCGCTGTGCGGCAGCCACTCCTCTGTCGGCCTCCTCCGCACGGTCCGCCGCGCTGACACACCTGGCCCGTCATGCCCGAGCGGACGTATTGCCCTCGCACTTGCGGACCTGCCAGTGCCGGGCGCGGGGGTGTGTCTGGCACCGTCGCCACCGCGGGTGCGCCGGACCGGTCCTGCTCGCGTTGACCCGGGACCGCAGTGGCCGCACCTGGCGTCTGGCCGACGCCTGCTCCGCGTGTGCCGCGGTGATGAGCGACACAGCCGTCGTACCCGACACGTCGCTCAGGCCCGGGCGCAGATGCTCGGCGTCCCGAGCCCGATCTGCTCCGCCCAGGCCGCTCCACGGGCCGGGTGAGCGCACAAGGGTGCGGGAGATGCTCACCTACCTCGGTGCCGCGCTGCCCCGCTTCACCTCCCCCGCCGCCCGCCTGCTTGCTCTGCAGTGCGCCCTGCGTGCCGACGCCAGCGCTTATGTCCGGCTGCCGGGCGGACTGCTGCGCGGCATGCGGCTGCGCGGCCGCGGGGAACTGTGGGAAGAGCTGGAGCATGCCGGCTGGCTGAGCTGCAGAGTCGGCGGGCATCCGCACATGGAGGCCCAGCTGCTCGACGCCGCGGTCCTCGCTCAGCGAGCCGGACGCCGTACGCGGGCCCGCGCCGCCCAGTGGGCGCTGAGCCCCACCCCAAGGGCTTTGCCTGACGGGTGGCCGCCGTCCGTGCGACTGACTGCCCTGGCCGTGGCCTCCTGCACGTCGGACGAGGGAGGCAGGACCGACATGGAAGTACTCGCCCGCCTATGCGGGCACTCACCACACCAGATCGAGGAACTCCTCGACCGGCTGGTCGCCGCGCGCATGCTGGCTTCCTGGCAGTACTGCCAGGAGAGTGACGAAGTCTCCTGGCACGTTCCGTCCCCTGCCGAAGCGGGCCGCACAGATGTGCGGCAGTGATCGTGCTCCCCTCAACCGCCGTGCCGCGCTCGGCGGGAGAGAATGAGACATCACTCGACAGGAACATCCCGCTCCTCTCGTGCATACATGTTTCTAGACTGTCGCGGCCTGCGAACAGCTCAGTTGTCGTGGACGGACACACTCCACAGCTCTTCGCGGGCTCGGCACCTGCTACTTTCACCGCCACAGCCGCACATCGAAGAAAGGCCCATGTCATGTCTGAAAACCGGGCGCCCGCCACCGAACTGACATCGCAGTACAGCGCCCAGGTGGCAGGCGATCTCGATCGCAACGCCAAGGAACAGGAACGTATCGCCGCCGAGATCGAGGCACTGCAGGAGCAGTTGAGTGCCCTGCAGCACGACCACAATGTGCTGGTAAGCATGCAGCAGGCGCTCGGCGTCGCAAGCCCGGCCCGGCCGGACACCAGCGCCTCGCAGTCAGCACCTGAGCGGACCTCTGTCACACCCAAGCCGGCCAAGGCCAGGAAGGCAGGCGCCACAGGCGCAAAGAAGACTGCCGCCAAGAAGCCCGCAGCCAAAGCCTCGCCTGCGGCAGCCTCCGCACCGACCCTCGTCGAACTGATCCGTACTCACCTGGTGGAGCAGGACGAGCCGCGCTCCGCTGCAGAAATCTCCTCCGCGCTGGGGCAGGCCCGTCCCGAGCGCAACATCAAGACCACCGTCGTGCGCACCACTCTCGAAGGACTCGTGGCCAAGAGCCACGCTCACCGTGCCAAGCAGGGCTCATCCGTTTTCTATACCGCCGCGGCCGCCCCTGAGCCCACTGCGGCCGAGCCGCAGCCGGAGGCAGCGGCCAGCTGAACATCCGCCGCCCGGCGCACTCCTCTGTCCCGTAATCCGATGGCCCCGTCGCCGAAGACCCACTGCGCGAGGCTCCGGCATACCGCAGTGTGCGGCTGCGACAGTGCCGAGCAGAGGGGCAACAGGGAAGGCCCTTGGCCCCTACCTGTGATTTCCGTGCTATTGCAGTCGGCTGTGCAGGCAGCCGCAGGGCCGTGGTCACTCAGCGGCGGCGGGATGCAGGCGCCTACGGTCTCACCGAACCCCCGCCCCTGACACGTCAGCGCGGGCGCCAGGTACGGATCTCCAGGTGGATGATGTGCGCATCCGGGCGGATGCGGCCGGTCTCCACCAGCCATTGATGGACGGCTGCGGTGACGTCTCCGCCCGCGGCATCGACGCGTTGGGCAAAGCCGGCGGCGTCGTGCCCGCCGGTCTGGGAAGAGCCGTAGGAGCGCTCCTCGGTGTGATCGGCGCGCTGGATGACGTCGCGGCGGATGCCGGGTGAGTCGGTGCGGCTGCCGGAGGGGTGCACGTAGCCGGTCTTGGCCAGGCGGACGGTGAAGGCCAGGCGCAGGCCGTGGCGGGCGGCTTCGGCGATCAGGGGGCGCAGGCGGGAGGAGCCGGAGGCGATCGCCTGGGCGCCGACGCGGCCGGTGCCGGAGCCGGTGGGAGTGATCAGGACGGCTTTGCTGCGTACCCGGGCTGTGGCACCGGAGGTGGTGGTGCGGCGGGTGATGTGCCGGCTTGCGATGGAGGCGAGGTCGGGGAGGTCGGTGATGCCGCCTGTCTGGACGGCGGCCAGGACCTGGCGCAGGGCAGGGACGAAGGCTGCGCCTTTGTTCTTTGTGTAGAACTGGGAGACCAGGGAGGCGTCACGGTTGATGATGCGGGCGATGTCGCGCTTGGTGTAGCCGGCTGTCTGCAGTTGGTCGGCCAACTGGGCGGCCTCGTTCAGCTCGCGTTGCCCGGTAGGGCGGTTGCGGCGGGGGCGGGGTGGCATCAGGCCTCTCCTGCGCTGGGGGTGAGGGCGGTGCGTCCGGCGTCCCGCAGGGCGAGGAGTTCTGCCTCGGTGGTGGGTGCGGCCACAGGGCCGGTGAGGTGGCCCTTAAGGAGGTAGTCGCCGGGCTGATGGTGATGCGGCCAGGCCTGCGGCTGGGTGAGGTAGAGGGCGTCGGTGCGGAAGGCGACGACGCTGCCGGGCTCGGTGTGCAGGGCGCCAGCGTAGGTGTTGTCGTCGCGGTGACGCTGGGAGAGGAGGGCAGCACGGGCGCCGGACCAGATCGCGGCGGCCCATTCGGGGTGGGCGTTGGGGTCCCGGCTGAAGCCGGTGGGCTTCTGCCAGGTGATCTGTTCGTCGTCGAAGCCGATGATTTCGGCGTCCGGCGGGATGTCGCGCTCCAGGGTGCGGGGGGTGGTGCCAGTGACCATGCGGGGGCGCTGGGCGAAGGAGCCGATGCCGTACAGGAGGATGGCGCGCACTGCACGGGAGGCGAGGTGGGCGGCGCGGGCCTGCTGGGCGTCGCCCTGGAAGTGGGCCTGGGCGGAGAGGTTGGTCCAGGTCTCTTTGAGTTTCCTGGCCCAGTCGTCGAGGGGTTTGCCGTCCTCCCACAGGATGCCGTCGAGGATTTCGATCTTCCACGGGGTGATGGGGTTGGTCAGGGCGGTGTGGATTTCGGGGCCGCCGGCCCAGGTGGTGAAGGTCGTGCCGGGCTCGGCAGGGTAGTGCCAGGCTCGGTCGCCCGGCGCGGGGGCGGGCAGGATGCCGACGTGGTTCCAGGTATCGGGGACGGTGGCCCGCACCTGCCAGTGGCCGCAGCCGTACAGGGCCCGGGTCTGTTCCTTCTCACTCCAGGAGGCGAAGGTGGCGGCGGTGATCCGGCGGGGGGTGCCGACTGGGGACTTCCAGGTGTGTTTGGCGTAGGCGAAGGTGCGGTCGTACTCGATGAGTTGGGGCAGTTGTTCGGGCACGCGGGGCGGGAGGACGAGTTCGTTGCGTCCCTGGCCGGCGGTGGCGTGCAGCAGGCCGCGCAGTTCCTCGGACAGGACGGGAAAGCCTTCGGCGTGCTGGCCGCGGGTGGGGATGGTGCGGGTCCACAGGTCGCGGCCAGTCTGCGACGGGGAGCCCATGATGACGGCGTCGGTCCAGTGGCGGCGCAGTGCCTGCCACAGCAGTACGAACGCGTCCCGGACGGTGGCCGGGTCGTCGCCGCCGGTGTCGAACCACTCCCCCACCGAGCGGATTTCGACGTGGCTGTCACCGTTGTCGCGCTGGTAGCGGCCGACGGGATGGCGGGCGTGGACGAAGTGCCCGGCCATGCGGTCCTTGCCCCGGCCGGTGTCGGTGCGCCAGCCCGGCGTGGGGGCGTTCAGCCAGGCCGCGACCGCATCCCGCAGATACGGATAGCGGTCGGCGTCACGGTGCCAGGGGTCACCGGCGGTGATGTAGATGCGCTCCGTGCCTTCGGGCAGGGTATGGAAGACGGCGGTCAGAATGGCGGCGACCGAGGTGTCGGCCAGGTCGAGGCGGTAGGTCTGGCTGCGGTGCACCAGCACGCCCGTGTCCGTGTCCAGGAAGACGGTGGAGCGGGCCTGCTGGGTGAAGTTCGGCGGCGTGGAGAGCAGGTTCGGGGTGTGCGTGAACCAACCGCTGCCCGCTGCCCCGTCGGGGATCGAGGGGAGGGCACGCGGCGCGTCCGGGGCTGCGGGCTTCGCGCGGGCAGGGTCCTCGGCAGGAGCAGCCGGAGGCGGGACAGCGGCGGGCGGTGCCGGCGGGGCGGCGGCCATCGCGGGCGCCACCGCTCCTGCAGGGGCGGGGGGATGGGGTGGGCTCTTCGTGCCGTCAGCAGCTGGGACGTCCGGCTCGGAGTGGGCCAGGCCGGTCTCGGCCGTGGTGAGGCGGGCGGGGGCCAACGCGGGGGCCAGGGTGACGATGTCGGCCACGCTCAGTCCGGCCGCCGGGGCAATCCGTTCCGCCTTTGCCTTCTCGTACCTGGCCAGATGTGTGATCTGCCTGTCCCGCTCGGCCTCCAGCTTCGCCAGAGCCGCCCGGGCCTTTTTGATCTCGTCCCGTACGGTGCGCAGTTCAGCGAGGGCTGCGGTGTAGCGCTGTGCGTCCATCAGGCTTCCTTGTCCGGACGGCGGGCGGCGGCATGTGTGGGAACGTAGGCGATGGCCCCGCCCGAATGGGAGACCAGCCGACTGCCCAGCAGCAGATCAGCCAGCATCCGGTCGGCATGCGAGGAGGCGGTCACGTGATGGACGGGCGTGGCCAGGTCAGTGACGTAGCCCGCCAGCCGCGCGTGAGGGAAGGCATAGCGGCCCTGGGCGTTCTTCTCCCAGACTTCCAGGCCGGTCAGCACGGCCACCACGTAACCCGACAAGGTCACCGGCAGGACTCCGGCGGCCGCCACGCTCGGCGCATCGCACCGCCACCAGCCGCGCAGCGCCTTGAGGAGGTCCTCGGGGGCGAGGGAGGCCGCGAAGCCAATCCAGTTCCGGTCCGGTTCCTGTACCCGCTTGGCCGTGTCGACCCGCAGGACGCCGATCTCCTGAGCATCCAGCCGGTCCAGCGGGGCGTGCCGACGCTGACCGAGTGCCTGGACCACATGAAGCGGAACCATGACACGCACACCACGGCGGGACAGGCCCGGCAGCAGCCCGGCGTGCACGAGGCGGCGGAAGGTGGTGATGGCGCAGCCGAGTTCCTGAGCCGCCTGCCCGGTCGTCAGCAGCATCCCACCCACTCCATGCAAACTCTTATATCTGATTCGGCATGAAGACTAGCGGAGCCCTGAGGACCCGTCAAAGACCATGCGGCCGGACGCCGCCCATCAAGCTCAGCCCTCCTGCCTGCCGTCGGCTCCATGGCAGAGGCGAACGAAGCGGCCGGTCAGGTCATCGATCCCGCGCAGATGAGAGCGAAGAATCCCCTGGGTAAGCGAATAGGGACGAAGGGGCCGACCCGTCGGTCTGATCCCGCAGCAGACCCACCGGTCCTCTAGCGGTGGGCCCGCCACGCCACCCCTTCCTGTGCGGCGTCGGCGGTCGCCCCCCCATGACAGTTGCCGCCGAGCCGTCTATCGGCACGCCGGGCACAGGTTGTCGTCGTTGTACTCGTATGGAACGTCGGCCGGAGCAAGGTGGACGGTCCGGCACGAGGTGCACAGGTCTCCCCCGCAGCTGCGACAGCCAACGTAGCGCCCGCCCGCGTACTCGTAGCGCCGCTTCTCGACATATGGGTCGTTGCACCTCTTTTGCTGTTCCGGCTCGGCCTGGGGGTACAGCGTTGCGACTTGGTAGGTGTCCTTCAGTTTGACCTGAGTTAGGTCCCGGCCTTCTTGGAAGACTCGTCGCCACTCTCCTTGCAGGTGCAGTTCGTCAGCGCCGCATACCTTCACGAGGGTCAGGCCTTCGTCGTATGCCTTGTAGGCCTTGGACCATAGGTTGGCGAAGGCTTGTGAGCGGATGATGTGCATCCAGTCGGGACGGCGCAGATCCCTGTTGGATGTCGCCTCCCCCATGGTGGAGACGAATTCGGAGTACAAGGCTTTCACGTACTCCAGCGTGACCACGTCGTCCTCGTCGAGGGCGCGGGCCCGTGCGTCACGCAAGGTGGTACGGAACTTCTCAAGCAGGTTCTCGGTGGATCCGGACGTGTAGGACTCGTGGATGACCGGTGGGTCACACAGTGCGTACTTGGAGCTCGATAGCCGCAGCAGGAGCCGCAGAGTGGACTCGGTAATCCAGACAGGTCCAGGTTCAAGGCGCGGTCCGAGAGGGTTGGGCAGGTAGGCGCCGTGTTCCCAGGCTGTGGGGGTGACGAGATGGATGCCAGCGCGACGCCGGTCATGCGGGTGAGGGGCGGTGGGCTGGAGCTGGCCGAGGGGAAGATGGGTCTTCAAAGCGGCTAGATAGGCACCGTTGATGTTGAGCGCCGCCACTGGGTCCGTCTGGTCTGGTGCTTGTGGGCACTGCCAGTCGGGACGCGCCTCCCAGACGCGGTCAGGAGCATGCGGGGACGGCTTGCGGAGTGTCTCGGGCAGTGCGGGGTGGCGGACGATGTCGTACCGGGCACCGATTCGACACGCGTCGAGCAGCCGCATGGCGTCGGGGATTGTGCGTGCGGTGAGTGCTGCGATGGCTTGGCGCTGATCGCCGTCGTGGGCGGCCAGGGCTGCGGCGACGGTCTCCCCGATCAAGTCCTGGGTAGTGTTGGAACGGTGTGAGGCACCGGAGCGGGGGTGTGGGATCCGGGGCTGTGGTGTCTCATCAGGCTTGGGAAGGTCGAGGGCCGGCAAGGGGGTGGCTGCCTCGGCGCACTCGGCAGCGGTGAGGTGTTGCGGATAGCCGTCCACCTGCCGGCTGGCCGGGTTTCCGCACAGCACGCAGAAGGTGTGTTGTGGCAAGAGTTCGGTGGACGTGTCGGGCGCCGGTCGGTTGAGGGCGAGGTTGGGATCCTCGGCGGCGCAGGTGCGGGCGTGCGTGAGGAAATAGGCGTAGGCGGCGCGGACGGGTCCTTGCGGCTCGGCGTGTCCCTCTTCCCACGCGTGGAGTGTGGCGGGGCTGATGCCGATCGCGTGGGCTACTGCATCAGCGGTGAGGGCGAGACTGGTACGCAGACGACTGCGTTCGGCGGGCGCGGGCAGAGGACGGCGCGTGGCGAGGAGGTCGTCGATCGCGGGATATCTGCTCATCGTCGGTTCTTTCTCGATATGGCGGGAGGCGGGAAATGAGAGAAAGCGGCAGGTGCTGGTGGCGTGGGCGGTGCTGTCCCTCTCTCCGGTCCGTCAGCCTGAGACTCTTGCCAGCGCCGCGCCAGGGCTCGTCGGCGTTGCTGGTCCACGAGGCCGGGTCAATGTCGGGGCAAGAGGTGCTTGTCGAGGGCTTACATGAGGCGCGGTAGGCGGGCGCGGCAGCCAGGGACGGGGTAGATGGTGATAGGCCCCGGGGGGACCCGCCTCGCCGGCTCCTACTGAGATTCCGGGCGTGATGTCGCGCGACGACGGAGCCTCTGAGCTGGGAATCCGTCCGGCAACATGACGTCGAGATCATCAGTAACGGCTCATCGCATTGCTGCCCGTGGTGCACAGCTGGCAGGGTGAGCCTGTCACCGACGATAAGCGGGCGCGTGCGCATATGCGCGGGGCCGCGGTAGCGCCATTGGCACCAACAGGGCAGGCACGCAAACGGCGTACGAACCTGATGCGGACCTGGCACGGATGGGGACACGTCTCGAACCTAGAGCGGGCTCGCAGGGCGACGTGATCCTTTCGGTCATTTGTTCCTATGCGTTGCCCGGATTCAACGCGTGTAGCACGCGATGCTCCGCCGTCTGTCCGTAGTCGACGGGTCCTGGCTGGAAGTCCGGCTCGCTGCTGGTCACCGGCAGGATATTCCGCCTCGCCTTGGCGTTCGAAATGTCATCAGTGCAGGTAAGAGCGCACTTTTGACGGGCAAGGGTGGGAACTCTGATTCGCGTCCTTGCGCAGGAGAGGGGCACTGTAGAGGCAGGGTCTGACAATGCGTCGGTGCGGCCGATGCGGCGGATATGGCGTGAAGTTTCGGCTACCGCCCGGTACCGCAACCAGACGCTGCATGTGCTGCCGGAAAGGTGCGCCAGGATGCGCCTATGAGTCTCACCTCGTCCCTCAAAGACCCGACGTCAGCGATGTCGCAGTTCCTCACCGAGCATCTGCCAGCCGTCGATGATCTGTTATCTGACTACCGCAGGCGCATGGTCCGTTATCCGGCGCCGGTGAGCCCCGCCGCCGACATGGGGCAGCGACCGGAGTACCGGATGCTGGGGCACACGATCGACCACCGGCTGCGGATCAGTCTCGGAGCGCCCACCGGCCAGCCGATCAAAGAAGGGATCGTGCGGGCGGCTATCAACGACGACGGCTGGCCGGCTCCTGACGTCATCAGCACGGTGCAGGCAGCGGGCGCGGTGTTACTGAAAGAACTGGACCAGTACGAAAGCAGCGAAGGCCAGCCGCTGGCGTGCGACTCCGAGACGGAGGACCGCCTGGTGCGGCTGTGCCACGTCGCATCGAGCTTCGAAGCGATCTTCCGCCACGTGGGATGGATACGCGGCAACAGCCTGGGCTCCAGCAGGCCAGGCGCAACGCTGGATGAAATCGTCGATGCCGTACCGCCCTACATCGTCGACGACATCCGCCAGCAGATGAGGTTGGCCGCACATCCCGGCCCCTTCGACGGCCTACGGCAGCTGCCCGCCGCGCAGCGCGTCTGCGGGCCCGTCTTTGACGGCAGCCTCCATGTAGGCGGAGCCGACGCCGACTTCATCCTCCGCGGCCAGTTGATCGACTGTAAAGCCACTATCCGCCCCGAGCGGATGGGCCGCGCTGAGCTCTACCAGCTCGCTGGCTACCTTCTGCTGGACTACAGCGACAGCTACTCCATCGAATTCGTGGGGCTGTATCTGTCCCGCCAGGGCGCCCTCATCGACTGGAACGTCGCGGACTTCCTCGGCTTCATGGGCGCACAGCTCGAGCTGCCCGACCTGCGCGATGCTTGCCGGTACGCGCTGACCGACGGCGCGGCCGGCACACCTCCACCGCCGGAGGACCAGCGCCGCCCGCTCCCCCGCCCGCGCAACGCACCCCCGGTCCAGGACACCCTCTTTGGCGACCTGCCTTGATCCACTGCGGCTACTCCAGCTGACCCTACGGCAGCCGACAAGCGCAAAGGGCAGCGAGTGGAATGGCTCTTTCCTGCCTCCCGTGAACGCTCATGTCGACGGCCACTGCGCGACAGGATCTGCTGGGCACCCGGTCCAGGACGAGGAACTCCACGAGAGCTGAATGCCTTAGCGGGGATGCCCCGTCGGGTGATGCGCAAGCTCGCTCACGAACGGTGCTATGCCGTGCGCAGAGCTCATCGTGTCTGATCCTGCCCCAAAGTCCGCGGCCGGTATGCGGCTGAAGGAAGACACCGCTGCGGGGAAAAGCCGCTGGACGCGGCCTGCAGGCGATCAGGCGGGAATCCTGCCGGCGTCCCGGACGGCGACAGTGCTCCCATCGGTGATGGCGCTGAAGCCGCTCCGCTTCCGCTTCCTGTAGCCGCGCGCCTTGTTGGTGTGAGCGCGGCGTGCGAGCCACGGCTCGCCGTCGCGGGGCCGACTGGCATCTCCACGGCGTGTGTCCAAACGCCTGCCCTGCCTTCCAAGCAGTGCCTTCTATTCCGATTTCCATGCATACATGAGAGTTGTTCGTGATCCCTCTGTCTTTCGGACCACACCAGCAGGCTGATCCCCCGCCACCGCTGAGCATCGGCCATCGCTTCGCCGATCCGGCACGCATGACCGCACGGTTCATCCGCCCTGACGGCACCGAGTACGAACTGCCCTGGCTGGAGACGGCTGGAGAACAGCGGCTGGAAGAGTGCCTGCCAGTACGGCGGTTCCCCGTCTGCAAGGGGCGGCGCTCGGCTCCGGGCTGGTACTGGTCCGCGACCGACAGGTGCCTGGTGCACCATGGGTTCAAGGCCATGCGCACGCAGCTCATGGTGCTGGACCACGATCCGGTGGTGACGGCTCTGGCCTGCCGGCCGGTGGAGCTGTCGTGGGCACGGCCGGGGCGGCAGGACGGTGTCGCACGCGCCGCACCTGATGGCACGTCTGGCGGATGGCAGCGGACTGCTGGTGGACTGTGCGAGCCGGTTCGGGGTGGGGCGGCGACTCGTTTGGCGGGCCGCCCACCTGGAGGGTGCTGCGGCCACCGCAGGCTGGCACTACCGTCTGATTGGACCGCCACAGCCCGTGGTCGAGGCCAACGTGCGCTGGCTTGCCGGCTACCGGCATCCGCGGTATGCGCAGGACCGGTTGCGGGAGGTGGCCGAGTGTTTCCGGGAGCCGACGGCGCTGGCGGAGGGGGTGCGGCTGCTGGGTGATCCGATCGCGGTGTGGCCGTCGGTGTTCCACGCACTGTGGGTGGGCGTGCTGAGCGTGCCGCTGGAACGCCCGCTGCACGAGCGGACCGTCGCGGTGGCATGCGCGGAGGACGGGCGGTGAGCCGGCCCCTGCTCAGGCCCGGCACCGTCGTACGCTACGGCAACCGGGAGTGGACCGTCGCGGGTATCGAGGGATCCTCGGCGTTCGGTGCGCGGATCTGGCTCTCCGGGACGGAGAAGAAGGACGGGCAAGACACGCTGGCGGTGTTCGGGCTGGCGGAGTTGCTCGGCGATGTGTCGTTCGAGCAGGTAGGGGGTCCGCCGCGTCTGCGGGTACCGCAGATGGGCCTGCTGTCGACGGTGTCCGAGAACGAGCAGTGGCGTGCGTTCGAGCTGGAGCGGCACGTCCGTGAGGTGGAGACGGGGTGTCCCTCCCCGGACGGCACGGCGTCGGTGCGGCCTGAGTACGATCCCGTGTCCACCACGCTGGCCCAGCGTGAGCAGGCGAAGGTCGATGAACTGGCCGCGCAGGGCTGGGCGGACGTGAGCCAGGCGACGGTGCGCAGGTGGCGTGCGCGCTACCACGCGGACGGCGTGTGGGGGCTGGCCAAGAAGCGTCGCAGCTCGGCGCGGCTGGTCCGCGCCGATCCCCGGGTGGTCGAGGCGCTGCGCGCCCTGCTGCCTGTCGAGGCTTCCCGCTCCCGGTCGCGAGGGTGGAAGAAGCGGATGCGCGGGGAGGTGCAGTGGTGGCTGGACGACCACCACGGCGAGCCCGGCCTGCGGACGGTCGAGGTGCCGCCGCAGTCCACGTTCAACAGGCTCCTCGACACGGTGGAGGCATCCCTCGGGTTGCAGGGGACGGTGGCGCAGCGGCGTGCCCGCGCCGCCCGTCCGTCCCCGCCGTTCACCCCGACGCTGGCGCTGCGTCCGGGTGAGATCGTGATGCTGGACAGTTCGCCGCTGGACGTGCTGGTGGTCCTGGACGACGGGGTAGTGGGGCGGCTGGAACTGACCATCGCCGTGGATGTGGCCATGCGCGGTCTGTGGGGGTGCTGCGACCGGTGGGGAGCAAGCTGACGGACGTGGCGGTGCTGCTGGCGCAGATGATGACGCCGATGGTGATGCGGCCCGGCTGGTCCGCGGCGCTGTCGATGGCCTCCTCGGTCGTGCCGCACAAGCGACTGACCGGCATCGACGAGCGGCTGAAGGACGCGGCGGCCCGTCCGGTGATCGTGCCCGAGACGGTCGTGGTCGACCAGGGCAAGGTGTTCGTCTCTGCGGCCACCCGGGCCGCGTGCGAGAGCCTGGGGATCTCGCTGCAGCCGGTGCCTCCGGCCAACGGACCGGCCAAGGGCCATGTGGAGAGGCCGTTCGGTTCGATCAATTCGCTGTTCTGCCAGTGGCTGCCCGGCTACACCGGTTCGAACGTGAGTGAGCGCGGCTCCAAGGTCGAGCAGGAGCCGCTGTGGACCGTGGCCGAACTCCAGGCATTGTGGGAGGAGTTCCTCGTGTACTGGCACCACCGCCCGCACGCGGGGCTTCGGCATCCGCTGATGCCGAAGAAGGCTCTGACCCCGAACCAGATGTGGGCGGCGCTGCTGCCCGTCGCCGGGTACGTGCCGGTGCCTTTGTCGGCGGACGGCTTCGTGGAGCTGCTGCCGGTGCGCTGGCAGCCGATCACCGATGCCGGTATCCGGTTCGGCTACCGCACCTACGACGGCAGTTGTCTCAACGGACACCGCGGGCAGCACTCCGGGGTACGGGTGCAAAAGGGCCTGTGGGAGGTGCACTACAACCCCTACGACCCGGTCCGGATCTGGGTTCGGCTGCCGGAGGGTTTCCGTGAGGTGGCGTGGGTCCACGCCACATCGGTCGCCCTTCCGTTCACGCACCACGTCTGGGAACACATCTGCAAGGTGGTCGAGCGCACCGGTTCGCGTGAGGAACACGAGGCCGAACTGGCCCTGGCCCTGGACGCCTTCCTCAGGCGGGCCGCGGGCAAAGAGAAGCTGTCCAGCGTGGAGCGGCGGGTGATGGCGAAGTCCCGCGCCTCGGAGGCGGTGCCGGTGCCTGCGGGCGAGATCAGCGTGCTGGACGTGCTCGCCCCGGCGTTCGGGCTGGCCGGTGTATGCGGCGCCGGATCCCGACGAGACCCCGCCGGATGAGGACGACGACGAGGGCATCGCCGGTGACGGGCCTGAGGCCGGCCATGTCCCGGGAGGGTCTCTCATCCTCAGTGACCAGGACCTTGAGGAGGACCAGTGGCTGCCGTAACTGCTGCCGTGGGCGGCGACTTCTCCGACGGCGATGTCACTCCCGGCGCGGTCACGGACTGCGTCCGGTGGCAGGAGTACGTCTGCCGTCTGCGTGTGACCGCTCCTCCGGTGGACGACCCGTCCTGGGACCGTACGAGGCTGCTGGACTACCACTCGGAGTTCGTCACCCTCAAGACGCCTTCTATGGAGCGGGCGAAGGCGGAGCTGAGGGTGACTCTGCTGGTGAACAACCGGCAGTCGAGCACGGCCCGGCGCGGGCTGATCGTGTCCGGGCCGCCGGGGGCGGGAAAGTCGACCACACTCATGGAACTCGGTCGGTCCTTCGAACTGAGCGAACGGCGCCGTCGGCCAGGCCTGGAGGGCTCCATGCCCGTGCTGTTCGCTTCCGTCCCGCCCACCTACACGCCCAGGAACCTGGCCAAGGTCCTCGCCCGGTTCGCCGGCATTCCCGTCCATGACCGGATGACCGAACACACCATCACCAACGCCGTATGCCACGTCCTGTACGAGCGGGGCACCCGGCTGGTGTTTATCGACGACGTGCACCTGCTCAACACCCGTACCCGGCCCGGCGCCGACACCTCCGACCAGGTCAAGACCCTGATGGAACGAGTACCCGCGACGTTCGTGCTGGCCGGCGTCAACGTGGAGGACTCACCGCTGCTGACCGGGCCCCGCGGCGCCCAACTCGCCGCCCGCTGCAAACTCCTGCGCACTCCCCCGCTGCTCAACGGCACCCCGGAACAGAAGAAGACGTGGCGCACGCTCCTGAGCGACATGGAGGGGGCACTGCGACTGGCCCATCACCGGCCCGGAACGCTGCTACGCCACGCCGCCTACATCCATCTCCGCACCGGCGGCGTGATGGCCAGTCTCTCCCTCCTCATCAGGGAGGCCGCGATCCGCTCCATCCTGGACGGAAGCCTCGCAATCACGAAGAAACAGCTGTCGCAGGTGCTCCTCGACGTCCAGGCCACGAACGCAGCGCGCGCCACCCTGCGGCAACGCCCCGGCAACTGACCGGCGCGGCGGAAGGCCCCAGGCCTCCCGCCGCGGGCCCCCTTCCCCTCTCCGACGGGGCTCTGAGACCCAACCTCACCCCTACCTCGCCCTGCCCTCACAACGGCACCGTGCAAAAGAC
>NZ_JBVHLD010000031.1:0-27794 GCF_055559175.1 Streptomyces sp. NPDC024632
CCCCCCCCCCCCCCCCCCCCCCCCCCCCCCCCCCCCCCCCCCCCCCCCCCCCCCCCCCCCCCCCCCCCCCCCCCCCCCCCCCCCCCCCCCCACCGGCGTTGTCAGTGGTGTGGTGCACGATCGGAGACGTCGGACATTCCACACTGGACGCGGGGCTGATCCAGGGCAGAAGGGGAGGGCGTCGCCATGACGATCACCAACCAGCAGGTCAAGGAACGGGCGTTCCTCGAGGTGCTGTACGAGGACGAGTATTTTCCCGACCACGTCCTCGACAAGGGGAAGGCCATCCTGCTGGACCTGTGCGAGCGGATCGAGGCGGAGCGGCCCGCGGACCTGAAGGCGCTGTACGCGCTGACGGCGGTCGCGACGGAGCGGTTCAACGCTCTGGAGGCGGAGTTCGACGCCGCGGGCAGCGAGATCGAGACCGTCGCACGGGAGGAGATAGGCGGGGACATCTGGTTCGTGGCGACGGCCTACGGCTTCGAGGACGCGGACGTCGAGGAACTGATCGCCGCCCGCGAGTGGTGACGGCGCGAGTGGCACCGCCGCCCGCCGCCCGGTGACGCCCGTCGATAACCGGTGGCACCCGCCGACGACCGGTGACGGCCGCGGGCCGCGCGGCTCAGGCCGCCGCGCCGCCGTCCACCCGCAGGACGGTGCCCGTCACGTAGGACGCGCGGTCGCTGAGCAGCCAGGCGGCGGCCTCCGCGATCTCGGCGGGGTCGGCGGCCCGGCGCAGCGGGGTGTGCGCCGTGATCCGGTCGAGCAGACCGGGGGACTCCGCCGCCCAGGCGTGGATCATCTCGGTCAGTGTGCCGCCGGGAGCGATGGCGTTGACGCGGATGCCCTCGGGACCGTACGTGACGGCGGCCGACTCGGTGAGGCTGTTGACCGCCCGCTTCATCGCGCCGTAGGCGGGCAGTTCGGGATTGCCCCGCAGGCTGCCGACGCTGGAGTTGTTGACGATGGCGCCGGTCCCCGCGGTCGCCCGGATCGCGGCGACCTCGGCGGCCATCGCCAGCCACGGACCCCGGAGGTTCACGGCGTAGAGGCGGTCGAAGTCGGCTTCCGGTACCTGGTCCAGCGGGCCGGGTGACGCGTTCGTGGCGCCGTTGTTGAAGGCGACGTCGAGGCGGCCGAACCGCTCCACCGTACGGTCGACCGCCGCGCGTACGCTCGCCACGTCGGCCAGGTCGCACACCACGTGGTCGGCGGTGCCGCCCGCCGCCCCGACCTGCTCGGTCACGGCCTTGAGCTGCGCCTCGGTACGGGCCGCGAGCATGACGCGGGCGCCCTCGCGGGCGAAGAGCAGGGCCGCGGCGGCGCCGATGCCGCGACCCGCGCCGGTGATGAGGGCGACCTTGTCCGCCAGCAGCCCGGTGGCGGCGCCGGTCGCGGTGGTGTCGGTGGTGGGTGTGTCGACGTTGGGTGTGGTGTTCATGGCATCGAGCGTGCGCCGGACCGCCGGGCGCAGCCAGGCACCGGCTGTACCTGGCTGCGCCCGGCGGCACGCGAGCACACTGGAGAGGTGGACAGACGAGAACTGGCCGACTTCCTGCGCAGCAGACGCGAGCGGATCACCCCTGCCGAGGTGGGGCTGCCCGCCGGGACCCGGCGCCGCACACCGGGGCTGCGCCGCGAGGAGGCGGCCCAGCTCGCCTTCATCTCGACCGAGTACTACACGCGGCTCGAACAGGCCCGCGGCCCTCGCCCGTCCCGCGAGGTCCTGGCGGGGCTGGCCCGTGCGCTGCGGCTGACGGACGTCGAGCGCGACCATCTCCACCACCTCGCGGGCGCCCCGCCGGGACCGCCCGCAGGACCCTCGCGCGAGGTGCGCCAGAGCATCCTCGACCTGCTGGACCGCCTGCCGCAGGCCGCGGCGACCGTGATGTCCGCGACCGGAGAGGTCATCGCCTGGAACGACCTGGCGGCGGCCCTCATGGAGGACTTCTCCACCCTGCCGCGCCGCGACCGCAACTTCGTCCGCCGCGCCTTCCTCGGACCGCACCGGCAGGGGCAGCGGCTGTACGGAGTGTCGGACGTGGACCGTTTTGCGAGCAACGCCGCCCAGCGGCTGCGTACCGTCGCCGCCCGCTACCCCGACGACCCCGAGGTGACGGAGCTGGTGGCCGAGCTGCGGGCCGGGAGCGCGGAATTCCGGGAGCTGTGGGCCTCCCACGACGTGCGCAGCGAGCCCACCCTCCGTAAAACCTTCCAGCACCCGCTGGTCGGGCCGGTCACCGTCAACTGCGACGTCCTGGACATCACCGACCGGGACCAGCAGGTCGTGATCTACACCGCGACGCCCGGCTCGCCGTCCGAGGAGGCCCTGCGGCTGCTGTCCGTCATCGGCACCCAGCGCATGGACGTGACCGGCTGAAGCCACCGCCCGGCCGGGTGCGGGCCGGCGTGTCAGCCGAGCGGGTGCTCCTCAGCGGCCGATGCGGGGGCGTCACCCGCCGGGAGGTGGGACGCGGCCCACGAGGCGAGGAAGCGCAGGCCCTCGTGGGTACGGCTGCCCGGCTCCGCGGTCCAGACGATGAGCTGCTGGTCGGGGTCGGTACTCGCGGTCAGGGTGTCCCAGTCCAGACTGAGTTCCCCGACGACGGGATGGCGCAGGGCCTTGGTGCCCACGCTGAGCGTGGCGACCTGATGGGTGGCCCACCACTGGCGGAACTGCTCGTCCTGCACGGACAGTTCACCGACCAGTTCGACGAGCCCCGGGTCGTCGGGGTACTTGGCCGCCTCCATCCGCAGCTGCGACACGCAGGTGCGCGCCACTTTCTCCCAGTCCGCGTAGAGCGATTTCATCGACGGATCGGTGAAGATGATCCGCACGTAATTCCGGTGCTTTTCCGGGATGGCCGAGAAATCGGTGATGAGCGCCGAGGCGAGCGAATTCCACGCGATGATATCCATGCAACGTCCCATGACAATGGCGGGTGTCGCACCGAGGTCGTCCAGAAGCCGCCGCAATTGCGGCTGGACTTTCTGCCGGGTGCGGCGGCGCGGTCGCACGAGTGTCTTCCCGGCCAGCCCGAAGAGGTAGTCGCGCTGGTCGTCGTCCAGTCGCAGCACCCGGGCCAGGGCGGCCAGCACGGACACCGAGGCATGGATACGGCCCTGCTCCAGGCGGGTGTAGTAGTCGGTGCTGATCGCGGCGAGCTGCGCCACTTCCTCCCGGCGCAGCCCGGGCACGCGCCGGGGTGTACCGGGGTCCGGCAGCCCCACGGTGCGCGGGCCGAGCTCCCCCCGCCGGGCCTTCAGGAACTCGCCCAGCTCATTCATGTGCGCGTCGCCGGTCATGCCAGCCATTGTCGCACCGGCGGCCCGCCGCGTGAGGGGGAGAGTTTCCTCCCCGGATGTCCTCCTCCCGTGAGCCGACGCTCCCTTTTCGTATTCCCGTGAGGTATGTGATCACGGCCGTCGAACGGCCGCGGCGGTGAGACGGCCGATCACCGGGGGCCGAAGGCCCATTCCCCGGCCGACCGGGCCGCGCTGATCAACTCCCGCCTTCACCGCTCCCGCCTTCACCGCTCCCGTTCTCTCCGCTCTCGCCTTCACCACTCCCGTTCTCTCCGCTCACGCCCCCCGCTGATCCACTTCGAGCGCCGTGCGACGGCGCGGCCCGCTGACGACGACTGCCGACGTTTGTTTCTGTTTTCTTCGTTCGCCATATTGACCAAGAAGTGAACATGACAACACACTGAACGCCATCCCCCCACGGTGAAGGGTTCAGTCATGTTACGAACATGGAGATTTGCCCCGTTGTGGGTCATGGGGCTGCTCATCGCACTGCTGACCGTCGGCGTCGCCCCCGCGAACGCGGCCACCACCACGATCACGGTGGACGGGACACAGGGCGGCCGGACCTTCGACGGCATCGGCGCGATCAGCGGCGGAGGCGGCAACTCCCGGCTGCTGACCGACTACCCGGCCGCGCAACAGGCGCAGATCCTCGACTACCTGTTCAAGCCCGGCTACGGCGCGAACCTGCAACTGCTGAAACTGGAGATCGGCGGCGACGCCAACTCCACCGACGGCTCGGAACCGTCGATCGAACACGTCAAAGGCCAGATCAACTGCGACGCCGGATACGAATTCTGGCTCGCGGAACAGGCCAGGGCCCGCAATCCGAGCATCGGTCTCTACGGCCTCGCCTGGGCCGCGCCCGGCTGGATCAACGGCGGCTTCTGGTCCACCGACACGATCAACTACCTCATCTCCTGGCTCGGCTGCGCCAAACAGCACGGCCTGACGATCAAGTACCTCGGCGGCTGGAACGAGCGCGGGCACGACGTCAATTGGTACGTCCAACTGCGAGCGGCGCTGAACGCCGCCGGATACTCCGGTGTGCAACTCGTCGCCGACGACAGCGGCTGGGGCGTGGCCGACGACATGGCGAACAACGCGGCGTTCAACAACGCCGTCTCGATCATCGGCACGCACTACTCCTGCGCGGGCGGCGACGGCGGCAGCGCCGACACGTGCAGCAGCACCGCCGCCGCGCAGAACAACGGCAAGCCGCTGTGGGACAGCGAGAACGGCTCGCAGGACATGAACACCGGAGCACCCGCCCTGATCAGGGCCATCACCCGCGGCTACACCGACGCCAAGATGGTCAGCTACTTCAACTGGCCGCTGCTCGCCGCGATCTACCCCAATCTGCCGTACAACACGGTGGGCCTGGCCACCGCCAACTCGCCCTGGTCGGGGAACTACACCATCGGCGCCAGCACCTGGGCCACCGCCCAGGTCACCCAATTCACCCAGCCCGGCTGGAAGTTCATCGACTCCGCCTCCGGCTACCTCGGCGGCGCCGAGTCCAACGGCACCTACGTGACGATCAAGTCGAACACCACCTCCGACTACTCCACCGTGCTGGAGACCACGACCGCCACCGCCGCGCAGACCGTGAACCTCCACGTCCAGGGCGGCCTGTCCACCGGGACCGTGCACGTCTGGGCCACCCAGGTGAACGCGCCGAGCGCGGCCACCTCCTTCGTCCACACGCAGGACATCACCCCTTCGGGCGGCTCGTACTCCCTGACGCTGCAACCCGGTTACGTCTACACGGTCACCACGACCACCGGCCAGGGCAAGGGCACCGCCACCGGCCCGGCGGCGCACGCGCTGCCGCTGCCGTACTCCGACACCTTCGACGCCGTCGCCACCAACACCGAGGCCCGGTATCTCTCCGACATGCAGGGCTCCTTCGAGGCGCGGCCCTGCGCCGGCGGACGGACGGGGCAGTGCGTGCAGCAGGTGACACCGGTCAAGCCGATCGAATGGCAGGAGGACTCCGACGCGTTCACCCTCGTCGGCGACACGACCTGGTCGAATTACACGGCCGGAGTCGACGTCAACCTCCAACAGGCGGGCACCGTGACCCTGTTGGGCCGGGCGGGTACCCAGTCGCGGCCCCAGAGCCACCAGGCCGCCTACCAGTTGCGGCTCTCCAGCACCGGAGCCTGGTCGATCGCGAAGAGCACCAGCTCGGGCAACCTCAGCACGCTGACGTCCGGCAGCCACGCCGCGCTCGCGCTCAACACCTGGCACACCGTGTCGATCGGCTTCTCCGGCGACCAGATCACCGCGACCCTCGACGGCGCCACCCTGGGCACCGTCAACGACGGCTCGTACGCCAGCGGCCAGGTCGGTTTCGGTGTCGTCGGCTACCAGACCGACCAGTTCGACAACCTCGCGATCACCCCGAAGGCCGCGGGCAACGTCAGCGGCTTCCTCAAGGACCGGCACTCCGGGATCTGCGCCGACGTGCCCGCCCGCGGTCAGGCCAACGGCACCGTGGTCACCCTGTGGGACTGCAACGGGGACACCAACCAGACCTGGACCGCCACCCCCGCCAAGCAGCTCATGGTCTACGGCACCAAGTGCCTGGAGGCGGCGGGCGGCGGCACCGCGGACGGCACGGCCGTCGACATCTCCGACTGCACCGGCGCCACAGGTCAGCAGTGGACCGTCAACGCGGACGGCAGCGTCGTCAACGTCGGCTCGGGCAAGTGCCTCGACGTGACCGGCGCCGGCACCGCGAACAGCACCCCGCTCGAACTGTGGACCTGCAACAACGGCGCCAACCAGAAGTGGGACCGCGGCGCCGTCGCGGCCTCCCTCACCGGCCAGGACTCCGGCCGCTGCGTGGACGTGCCCGCCGCGAGCCAGGCCGACGGCACGAAACCCGCGCTGTGGGACTGCAACCGCGGCAATCAGCAGACCTGGACGTCCACCGCCACCAACCAGTTGACCGTCTACGACACCAAGTGCCTGGGCACCATCGGCCACGCCACCGCGGACGGCACCGGCCTGGAGATCAACGCGTGCGACGGCAGCGCCGCCCAGCAGTGGCGGGTCCGCTCCGACGGCACGGTCGTCAACGTGGCCTCCGGCACCTGCCTGGACGCCGTCGGCACGGGTACGGCCAACAGCACGCCGTTGGACATCTGGACCTGCAACAACGGCGGCAATCAGAAGTGGGCGCGCAACTGAGCGATGCCCGAGGCCGGTTCTCGCCGGTCCGCCGCGCGTGAGGCCGTCCCGGCGTCCGACACCCGGACGCCGGGACGACCCCTTTTTGGCCCTGTTCGAGTGCCGTGGAGATCAACTGGACATGCCCACAAGGCGACTTGGCGTGAGTTTTGCCGATCGTTTGATTCCGCCTGCACCTACGCGCCGTGCTTGTCAGCACACTGTCAAGCACCACTGGTGCCACGCACCCCTCAGGGGTCACACACCCCTCCGGTCGCGCCGGTGACACCTGTACCGCGAGACCCGCGAGAAGGAGCAGCATGTCGGCAACAACGCGCATCACCGCCGTATCCGCCGTGGCCGCAGCAGTCCTGTCCGCCCTCGCGACCGCGCCCTCCGCGGTCGCCTCGGCCGACTCATCGGTCCGCCTCACCCCCATGGGCAGCCACCGCCTGATCGGCCCGAACAGCCGCATCGTGCACAGCACCAGTTCCAACTGGGCCGGTTACGCGGCCACCGGCTCCACCTTCACCAGCGTCTCCGCGAGCTGGGTCCAGCCGTCGGTCACCTGCACCGGCGCCACCACGTACTCCTCGTTCTGGATAGGTCTCGACGGCGACGGCAGCAACTCCGTGGAGCAGACCGGGACCGAGGCGGACTGCTCCGGCGGTCGCGCCGTGTACTCCTCGTGGTACGAGATGTACCCGGCCTATCCCGTGAACTACTCCAACGCGGTGAGCCCCGGCGACCACTTCACCTCGACGGTCTCCACCAACGGCAGCGGCTCGTTCACGCTCACCCTCAGCGACACCACCAAGAACTGGACGAAGACCACCAAGAAGACGCTCCAGGGCGCCTCCCTGGCCTCCGCGGAGATCATCGCCGAGGCGCCGTCCAGCTCCACCGGCGTCCTGCCGCTCGCGCACTTCAGCACCGCGTCCTTCACCAACGCCACCGCCAACGGCCAGGCGATCGGCACCTACGGCCCCGACAAGATCAACATGGCCTCCGGCAGCACCACCAAGGCGACCACCTCCGCGCTCTCCGGCGGCAACGCCTTCAGCGTCACCTGGAACCACAGCTAGCCCCAGCGCCTCCGGACGCCCACCGCGCAGGTGACCGCGCCGTACGGACTCCGGCACCGCGCACGGCTCCTCCGTCCGGATGACGTACCCACGTCAGTCGTACCGCGAGGTGCCCGACACGCCGCACGCCGGCGGGCCGGGCACCTCGCGGGTGGGATGGCGGGCGGCGGAACGGGCAGACGTAACCCTCATGACCACCTATGTTGTGACCGTCCCCGGCACCTTCCTCGACGCGCCGACCGCCGAGGCCCGCTCGACGCTCGTCCGGGCCCTGCGCCCCGTCGACCCGCAGAGCACGGACTTCGGCGAGGACGAGGAGCTGGACATCCTGACGATGTACGGCGACTCCAGCGCCTTCAGCGTGCGCGTCGCGGTCGACGCCGACAATCCGCCCGCCGCCGAGGGGGCCGCGCGCGACCTCGTCAACGACGCGCTCGGCGTCGCGGGCTTCACCGAGGAGACCGCCCGGCTCGGCGACCCCGTCATCACCGGCATCGACGCGGAGTGAACGGGCCCGCGGGCGCGGCGGGCCGGTCCCCGACGACGGTCCGCCGCCGCTGTCCGCGCGTCCGCGGAACTGAGTACGGGAACCTACGCGCCCGCCACCGCCCGGCGGGCATGATCGTGGGCATGACCCGAGCCCGACTCCGCGGAGCCGCCCTCGTCCTCCCGCCGTCGCTGACCGCCGTGGCGGCGCTCGCGCTGACCGGCTGCGGCACGCGGACCGTGGACAGCGCGGGGGCCGAAGCGCCGTCCGGGCGGCCCACCGCGGCCGTCACCTCCGCCTCGGCCTCGTCGCCCTCGGCTACGCCCCCGAGTCGGTCAGCGTCTCGGCCTACGGCTCCACCTATGTGGGCTTCGTCGTCGACCACAGCCCGATCTGCCTCAAGGGCGCGCTGAACACGGCCGTCACCGAGGTCGACGCCTTCGCCGGTTACGCCGACGGCACCGGCTGCCAGCAGCCGAAGGGCGGTCACTGACCGCCGACGGGCCTTCGCGGACCGTCCGCCGCCATCTCGCGGCGGCGATAAATCCGGTGCGGTGCGACGTTCCACCGCGCTAGCCTCCGCCGCATGACCTGGCTGCCCGCTGACTTCGTCCACCCCGTCCGCGTCCCCCTGCCCGGCGGCCACCATCTGCGCCCGATCGCCGGATCCGACACCGCGCTCGACTACCCCGCGGTGATGGGCTCGCGCGACCGCCTCTGGTCGATCTTCGGCCCGGCCTGGGGCTGGCCGCCCGCCGACATGACGTACGAGGCCGACCTCGCCGATCTCGAACGGCACGCGACCGAGATCGCCGCGCACCAGTCCTTCAACTACGCGCTCTTCGACGACGCGAACACCGCGCTGCTCGGCTGTGTCTACATCGACCCGCCGGAGAAGGCGGGCGCCGACGCCGAGATCTCGTGGTGGGTGGTGGACGACCGGGTGGGCACCGACCTGGAGCGGGCGCTGGACGCCCTGGTGCCGCGCTGGATCGCGGAGGACTGGCCCTTCGAGCGCCCGCGCCACATCGGCCGCGACCTGTCGTGGAAGGAGTGGCTCGCCCTGCCGGACCACTCGCCCGAGCCGTAGCCCCGCCTCACCCCTGCCGGGGCGCCTCCTCGGGCCGGGGCCGTACGACCGCCCGCGGGCTGGCATGATCTCTGGCATGGCAGAACGCATCATCGCCGCGTGTGACGGGGCATCGAAGGGGAATCCGGGACCGGCCGCGTGGGCCTGGGTGATCGCCGACGGTACGGGGGAGCCCGACCGCTGGGAGGCGGGCCCGCTGGGCACGGCCACCAACAACGTCGCGGAACTCACCGCCCTGCTCCGGCTGTTGGAGACCGTCGACCCCGCCGTGCCGATGGAGATCCGGATGGACTCCCAGTACGCGATGAAGGCGGTCACCACCTGGCTGCCCGGTTGGAAGCGCAAGGGCTGGAAGACCGCCGCGGGCAAGCCCGTCGCCAACCAGGAACTCGTCGCGGGCATCGACGCGCTGCTCACCGGCCGTGACGTCGAGTTCACGTACGTCGCCGCCCACCAGGTCGACGGCGACCGGCTCAACGACTACGCCGACCGCGCCGCCAGCAACACCGCCATCACCCAGCAAGCCTCGGGCACCCGCTACGACTCCCCGCCGCCGCCCCGCAACCCCGACGCCCCCCGCGCCTCGTCCGCCCCCAAGCGCAAGCCCTCCGGAGGCGGAAGCGGCAACGGCGGCGGGACCGGGACAGCGAGCGCCGCCACCGGCACCACGTCCGCCTCCTCGCGCACCCTCAACGCCAAATTCCCCGGCCGCTGCCGCTGCGGCCGCTCGTACGCCGCGGGCGAGCCGATCGCCAAGAACCCCGACGGCTGGGGCCACCCGGAGTGCCGCGACCAGGGCGGAACGCGGTAGCGCCGGATCAGGCGTACGAGGCGCCGTCCGCCGCTTCCCGCGGGTGGCGGACGAAGCCGGGGCTGAGGACGCGGTCGTCGTAGGTGCGGTGGAAGACCGGGGTGGTGGCCCCGGACATGGGCGGGACGATCCAGGCCCAGTCGGCCTGGACCTCGCGGCCCTTGCGCCGCTCGCGGTCGAGGTGCTGGAGGAAACGTTCCGCCTCGGTGTGGTGGTCGGCCAGGGTGACTCCGGCGCGGTCGAAGGAGTGCAGGACGGCGCGGTTGAGTTCGACCAGGGCGCGGTCCTTCCACAGGGAGCGGACGCTGCCGGTGTCGATGCCGAGACTGTCCGCGACGAGCGGCAGGAGGTCGTAGCGGTCGACGTCGGCCAGATTGCGGGCGCCGATCTCCGTCCCCATGTACCAGCCGTTGAAGGGCGCCGCCCCGTAGCAGACGCCGCCGATCTCCAGGCACATGTCGGAGACGGCGGGGACCGCGTGCCAGCGCAGTCCCCACTGGGCGCTCCAGGGGCGCTCGGGGTGGTCGAGCGGCACGTGCAGGACGGCGTCGGAGGGCAGGTCGAACAGCCGGGGCTTGTCGTCGACGCCCTCGACGATCAGCGGGAGCACGTCGAAGGCGGTGCGCGGGCCGCCGGGCCAGCCCAGCCGCTCCGCGAGACCGGTGATGTCCGCGGTGCGCGGGTCACCGGTGACCGTGCCGTCGGCCGCCCGGTATCCGGCGTAGCGGATGAGCTGCTCGTTCCTGATCCGCGGGCCGCGCCGCTCGGGGGCGTCAGGGGCGAAGACCGAGATCAGCGGCCTGATCCGGCCGCCGTTGGTGGCGATCCGCAGATGCGTCGCGCACTCCTCGGCGATCTCCTCCGCCTCCGTGACGTGCCGCAGGTCGCGCACCTGCAAGGACCGCCAATAGAGCCGCCCGATACAGCGGTTGCTGTTGCGCCACGCGACCCGCGCGCCGAACGCCAGCTCCGCCGAGGTGTGTTGATACGTGCCTGTGTCGCCGATCTCCGCGCGCACTGCCGTGAGCCTGCTGTCCAGGTCGCCCGCGGCGGGCTCCTCGCCGTGATAGAGCCGCAGGAACTCCTCGGCCTTGCGCCCGAGTTCACGCGCCGCCCTGAGCTTCGCGCGCCCCGCCATCACATCGACGGGGGCCGCCGGTGGCAGCGGCTCGCGCCCCGCGTCGTCCTGCCCTGCCGTGTCGCGCTGCCGGAGTCCCGGTCTGTTCAGGATTCTGAGTATCACAGGCACCTCGGATCGACGAAGGGCTGACCTCGATCGACGGTCCCGGAATTCACCCCCCGGTGTGACACGACCGTCGGCAGTGATCACAGTTGGCCGGACTCCGTCCGAACCGCGTCGCCTTCTGCCCGCCGACACGTCCGGGTCCGACCGCCGCCGGACCGTACGGCGCCGGTCGCGTGCGCACTACGCTGGCAGACCGGTCGGGACGGGCCCGGCCCGAGAGGAGTCCCGTTGCCGCTCACCACCGAGGACCGCGTCGCCGTCGCCGAGTTGATCCACTTGCACGGCCACCTCTTCGACGGCGGCGAACTCGACCGGCTGGACGAGCTGTTCACCGCCGACGTGGTCTACGACATGAGCGACTACGGCGGCGGAGCGCTCGTCGGCATCGCGGCCGTCCGGGAGGCGGCGCTCACGCTCGGCGACCGCAATCCCGTCGCCCACCACGTCACCAACGTCGTCATCACCGAACTGCCCGACGGCGCCGTCCGCGTCCGGTCCAAGGGCTTCGGCGTCAACACCGACGGCACGTGCGGGAGTCTGACGTACGACGACCGGGTGACGCGCGGCGCGGACGGCTGGCGGATCAGCCACCGTACGCTGCTGGCCCGGCGGATCCCGCTGAACGGCGTCGGCCGGGAGCCGGGACCCAGCGCCTGAGCCGACCCCCCTTCACCTCGGCGTCAGTCGAGGCGACGGACCGGCGCGCCCGCCAGATACGCCCGGATGTCCTCGACCGCCTGCCCGTAGTACGTACGGTAGTTGGCCTCGGTGACATAGCCGAGGTGCGGCGTGGCCAGCAGCCGGGGCGTGGAACGCACGGGGTCGTCGGCCGGAAGCGGCTCGATGTCGAAGACGTCCAGGCCCGCTCCGGCGATCCGGCCCTCGCGCAGGGCGGCGAGCAGCGCCGCCTGGTCGACGATCGCCGAGCGCGAGGTGTTCACCAGATACGCGGTCGGCTTCAGCAGCGCCAGTTCCGCCGCGCCGATCAGGCCGCGACTGCGCTCGCCCAGGGCGAGGTGGACGGAGACGAAGTCGCTGGTGGCCAGCAGTTCCTCCTTGGTGGCCAGGCGCGCCGCACCGACCTCGGCCGCCCGCTCGTCGGTCAGATTCCCGCTCCAGGCCACCACGTCCATGCCGAAGGCGAGCCCGACGGCCGCCACCCGCCCGCCGATCCTGCCGAGCCCGAGCAGACCGAGCCGCGCGCCGTGCAGGTCGGCGCCGACCGTCGTCTGCCAGGGGCCGCCCGCGGCGAGGTTGGCGCTCTCCGGCACGATGCCCCGTGCCAGCCCCAGCAGCAGCGCCCACGTCAGCTCGACCGGCGGGGTGCCGGCGCTCTCCGTACCGCACACGGTCACGCCGTGCTCCCGCGCGGCGGCGTAGTCGATCACCGAATTGCGCATCCCGGAGGCGATCAGCAGCTTCAGCCGGGGGAGCGCGGCCAGTACCGAGGCGGGGAAGGGCACGCGCTCGCGCAGGGTCACGACGATGTCGAAGTCGGCCAGGGCCGCGACGAGTTCGGCCTCGTCCGCGACGTGACCGGGGAAGCCGACGACCTCGACCTCGTGGGTCAGCGAGGACCAGTCGGCGAGCGTCGTGGCGACGCCCTGGTAGTCGTCCAGCACGGCGCAGCGCAGTCGCATCTCGGTCTTCTCTCCGTCAGGGTGCGGGGGTCGAGGGCTTGGACGGTGTCCCGGCGCTACTCGGGCACGCGGCGTGCCAGCAGCCCGCTGGCCAGGATTTCCAGCGTCTCGCGGACCGTCGCGGCGAAGTCCAGCCGCAGCGCCTCGAGCGCCGGGTCGGCGTCATAGGCGGCCAGCATCGCCGCCGACGGGTGGGCGTGCGTCCACACGGCGCCCGTGACCATCACGGCCGCGCCCGCGTACCGCAGCGCGTCGCCCTCGCCCAGTTCCGGCACGTGCCGCCGTACGAGGTCGGCCAGCGCGTACACGTTCCGGACGGCGGTGCGCTTGTAGTCGGCGGCGACCTCGGGCGAGACATTGCGCTCCAGCACGGCGGCCTGGGCGCCGGTCAGGTCGCAGAACACCGGGCGGACCGCCAACGACCCGGCGAGGACGGCCGCCACCTGGTCGCCGCGATGCCGGGGCGGCGCGCCGGGGTCGACCTCGTCGTCCAGTTCGGGTCCGAGGTGCGCCAGCCACTCCCGGAAGGCGACGTCGAGCAGTTCGAGCAGCACGGCCTCGCGGGACTCGAAGTAGCGCAGCACATTCGACTTCGCCAGGCCGACGCGGCGGCTCAGCTCGTTGAGGCTGACCTCGGCCACCGGCATCTCGGCGAGCATCGCGGACGCGGTGTCCAGGATCGCCTGGCGGCGCTGGGCGCGCTGCTCCTCGCTGCGGGCGCGCTGGAAAGTCGTGGGCATGCCCACATTCTACGGACCTGCGGTCTGTTGTTATCGGACCGCCGGTCTGATAGCGTGAAACGTAACAGACCACCGGTCCTTTATTGAGGTGTCCCGGCACGGACGCCGAAGGAGTCACCATGTACGTCGTCCCCGACCAGACCGGCCGGAAGGCCGTCGTGACCGGCGCCAACAGCGGCACGGGCAAGGAGGCCGCCCGCCGCCTCGCCGCCGCGGGAGCGCAGGTGATCATGGCCGTACGCACCCCGGAGAAGGGGGAGCGGGCCCGCGCTGAGATCCTGGAGCGGCACCCGGACGCCCGCCTGGAAGTGCGCCGCGTCGACCTCGCCGACCTGGCGTCGGTCCGCGCGTTCGCCGACGGCGTGCTCGCCGATCCCACCCCGCTCGACCTGCTGGTCAACAACGCGGGCGTGATGGCCCCGCCGACCCGGATGACCACCGCCGACGGCTTCGAGCTGCAATTCGGCAGCAATTTCCTCGGCCCGTTCGCCCTGACCGTCCGGCTGCTGCCCGCCCTGCTCGCCGCCACCGCGCCGCGCGTGGCGACCATGAGCAGCGGCACGGCCGCCTACGGGCGGATCGGCTTCGACGACCTCCAGTGGGAGCGGCGCCGCTACCGCCCGAATCTCTCGTACGCCCAGTCCAAGCTCGCCGACCTCATCCTCACCCGGCAGTTGGCCGCCCTCGCCGCCAACCGCGGCTGGAATCTGCTGAGCACCGCCGCCCACCCCGGCTACACCACCACCAACCTGCAAACCGCGGGCGCGAGCCTGGGCGGCGAGCCGTCACGGCTGCACAGGCTCGGCAGGCGGCTGGACTTCCTGCCCCGCCAAGGGGTCGAGCAGGGCACGGAACCGCTGCTGTTCGCCGCGGCCGATCCCGGAGCCGTCGCGGGCGGCTACTACGGCCCGGGCCGACGCCTCGGCCTGGTCGGCCCGACCACGACCGCGCGCATCACCCGCAGAGCGCTCGACGCCACGACCAACGCCCGGCTGTGGGCGGCGGCCGAGCGCCTGACCGGTGTCACCGTGCCCGAGACCGCGCCGACCGGGACGACCGAGCCAGGGAGGACCATGCGCGAGACGACCGCGCCCGGGACGACCGCGCCCGCGACCCCGCCCGGACCCTGAGGTCCGCGCCGCCTCAGCCCGCCGCCAGCAGCGCGCTGAGCGCACTGGCCTGCGTACGCCAGTCGCGCACATTGAGATGGTCCGTGCTGCCCTGGCCCGACCAGCGCTCGCCGAGACGGTTGAGCGAATCGCGGTCCGCCGACCAGATCGAGTTGCCCTGGGTGATGGCGAAGCCGCGATAGGCGCCGCCGGTCGCGCCGTTGAGGTCCTGGAGGTAGCGCATGAAGACGCCCTTGAACTGCTTGGCGTTGTCGTCGCAGGTCGCGTTCAGCGCGTCGCACTGCTCGGTGAGCAGCCCCGAGGTGACCAGCGACGGTGCCGAGGCCGCGGCGTCGGCCAGTTGGCGCGCCTTCGCCAGCGCCGTACCGTCACCCGTGGCCCGCCAGATCTCCACCGCGGCCCCGATCGCCAGGCCCTGGTTGTAACTCCACACCGTCTGGCCGTTGTTGGCGCAGCCGCCGGTCAGCCCGTCGTTGACCAGCCCGGACCCGTTGATCAGACCGCTGTTCCTGAACCAGTTCCAGGACGTGGTCGCCCGGCCCAGCCAGGTCGTGTCCCCGCTGATCCGGTTGTGCAGCTCCGCGGTCAACCGCACGTACAGCCCGTTGGTCACCGCGTTCTTGTACGTCCGTTCGCGGTCCCACCACACCCCGCCCCCGCAGGTGCTGGTGTCCCACAGCCCGTTGACGTACGTGGCGATCGTGACGGCCTCGTTGAGATACGTGACGTTGCCGGTCAGGTCGTAGGCGTCGATCCAGGCCAGGGCCCACCACTCGGCGTCGTCGGTGGCCCGGCTGATGAAGTCGCCGTCGATCGGGTCGGAACTGCGGGCCCCGGCGGGGAAGGCGGCCTTGTTCACCTGGAAGGTGCGCGCCACCACCCACAGATAGCGAGTGTCGCCGGTCTGCCGCATGTAGTCGATCACCGTGCTGAGCGCCACCGCGGAATTCCACCAACTCGACGGCCAGTAGGCGGTGTTCGGGTCGTAGGAGTACATGAGGGCGTCGGCCGCCGCCGCGCTGCGGACCGTCGTCGGCCGCGCCCACGCGGTGCAGCTCCCGTTCTGGCCCTCGACGGCCCGGCCGCAGGCGCGCACCGCGCCGCCGTAGAGCTTGCCGAGCGGATCGGAGGTGTTGAACTCCGCTGTCCTGGTGCCCGACGCGCCGGACGGCACGGATGTCCGCCCCTTCGACGATCCGTCGGGCCAGCTCGCGCCGCCGTCCCACGAGCGGTCGAGCCAGATCTCGTCGCCCGCGGCGCCGCCGGAGACCGTGCCCCAGGCCATCCCCGAGTTGTCCATGTGCAGCGCGATGGTCCGCCCGTTGAGCGTCGCGTCCGCCACCGGCCGGGTGTCACCGGTGCCCGTGGACACATCGGCGCCGTCGCAGCGCGCGGCACACACGCTCAGCCGCGCCCAGCCCGTACAGCCGACGCCCTGCGCGTCACCGCACGCCCGCAGTACGGCGCGCCGGTGGTGGGTGGGGTCGTAGAGGTTGTACATCAGGGTGCGCGTGCCGGTCCAGGTCGACGGGATCGAGGCCCTGCCCAGCAGCCCGTCCCAGGTCGTCCCGCCGTCCCACGAGCGGTCCAGCCACACCGAGTCGTTGAGCTGTCCCGCGTCGATGGACGCCCAGGCCATGCCGTCGGCGTCCGAGACGTGCAGCGAGACCCGGCGGCCGTTGAGGGTCTTGTCCGCCACCGGGAAGGTCTCCTGCCCTGCCAGTGACGGGTCGCGGGTGTCGCAGTAGACCGCGCACACGGTCGTGGCGTCGTTCGGCGCGGCGAGCGCGACCGGCGACACCGTAAGCGACGGCTCCGCGGACGGCGGCTCCGTGGACGGCGGCTCCGTGGGCAAAGGCCCCGTGGACGACCGTCCCGTGTGCGACGACCCCGCAGCCGCGGAGGACGACGAGCCGCCCGCAGGCGAGGCCGACGCGATGCCCGGCTGCGCGGCCAGGACGAGCAAGGCGAGGAGAAGAACGCGCCACAACCACCGTCTGCTCACACGACACCCCTGTCCGGGACCGGGCGGAACGGGTCACGCCGCGCTCGACCGCGCGGCACGGCAACTCCGGTCGAAGCGCGGGCACTTCACCGTTTCTCACGTTGCAATTCCACATTGAGACAGCGTTGTCATGCACAGTCAACCCCTTGGGTCACCCGCGTCCCACGGCAACCGCCCGCCGCGGTCACCGTGGCCCGTTCGGCCCATTAACGGCTGCGCCTCACCCGGACAGTCGACAGAGTGCTCGAAAGGACCGTCATGGCCCTGTCCGCACCGGGGATTTCGGACGGCAGGGCGCGTCGGACCACGGAAGCGATCGCACGAGAGCGCGACCGCGCCACGGAGCGGTCGGAAGACAGAGAACTCGGGATGAGGAGCACGCCGGTATGGATCTCGCCGCCACCGTCGACAGTCTGATGGAACAGCTCACCGCCGACCTGGTGCGGCTCGCCGAGATTCCCTCGATCGCCTTCCCTGGCTACCCCGCCACGGAGGTGAACCGGGCGCACGACCTGCTGGTCGAGCTCCTGAGGGACGCCGGGGTCGAGCACATCGAGCGGATCGACCTGCCCGACACCTCACCGGTCATCTACGCCGAGATCCCGCCGCCGACCCCCGACGCGCCGACCGTACTGCTCTACGGGCACTACGACGTCCAGCCGTCCGGCGACGAGTCGGCCTGGCAGTCGCCGCCCTTCGAGCCCACGCCCATCGAGGGCGGCCTGCGGGCCCGCGGCATCGCCGACGACAAGTCGAACGTCATGGCCCACCTCGGCGTCCTGCGCGCGTACGGCGGCCGGCCGCCGACCGGCGTCAAGATCGTGCTGGAGGGTCAGGAGGAGTACGGCAGCGCCTTCGACGACTACCCGCCGACCGACCCCGAGCGCTTCGCCTGCGACGCCATGGTCATCGCCGACATGGGCAATCTGCGGCCCGGCACCCCCACCCTGACCACGGGTCTGCGCGGAGTCGCCGAGGTCGTCGTGGAGGTGCGGACGCTCGCCGAGGCCCGGCACAGCGGCGAATTCGGCGGCGCCGCGCCCGACGCGCTGCTGGCCCTCGTCCAGGCGCTCGCCTCGCTGCACGACGCGGCCGGTGACGTCACGGTCGAAGGGCTGCGCCGCGAGCCGTGGGACGGGGCCTCGTACACCGAGGAGGAGTTCCGCGCGCTGGCGACCGTGCCCGACGGCACACCGCTGATCGGCACCGGCAGCCTCGGCGAGCGGCTGTGGAGCGGCCCTGCCGTCACCGTGATCGGCATGGACACCCCCACCGTGGACGGCGCCGCGTCGGCCGTGGTGCCGTACGCGCGCGCCAAGCTCAATCTGCGCGTGCACCCCTTGCAGGACCCGAAGGAGGCCACCGACGCGCTGGTCAGGCACCTGCGCGAGCACCGGCCCTTCGGCATCGAGCTGACCGTGACCCCCAGCGACGCGGGCCCCGGCTTCGAACCGGCCACCGACGGCCCCGCCTACCGCGCCGCCCGCACCGCGCTGCGCGAGGGCTGGGGCGAGGAGGCCCAGCTCGCCGCCAGCGGCGGCTCCATCCCGCTGGTCAACGGCCTCGCCAAGGCCGTACCCCACGCGGAGGTGCTGCTCTTCGGCGCCCAGGACAGCATGTGCAATCTGCACGCCCCCAATGAGCGGGTGCTCTTCTCCGAGCTGCGCGGCGCCGTCATCGCGGAGGCGGCCTTCCTCCGGGAGTACGCGGCGGACTTCCGCGCGGCGGGCGGGGCGCGGTGAGCGGCGATACGGCGCCGGGCGCCGACGCGGCCGATGCCAACGGATCCACCGCGTACCGGGACACCGGGACGGCGGGGACCACGGACGGGGACTCCGCCGGCGGCTCCGGCACCGGCACCACGGGCGACGGCGAACCGGGCCGACAGCCGCCCAAGAAGCACAAATTCACCTTCCCCAGCGCCCTGACCATCCTCGCCCTGGTCACCCTCGCGGTGTGGGCGCTGGCGTTCCTGATCCCGTCGGGCGAGTACAAGCGGAAGGACACGGGCGCGCCCATCCAGGGCACGTACCACCGCGTCTCGTCCGGACTGAGCTTCGTCGACCACCTCAAGGACCTGTTCCTCTCGCCGGTCAACGGCCTGTACGGCATCCAGAACGCCAAGACCGGCTTCGTCGCGCCCGACAACTCCGGTGACCTGTACGGCAGCGCGGGCGTCTTCCTGTTCGTGCTCGCCATCGGCGCGTTCATCACCGTGGTCTTCGCCACCGGCGCCCTGGACCGCGGCATCGCCCGCCTCGCGCACGCCCTGCGCGACCGCGGCGCGCTGCTCATCGCGGGCATCATGGTGACCTTCTCCGTGCTCGGCACGGTCGAGGGCTTCGCCGAGGAGACCCTGGGCTTCTACGGCCTGATCGTGCCCCTGATGCTGGCGCTGGGCTACGACCGCATGGTCGCCACCGGCGCGATCATCCTCGGCGCGGGCGTCGGCGTGCTGTGTTCCACGGTCAACCCGTTCGCGACCGGCGTCGCCTCGTCGGCCGCCGACATCTCGCTCGGCGACGGCATCGTGCTGCGCTTCGTGATGTGGATCGTACTGACGACCGTGACGGTCGCCTACGTCGTCCGCTACGGCAAGCGCGTGCAGAAGAACCCCGACCGCTCCCTCGTCGGCTTCCTGCCCGGCGACCGGGAGCAGGGCGTCGACCGCGACCAGGAGCCGCCCGAGCTGACCGGCCTGCACAAGGCCGTACTGATGGCCGTCGGCCTGGTCTTCGCCTTCATGATCTTCTCGGTGGTGCCCTGGTCGAGCGCGCTGACCGGCAAGGCCGACGCGACCCCGTACGCCTGGGAACTGGACTGGTCCTTCGCCGAACTGGCCGCGCTGTTCCTGGTCGCCGCGGTGATCATCGGACTGGTCGGCCGCATGGGGGAGCAGAAGCTCAGCGCCACGATCATCCAGGGCGCGGCGGACTTCATCTCTCCCGCGCTGGTCATCGTGCTGGCCCGCGGCGTCACCGTGATCATGAACAACTCCAAGGTCACCGACACCGTGCTGCACTCCATCGAGGGCGTCGTCTCCGGCACGTCCAACTCGGTGTTCGGCATCATCGTCTTCCTGGTCAACCTGCCGCTGGCCTTCCTCATCCCGTCCACCTCGGGGCACGCCACCCTCGCCATGCCGATCCTGGCCCCACTGGCCGACTTCGCCGGGGTCTCGCGCTCGGTCGTCGTCACCGCCTGGCAGTCGGCCAGCGGCTGGATGAACCTCTGGGTGCCGACCACCGCCGTCACCATCGGTGGTGTGGCCCTGGCCAAGGTCCGCTACGACCAGTACCTGCGCTTCATCTGGCCGCTGCTGGCCATCCTCTTCGTCATGATCTGCGGCTTCGTCGCCGTCGGCGCGGTCGTCACCTGACGCCCGGCGGGACGCCGTTTTGCCGGAACGGCAACGGAATTGGCCTGCGCTCCGGCCGGGCCCGCACACTCGCGGCAACGGCTCACGGCGTGCCGGGTCTCCCGGCCCGTGCACGACGTACGCCGCAGGTCAGACCGCCGCGAGCGCGGTCCGAAGCTCCGGGAGGAAGCAATGGCGCAGCCCACCCGTCCACAGCCGACCCGTCCGCACTCCGCGGCCACCGAGGACCCCGCGGCCGACGCGCGGCACCGGCTGGTCGACGTGCCCGGCGGCCGCATCCATCTGGTCGAGCAGGGCGCGGGACCGCTGGTCCTGCTCGTGCACGGCTTCCCCGAGTCCTGGTACTCCTGGCGCCACCAGCTTCCGGCCCTCGCCGCGGCGGGCTACCGCGCCGTCGCCGTCGACGTGCGCGGCTACGGCCGCTCGTCGAAGCCCGCGGAGCCCGAGGCGTACCGCATGCTCCAGCTCGTCGCCGACAACGTGGCGGTCGTCCGCGCCCTCGGCGAGCGGACCGCGACGGTCGTCGGCCACGACTGGGGCTCGCCCGTCGCCGCCAACTCGGCGCTGCTGCGGCCGGACGTCTTCACCGCCGTCGGCCTGCTCAGCGTGCCCTACGCGCCGCGCGGCGGCCCCCGGCCCACCGAGGCGTTCGGCGCGATCGGCGGCGACGAGGAGTTCTACGTCAGCTACTTCCAGGAGCCGGGTCGGGCCGAGGCGGAGATCGAACAGGACGTGCGCGGCTGGCTCGCGGGCTTCTACGCGGCGCTGTCGGCCGACACGATGCCCGCGGCGGGGGAGAGCGACCCGCACTTCGTACCGCCCGCCGCCAAGCTCTCCGACCGCTTCCCCACCGGGCGGCTGCCCGGTTGGCTGACCGAGCGCGACCTGGACTTCTACGCGGGCGAGTTCGAGCGGACCGGACTGACCGGGGCGCTCAACCGCTACCGCAACGTCGACCGCGACTGGGCGGACCTCGCGCCCTGGGACGGCGCTCCGATCCGGCAGCCCTCGCTGTTCATCGGCGGCGACCTCGACGCCTCCACCACATGGATGGCCGGCGCCATCGACGCGTATCCGAGCACCCTGCCCGGACTGGTCTCCTCGCACATCCTCAAGGGCTGCGGGCACTGGATCCAGCAGGAGCGCGCCGAGGAGGTCAGCGGCCTGCTGACCGACTGGCTGGCCGCGCTGCCCGCACCGCGCGAGGATTGAGGGGTACGCCGCACGGCCGCGGTGGGATGTCCACCGTTTCCGCCGCCTCACCACGGGCAGGCGACCGTCCGTGATGCCACCACCGGCATCGCGAATCCGCCGACCGACCAGGAAGAGGACACGATGTCCGACCGCATGACGGACGACGGCATGGGGGACGACGTCTACCAGCCGGACGGGAGCGAGATCCAGGAGGACGCGGGCCCACTGGAGCCCGAGGACACCCTGGTCGACCGGGGCGTCGAGGACGTCCTGGACGAGGGGTACTCGCCGCCCGAGCGGCCCCTGGCCGTCGAGCAGAACGGCACCACGGCCGAGGAGCAGCACGACGGCGACTCGCTGGACCAGCGGCTGGCCAGGGAGCGCCCCGACACCCCGCAGTTCCCCGACGGGGACGGCCTCGGCGACGCCGCCGACACCGACGGGGAACTGCTCGACCCCGAGGCGGGCGACCTGCGCGCGGGCCGGCTGACCAGCCCGGAGCAGTGGGTGGACAGCCCGGTCCAGGACGGTGTGGCCGACGACGTCGGCATCGACGGCGGCGCCGCCTCCGCGGAGGAGGCCGCCGTGCACCTCCTGGACGACCCGGAGGCCCTGCCGGGCGACGACGCCTGACATCCCCCGGCGCCCGAACCCGGACTCCTGACCCCCGGCGCCTCCACCCTGCGACAGCCGAACCCCCTCGACACCCGAACCCTCGCGACACCCCGAGCCCGACGCGGTTCGCGACAGCGACCTCCGGCCACCGCCGGAGGTCGCTGTCGTACGGTCCGCGACCGGTCCGCGAGGGCCTTCTGCGACCGTTCACTTCACGAACCCATGGCCTGAGATCAACGGGGTATGAGTGGGAGGACGTCGGATCGTCGCTCACGCAGGGTCGAGAGGGTCAGTGAATGCAGCAGTGGAACGGTCGTCCCTATCCGCTCGGAGCCACGTACGACGGCTCGGGCACCAACTTCGCCCTGTTCTCCGAGGTGGCGGAGAAGGTCGAGCTGTGCCTCGTCGATGACGCGGGACGGGAACAGCGCCTCACGCTGACCGAAGTGGACGGATTCGTCCGGCACGCGTATCTGCCGGGCGTCGGCCCCGGCCAGCGTTACGGCTACCGCGTGCACGGACCGTACCGGCCGGACGAGGGGCATCGCTGCAATCCGGCGAAGTTGCTGCTCGACCCCTACGCCACGGCCGTGGAAGGCCAGGTCGACGGTGACGAGTCGGCGTTCGGCCACCGCTTCCACGCGCCCGAAGAGCAGAACACGATGGACAGCCTCGGCCACGCCATGCTGTCGGTGGTGACCGATCCGTCCTTCGACTGGGGGGACGACCGCGCGCCGGGTCACTCGTACCACGAGTCGGTGATCTACGAGGCGCACGTGAAGGGTCTGACGATGACCCACCCGGGCCTGCCGGAGCGAATACGCGGCACCTACGCGGGAGTCGGGCACCCGGCGGTCATCGAGCACCTGAAGGAACTGGGCGTGACGGCGATCGAGCTGATGCCGGTGCACCAGTTCGCGCAGGACGGCCATCTGCGCGACCGGGGCCTGTCGAACTACTGGGGCTACAACACCATCGGCTTCTTCGCGCCGCACAACGCGTACGCGTCGAGCGGGGTGCGCGGCCAACAGGTCACGGAATTCAAGGAGATGGTGAAGGCCCTGCACAAGGCGGGCATCGAGGTGATCCTCGACGTGGTCTACAACCACACCGCCGAAGGCAACCACATGGGGCCGACGCTCTCCTTCCGCGGCATCGACAACGCCTCGTACTACCGGCTGGTGGACGACGACCCGCGGCACTACTTCGACACCACCGGCACCGGCAACAGCCTGCTCATGCGGCATCCGCACGTCCTCCAGCTCATCATGGACTCGCTGCGGTACTGGGTCACCGAGATGCACGTGGACGGCTTCCGTTTCGACCTCGCGGCCACGCTGGCCCGGCAGTTCCACGAGGTGGACCGGCTCTCGTCCTTCTTCGACCTCGTGCAGCAGGACCCGGTGGTCAGCCGCGTCAAACTGATCGCCGAGCCGTGGGACCTGGGCGAGGGCGGCTACCAGGTGGGCAACTTCCCGTCCCTGTGGAGCGAGTGGAACGGCGAATACCGCGACACCGTCAGGGACTTCTGGCGCGGCGAGGACGGCACACTACCCGCCCTCGCCTCCCGGCTCACCGGCTCCTCCGACCTCTACGAGGACGACAACCGCCGCCCGCGCGCCGGGATCAACTTCATCACCTGCCACGACGGCTTCACGCTGCGCGACCTGGTCTCGTACAACGACAAGCACAATGAGGCCAACGGCGAGGACGGCAACGACGGCGAGAGCCACAACCGTTCGTGGAACTGCGGAGCCGAGGGCGAGACCGACGACCCCGGAGTGCTCGCGCTGCGCGCCAGACAGCAGCGCAATCTGCTGACGACGCTGCTGGTCTCGCAGGGTGTGCCGATGATCGCGCACGGCGACGAGATGGGCCGCACCCAGCGCGGCAACAACAACGTCTACTGCCAGGACAACGAAACCGCCTGGGTGAACTGGACGTTGGACGCCGAGCAGCGCGAACTGTTCGACTTCACGCGGCGGTTGATCAAGCTGCGCGCCGAGCACCCGGTGCTGCGCCGCCGCCGGTTCTTCCGCGGCGACACCGGGGGATCGGCCGTCGCGGACGCCGTGTGGTTCCGGCCGGACGGCGGTGAGATGTGCGAGGAGAACTGGCACCGCGGCGACGCGCGCGCCGTCGCCCTGCTGCTGAACGGCGACGCCATCACCGAGTCCGACCCGAAGGGCGGCCGGATCTCCGACACGTCCTTCCTGATCCTGCTGAACAGCCACTACGAACCGCTCGACTTCGTGATCCCCGAGCGCGAGTACGGCGGCCTGTGGCAGGTCGCCGTGGACACCGCGGCCGAGGCCGACGGCACCGACGAGTCCGAGGTGAAGGCCGGCGGCCGGATCCGGGTCCAGGACCGGGGCATGATCGTGCTGATCGCCGTGCAGCGGCCCACGGGCGGTCGCCTGCGGCGCGCCATCAAGGCGTCCCGCATGCCGAGACGGCGAGGAGCGCGCACCTGACACCGAGGCGGCAGTGACCGTCGATTTCACTCTTCGGTCAACTTGTTGCGTAAAAAACATTGAAGTTTACGTCGTTCTTCTGATGGGATACCCCTTGCTCCGGCGCGCCCTGACACGCGCCGGAGCACACCGACGTTCGGCCGCGGTCTCGTACGGTGAGGGGGCGGGCCGCGAGTACGCGGATGGCGCGGGCCCGCGTGATCGTGGCTACCTCACGGAGGACGACATGAGCGGCAGCGCACGGCCGGGTCCCGGCAACGGCCTCACCGACGTGGAGGGAGTGCGCGTCGGTCACGCCCAGCGGACCGGCGACGGCTGGCTCACCGGGACGACGGTGGTGCTGGCCCCCGAGGGCGGCGCGGTCACCGCGGTCGACGTACGCGGCGGCGGTCCCGGCACCCGCGAGACCGACGCCCTCGACCCGCGCAATCTCGTGCCGTACATCGACGCCGTGGTGCTCACCGGAGGCAGCGCCTTCGGGCTCGACGCGGCGGGCGGCGTGGTCGGCTGGCTGGAGGAGCGGGGCCGGGGCTTCCGGGTCGGCGGTCCCGGCCAGGTGGTGCCGGTGGTGCCCGCCGCCGCGCTGTTCGACCTCGGCCGCGGCGGCTCGTGGACGGCGCGACCGGGAGCGGAGACGGGCCTTGCGGCGGTACGCGCCGCGGCGGCGGCCCCGGAGGGCGCGCCGGTGCCGCAGGGCTGCGTCGGCGCGGGTACGGGCGCGGTGGCCGGCGGTCTCAAGGGCGGGGTGGGGACGGCCAGCACGGTCCTGGAGTCCGGCGTGACGGTGGCCGCGCTCGCGGTGCTCAACGCGGCCGGTTCCGTGGTCGACCCGGACACGGGCGCGCTCTGGGGCGCGAGGCCGGGCCCCGCCGCCGCGGAATTCGCCCCGTACGGCCCGCCCGTCGCGGCCGACGCCCTGGAGCGGGCCCGACGCCGTACGGCCGCCGCTGCCGCCGCGAACGCCGAGCGGCGGACCCACCCGCTCAACACCACGCTGGCCGTGGTCGCGACGGACGCCGTCCTCACCCGCGCCCAGGCGCGGAAGCTGGCGGGCACCGCGCACGACGGACTCGCCCGCGCCGTCCGCCCCGCCCACTCCCTGTCCGACGGCGACACCGTCTTCGCCATGGCGACCGGCCGCCTCCCCCTCGTCCCGCCGGGGACGGCCGACGCCGCCGACCCTGCCTTCGGCGTGCACATCGAGGCGGGCGCGATGAACGCCGTCCTCGAGGCGGGCGCCGACGTGCTCACCCGGGCCCTCCTGCACGCCGTCCTCGCCGCCGAGACGGTGGACGGACCGGGCGGCCTCTTCCTCTCGTACCGGGACGCGTACTACGGCGCCTGACGGCTTCGGCGCGGCTTCGGTACGGCTTCGGTACGGCTTCGGTACGGCGCGGGGGAGCGGTGGGGCCCCGCCGCGCCGTACCGCGTACTCCGGCTTGCCGTCCCGGCGGGCTCAGGCGCCGTACGGGACCCCCGCGCGCGTCCTGGTCCTGCGACGGGCCGGACGGACCGCGCGCACCGCGTCCTGGTGCACCCGCTCGATGAGCGCGCCGTAGGCGGTCACCATGCGGGTCTGGCTGAAGCGCTCGCGGCTGCGGGCCAGCGCCGGGGCGAAGTCGGCAGCCAGCGCCGCCGCCCGCGACCAGGCCGCGGCGATCGGCTCGGCCTCCGCCGGGGTGAGGAAGCCGTGCCCGGCGACCAGCTCCGCGCAGTCCCCGACATCGGTGGCCACCGGGACCGCGCCGCACATCATGCCCTCGATCAGGCACAGCGGCGCCGCCTCACCCGACGACGACGTCAGCGAGACCACGTCCGCGGCGGCGTACACCGTCTCCATGTCCTGCCGCACGCCCAGCAGCGACAGCCGCCGCAGCAGGCCGGGAGCGTCACCGAAGGCGGCCGTGATGTCCGCGGTCAGCTCCGGGTTCTCCGCGGTCATCCCGGCGCCGCACATCAGGACGTGCGCGCCGGGGTCCCGCCCGAGATGGATCCTGGCCGCCCGCAGGAACAGCGGCACGTTCTTCATCTCCGCGTAGCGGGCCGCGAAGACCGTGACGGGCGCGTCCGCCGCGATACCGAGCGAGGACCGCGTCGCGGCCCTGCGGACCGCGTCGGGCCGGAACCGCAGCAGATCGACGCCGTTGGGGATGACGTGCATCAGCTCGGCAGGGATGCCCGCGGCCACGTACGCGGCCCTGGTCGACTCCGCGCAGCAGACGCAGGCCCGCACCCGGCCCGCCGCCACCGCGGCGCGCAGCGCGTCCAGCGCGGGGCCCTGATTCTCCGGATCGGACCTGTGCAGGCACACCACCACCGGCCGGTACGGCAGCCCGGCCTGATTGAGCAGCGCGAGCGGCTGTTCCTTGAGCGAGAGGAGTACGTCGGCCGCCGCCGTCGCCCTGGCGGTGGCCGCGAGCTCCGACCGGCTGAACACGCCGCCGCTCTCGTGGCCGCCCTCACGGCTGCCCGACTCGGCGTCCTCCCGGCCTTCGCCGCCGAAACGGTCGCGCAGGGCCGACACCGGTACACCCGCCGCCGTGAGCGCCCGGTAGCAGGCGTCCTCGGACATCGGCTGCCTGGTCGCCTCGCGGTGCATCTCTCCCTCGATGCTCAGCACCGCGTGCCGCTCCGCGCCGCCGCTGAGACCGCGCACGACGTCGCTGTGCAGAATCCTCGCACCGCCGGAAAAGAAGCCCTCGTAGATCGACAGCACACGCAGTTCGTTCATGACGCGCACCCATCGCAGGTCCCGCTCTGCGGGAAATCGACAAACCTGGTTGACCAGCGGATTAGCCGCGATGGGACCACCTAAAACTTGCGCGCGTGTGAATTCCAGATTTCACGGAGTGACGCTTTCTGTAACGTGCGGTGCGGATATGGAAATATGCACACCGAGGGGCGCCCGGCGGCCGGGCGACAACCGTGCCGTATTGCACGCGGCCGGACCGGGCGGCGTGCCCCGACTCCGGTGCCCCCGCCCGGTGTTGACCCCCGCGCGGTGCGCACTCGTGTGTGTGACCCGCGGGTCGCAGGGCAGACGGCCCCTATGGGAATCATCAGTTGGGTCATCCTCGGTCTGCTCGCCGGGGCCGTCGCGAAGATTCTGCTGCCCGGTCGCGATCCGGGCGGCCTGATCGGAACCACCCTGATCGGCGTCGCAGGGGCGTTCGTCGGCGGCTGGCTGTCCGCCAAAATCCTCGACAAGCCGGTACAGCACCACTTCTTCGACGCCGCCACCTGGGGCGCGGCGATCGGCGGGGCGCTCGTGCTGCTCATCCTCTACCGCATCTTCTTCGGCGACTCGCGGGACGCGAGGCGCTGACCACCGGTCACCCGGGCGGGGGGGGGGGGGGGGGGGGGGGGGGGGGGGGGGGGGGGGGGGGGGGGGGGGGGGGGGTGGGGGGGGTGGCGG
>NZ_JBVHLD010000032.1:0-27084 GCF_055559175.1 Streptomyces sp. NPDC024632
GGACCCCAAACACGGAAACACACTACCCCATACCACCACCCCCCCCCCCAGCCACCCCCCCCCTCCCCCCCCCCCCCCCCCCCTCCCCCCCCCTCCCCCCCCCCTCCCCCCCCCCCCCCCCCCCCCCCCCCCTCCCCCCCCACCCCCCCCACCCCCCCCCACCTCCCCCCCCCCCCCCCCCCCCCCCCCCCCCCCCGCCGTCCCGTACGCTCGGCGGCCGGGCCGCCCGCCCGGCCGCCGAGCGCTCAGAACTTGTTGCGCGGGGTGATCCCCAGGGACATCCCCGCCAGGCCGCGCTGACGGCCGCCCAGCTTGCCCGCGATGGACCGCAGGGCAGCGCCCGCGGGGGACTCGGGGTGGCTGAGCGCCACCGGACGCCCGTCGTCGCCGCCCTCGCGGAGCCGCACGTCGATGGGGATCTGCCCGAGGACGGGCACGGTCGCGCCGGTCATCCGGGTCAGCCCCTCGGCGACCCGCTCGCCGCCGCCCGAGCCGAAGACGTCGATGACCTCGTCGCAGTGCGGGCACGGCATGCCCGCCATGTTCTCCACCACGCCGACGATCTTCTGGTGGGTCTGCACGGCGATCGACCCGGCGCGCTCGGCGACCTCGGCCGCCGCCTGCTGCGGGGTCGTGACGACCAGGATCTCCGCGTTCGGCACGAGCTGTGCGACGGAGATGGCGATGTCACCGGTGCCGGGCGGCAGGTCGAGCAGCAGCACGTCGAGGTCGCCCCAGTACACGTCCGCCAGGAACTGCTGGAGCGCGCGGTGCAGCATCGGCCCGCGCCACACCACCGGCTCGTTGCCGGGGGTGAACATGCCGATCGAGATGACCTTCACGCCGTGCGCCGACGGCGGCATGATCATGTTCTCGACCTGGGTGGGCCGGCCGTCCGCGCCGAGCATGCGCGGCACGCTGTGCCCGTAGATGTCCGCGTCCACCACGCCGACCTTCAGCCCGTCGGCCGCCATCGCCGCCGCCAGGTTGACCGTCACCGAGGACTTGCCGACACCGCCCTTGCCGGACGCGACGGCGTAGACGCGGGTCAGCGAGCCCGGCTGGGCGAACGGGATCTCGCGCTCCGCCTGCCCGCCGCGCAGCGACGACGCCAGGCCGCGCCGCTGCTCGTCGCTCATCACGTCGAGCGTGACCTGTACCGAGGTGACCCCGGCGACGCCCTCGACCGCCGCCGTGACGGCGTTGGTGATGGTGTCGCGCATCGGGCAGCCGGACACCGTGAGATAGACGGTGACGGCGACCGAGCCGTCGGCGCCGATGTCCACGGACTTGACCATGCCGAGGTCGGTGATCGGTTTGTGGATCTCCGGGTCGTTCACCGTCGCGAGCGCGGCGCGCACGGCGTCTTCGGTCGGCGTGGAGACTGCGGTGTCGGTAGCCATACGTCGATGGTACGGCGGTGGCCGAGCGCCGTTTAGCGCCCCCGGCCGTCGCCTTCGTCACTGCCCTCGTCGTCGGAGCCGGGGTCGGAGCCGGGGCCGGAGTCGGGGCCCGTCCCGGAGCCGTGCCCGCCGTCCGTGCCGCGCCTGGCCTCGGGGCCGCGTTTGGTGTGGGTCCTGCCGCCGCTGGGCCTGCCGCCGGGGCTCGTGCCGTGGCCGCCCCCGGCCTGCCGGTCCTCGATCTCCTTGAGCAGGTCCTGGAGTTCGGAGCGGATCCAGTCGCGGGTGGCGACCTCGCCGAGGTTCATCCGCAGCGCCGCGACCTCGCGGGTCAGGTACTCGGTGTCGGCGATGCTCCGCTCGCCCTGCTTGCGGTCCTGTTCGAGGTTGACCCGGTCCCGGTCGTCCTGCCGGTTCTGCGCGAGCAGGATCAGCGGGGCCGCGTACGACGCCTGGAGGGACAGCATCAGGGTCAGGAAGATGAACGGGTAGTTGTCGAAGCGGATCGACGGCGGCGCGAAGATGTTCCACAGCACCCACAGGATGATGAGGACCGTCATCCAGACGATGAACCGTCCGGTGCCCAGGAAGCGGGCCACGCGCTCGGAGAGCTTGCCGAACGCCTCCGGGTCGTACGTCGGCAGCAGGCTGCGGCGCGGGGCGCGCGGCTGGTCGAGCCGCACGCGGGGGCGCGAGGTGGCGGTCGCGCCGGGCGGGTGCCGGAAGCGCTCCCGGTCGCGGTCATCGGCCGCCATCGTCGCCCACCCCCGTCATGCCGCCCCGCGCGTCGTCGTCCGCCGCGTCGTCCGTGCCGTCGTCCGTCATGTGGTGCCCGTGCGGCCCGACCGCGCCGTGCAGATCCGTCTCGCGCCAGTCCTCGGGCAGCAGGTGGTCCAGCACGTCGTCCACCGTGACCGCGCCCAGCAGCCCCCCGGTCGCGTTCACCACGGGCGCCGAGATCATGTTGTACGTCGCCAGGTAGCTGGTCACCGCCGGCAGCGGGGTGTCGGGCGTCAGCGGCTGGAGGTCGGTGTCCACGATCGAGGCGAGCAGCGTGAACGGCGGGTCGCGCAGCAGCCGCTGGAAGTGCACCAGGCCCAGGTACTTGCCGGTCGGCGTCTCGTCCGGCGGCCGGCACACGTAGACCTGCGCGGCCAGCGCGGGGGACAGGTCGGGGTTGCGGATCCGGGCGAGCGCGTCGGCGACCGTGGCGTCAGGGCGCAGCACGATCGGCTCGGTGGTCATCAGCCCGCCCGCGGTCCGCTCCTCGTACGACAGCAGCCGCCGTACGCCCGCCGCGTCCTGCGGCTGCATCAGCGTGAGGAGTCGTTCCTGCTCGTCCGCGGGCAGTTCGGCCAGCAGGTCGGCGGCGTCGTCCGGGTCCATCGCCTCCAGGACGTCCGCGGCGCGCTCCTCCTTGAGCTTGCTGAGGATCTCCACCTGGTCGTCGTCGGGCAGCTCCTCCAGGACGTCCGCCAGCCGGTCGTCGTCGAGCGCCGCGGCCACCTCGCCGCGCCGCTTGGGCGACAGGTGGTGCAGGACGTTCGCCAGGTCGGCCGGGCGGAGCTGTTCGAAGGTCGCCACCAGGTTCTCCGCGCCCTGGCCGTCCTCGGCCAGCCGGAAGCCGGTCACCGCCGACCAGTCGACGGTGAGGGTGGCTCCCTTGCGGCGCAGGGCCCCGGGCCTGCCGCGGCGGACGAAGACCTTGTCGATCTCCCAGTCGCGACGGGCCGGGAGCTGGGTCATGGAGACGTCGAGGACGGTGACCTCCGCGCCGGACTCGCCCGCGCTCGCGTCCGCCGCACTCTGCCCGCCGTCCCCTCCGGCGTCCTGCCCCGCGTCCTGCCCCGGGTCCTCGGCGACCAGGCGCACCCGGCGGTCCAGCAGCTCGCCCAGCACCAGCGTCTCGGTCGGGCGCTGCTCGAAGCGGCGCATGTTCAGCACCCCGGTGGTGATCACCTGGCCGGACTCGACCCCGGTGACCCGCGTCATGGGCAGGAAGATCCGGCGGCGGCTGACCACCTCGACCACCAGGCCGAGCACCCGCGGCGGCCGTCCGCCGACCCGCAGCATCACCACGACGTCACGGACCCGGCCCACCTGGTCGCCGTTCGGATCGAAGACCGCGACGCCCGAAAGATGGGAGACGAAGACCCGCGGGCTGCCTGCGGCCATCGGGGGGCCTCCTACCGGTCCACGGAGGGCTGCTCCGGTCCACTCGTCATCCGTCGCCAGGCTACTCCCAGCCGATCTTGCCCGCCCCATGGGGTGCTCGCCGGGGGTACCGTGCGGTAGCTTCTGGACGCCTCCCCGGACTCGTCCGGGGTGCCCCCCGCCGTCTCCGCAGGAGGACGAGAACACGTGTATCCCGGCCGCCGGACCGCAGCCGCCGCTCTCGGAACACTGTGCGCGGCGACCGTACTCACCGGATGCCTCGGCTTCGGCGGCGACCCCGACGCGGGCACCAACGGCGTCGCCAAGCTGCCGCCCGCGACCGTCGAGCAGAAGGCGAAGACCGCCGCCGAGACCGCGCCGACCGTACGCCTGGCGGGCACGGTGATCAGCAAGGGGCAGAGCTTCCGCCTCGACATGCGGCTGCGGGACAACGGCGGCGTCGGCGAGGTCACCACCAAGGGCACGACCTTCCAGCTCCTGCGGGTCGGCGCCGACCTCTACCTCAAGGCGGGCGCCGACTTCTACGGCGACGCGGGCGCCGACAAGAACGGCAAGGCCGCCGCCCAGAAGCTCGACGACAAATACGTCAAGGTGCCCACCGACGACCCCGCGTACAAGCAGTTCAGCGGCTTCACCGACAAGAAGGTGCTGCTCGCCGACCTCTTCGTGCTCGACGGCGACCTCAAGCTCGGCGACCACCGCAAGGTCGGCGACACCAGGACCGTCGCCCTCAACGGCACCAAGGGCGGCTCGCTGGACGTCTCCCTCAAGGGCACGCCCTACCCGCTGCGCTACCAGCGCGCGGGCAACGCGGGGACGCTCACCCTCTCCGACTGGGGCGAGGACTTCACGCTCGCGGCGCCGAACAAGTCCTCGGTGGTCGACTACGGCAAATCGGTGACGACGAAGTAGCCGGGCCCGGTGCGCTACGCCTTGCGGCGGCGGGCCAGCAGCCTCGGCAGACCGGCCGGGACCGGATGCCGGGTCGTGGCCGGGGTCGCGACCGGGACCGCCGCGCCGGAGACGTCCGGCATCGCGCCGGGGTGCTCGACGGGAGCGCCCTCGGGCGCCAGCCGGAAGACCCGGCAGTCGCGGGCCCAGCGCTCGGTGACCGTCTCGGCGTCGACGGAGTTGAGCCGCTTGCCCTTCAGCTCCGCCACGGCCGCCTCCCACGCCTCGCCGTCCGGCGGCAGCAGGGCGACCAGGGCCGTCCAGGCCACCAGCCGCCCGCCCTTGTCCTTGCTGCGGACGACGACCGTGGCGCGCCCGCCGTCGGCGAGCCCCGGCGGAAGCGGCTGCTCGACGGGCCCGCCGCCGACCACGCACATCGCGCCGTCCACCCACGCGTGCCACAGCGCCTGGCCGTCCACCCACACCAGGCCCGACTTCTTGGTGGCCTCCTCGACGAGGGCGGTCTGCTCTGCGCTCACAGCGGTCGTCATGCCGCCACTTTAGGCGCTGGCCACAGGCGGCGGACCCCGGCCGGTATCACGGTACGGACCGACAGGTACGTGGACCCGCCATGGGCCTTACGCTGGTGGCTGCCGACGGGCGCGGCGCCGTGTCCGCCCCCGGTGTCGGACGCTCCGGTGTCCGACCCGCGGCCGTCCCTGTCACCGCACCGCGTCCGCCCGAGGAGTCCCGTGACCGCCGAGCCCGCCGCCGCGCTTCCGCTGCCGGACACCGGTACGGGGCCCGCCGCCGCGGGAGGGCCGGGCGCCGAGCCCGCCGCCGCGCGGACGCTGGACTTCACGCTGCTCACCGTGGCCATCGCCAGCGTCTCGATGTCGGCCCCGCTGATCGCCTCGACGGCCGCGCCCGCGCTCGCCATCGCCTTCTGGCGGAACGCGATGGCGGTCGGCGTCCTCAGCCCGTTCGCCCTGTGGCGGGGCCGTGCCGAACTGCGGCGGATGGGCCGCAGGGCGATGACGCTCTCGGTGCTCGCCGGTGTCGTGCTCGCGCTGCACTTCGGGCTGTGGCTGCCGAGCCTGTCGATGACTTCGGTGGCCACCTCGACCGCCCTGTGCACCACCACGCCGATCTGGACCACGATCATCCTGCGGATACGCGGCCACCGGCCGCCCCGGCTGGTGTGGGTGGGCACCGCGCTCGCCGTGGTGGGCGTCGTCATCCTCACCGGCATCGACCTGTCCACCGACACCCGGGCCCTCGCGGGCGACGCCCTGGCCCTCGGCGGCGGCATCGCCGCCGCCGGATACGTCCTGCTCGGCTCCGAGGTGCGCAGGACCGCGAGCACGACCGCGTACACCTACGTCTGCTACGCGACCACCGCCGCGGTCCTGCTGGTCACCTGCCTGGTCTCCGGTTCCGCGCTCGGCGGCTACGACGGCCGTACGTGGCTGAAGATCGCCGCCCTCACCGTCGTCGCGCAACTGCTCGGGCACTCGCTGCTCAACCGGGTGGTACGCGGCCTCGGCCCGTCCACCACCTCCACCGCGATCCTGCTGGAGACGCCGGGCGCGGCGCTGATCGCCGCGCTGTGGCTGGGCCAGATCCCGGCCTGGTCCGCCTACCCGGCGCTCTGCGTGATCCTCGTGGGCCTGGCCCTGGTGATCCTCGCCGACCGCAGGAAGACCGCCTGAGCGCCGCGCGCACCCGCGTCGGAGCCGGAGTTGGAGCCGGAGCCGGGGTCAGAGCCAGCCGTTGCGCCGGAAGCCGCGGTGGATCACGTAACAGATCGCCACGATGCCGATCAGCACGGTCGGATAGCCGAACTTCCAGCGCAGCTCCGGCATCGTGTCGAAGTTCATCCCGTACACGCCGGTGATCATCGTCGGGACGGCCAGGATCGCCGCCCAGGCGGTGATCTTGCGCATGTCCTCGTTCTGCACGACGGTGGCCTGCGCGAGGTTGGCCTGGAGGATCGAGTTGAGCAGGTCGTCGAAGCCCATGACCTGCTCGTGGACGCGGGCCACGTGGTCGGCGACATCGCGGAAGTACTTCTGGATTTCCGGGTCGATCAGCCGCATCGGCCGCTCGCCGAGCACCTGCATCGGCCGCAGCAGCGGCGCCACCGCGCGCTTGAACTCCAGCACCTCGCGCTTGAGCTGGTAGATCCGGCCCGCGTCGCCGCCGCGCGACGGCTTGCCGTTCTCGGCCGAGAAGACGTCGATCTCGACCTCGTCGATGTCGTCCTGCACGGCCTCGGTGACGGCCAGGTAGTCGTCCACGACCTGGTCGGCGATGGCGTGCAGCACCGCGGACGGGCCCTTGGCCAGCAGCTCGGGGTCGTCCTCGAGGCGGTGCCGCAGCGAGCGCAGCGAACCGTGGCTGCCGTGCCGCACGGTGATCACGAAATACCGGCCGGTGAAGACCATCACCTCGCCGCTCTCCACCACCTCGCTGGTGGCGGTCAGCTCGGCGTGCTCGACGTAGCGGATCGTCTTGAAGACCGTGAACAGCGAGTCGTCGTACCGCTCCAGCTTCGGCCGCTGGTGGGCGTGGACCGCGTCCTCGACCGCCAGCGGGTGCAGGCCGAACTCCTGGGCGATACCGGCGAATTCCTGCTCGGTCGGCTCGTGCAGACCGATCCACACGAAGCCGTCGCGCCCGTCGCACTGCTCGCCGCTGCGCCCGGCCCGCACGCTCGCCAGCGCCTCGCTGAGACCGACGGTGTCGCTGCACCGCACGCCGTCGCGGTAGACCGCGCAGTCCACCACCGCGCTGCCGGCGGCGGAGACGTCGTGAGTCGGCCCGTAGTCGTAGGACGCGGTGCTCTTGCGCAGCGCGGGGCGTACGACAGCGCGCAGATCACGGATCATCGACATGGCAAGCTCCTTCACGGACTGGCCGACGGCATCACGCCGCACTGAATGCTGATCAGGACGGGATCAGTACTGGCTGATCACCAGGCAGTTCAGGGCGCTCTTCCGACGCGGATTCGCTCCGCGGGCAGATCGTGAGGATCGTGAGGTCACGCGTTTCACGGCACAAGGGCCGGGTAAGTAGCGCGCAGGCTCACATCACGGGACGGCGTTCGGAAGAGCTGCCGGTACTGCACGGTCGACTCGGATCCACTGCAGTCCCCACCTCCTCCGGCCATGCCCCGCTGGGGGATGTCGTATATGAACACCCCACCTTAGCGCGTCCGCGTGCCCGCTCGACCGCGCTTGGCCGGTTCCATACGCGATCTATGCTCGCCGCATGGGTGATCTCCTGACGCTGGTCGAGGCGCGACTGCGCTCCGCCTTCGGCGCGCCGGACGCGCGCGCCGCCGTGACGTTCCTCGGCGTCGACCGCATCGAAGTGCTCCGCTACCGCGACGGTGACCTGCTGCGATACGCCACCCTCGGGATGTCGGCGCAGCCCATGAACGAGCCTCTCGCCACCGTCGCCGATCCCGTACGCGGCCCGCGCGCCGAACTGCTGCTGTCGGTACGCGCCGGTGTGGCCGAAACCGACAAGGTGCTGCGGCCGCTCGCCGTACTCGGCGCCTCTCCGCAGGTCGAAGGGGTCGTCGTCGCCCCCGGCAACTCGCTGGACGTCGGCGAGCCGCTCTGGCCGGGCGCGCCCTTCTCCGCCGTGCTCGTCGCCGAGGGCGGGGGCCTGGTCGAGGATCTGGTGCTCGACGCCCTCGACCCGGCGCCCGACCCCGTCCGCTTCCTGCCGCTGCTGCCGATGACCCACACCGAGGCCGCCTGGAAGCGGGTGCACGGCGCCGCCGCCCTCCAGGAACGCTGGCTCTCGCACGGCACGGACCTGCGCGATCCGCTGCGCGGGGCCGTGGCCCTCGGCTGATCCGGGCCGCCGGTCCCGGTCGCGTCCCGCGCTCCGCCAGGCGCGTGGTGTCGCTGAACCACCTGGGTGATCGTCCTTGACGGGGGCACGGACCCGGAGGACCGTTGGTCGTTATGAGGGGCGAACCCAGTTGCCCGAAGTGCGGTGGCAGGGTGCGAGCGCCCGGCCTCTTCGCCGACTCCTGGCAGTGCGACGAGCACGGGACCGTGTATCCGCTGCAACCCGTCGTGCCCCCGAGCGTCGAGGCGCTCGGCGTCGTGGTGCACCGCGCCCAGGTGCCCGTCTGGATGCCGTGGCCCCTGCCGGTCGGCTGGCTCTTCTCCGGTGTCGCCGCCGCGGGTGACGACCGCAGCGGCGGGCGGGCCACCGCCGTGGCCTGCTCGGGACCCGGTCCGCTCGGCGGACCCGGTGAACTCATGCTCATCGCCGAGGAGTTGGGCGTCGGGCTCGGCGCCCGTCACGCCGGGATTCCCGGGCCCGATCCGGGGCCCGGCATGTGCGTCGACAAGCCTCCGCACGCCAAGGTGCTCGCCGCCGGGCGGCCGACGCCGCTCTGGCACGTCAACGGCGCTCCCGACGACCGTGTCGTCTTCGCCGGCGAGGCCCGCGGGCTCTGGCTCTGGGCCATCGTCTGGCCCGAGCAGACCGGGCTCCTCATGTACGACGAGCTCGTCCTCACCGACCTTCGCGACGCCGGGGCCGAGGTCGACATGCTCCCCTGCGGGGCCCTCTCCCCCCGCCTCCTCGCCTAGCCCCTCCCGGGGGGCCACCCCCACCCGTACCCCCGCCTTGCGCAAGTCGGTCCCCCCCCGGGGGCGCGGCGAGCCCCCACCGGCCGGTGGTCCGGGGACTACCGGATTGCCCCGCTGGGGCGGGTGGTGACCTGCGGGAGCGCTTCGGCTGAGCGCGCAGTTCCCCGCGCCCCTTAAAGGATCGGCTCGCCGTCCGGGCGAAAGGCGGTGCGCCCCGTCAGGGGCGAACCCCTCACCGGCGGGTGGTCCGGGGACAACCGGTCTGCCCCGCTGGGGCGGGTGGTGTCGTGCGGGAGCGTGGTGGCTGGTGGCGCAGTTCCCCGCGCCCCTTGAAAGATCGGCTCGCCGTCCGGGCGAAAGACGGTGCGCCCCGTCAGGGGCGCGGGGAACGGCGCGGGTAACCCATCACCGGCTGGTGGTCCGGGGACTACCGGATTGCCCCGCTGGGGCGGGTGGTGACGTGCGGGAGCGTGGTGGTTGAGCGCGCCCGCGCGGCGGCAGCCGCAGATCAAGCACAGGCCCGCGCCCCTTGAAAGATCGGCTCGCCGCCCGGACGAAAGACGGTGCGCCCCGTCAGGGGCGGGGGGTGGCGGAGCAGCGGCGGGTGGGGTGGGGGGAAGGCTTATGCTGGCGGCTGGCCGAGAAGACACTACTGCCCAGCGGAGCGCCCCGGTGCGGATTGATTTGCACGCTCACTCCACCGCGAGTGACGGCACCGACGCGCCCGCCGAGCTGGTGCGGAACGCGGCGGGGGCCGGTCTGGACGTCGTGGCGCTGACGGACCACGACACGGTGGGCGGATACGCGGAGGCGACGGCGGCGCTGCGCGCGCTGACGGTGCCGTTGACGCTGGTCACCGGCGCGGAGCTGTCCTGTCGGATCGACGGGATCAGCATGCACATGCTGGCGTACCTGTTCGACCCGGAGGAGCCGGAGCTGTACCGGGAGCGGGAGCTGGTACGGGACGACCGGGTGCCCAGGGCGCGGGCCATGGTGGCGAAGCTCCAGGAGCTGGGCGTGCCTGTGACCTGGGAGCGGGTGGCCGCCATCGCCGGGGACGGCTCCGTCGGCCGCCCCCACATCGCGACCGCGATGGTGGAGCTGGGCGTGGTCCCCACCGTCTCCGACGCCTTCACGGACGACTGGCTGACGAACGCCGGGCGGGCCTACGTACCCAAACACGAGCTGGACCCCTTCGACGCGGTACGGCTGGTCAAGGGCGCGGGCGGCGTCACCGTCTTCGCGCACCCCGGCGCGCACAAGCGCGGCGAGACCGTACCGGAGTCGGTGATAGCGGAACTGGCGTCGGCCGGGCTCGACGGCATCGAGGTCGACCACGTGGACCACGACGCCCCGACCCGGGCCCGGCTGCGGGCCTTCGCGGCCGAGACGGGGCTGCTGGCCACCGGGTCGAGCGACTATCACGGCAGTCGTAAGACCTGCCGTCTCGGCGACTGCGTCACCGACCCCGAGGTCTACCGCGAGATCGCCCGGCGGGCGACGGGCGCGGTGCCCATCAGCGCCGTCTAGCGCCCCTACGTGACCCGGCTCCTCGCTTCGGGGAGCCCCCGGGGCCCCCTCCCGCGCCTGCGGCGCGGTGCGTTTTCCGGCCCCCAGCCACCCGTGCGGAGGTGACGTCGGCTGACGGCCTCCCCGTGGCCGCGGCCCGGTGGGCCCGTCCCCCCTCACACGCCGTCTGCCGGGCGCAGCCCGCCCCGCCCCCCTCACCAGAAAGTCGCCCCATGTTCGACGTCACCCTCTTCGGGTCGGTATTCGTCACGCTCTTCGTGATCATGGATCCGCCCGGTATCACGCCCATTTTTCTCGCGCTGACCTCGGGGCGCGCCACGAAGGTGCAGCGCCGGATGGCGTGGCAGGCGGCGCTGGTGGCGCTCGGGGTGATCACGGTGTTCGGGATCTGCGGCCAGCAGATCCTCGACTATCTGCATGTGTCGGTGCCCGCGCTGCGCGTGGCGGGCGGGCTGCTGCTTCTGCTGATCGCGCTGGATCTGCTGACCGGGAAGGCGGACGAGCCGACGCAGACGAAGGACGTGAACGTCGCGCTGGTGCCGCTGGGGATGCCGCTGCTGGCGGGCCCCGGCGCGATCGTGACCGTGATCCTGGCGGTGCAGCACGCGGACGGGTTCGGTCAGCAGATGTCGGTGTGGGTGGCGATCATCGCGATGCACGCCGTGCTGTGGCTGACGATGCGGTACTCGCTGGCGATCATCCGGCTGATCAAGGAGGGCGGTGTGGTGCTGGTGACCCGGCTGTCGGGCATGCTGCTGTCGGCCATCGCCGTCCAGCAGGTCGCCAACGGCATCTTCGGCTTCATCCACGGCGAGGGCTGAGCCCTGCCGCGGCCCCTCCCGTGGCCCCCGCCGGGCCCCCGGACACGCGAAAGCGCCCCGTACGTCTTCATGTACGGGGCGCCGATGCGGTGGGCCAGGCCCTGTGGCGTCGTCAGTCCGCGGGGCGGATGTAGATGCGCTGGCCTATGGCAGCGGCCTGCTGCACGATCTTGTTGACGGCGGAGGCGTCCACGACGGTGCTGTCCACGGCGTTGCCGTTTCGGTCGTCGAGTCGCATGATCTCGAAGCGCATGGGGCTTCTCCCTTCGTCGCTCGTTACATGTGTAGTCAACCAACACCCCCTCGAAAACATTCCCTAGACTAAAGAAACACTTTCTCGATCTAATTACTCACCGGTAAGGCTTGTGCCGTCGTCCCCCGCGCCGCCGGTCCAGAAGGCGATCAGCGCCGCCGCCGTCTCGGCGGGACGCTCGGTGTTCGGCGAGTGCTCCGCGCCCTTGATCACCGCGCGCTCGGCGCCCAGCCGAGTCGCCATCGCGTCCATCCACGACGGCGGCCACACATGGTCGACCTCGCCCGAGATCACCAGCTTCGGCAGCGGACCGGCCGCGGCCAGCTCGTCCACCCGGTCCGGCTCGTCCATCAACTGCCGTGCGGTGACAGCGAGTTGCTCTGGCAGCGTGGTCACCCAGCGGCGGTGCAGAAACGCCTCGACGGCGGGCGGGGTGTCCGGCTGCTCGCCGTTCTCCGCGTCCATCGACCGCATCGCCTGCCAGACGGCCTCCAGATCCATCACCGGCAGCACATCGATCAACAACTGGGTGCGGGTCTGTTGTTCCTCGGAGATCGCACCCGGACCCGTGCTCATCAGCGTCAACGACGCCCACGCGCCGGGACCTTGGTCGATCACCGCCGCCCGCACGACGAGACCGCCCAGCGAATGGCCCAGCAGATGCACGGGGCCGCCGCCGCCGGCCGCCGCGAGCGCCGCCGTCTGCGCGACCACGTCGGCCGCCAACTCGCCCTGCGCGTAGGCGCTCTCCTCGCGCGGGCCGCCCGACTCGTACTGGCCGCGGCCGTCCACCGCCACCACCCGGAAACCGGCCGCCGACAGCGGGGTGAGCAGCGGGAGGAAGTCCTCCTTGCTGCCGGTGAAGCCGGGCACGAGCAGCGCGGTGCCGCGCGGCGGGGCGTCGGGGGCGGGGGAGGCGTCGAGTACGGCGAAGGATCCGCGGGCCGTCTCCAGCCGATGGGCGGACACGTTCTCCGGCAGATCCAGGGCAGTGGGTCGGCTCATGAACCGAGATTACGCGGTGCATATGTCCGACAGGTTGCCTCCGCCCGATCCCGGTGTCCCCGGCACGCGAACGCCCCCGGCCGAGGGGCCGGGGGCGTTCGTCCGTACGGGTGCGGCGGCGGAGACGGCCGAGGTCAGCCCTCGTCCGCGGCCGTCGCGGCGACCGCCTTCCGGGTACGGCGGCGCGGGGTCTTCGGCGCCTCGTCCCCCGCGGTGGCGGGAGCCGGTACCTCGGCGACCTCGACCGCCGCGGCAGCGGCGGCGGCGGTCTTGCGGGGCGCCCGCTTGCGCACCGGCTTCGGCGCGTCCGCGGTGCTCTCCGCCTCCGGCGCGACCGCGGGTGCGGGCACCTCGGCGGTGACGGCCGTCGTGGCCTTGCGGGTGCGGCGGCGCGGTGTCTTGGGCGCCTCGTCCGCGACCGGGGTGGCCGGGGCGGTGGTCTCCTCGGGTTCGCCGTTGAGGATCGAGCGGCGTGCTGGGCGGCGGGCGGCCTTGGGCGCTTCCTCCTCGACCACCGGGGTCACCGCGGCGGGCGTCTCGGTGACCGCCTTGCGGGTGCGGCGGCGCGGTGTCTTGGGCGCCTCGTCCGCGACCGGGGTGACCGGGGCGGTGGTCTCCTCGGGTTCGCCGTTGAGGATCGAGCGGCGTGCTGGGCGGCGGGCGGCCTTGGGCGCTTCCTCCTCGACCACCGGCGTCACCGCGGCGGCGGCCGGAGTCTGCGCACCGACCGGCTCAGCGACGGCCTTGCGCAGGCGGCGGCGCGGTGCCTTGGGGGCTTCCTCGGCGACCGGAGCGGCGGGGACCGGCTCGACAGCCGTCACCGTCTCCACGGCGACCGCCTCGGGAGCGGCGCCGCGCGTACGGCGACGGCGGCGCGGGGTGCGGGGCGCGGCCACCTCGTCCGTACCGGGCTGGGAGACCGCGACGGCGGACTCCACGGCCTCGGCGCCGACGGCCGACGTGGGGGCCGCACCGGACGCGGCCTCGCCACCGCGGGTGCGGCGGCGCTGGCGCGGGGTGCGCGTACGGGCCGGGCGGTCCTCGACGGGCGCGGCGGCGGGCTTGCCGCCGGCCGGCCGACGGCCGTTGCCGCGGGCGCCGCGGCCACCGGTCTCGCCCAGGTCCTCGACGACCTCGGCGTCGAGACCGGCACGCGTCCGGTCCGCCCGAGGCAGTATCCCCTTCGTGCCGACCGGGATGCCCAGCAGCTCGTAGAGGTGCGGAGACGTCGAGTACGTCTCCTCCGGGTCGTTGAAGGACAGCACCAGCGCCTTGTTGATGAGCTGCCAGCGCGGGATGTCGTCCCAGTCGACCAGCGTGATCGCGATACCCGAGGCGCCCGCGCGGCCGGTGCGGCCGATGCGGTGGAGGTAGGTCTTCTCGTCCTCGGGCGTCTGGTAGTTGATGACGTGCGTGACGCCCTCGACGTCGATACCGCGCGCGGCCACGTCGGTGCAGACCAGCACGTCGACCTTGCCGTTGCGGAACGCCCGCAGCGCCTGCTCGCGCGCGCCCTGGCCGAGGTCGCCGTGGACCGCGCCGGAGGCGAAACCGCGCTTCTCCAACTGCTCGGCGACGTCGGCGGCGGTCCGCTTCGTACGGCAGAAGATCATCGCGAGACCGCGGCCCTCGGCCTGGAGGATGCGCGAGACCAGCTCGACCTTGTCCAGCGAGTGGGCGCGGAAGACGTGCTGCGTGGTGTTCGCGACGGTCGCGCCCTCGTCGTCCGGCGCGGTGGCGCGGATGTGGGTGGGCTGCGACATGTAGCGGCGGGCGAGGTTGATCACGGCGCCGGGCATGGTCGCGGAGAACAGCATCGTCTGCCGCTTGACCGGCAGCATGCCCATGATCTTCTCGACGTCGGGCAGGAAGCCCAGGTCGAGCATCTCGTCGGCCTCGTCCAGGACGAGCGAACGGATGTGCTTGAGATCGAGCTTCTTCTGGCCCGCGAGGTCCAGCAGGCGGCCCGGGGTGCCGACGATCACGTCGACGCCCTTCTTGAGCGCGTCGACCTGCGGCTCGTACGCCCGGCCGCCGTAGATCGCGAGCACGCGTACGTTGCGGACCTTGCCGGCCGTCAGCAGGTCGTTGGTGACCTGCTGGCACAGCTCGCGGGTGGGGACGACGACCAGGGCCTGCGGGGCGTCGGTGAGCCGGTCGGCGGTGGCGCGCCCGGCCTCGACGTCGGCGGTCACGGTGACGCGCTCCAGCAGCGGCAGACCGAAACCGAGGGTCTTGCCCGTGCCGGTCTTGGCCTGGCCGATGACGTCGTTGCCCGCGAGGGCGACCGGGAGCGTCATCTCCTGGATCGGGAAGGGGGTGATGATGCCGACGGCCTCAAGGGCCTCGGCGGTCTCGGCCAGGATGCCGAGACTGCGGAAAGTCGTGGTGGTGGACAGGATGCTTGCCTCTTCTGTGAGACGCGGCACTGTGCGGCGAGGGGGGTCGAGCGGCCGTGTCGCGGAAAAGACGACGCCGGTCACTGACCGCGCAGAGGTGTCGTACAGCCGTGGGCGGCTGTGCAGCGCGGGACCGCTGCCCTCGCTCGTGTCGCGAGTGGGCCCCTCCCGATGTCAGGAGGGCGGTCGGTGTCGGAGCCGATCGGGCCACCGACCGGGCATCCAGGTGTTGCATACGTCGCCCGCCGAGGATCGGAAGCAAGCCGATTTTCGGCGGGTGCAATACCACTCTACCCCGGAAACACGTAGCTGCACCCGATCAAATGTTTCGTTCGGGACGGCACCGGCACGTCATCGGCCTGTCACCGGCCCCGCGAAGATCACCGCACGGGTGCGTACGGGCCGCTCCGACTTGGCTATTGTGCCCAGCATGGAGACGCCTGACGAGAACACCACGCCCGCCACCGGAATCGCCGCCCAGGACTGGACCGCCGCGTCCGCGGACCCGCAGTACCGGGCCGCCGTCGTCGATCTGCTCGGGGCCCTGGCGTACGGCGAGCTGGCCGCTTTCGAACGGCTCGCGGACGACGCGAAACTCGCGCCGACCCTGGAGGACAAGGCGGAGCTGGCCGCGATGGCCGCCGCCGAATTCCACCACTTCGAGCGGCTGCGCGACCGGCTCACCGAGATCGGCGAGTCGGCGAACAAGGCGATGCAGCCCTTCGGCGCCGCGCTCGACGAATTCCACCGGCAGACCGCGCCCTCGGACTGGCTCGAAGGGCTCGTCAAGGCGTACGTCGGCGACTCCATCGCCTCCGACTTCTACCGCGAGGTCGCCGCCCGGCTCGACACCGATACGCGCACGCTGGTGCTCGCGGTGCTGGACGACACCGGGCACGCGACCTTCGCCGTGGAGAAGGTGCGCGCCGCCATCGCCGCCGAGCCGCGCGTCGGCGGGCGGCTCGCGCTGTGGGCGCGGCGGCTGATGGGCGAGGCCCTGTCGCAGGCGCAGCGGGTGGTCGCCGACCGCGACGCGCTGTCCACCATGCTCGTCGGCGGGGTCGCCGACGGCTTCGACCTCGCGGAGGTCGGACGGATGTTCTCGCGGATCACCGAGGCGCACACCAAGCGGATGGCCGCGCTGGGCCTGGCCGCGTAACACCACGTAACACCGCGTAACGCCTCACCGCGAAACTCTCCGCCCCGTCACGGCCGGTCCCGTCACGACTCCTGAGGACGCCGGTGGCCGCGTCAGACGCTCGACGCGGTCACTTTGGCGTGGCGGCCACGCTTCGGCGGGCGGGCCAGGACGCTCAGCATGGCCGCCCCCACCGCCAGCGCGGCGGGCAGCGTCGCCTCCGGGTGGCCGGGGCCGACGATCGTGCGGGTGACGAGGCCGCCGAGCAGCGCGGCGATCGGTCCTGTGGCCAGCAGCAGCGGACTCAACGGGAGCCGGAGCGGGAAGAGGCGGGCGGCGGCGTAGGCGGCGCCGAGCCCGAGGGCGACGTAGGCGACGGCTTCCCAGAGCATCGTGATCCCTTTCCGGTGGTACGGCTGGTACGGACCGGTGCGCTCTGGTCCTACCCCTGTGGAGGCCGGGACAAAACGAAGGGCGGCAACCGGTTGCACCGGTTGCCGCCCTTTCGGCCCCTTTCAGGGCCGGACGTTCAGAGCGAAGCGCCGAAACCGACCTTGCGGGCGGACGGCTCGCCGATCTCCACGTACGCGAGCCGGTCGGCGGGGATCAGGACCTTGCGGCCGTGCTCATCCGTCAGACTCAGCAGCTTCGAGGCGCCGGACAGCGCGTCGGCGACGGCCTGCTCGACCTCCGCGACGGACTGCGCGCTCTCGATGTTGATCTCGCGCGGCGCGTGCTGCACGCCGATCTTGACCTCCACGGCTTGGATACCTCCGATGGTCTGGCGGTGTGCGCGGTTGGTTTCGCGCCGTACGCAGCAAAGACTAGCCCGGAGCGGCCGGTGGAAATCCGTACCTCGGCAACGCCGTGAGCGAACAGGCCCGGGGCGACGCGGACGGGCGGCGGGGCACCGCCTCAGTGGTGGCCCTCCGCGCCGTGCAGCGGGAATCCGGCGATACCGCGCCAGGCCAGGGAGGTCAGCAGGCCCACCGCGGTGTCGCGCGGCACGGTGCTCTTGCTCGCCAGCCAGTAGCGGGCGACGACCTGGGAGACACCGCCGAGGCCGACGGCCAGCAGCATCGACTGGTCGCGGGAGAGCCCGGTGTCCTCCGCGATGACCTCGCTGATCGCCTCGGCGCACTGGAGCGAGACCTTGTCGACGCGCTCGCGGACCGCGGGCTCGTTGGTCAGGTCGGACTCGAAGACCAGCCGGAAGGCGCCGCCCTCGTCCTCGACGTACGCGAAGTACGCGTCCATGGTGGCCTCGACGCGCTTCTTGTTGTCCGTGGTGGACGCCAGCGCGGTCCGCACCGAGTGCAGCAGGGATTCGCAGTGCTGGTCGAGCAGCGCGAGGTAGAGCTCCAGCTTGCCGGGGAAGTGCTGGTAGAGCACGGGCTTGCTCACGCCGGCCCGCTCGGCGATGTCGTCCATCGCGGCCGAGTGGTAACCCTGCGCCACGAAGACTTCCTGGGCCGCGCCCAGCAATTGTTCACGTCGGGCCCGGCGGGGCAGGCGTGTGCCGCGCGGCCTCGCCTGAGCTTGCTCGATGGCTGTCACGCCGCCTCCCAAATCTGAAGTGAGGAACGATAGAACACTGCGATGGCCATCGTACTTTTCAGTAACGACCCTGTGCGCCGTGCGGTCGCACATTCTCACTACCTGGAACCTCCGCGCGAGAGCGCCTGCGGAATCCGTCGGTGAGCGGCGACCGTCAGCGGTAGTCGTCCTCGTCCGGCGCGACGACCCTGCGCTGCTCCGCCGCGTCGGCCGGATCCGCCTCTTCCACCTGGTGGGAGGGGCGCGCGATGATCGGTTCGTCGTGCTGCTGGAGCAGTTCCGCGTGCTGTTCCGCGGTGTCGGCCTCCGGCGCCTCCAGATCCAGATCGGTGTCGCGGGCGATCTGGGCGGCGTCGAATTCGTCGGCCTCACGCTCGAAGCGTTCGATGTCCCCGCTACCGTTCCCGGTGTTCTCGGACATGGCCCCTCCTTCTCTTGCCTCACCCTTGAGCCTAGGCGGCCGGGCAGGCGCGTGCATGGCGGCTTCCCGGCCGCGGTGTGCGGCGCGCGCCCCTCGGAGCGCGTGGCGGCTTCCGGCCCTTGCGGAGGTTCTTGTGACCGCGAACACGCGGTCGTACGCGTGATCGTCTCGTAACATTCATCCATGCCCTCGACCGACGTTCCCCAGACGGCCGCAGAACCGGCGGTCGTACTCCCGCCCGGGCCGCGGCTCGCCCCGGGGGAATCGGTGCACACGGCGAGCCTGCCCGGCCTCACCCTGGTGGTCAGATCGCGCGGTACGGACGGGCCGGGGACGGCGCCCGCGCTCTTCGTGCACGGCCTCGGCGGCTCCTCGCAGAACTGGTCGGCGCTGATGGCCGCGCTGGCCGACCGGGTCGCGGGACAGGCGCTGGACCTGCCGGGATTCGGCCATTCCCCGCCGCCCGACGACGGCGACTACTCGATTCCGGGGCACGCGCGGGCGGTGGTCCGGCTGCTGGAGGCCGAGCGGCGCGGCCCGGTCCACCTCTTCGGGAATTCGCTGGGCGGCGCGGTGGCCGTCAAGGTCGCCGCCGCCCGGCCGGACCTGGTCCGCACCCTCACCCTGGTCTCGCCCGCGCTCCCCGAGCTGCCGCCGCAGCGCACCGCCTGGCCCACCGGGCTGCTCTCGGTGCCCGGCGTCCCCGCGCTGTATCTGCGCGCGACGAGGAACTGGCCGGCCGAGCGCAGGACCCAGGAGCTGCTGGCGCTCTGTTACGGCGACCCGGGGGTGGTCGGCGAGCAGGCCCGCGCCGACGCGGTCGCCGAATACCAGCGGCGGATCGAACTGCCGTATTTCTGGGACGTCATGGTGCGTTCCACCCGTGGGATCGTGGACGCGTACACGCTCGGTGGCCAGCATTCGCTGTGGCGGCAGGCGGAGCGCGTCCTCGCCCCTACGCTGCTCGTGTACGGAGGCCGGGACAAGCTCGTCTCGGTCAAGGTCGCCCGCCGGGCGGCCAGGGCTTTCCGCGATTCCCGGCTGCTGGTCATCCCCGACGGCGGCCATGTGGCGATGATGGAGCACCCCGAGCTGGTGGCCCGGGGCTTCCGCGATCTCCAGGACGAGGTCGCGGAAGCCGAGGACGACGGCCGGGGCCGTACGGACGCGGGGCCCGCCGGCGCCGAGGCGACCGGGAGCTGATCGAGGACGTGGGTGGGCGACGTGGGTAAGCACAGCGCGCGGGACGGCCAGGACGGCCGTGACAACGGCATTCCGGGCGCGCCCGGAATGCCGGGCGTCCCAGGACCCCTGCGGCCCGGCGTCCCCGGCAGCGGGCGCCGCCGCCGCGGTCCAGGACCGCTGTCCGGCCACGACACGGGCAGCTTCCCGCAGTACCGGCCGCAGGACCACGGCGGTCCGGCGCCCGCCCACCCCGAGCACCGCGAGCACACCGCGTGGGGCCCGGCCGACGACTGGGCGGCCGACACCGGCCGCTACTCCGGGCCGCCGCGCACCCGCGAGCTGCCCTTCGACCTCGTCGACGAGTGGGCGGAGGACTGGGAGGCGTACGACACCGCGTCCGCGCTGAGCTCCCCGCCCGCGGGACCCGCGCTCGGCCAGGGGCAGGGCCCGTACGCCCGGCACGCGCAGGCGCCCGGGCCCGGCCAGATGCAGGCGCCGGGCCGGCTGATCCCGCGCCCGCGGCAAGAATTCCTCGACGCCTTCGGACCGCAGGAGCCGGAAGGGCCCGCGGACCCGCCGCCCGGCGGCCCGGCCGCCGGGCCCGAGCCGGACCCGGAGCCGGAGGCGGACGCGGGCACGGCCGTGGACACCAAGTCCGGCGGCAAGGGGCGCACGCTCAGCGGGATCGCCGCCGCGGCCGTCGTCACGGTGCTCGCCGTGGTGGTCGCGGGACAGGTCGGCGGAAGTGAGAAACGGCACAGCGAGGACAGCGGCAAGGACACCGCGACGCGCTCGGCGGCCGACGAGGCGTCGCGCTCGCAGGACCGCGCGCCCGGCGCCGCGAGCGCGCCTGCGGGGGCCCCGGCGGCGACGCCCGCCGCCGCCACGTACGACGAGCTGATGGCCAAGCTGTACCCGCTGGACCCGGACCTGAGGCTGTCCGGCGCCTTCAGCACGGTCGGCGGCCACCAGGCCGCGCCGGGCAGGGGCAAGGTCATGCGCTTCCGGGTGGACGTCGAGCGCGGGCTGCCGCTGAACGCGCAGCTCTTCAGCGACGCCGTCTTCAAGACCCTGAACGACAGCCGGAGTTGGGGACACGGCGGACAGATGTCCTTCGAGCGGGTCTCAACCGGCCCCGCGGACATCGTCATTACGCTCGCCAGTCCCGGCACCACCGCGAAGTGGTGCGCGAAGTCCGGTCTGGACACAACAGTTGAGAACGTGTCATGTGACTCCGCGTCAACTCCGCGCACGATGATCAACGCCTACCGATGGGCGCAGGGCGCCAGTACATTCGGCGCCGCGCGGGTGCACGAGTACCGGCAGATGCTGATCAACCACGAGGTCGGGCACCGTCTCGGGCACAGCCACGTCGGCTGTCCCAAGGAGGGCGCCCCGGCCCCGGTGATGATGCAGCAGACCAAATTCCTGTCGCTCGACGGCGGCCCCACCTGCAAGCCGAACGCGTGGCCGTACCCGTAGGCGGAGCCGTCCGCATCCCGTAGGCGCGGACCCGCTCAGCGGTGCAATCCATAAGTGATCGTTTGAGATCGTATTGATCTGGCTTTGACAATTGGTGTCGCGTCGCTGCACGCTTCTGTCCATGCAGCACCACCACGCACATCCGTATGCACGCGCCGGCATCGAGCTGGCGCTCATCGGCGTGGCCGCGCACTGCGTCGCCGACGTTCACTGTCGCTGACCGCATCCAGCCCCACCGCGTAGAGGCCCGGCCGCCGTCCCAGGACGGCGTCTCCTCCGCCACGGGCTGCTCCGGCCGGACCCTTCGGTCCCGCACGTCACGACCCGTTTCCGCTTTTTCGCGCGCACCGCTGTGCGCGCCCTTCCTCGCTGCCGCGAAAGGTTCCTCTGATGCGTCAACTGTCCTCCACATCCCGCCGCATAGGCGTGATCGCCGTCGGTCTGGCCCTTGCCGGAGGGGCCGTCGCCTGCGGTCCCAAGAACGGTGACGACGCCAAGGCGGGCGGCGACGGCAAGCCGGGCAAGGGCGGCACGCTGTACGTCCTGAACAACCAGGCGCAGGAGAACTTCGACCCCGCCCGGCTCTACACCTCCGGCGGCGGCAACGTGCCGTCGCTGGTCTACCGGACGCTCACCACCCGCAACCGCGCCGACGGCGCCGCGGGCGCCAAGGTCGTCCCCGACCTGGCGACCACCACCGGCGAGCCCAGCGAGAACGCCACGGTGTGGACGTACCACCTCAAGGACGGCCTGAAGTACGAGGACGGCTCGCCCATCACCACCGCCGACATCAAGTACGACATCGAGCGGTCCTTCGCCGCCGAGCTGTCCGGCGGCGCGCCCTACCTGCGGGACTGGCTGGTCGGCGCGGCCGACTACCAGGGCCCGTACAAGGACCCCAAGGGCCTGTCCTCGATCGAGACGCCCGACGCGAAGACCATCGTCTTCCACCTGAACAAGCCCGAGGGCGAATTCCCGCTGCTCGCCACGCAGACCTCCTTCGCGCCGGTGCCCAAGGCCAAGGACACCGGCACCAAATACGCGGCGCACCCGGTCTCCTCCGGCCCGTACAAGGTGGTCAGCAACGAGAACAACGGCGAGCACCTGGTGCTGAAGCGCAACCCCAACTGGTCGGCCGCCACCGACGACCAGCGCAAGGCGTACCCCGACACCATCGACGTGCAGTCCGGCCTCGACCAGGCCGTGATCAACCAGCGTCTGTCGGCGGGCGTCGGCAAGGACGCGGACGCGGTCACCACCGACACCAACCTCGGCCCGGCCGAGCTGGCCAAGGTGACCGGCGACAAGAACCTCGCCCAGCGGGTCGGCACCGGGCACTTCGGCTACACCGACTACATCGCCTTCAACCCGAAGGTGAAGCCGTTCGACGACATCAAGGTCCGGCAGGCCATCGCGTACGCGATCAACCGCACCACGGTGATCAACGCGCAGGGCGGCTCGTCGCTCAACGACCCGGCCACCACCTTCCTGCCCGCGCAGGCGTCCTTCGGCTACACCGCCTACGACCCGTTCCCCGCGGGCAAGACCGGTGACCCGGCCAAGGCCAAGGAGCTGCTGAAGGAGGCCGGTTACCCCAACGGCCTGACCGTCTCGCTCACCCACGACGTCACCAAGGGCGACGAGCAGGGCCCCGAGGTCGCCACCGCCGTCCAGGAGGCGCTCAAGGCGGCCGGGATCACCGTCAAGCTCGACGGCCAGGAGCACGCGGCCTTCTCCGACAAGATCCACACCCTGAAGACCGAGCCCGGCTTCTTCCTCACCGGCTGGGGCGCGGACTGGCCGTCCGGCGGCCCCTTCCTCGGCCCGATCTTCGACGGCCGCCAGATCGTCAGGGACGGCGCCAACTTCAACAACGCGCAGCTCGACGACCCGGCCGTGAACAACGAGATCGACCAGATCAACAAGATCACCGACCTCAAGGCCGCCGCCGTCCGCTGGGGCGCGCTGGACAAGAGGATCGGCGAGCAGGCGCTCACCGTGCCGCTCTTCCACCCCGTCTACAAGCGGCTGTTCGGCAAGAACATCAAGAACGTCGTGATCAGCGACTGGACCGGTGTGCTGGACATCTCGCAGGCCGCGGTGAAGTAGTCCGTGACCGTCGAAGCACTCTCGGCCGTCTCGGCCGCCGGGGAGGGCGCCGCCACCGCGGCGCCCCCCTCCGGGGCCCGGCAGATCTGGCGGCGGCTGCGCGGACAGCGCGCGGCCCTCGTCGGCGGCGCCGTCATCGTCCTGTTCGTCCTGGTCGCGGTGGCGGCCCCGCTGCTCGCCGCGCTCGAAGGGCAGGACACCACCACCTACCACGCCGACCTGGTCGACTCCGCGGCCGGCGGCGTACCGGTCGGCACCTTCGGCGGGGTCTCCGGCAGCCACTGGCTCGGCCTCGAACCCGGCACCGGACGCGACCTGTTCGCCCGGCTCGTCTACGGCTCGCGGATCTCGCTCGTCGTGGCCCTCGGCGCCACCGTCCTCCAGGTCGCGCTCGGCGTGGCCCTCGGCCTGGGCGCGGGCCTGGGCAACCGGTTCCTCGACAGCGTGCTCAGCCGGATCACCGACGTCTTCGTCACCATGCCCGCGCTGATCTTCGCCATCGCGCTGCTCGCGGTCGTCCCCGACGGCTTCCCGCGGCCCGTGCTGCTGATGCTGGTCCTCGGGCTGCTCGCCTGGGGCGGCATCGCGAAGATCGTCCGCGCGCAGGTGCTCACCCTCAAGTCCCTCGACTACGTGGCCGCTTCACGGCTCGCGGGCTCCAGCCGGTGGCGGACCGCGCGCCGCGAACTGCTGCCCGCGCTGGTCGCGCCCGTCGTCACCTACGCGGCGATCCTGCTGCCCTCCAACATCGTCTCCGAGGCGGGCCTGTCCTTCCTCGGCATCGGCGTCACCCCGCCCACCCCCTCCTGGGGGCAGATGCTCTCCAGCGCCTCGACCTGGTACCAGGCCGACTCCGCGTACGTCCTGCTGCCCGCCCTGCTGCTCTTCGTGACCGTGCTCGCCTTCACCGTCTTCGCGGACGGTGTGCGGACGGCCCTGGACCCGCGGGTCGCCAGCAGGCTGCGGGTGGGGACGGGACGGAAGTCGGCGAAGGCGGACGCTTCTTCGGACACGGCTTCTTCGGACACGGCTTCTTCGGACACGGCTTCTTCGGACACGGCTTCTTCGGACACGGCTTCTTCGGACACGGGTCCGACGGTTGCGGGTCCGAGGGGCACGGCTTCCTCGGACACGGCCGCGACGGATACGGCTGGCCGCGCCTCGGACGCCGAGGCGGTGGACGGCGCGTGATCCGCTTCCTCGGGCGGCGGCTCTTCCAGGCCCTCGTCGTCCTCCTCGTCCTGGCCGCCGTGCTCTACGCGTGCTTCTACCTCGCGCCCGGCGACGCGGCCCGGCTGGCCTGCGGCCCCAAGTGCTCGACCGCGCAGATCGTGCAGATCCGCGGCCAGATGGGCCTCGACGACCCGGTGTACGTGCAGTTCTGGCACTTCCTCAGCGGCATCGTCGCCGGTCACGACTACAGCACCGGCACCGATGTGCTGCACTGCCCGGCGCCCTGCCTCGGCCAGTCGTACCGCACCGGCGAACTCGTCACGTCGATGGTCGGCGAGAAGCTGCCCGCCACCGCGTCGCTCGCCTTCGGCGCGATGGTGCTGTGGCTGGTCATCGGCGTCGGCACCGGCCTGCTGTCCGCGCTGCGGCGCGGCACCGTCACCGAACGCGCCCTGACCGGCTTCACGTTGGTCGGCACGGCGACCCCGGTGTTCATCACGGGCATCCTGCTGCTCCTGCTCTTCTGCTCCTGGCTCCAGTGGCTGCCGTACCCCTCGTACGTCCCGCTCACCGAGGACCCGCAGCAGTGGGCGTGGAATCTGCTGCTGGCCTGGCTCGCGCTCGCCCTGGTGGAGGCCGCCAAGTACGCCCGGCTGACTCGCAGTTCGATGCTGGAGACGCTGGCGGAGGACCACATCCGCACCTTCCGCGCGTACGGCGTCAGCGAGCGGGCCATCGTCGTACGGCACGCGCTGCGGGGCGCGCTGACCCCGGTGATCGCGCTGTCCGCGCTGGACCTCGGCACGATGTTCGGCGGCGCGCTGCTCACCGAGACGCTGTTCAACATCCCCGGACTCGGGCAGCAGCTCGTGCAGTCCGTACAGATCAAGGACGTGCCGGTGGTGGTCGGGATCGTGCTGGTCATGGGCCTGGCCGTCGTCGTGGCCAACGCTGTCGCCGACGTGCTGTACGCGGTGGCCGACCGACGGGTGGTACTGGCATGACCGGGCAACTCACCGACCTGGAAGCCCCGTTGGTGGAGGTCGCGGGACTGCGGATCGAATTCCCCACCGAGGGCGGGGCCGTACGGGCCGTCGACGGACTGGACTTCACGCTCGGCGCGGGCGGCGCGCTCGGGCTCGTCGGCGAGTCGGGCTCCGGCAAGAGCGCGACCGCGTACGCCCTGCTCGGCCTGCACCGCGGTACGGGCGCGCGGGTCTCCGGGACCGTACGGGTCGCCGGGACCGACGTACTCGGCGCGGACGACGCCGAGTTGCGCGAGCTGCGCGGCGGGGTCGCCGCCATGGTCTTCCAGGACCCGCTGTCCTCGCTCGACCCCTACTACGCCATCGGCGACCAGATCGCCGAGGTCTACCGGGTGCACCACCGCGGCTCGCGCGCCGCGGCGCGGGCCCGCGCCGTCGAGGTCCTGGACCGCGTCGGCATCCCCGACGCCGCCCGCCGGTCCCGCTCCCGGCCGCACGAGTTCAGCGGCGGCATGCGCCAACGCGCCCTGATCGCGATGGCGTTGGCGTGCGAGCCGCGCCTGCTCATCGCCGACGAGCCCACGACGGCTCTCGACGTCACCGTCCAGGCCCAGATCCTCGACCTGCTGCACGAACTGCGGGCCGAGACCGGCATGGGGCTGCTGCTCGTCACCCACGACCTGGGCGTCGTCGCCGGGAGCGTGGACGACATCCTCGTCATGCGGGACGGCGCCGCCGTCGAACGCGGGCCGGTCGCCGAGGTGCTGGCCGCCCCGGCGCACGACTACACGCGGGCGCTGCTGTCGGCGGTGCCCCGGATCGACCCGCGGCCGACGGACGGCGGGGAGCCGGGCGCGGCTCCCGCGCCCGTGGGCGCGGCGACACCACGCGGACGCGGTGCTCGCACGGGCACGGCCGAAGAGCCCGGCTCCGAGCCCCTGCTGGAAGCGGTCGCGCTGCGGCGGGAGTTCGGCAGGGGGCGGCAGCGGCTCACGGCCGTGGACGACGTGTCGCTCCAGGTCAGGGCCGGGGAGACGCTCGGCATCGTGGGCGAGAGCGGCAGCGGCAAGACGACGCTCGGGCGGATGCTCGTGCGGCTGCTCGACCCGAGTGCGGGCGAGATCCGCTACCGGGGCCGGGAGATCGGCGGACTGGGGGACAAGGCGCTGCGCCCGCTGCGGCGCGAGCTGCAAATGGTCTTCCAGGACCCGGTCTCCTCGCTCAACCCGCGCCGCAGCATCGGGGAGTCCATCGCGGACCCGCTGCGGGCGGCGGGCGAGCTGAGCGACAAGGCCGTCGTCGGCCGGGTGAAGGAACTGCTGGAGCGGGTCGGCCTCGACCCGGAGTGGTACCACAGGTACCCGCACGAGTTCAGCGGCGGGCAGCGCCAACGCGTCGGTATCGCACGGGCCTTGGCACCCGAGCCGAAACTCATCGTGTGCGACGAGCCGGTCTCCGCGCTGGACGTCACCACGCAGGCGCAGGTCGTCGCGCTGCTCGCGGAACTCCGCCGCGACCTCGGCCTGTCGCTGGTCTTCATCGCCCACGACCTCGCCGTGGTACGGCAGGTGAGCGACCGCGTCGCGGTGATGCGCGGCGGCCGGATCGTGGAGTCCGGCACGGTCGACGAGGTCTACGACGCGCCCCAGGACCCCTACACCAAGGGCCTGTTGGCGGCCGTCCCGGTGCTGGACCCGGCCGAATCCGCGGCCCGCAGGGCGGACCGCAGGGAACTGCGGAGCGTGATGGTGACCGCACCTTAGGTCACGTCAACGCGTGGCAGTGTGAGAAGTTACGCCCGTTCACCCCTTTTGGTGGGGGGGGGGGGGGGGGGGGGGGGGGGGGGGGGGGAGGGGGGGGGGAGGGGGGGGTGGGGGGGGGGGGGAGGGGGGGGGGGGGGGGGGGGGGGGGGGGGGGGGGGGGGGGGGGGGGGGGGGGGA
>NZ_JBVHLD010000033.1:0-26911 GCF_055559175.1 Streptomyces sp. NPDC024632
TGTTCGATGACGGGCTGGCCGTTGCCGTCGGGGCGGCCGTAGACGTAGTCGATGTTGTCGCCGGTGTCGGTGGTCTGGTGGGTCAGCTCGGTCTGGCTGGTGCCGGCGTAGGTGTAGGTGCCGGTCCCGGTGGAGGTGGTGGCCGCGGTCATCTGTCCGGCGCCGTTGTAGGCGACTGAGGACAGTGACGGGGTTTTCGTGAGGTTCCCGGCGGCGTCGTAGGTGTAGCCGCTGGTGGTGATCTGGTTGGCGGCGTTGTGGGCGAGGGTGGTCGCGCCGGTGGCGGTGGTGCGGTTGCCGCGTGCGTCGTAGCCGTAGCTGTACGTGGTCCCACCTCCCGAAGTCGCCACTGACGTCAGCCGGTTGCCCGGGTCGTATCCGTAGGTCGTCGTTTTCCCCGTCAGGTTGTCCTTAGACCACTGGAGAAGGCTGCGGTCGTCGGTGGTGGCGGTGGAGCAGGTGGTGCCGGGTGTGCCGCCTGCGGCGCGGCAGTAGGTGACGTCGAACTGGCGGGTGGGTGAGGTGGCGGGGCCCTGGTCGGCCCAGACTCGGGAGGGGCGGTGCCTTCGTGTGGAGGTTCCTGAACCCTCGGCGGACGCGGGCGGGGGTGAGTTTGTTCGGTTCCGCCGGCCGCTCCCAGGGCCGTCGAAGGTCGGCGACCAGCGGCCGGGCGAGGCGGAGCTGGGTGTGCACGGCGACGACGAGCCAGGTCCAACGATCAGCCGCCGTCGAGTCGCGGAGGCGGGGCCGGGTCCAGCCGAGAGTCTGCTTGAGCAGGCGGAACGTGTGCTCCAGGTCGAACCTGCGTAGGAACGACTGCCAGCAGCGGTCCACGTCGGCCGGGCTCGCACCGGTGCGCGACCACCACAGCCGGACTGGCCGGTTCACCCCACGGCTGGGCAGCTTCTCGACGGCCAGGCGGATCACCATGCCCTCGATGACTGGCAGCGGCCCGTCGTGCTCCAGCCAGGCCGCGCGGCGGGTCAGCCGGGGGTGGAGCCGGTCCCACGCCTGGGCGACGGCGGTGCCGTAGCGGCGGTTTCGGTGGTGGTGACCGCCTGCTCGTCGCCCCAGGTGGCGGGGTCGCCGAATACGAACTCCCCGCCGTGCTTGGGCGGGCGGCCCCCGGCCAGATCGGCGCCGGGCTCCAGTCGCACCGCGTCCAGGACGGCCGTCCACGAGGTGCGGCCGGTCTCCAGCGCGACGACGAACGAGTAGGGCCAGCCGGGGATCATCTGGTGCTTGGCGTCGCCGCGGCCGTAGGTGTGGCAGAACGACCGGTCCGGGCAGGTGGCGGCGTCCGGCCGCAGCCACGGTGAGACGTCCACAGCGAGCACCAAGCGGCCGTCGGCGGCGCGCGGCAGCGGCAGGCCGGCCAGCGCGGTCCGCAGCCGGCCGACGTCCAGGCAGCCCCGGTTCAGCGCGCCGTACAGGGCGCCGTGTCCGCGCCGGTGCTCGGGCGCGAGCGCCAGGTCCACCAGCTTCCTCACCGGCCCGTAGGTGCACAGCACCGCGTCGGCGAGCTCGAACAGCGCGTCGCGCCGCCCGGTCAGGCAGTCGTAGAAGCCCCCCCCCGGAAGCGGGACAGCTCCGCGAACTGATCGCACCGCCCGCCCTCTTGCACCACACCCACCAGCACAGCCTTCGCGTCAAGTCCTCTTCCTCTTGGTCGAGTTCAGGATCACGTAGAGGCCGTATCGCCGTCCCCTGAGACACCCGGAGGAGTGATCATCTGGTCCGCCTGTCGAAGCCGAACGCAGGCGGGGGTCTGCTTCCGGCGTCAGGATTGCGGGGCCCATGGGTCGTCGTGCTCCAGCTGATCAGGGTGTTCGGGGTGTTCGGGGTGTTCGGGGTGAAGCATCTCTCGGACGCAGCGCCGCAGTCCCGTCTCGTTCGATCCGCTGGCGGCAGCCATCCAAGGCAGGTCGTCCATGGCGCGGGCGCGCTCATTGGTGGCGAGTTGGTCGACGGCTGAGCGCAGGTCGTCGGGGGCGGGTTCGTCGGTGAGGCAGAGCCAGCCGATCGCGGCGGCCAGCCGGGCCTCGGACGCTTGCGTTCGGTCCCCCCAGCGCTCGCGCATCCACACGGTGGTCGGCGGATGGGGTTGGGTGCGGGTGGCTTCGGCTGTGGCGAAGACCAGGGCGGCGTGGACGATCGGGTCCTGCTCGGCGTCGAGCCGGTCGCGGAAGGCTGCACGGACCGCGTGATCCAGGTCGGTGGCGGCGGCCAGTGCGTAGGCGGCGCGGATCCGGATCGCAGGGTCGGGGTCGTGCAGAAGAGGCTTCAGGAGGGTGGCGTCGGCGGTGATCGCGGCCCGAGCGGCAGCAACCGACCAGCCCGCCGGGTAGCCGGTCACCTCGACGCCGTAGTCGTCGTAGAGGCGGTCGTTCTGGGGATCGGCGCGGTGGAGCAGCAGTTCGCCGCGGGTGGCGACGCCGAAGTAGCGGGCGCGAGCTGGAGAGGAGACTTCGGCGAGCGTGTCGGCACGGCAAGGGTGGTGGGTATCGGCAGCGATCCGGATCAGGAACGGCACGGCAAGCACGGCGGCCGCCCGCATGTCGTTGGCGCACATCCCACTCACAACACCCGTTCCGGCGCGAACGGGCGAGCCGCCGGTGTGGAGCAGCTGAATGGCCTCCCTGACGTGATCCCCCCGCGGAAAGTTCTCCCAGGGGACTTCGTCGAGCAAGAATCCGTCCTTGACCTCGGGCCGTACGGCGGCCACCACCGCACGTACATCGAACGGCCCGCCCACGAACGAGGACAGGTCTGCCCCGCCCGTCAAAGCCCGGCACATCGCGAACGTTGGATCGGTTTGCCACTCGCCCACGTCACATCACCCCACCGCTGAGTCCGATCGGAGTAGATCATGCCCGAGCGGACCGACATCGCTGTCGAGACACATCTCTCGCACGGCAGGGGTGAACGCGAGGCCGCGCGGACGCGTGATCGTCAGGCTCGTCTGTTCGAAGCTGGACGTTAAACGCCGAGGTGAGTGAGCGTTTTCAGCGTTGCCTCTCCAGTGTGAGGACGGCTTTGGTGATGACGCTCATGCGGTTGGGGCTGATGCGGGATCTGCGGAAGATCTGCCAGGACTTCAGTCGTGCCATGCCTCTTTCGACGGGTGCACGGGCTGCGGACAGGGCCCGGTTCGCGGTCTGCTCGGTGGGTGTGAGTTCACCGCCTGGTGGGCGACGCTTGGCGGTGGTGACCCAGTCGCCGGCATCGATGTGGGCCATGTCGGCGAGGATCGGGACGCCCTGTCGCGCGCAGGTCCGAAGGATCCTGTGGTTGCGGGCGGCTGTCAGATCGTGGGTTCGGCCCGGCAGGGCCGGCGACAGCCAGAGGATCTCCCCGCTGGGGTCTGTGACGACCTGCACGTTCACCCCGTGCTGCTTGTGTTTCGAGGAGTAGTCGGCCCTTTCGTCGCCGACACGGTCGCACTCTGCGAGCGTGCCGTCCAGGAGGATAAAGTCCTGATCGTGTGCGCGCAGCGTCATCAGCAGGCCCGGCGCCTGCTCGGCGAGCAGGCCGGTGACCGCGGTGACGTAGGTATGGGCGGTGCCGACTGATATCCCGAAGGCCACGGCGATACGGGCGAGGGTGTCGTGGCGGCGCAGGTACACCAGTGCGATCAGCGCACGCCGGTGTGGCGGGAGTTTGCACCGGCGGTCACCTTCACGGGTGACGATGAGCATCCTGACCCACTCGACCAGGGCGTGCGGCAGGTCGAGTGCGGCAGGATACGGAACCAACAGGGCTCCTGTGTTGCTGAGTTGAGACGTCGAACACCTCCCTCAACGGCACGGGTGCCTGTCCGTTGCGCGCTCCGATCCCACACCGTCCCGTCACCCGATCAGTAGCCACGCTGAAAACGCTCACTGCTCCGCCGGTATGAGTGTCAGCTGGCCAGGTTAGAGGGGTGCCACTGTCGTGCCGAAGGAAGAGCCCATGCGCGTAACCCGTTCCACCGCCGTCTCCGCTGCCATTGCGGCGGCCGCCGCAGCCGTCGCCGTACTTCTGCCCGTACCGGCGAGTGCTGCCACCGGGTCGGTGCACCTGGCGAAGATCTACTACGACAGTCCCGGCACCGACCGCAGATCCAACGCCAGCCTGAACGCGGAGTACGTGCAGATCGCCAACACCACGACCAGGGACGTGAGTCTGAAAGGCTGGACGCTGACCGACGCCGCGGGCCACCGCTACACCTTCGGCACCTACACTCTCGGTGCCCGCAAGACGGTGACCATGCACACCGGCAAGGGCACCAACACCGCCGCGAACCGATACCAGAAGCGGTCCTGGTACGTGTGGAACAACGACAAGGACACCTCCACCCTGCGTAAGAACACCGGCACCAGGGTCGACGTGTGCTCCTACAACTCCACCGAGGTCGAAGTGCTCCACCGGCCGCTTCCAGCGGTGGAGCACCACCCGCACGGCGCTGCAAAGGCCCCGCGGTGTCGCTCGGGCGGGTGACACCCCTGCCGAGCCTGAAACCACTGTCCCCGGCCGGCCGGTAGATCTGTCCCATCCGCTGCTGAACCTGGACGGGACGCTTGTGAACAAGACCCTGCTGGTGCTGCTCGCCATCGCTGCCCTGCTGGCCGGCACTACCATCGGCGCGCACGCGCAGGAATCGGCCACCGGTGCGCAGACGCTGCGGGAGCTTGTCGACCGGCTGCCGGTCGCGGCCGAGGTCCGCACCGGATACACCCGCACCGCGTTCCGGCACTGGATCGACGCCGACCACGACCACTGCGACACCCGCGCCGAAGTCTTCCTCGACGAAGCCGTCCACGCCCCCGAGCGCACTGCGGACTGCGGACTGCAGACTCACCGGCGGCACCTGGTACTCCTACTACGACAACACCACCGTGAACGGACCCTCCGGCTTGGACATCGACCACATGGTGCCCCTCGCCGAAGCCTGGGACTCCGGGCACCTCCGAGTGGGACCCCGCACGCCGGCAGGCCTACGCCAACGACCTCGACTGGTCACGCTCCCTGGTCGCGGTCACCGCCAGGTCCAACCGCTCCAAGGCCGACCAGGACCCCGCCGAATGGCTGCCCCCGGCCGCCGACGCCCACTGCCACTACCTGGCCGACTGGGCCAGTGTGAAAACCCGCTGGAACCGCACCACCGACCCCGCCGAACACGACGCCCTCCAGCAGTTCGCCGACGCCTGCCCCGACCAGGCCATCGACGTCCCCCTGGACTGAAGAGGTCACCGGCAGTGCACGAGGGGTTGAGGCCAGCCTCTGTTGTCCTTGCGCGTGCAGATGGCGCTATCGCCTCTACCCGCTGCAGCCGCCCGTATGGGCGAAGTCGGCGAGAACTGGGCACTCGCCCGAGTGAAGCTGAGATAGCAGACAGCGGTACACAGGAATTCGTTATTCCGCTTTTCTGGCGGTCTTGACGTCACGCGCGGAGTGGTCAAAGATCGAAGCTTCTGTGTGTGAGGCACGAAGATTTTTTTTGGGGGATTTGATGGCCGGGGCTTGGCGTCGCATGCGCAAAAATATCGCTCTGACTGTAGTTGCCGGTTTCATTGCCGCCGTACTCCCGGCCACAGCGAGCGCACGCGGAGCCGAGGCGGAGAACCCGGATTCCAAAACGGTGCCTGTGAGCACGGCGGCGCGCAACCGACCGATGACCCCGGCGAAGGCAATGTCCCCCAAGGAGCGTCGCGCCCAGGTTCAACAGGACCTTGCGACACGGGTTCTCCCTGTGGTCGCACAGGGTAGTTCTGCGTCATCCAGGCCTGAGATGAGTCCTGAACCGCAGTACCAGAAGCCCGCCGCTCTGGCGGCGCGCTCCGGTGCTGCACCGATGGATTCAGACCCCTATCACGGTGCGATATGGGGTGACACGTACACCGGGTGGACCAGTCCGCCTGATGACGATGGCGAGGTCGATCCTCTGCCGGCCTCTACGCCTGTGAGTCCACGGCTTGTGACGAGCGGGTGGCCGGGGACAACCAAGTGGACTGCAGAGGCGGGCTGGAGTGGTGCGACGAGACCGGTATACATTCGGCTCGATCTCTTCCAGGCGTCCAATAACCAGCTCGTCGACTCACGTATTTCCAACATATTTAACAATGAAGACGTGGATACCTTCGGCGTCTGCCTTCAGTGGATCCAAGGCGGTCCGAAAGATTGGCCGCAGACCTGCAGTTGGGATGTCGCCGAGGGTGTAATAGCCGGGAAGAACGGAACTCCGTACTACGGCAAGCTGTACTACGCGACACAGTCCACTATTCATTACTATCAGATAAACAAGGACACGTTCCAGGAGTATTCGCTTCCGAGTGCGTGGACCGCGCCCGCGACGACGCCGACGGGGCCTGCTTTCTACACCCCTGGTATCCCGGGGGGTATGGACGGCCAGTGCTCCTGCTCGCACCAGTCCAGCCGGGCGGATCCGGTGAACACCGCCACGGGGACGGTGACGGAGACGGTCACGGATGCGTCAGTCCCGGGGGCCGGGGTGCCGTTTACGCTGGCGCGCTCGTACCGGTCGGACGCAACGGCGACAACGGGCCTACTGGGCCAGGGCTGGTCTCTCGCCTTCGAATCGGCGCTGACTCCTGCGAGTGACAAAGCGACTTTGGTCGATTCCGATGGTGCCCGTGTGGTGTTCACGAAGAACGGTGACGGGTCGTACTCGACGCCGAAGCCCGTTCGCTACACGCTTGCGGCCGTGTCAGGGGGTTTCACCGTCACGGCCTTGGACCACAGCACCCGTAAATTCGATCAGGCGGGTCGGCTGGCATCGGTCAAGGACAGTGACGGCCGGGGTCTGTCCCTTGGCTATGCCTCCGGTGTGCTCAATGCGGTCACCAATGCGGCTGGCCGTACGGCTTCCCTCAACGTCGATGCCGCCAGCGGCCGGCTGAACGCGGTCACACTGGCCGACGGCCGTTCCGTGCACTATTCCTATACCGGCGGCCAGTTGACCGGGGTCACCGGCATCGACAATGGCGTGACCCACTACACCTATGACACGGCGGGGCGGCTGGCGACGATCGTGGACCCAGCAGGCCACACGGTCACACAGAACACCTACGACCCGACAACCGGGCGGATATCTCAACAGCTCGACGCCGACGGCAAAACGACCACGTTCACCTGGACACCCACCGCGGATGCGCCGCCCGGCTCAGGTGAGTCGGACATGACGGATCCCAACGGTGGTATCTGGACGGACGTCTACCGGTTCGGAGTCCTGCTCAACAGCTATGACCCGACCGGCCATGGTCCTCGGCGCACCTACGATCCGCAGCTCAACGTCACCGAGAACAGCGACGGCAATCGCGCCTCGACCGAACTGACTTATGACGGCCATGGCAACGTGAAGTCGGCGCAGGCCGGCGATGTGTCGGAGTCATGGGTCTACGACACCTCCGACCGGTTGACCTCCCACACCGACGGCCGTGGTCACACGACGACGTACACCTACGACGGGTCCAGCGACCGGGTGCTGTCGGAGTCGGGGCCGCCCGGTGTGACGACGTACACCTATACGGCAGCCGGTCAGGTCGAGACGATGACCGAGCCGGGCAACCGGGTCACCCACTACGGGTACGACAGCGCTGGGAATCCGACATCGACGACAGACCCGGAGGGGAACGTCGAGTCCTCGACGTACGACAGTGCGGGCCGGATGACGTCGCAGACGGATCCGCGGGGCAATGTCGCGGGGGCGGACAAGGCCAAGTTCACCACCACGTACGTGTATGACACGGCCGGTCGGCTGAAGACGCAGACCGATCCGCTGGGGCACGGGACGTCGTACACCTACGACGACAACGGCAACGTCCTGACGACAACGGACGCGCTGAACCGGGTGACTACGTACGGGTACGACAAGTTCAACCGTCAGACGTCGGTGACCGGGCCGGACAACAAGGTGTCAAAGACCGAGTACGACGCCGCCGGAAATGTGTCCGCGACGATCGACACGGCTGGGAACAGGACCAGTTACACCTACGACAAGGCCAAGCGGCAGGTGTCGATGACGTCGCCGCGGGGCAATGTCGCGGGAGCGGACAAGGCGAAGTTCACCACGACGTACGGCTACGACGGCAACGGTAACCGCACACAGACCGTGGACGCGTCCGGTGCCACGACGACGACGGCTTATGACGCGCTCAACCGCGTCCTCTCGGTCACCGACGGCCTGAACCACACCACGAAGACCAGTTATGACGGCAATGGCAACATCGCTTCGACGACGGATGCCCGTGCCAAGGTCACGACGTACACGTACGACGATGCGGACCGTCAGCTCACCGTCACCGACCCGCTGAACAGGGTGACCACGGACGCGTATGACGCGGTCGGCAACCACATCAGCCAGACCACACCTCTGGGCTTCGTCACGTCCTGGACGTACGACTTCGACGGCAGGATGCGCACACAGGTCGACCCTCGCGGGAATGTGGCGGGTGCGGACAAGGCGAAGTTCACCACGACGTACGACTACGACGCGGCCGGCAACCAGACGAGGGTGACCGACGCGCTCGGCAAGGTCACGACGACCGACTACGACGCGGCGAACCGCGTTGTTGAGGTCACTGATCCGTTGAGCCAGGTCACCAAGACCGAGTACGACGAGCTGGGGCGGATCAAGAAGGTTACCGGTCCGGACGGTGCGGTCACCGGCTACACGTACAACGTCAGCGGCACGCTGGCCACGCGCACGGACGACAACGGGCACACCACGACGTACGGATACGACGACGCGGGTCGGCAGAACGGGGTGACCGACCCGCTGGGGCACAAGCAGTCCGTCGAGTTCGACCAGGACGGCAATCCGGCCAAGGTCACCGACGCGCGCGGCATTGTGTCCACCACGGCGTTCGACGGCCGGGGCCTCGCGACCGGTACCACGTACAGCGACAGCACCCCGGCGGTGGCCTTCACTTACGACGCGACAGGGCAGCGAAAGACCGTCACCGACAGCTTGGGCACCCGTACCGACGGCTACAACGAGAACGGACAGCTGACGTCGGTCGCCCCGTCGGCGGGCAAGGGCACGTTCGCCTACACCTACGACGACGCCGGGCAGCTGTCCTCCAGGGCCCAGGATTACACGGCCGGTGCGGCACTGGACTGGTCCGGTGCGACCCAGACGGTGACGGCCGATCTGAACGGTGACGGACTCACCGATGTGATCCGCACCGACGCGCACGACACGATCCGCACCTACCTCGGCCGCCAGGACGGCACGTTCTCCACCGGCAGCACGTTGACCGGCACCGGTACCGGGTTCAGCCAGGTGCTGCCGATCGACTACACCGGGGACGGGAAGGTCGATCTGCTGGCGATCGACAAGTCCACCGGTCACCTGTTCCGGTACAACGGCGACGGGTCCGGCGGTTTCGCCGCCGCGTTCGACCTCGGTCAGGGCTGGGGCGTGATGACGCTGACTGCCGGGGACTTCAACGGTGACGGCAAGCAGGACTTCCTGGCGGTCAGTTCGTCGGCGAATGCCATGTACTTCTACCCCGGCAACGGCACGGGCGGGTTCGGCGCCCGCACCACGGTGGGTCCTGGCTGGGCCACGTACCGGCTGATCTCGCTGGACTACAACAGCGACGGCAAGCAAGATGTCCTGGCGATCAATTCCGGTGACGGGCACCTGTACTTCTATCCCGGCAAGGGCGACGGCACCCTGAACACCCGCACCGACCTCGGCGGCGGCTGGAACCCGATGTACCTGGTGCCGGGCGACTTCAACAAGGACGGCAAGACCGACTTCCTCGCCCGTGACACCACCAACAATAAACTCCGCTTCTACCCCGCCACCGGCACGGGCGGCTTCGGCACCTACATACTCCAGACCGCCGACTGGACCACGTTCGGCACACCGGCACCCGGTCAGTTCAACGCCGGCACCACCCTGGACATCGTCGCCACCGACACCAGCAACCACCTGCGGCTGTTCAGCGGCGACAACGCCGGACACCTGACCGGCGCCACCATCGTCACCGCCCCCGCAACCGGCAGCAGGACGGACTACACCTACGACGACGACGGTCGCCAGACGTCGCAGAAGTCCGGCGGGGGGACCACGAACTTCGGCTACGACCAGACGGGCAACCTCACCTCGACCGTCATGCCGGGCGCCAACGGCTACACCGAGAAGCGCAGTTACGACCGCGACGGGCGGATGACGGCGATCGGCTCGACCAAGGGCGCCACCACCCTGGCGAACTGGCAGCTCACCCTCGACAGTGCAGGGCAGCCCACGCGTATCGACGCCGACCGGCTGGGCAAGCCGACCAGCTACCAGTACTACACCTACGACCCGGCCGGCAGGCTCCTGACCGACTGCACCGCCGCCACCCAGGCCGCCAGCTGCCCCAACACGGCCACGGGCACAACCTACGCCTACGACGGCGTCGGCAACCGCACTACCGCCACCGCCAGCGGCGCCCTCACCACCTACACCTACAACGACGCCGACCAGCTCACCTCCACCCTGACCGGTACCACCACCCGCGCCTTCAGCTACGACAACGACGGCAATCAGACCGGTGCCGGTGCCACCACCTACAGCTACGACGCCAACAACCACCTCACCGGCCTGACCAACGGCAGCTCCACCTACGCCTACACCTACGACGCCGACGGCAACCGCACCACCGCCGCCACCAGCGGCGCCATCCAGCGCACCACCGTCTGGGACACCAACTACACCCTGCCGCAGGCATCGTCGGACTACAACGCCACCGGCTACCTCATCGCGAACTACCAGTACAACCCGCTGGAACAGATCCACGCCCAGACCAACAGCAACGGCGCCAGCTTCTATTACCACCACGACCAGCTCGGCTCCGTCACCGACCTCACCGACGCAGCCGGCGCCCTCCAAAGCAGCTACACCTACACCGCCTACGGCGAATACACCCAGACCGACACCGCCACCAGCCCACCCGCCAACCCCTTCAACTACACCGGCCAATACCGCGAACGCACCACCAGCGCAGCCGGACTCGACCTCCGAGCCCGCAACTACGACCCCACCCTCGGCCGCTTCACCACCACCGACCCGCTCACCGCCCCAATCAACAAGCCAGCCGAATCGCGATATGCGTACGCCAGCGACTCCCCGACCTATGAAACGGACCCGACCGGCGCCAGCCCCGCCTGCACACATGTAGTCCTGGCCAAGTTCGACTGCTCGTACGGGATCTCTGGAGGGCTCTACGAAACCATCGCGGAATATAATGACTGCGCCATGGAAAGCAACGCCGACGTCTCAGCAGACCGGACAGCAGGAGAAGCCCGGTTCCGCATGGAGGAAAATTTCATCTTCGGTGAGATGAAACGAAACATCAATTCCCCTATAGCCAAGGCGGTTCGCTTCGGAAATCAGGCTCTGGTAAACATCCTTGGGTTCCCCGCTGCCGGCCCTGGTTTTGAAATCGGAAGCGCGGCCCTCTGGGCCGACAAAGTCCGCCCTGGTGGGCAGTGGGACCACAAGCCGATTCTGCAGGCCATGACAGGGGGACGAACCTGGGCTCAGGTTCCAGGAATGCAGTTGCAGGTGCTTTATGACATCTGGTCAAATATTCATTACGGCTTCGTCGGACGTAGCGTCAAATTCAACCGCCAGGCCCTGGAGATCGGACAGCAGTTGCCTGGCACCGGCCATACTGACCCCGGGGATCTTTCCGTAAGCGGCCTGGGAATGAACCTGTGGGACGATTATGGCGCAGGGCTCACCTTCACGGAGTTCGATAAATCCCTTTTGCACTGGGTGAGAATCAACGCCACAGCCGGGTTCGATCAGATAAAGTATGCCGGGTGGTGAACATCCGAAGAGCAGCCGTCATCGCAGCAGTCGTCATAGCTGCTGTCCTGGTCACTGTCGTCGTTGTCCACAAGTCCGCAGGCGGCGACAGCAGGCAGCGGCGGGACATGCTTTTGCCCTCGCTGCGCGGGCCTCAAGACTGGAGCAATACAAAAGCGCATGATTACGCCATCAGCCGATCGGTCTCTCGCAGTTGGAACCGTGGTCCAGATGACTTCACCGAAGTAGTCTACGGGTTCGCATCCGAGTCAGCCGCAAAGCGAGACTTCCGTTCATCGTCGCCAGAAAAAGTGAATCCGGACGCTTACCCGAATGCCAGCACGTACGACATCGGAGCCCGAGCCGAGAGTGCAGACCAGGCACAATTCACATGCGGCGAGCGGGAGCAAGATGAATGCGTGACCTGGTGGGCATGGCTGCGCTTCAATGACGTCAACATCACCCTCAGGTACAGGCACGACCCAACCGACCCTCACGCACTCAGCGATACGCAACTCGCCACCATGGTCAACAACGCCATCACAGACCTATCGACACTCGCACACTGAAAATCGCATCCAAATCGAACGGGGAAACCGCCAGAACCTGCCCGACCGCAGCACCCCACAGCAGGTAAGAACACCGACGGAATTTATTGGCATGGACTGCTGCAATGGACGTCGCTCCTTGCATCCCGGCTGTGCGTGTTGCTCCCATGCGTGGTCGGCGGAGGGGCTGCAGGGACGCCGCCACGGTAGACAGATGGAGCCAGCCCAAGAAGACGGGAAGGCCGTCTATCCGATGGTGGCCGTGTCGGGGTAGCGGTCGATCCAGGACAGGCCGGTGCGATCTAGGAGGTTTTGGGCGCGGGTGACAGCGACGTAGGCCAGGCGGGCTTCAGCGCTGTCGACGGGTGCGGGGATGGGGGTTCCGTCGGGTCCGGGCTGGTCGGTGTCCTTGGGCGGGGCAAAGTCGGAGGCGATCTGGACGCGAGACCATTCGCGGCCCTTGGCTTTGTGGGCGGTGGAGACGGTGACCAGGCAGGTTGTTTCGTCGTGGAGTTGGCTGACGGCGGTCAGGATGGCGTGGACTCCGTGTTTGTCGACGAGGCCGACCAGGGGTTGGAGGTCGCTGTCGGCGGGGTCGTGGGCGGCGTAGTCCTGGACGGCGCCCCAGGTGGGGAAGAGCACTAGTTCGGGGTGGGTGGTGCGGCGGCCGTCTTTGAGTTCGCCGGCGGCAAGGGCCAGGGGGCGCAGGGTTCCTCCGCCGCCGACCAGGGCGGTGCGCAGGCCGGCCTGGAGGAGGTGCAGGACTTCGTTCATGGCGCCGACGTCGGTGCGGCACAACACGGCGTCAGGGGCGGAGCAGGGCCCGATCGTGGTGGGGACATGTTCGGTGCCGGTCAGGCGGATCGGAGCGCCGGCGGCGGTCAGCCAGCGGTTGGCCTCGTCGGCAAGAGCGGGTCCGAAGCGGAAGGAACGCGGCAGGGCCAGGGCAGTGCCGTGGAAGCCGGTCATGACATCGCGGGCACCGCGCCAGCCGTAGATGGCCGGGGCGTAGTCACCGACCATGACCAGCTGCATGCGGTTCCGCTGGTCGAGGAAGACCTGTTCGACGACGGGGTTGGTGTCCTGCGCTTCGTCCAGGAGCATGAAGTCGCCGTCGATCCGCGGGCCGGTCAGTGCCCACAGTTTGAGGTAGTGGTCGTGGTCGAACCGGACCTTCGTGCCCTCGGGGTCGCGCAGGTCGTCCCAGGCTCTGCGGGCGTAGGGGGTGATGTGGGCGGCGAGTTCACGGCGCAGGCCGGGGTCGTCCAGGCCGCGCAGTGCGGGGACGTGGCGACGGTTGATGTCGGTGTCGGCGGAGTGGCAGAACCGGGCAACGGTGCGCAGCACGGTGTAGGAGAGCGTTCGGGGGGTGATCTCGTGCGGTCCGATCCGGACCGGACCGGTGATGCCGAGATCCTGGCCGGTTTTCCAGGCAGGCACGCGCGGGGCATTGAGGCGGTGGTGGTAGCGGTGGCCGAGGGCCCGGTAGGCCAGGAGTGGGCGGTGGTGCAGGTGGCCGTTGCGGGGAAGCGGGTGGCGGCGTCGGTGGCGATGGCGTGGTTGTAGGCCAGGTAGCGGCCACGGCGCGGCGTGCGGGTGGCGAGCATGGACAAGGTGGTGGTCTTGCCGGTACCGGCACTGGCCTGCACCGCAAGGTGGTCGCCGGCTTCGAAGGCGGTCGCGGCGGCTTCCTGCTCGCCGGTGGGGGTGGGCACGTCAATCTCCAAGGGGCGCAGGGTCTCAGGGGTGTTCCCGCCGGGGCGGGGAAGCGGACGTCGGCGGGTCCGGCGAAGCAGTGGGATCCGTGTGGCTGGGCAGGCGGGTGCGGATGTGCTGGTGGTAGACGGCGGGGTCGAACGGTTCCCAGTCGGCCAGGACGAGGTCGGCGGCCCCGGGGACAGCGGCGTGGCCGGAGCAGCCGAGTACGCGGGCCAGTTGCGCGGCGCGTTCGGGCTGGGCATAGAAGACGTCCCGCCCCCCAGCGGAGGAGCGTGTGCGGGCGGGCAGGGCGATGCGGTCCATGAACGATCCGTCGTGGGCACGCAGGGCCTGCAGCAAGGTGAGCAGGTTCGCGAACTGCGAGTCGTGGAGCAGGCCGGCGATGTCGGCACCGTTGTGGAGGTAGACGGGGATGACCAGAGTGGTCTTCTTGCCCGCACCAGGGGGCTGGCGCAGTCCGCGGCCGATGGCCTGGATGGCGTCGATGACGCAGTAGCGGGGAGCGGCGAAGACCACCGCGTCGACATCCGGCATGTCGACGCCTCGTTGAGGACCCGCACGTTGGACAGCACCGCGCAGTGCCGGGCACTGTCGGCGAAGTCCTCCAGGAGGTCTCGGCGTTCCTCGCTGGGCTGGCGACTGTGGATGACGCGCGACCACAGGCCGTCGATGTGAACCGGGCTGCCCGGGTCCAGGGCGGCGGCGGTGTCCGGCAGCCAGCCGGAAAACGCGTCCGCGAGGGCGATGCGGTTGTGGAAGACCAAAGTACGCGCGGGGGGCTTGGCGTAGATGTGGTACAGCGCGGTGAGGCTGTGGGTCGTCAACACCGCCAACCGCCATCTGCCCGCTTACCATGCCTCTACTACCCGGTCCAAGGAACCCAGGAAGTATGTCGCCAACGGTGAACTCGGCGTCTTCACCGGCCAGTTGAAGTCCGGAGAGATGCGCAAGGCACCGTGGCAAACCCAGGTGGAGTTCTCCTCCCAGCCCGGGTGGCGGATCACCTGGCGCAGCGGCAGCAGGGATGAGCCCGCGCTCGAACTGGCCTGGGCGCTGACGATCCACAAGAGCCAGGGAAGCGAGTTCGGCACCGTGATTCTGATGCTGCCCGCCCAGGCCCGGGCGTCACCCGCGAACTGCTCTACACCGCGCTGATCCGGCAGACCCAACGGTTGATCATCTGCCACGAAGAACCGCTGGAGGACCTGATCGCCTTGTCCTCTCCAACAGCCTCCGGCGCCGCCCGCCACTTCACCGATTCTCTTCAACCCCAGCCGGCTGGCCCCTGCCAAACCCTCAGGGCGAGCCCATCGGCGTCTTCGACTCGAATCTGATCCACCTCACCCACCTCGGCCTCGCCGTGCGCAGCAAGAACGAGGTCATCATCGCCGACCTCCTCGACCGGCTCGCTCAGGGTCGCTGGGCGTACGAACAGCCGCTGACCCTCGACCGCCAGACCCGCTACCCCGACTTCGCCATTCACACCGACGACCCCGATCGCCCGCTCTATTGGGAGCACCTCGGCATGTTCAACAATCCGCACTACGCCGCCCGCTGGGACGCCAAGCGCCAGGGGTACGCCCAGCACGGGATCCTTCCCGGCCCCGGCGGCGGCCCCTCCGTAATCCTGCTGGTCACCGACGACCGCGACGGAGTCTACGAGCCCGCCTGGGAGGCGGAGTTCAAGGCGCTCTAACGGAGCCAGTGCCCTCCACAACACCCGTCGCCGACCCCGGTCCTGACCCGGCTGATCGAGCTCAAAGCCACTTCGGGCCAATTGGATCTGTCCTTCGTACCAGCCCGCGCCGCAGACTGCCGCTGGTGATGTCGAAGAAGCTACGCGGGAGAGTGCAGGCATGACAGGGAGTTCCCTGAGCCACCAGTTCGGCGGGCATCCGCACGGGTCCGGTAACAGGCAGCCTCGTGTCGCCATCATGGATGTGGGGTTGGGCATGTTGGCCACAGCCGCAGCGGTTCGACGATTGCGTCCTGATGCCGATCTGGTGCTGGCTACCGATCCGGATGGCATGCCCTGGGGGGTGCGCTCCCCGGAGGATCTGCGAGGGCGGGCGCTGATGGTGGCTGAGTCGGCCTTTGCCTATGAACCGGACTTGTTGATCGTTGCCTGCAACACGGCGACTCTGCATGCTCTGCCTGCTATCAAGGAATACCTTGAGCCGAGAACGCGCGTGGTGGGGACGTTGCCCCCAGTCGAGGCCGCAGCCGCAGCGGGTGGTCCGCTGGCGGTGTGGGGCACCGCAACGGGGATCGGCAGCCCGCAACTGCGAGACCTCATAGAACAGTTCGCGGCAGGCTTATCGGTGACGCAGGTCGCATGCCATGGTCTGTCAGATGCGATCGAATGCGCAGACAGCGCAGCCTTGGCAGATGCCATCGCCACCGCTGTGGAACGTACTCCGGTCGATGTTCAGGCGGTTGCGCTCGCATGCACGCACTACGAACTGGTCGCTCCCCAGATCCACGCAGCTTTGCAGGCCGCAGGCAGAAGCGCGCCCGTTCTCCATGGTTCGGCGGCCCAGTTGGCTAACCAGGCCCTTGTTCTGTTGGGACTTCAGCCGGACCCAGGTGTGCCAACGACCGGGAGTCTGACGGTCTTGCGCAGTGGCCGGACGGAGTCTCTTCCCCAGGCTGCAGGCGCATACCTGGAGGGCCGCGTTTTGCAGTCATTCCCCGCTGTGGACACAGGCGTGGCCTGACGAGCCGTAGCTGCTGCGCCGGAGCCCCTTTTCCACAACTGGTCAGTTGATCCTGCTGGAGTTGGTGTGAAGCTTGCAGAGCAGGTGAGCGAACACGAGGGCGTACGTTCTGACAGCTATCGCTGGGTGGTTCTCGCGATTGCTACGTTCACCCAGGCTTGTGCTTGCTTCTTCGTCCAGGGCATCGGGTCGATCACCGTCGTCCTGCAGCGTGATCTGCATCTGAACACGACGCAGATCGGGCTGCTGGTGACTTCCGCGCAGCTGATTCCACTGGCGGGACTGCTGGTGGCGGGCGAGCTGCTGGACCGCTATCCCGAACGGTGGGTAGTGGGCGGAGGCAGTGTCATCGTGGCCCTTGGACTTTTGGCTGCGGGCTTGGCGCCCGGGTATGGGTGGCTGCTGGTGTTCTTGCTGATAGTGGGAGCGGGTTACAGCACTGCTCAACCCGGGGGGAGCAAGTCGGTGGCGTCGTGGTTCGCTCCCTCGCAGCGCGGGTTCGCGATGGGCATCCGTCAGGCCGGCTTGCCTTTGGGCGGTGCGCTGGCGGCGGCGACTCTCCCATGGCTGGCGAACTCTTACGGCTGGCGGGCCCCGCTGGTGGGCTCAGGAGCGCTGGCACTGGTCGGCGGTGCAGTCTTCATGGGGTTCTACCGCTCACCCGCTGTTTCCTCGACGCCCTCAAGGGACGGTCGCTCGGTTCGTGCGCAGGTCGCGGCGCGTCTGGACGTGGCCCGCACACCGGAGATGGTCACCATCATGCTGTCCGGAGTGGCCATGACGTCGGTGCAGTACGGGCTGCTGCTGCTGACGGAGCTTTACCTGCATGCAACGGCATCGGTGACCGCAGGCGGTGCTGCTTCCTATCTGTTAGTGGCCCTCAGCTTCGGTGTCGTCGGGCGGATCACGCTGGCAGCCTGGAGCGATCGCTCCTCCAGCCGGTCCGTACCCGTCCTGACGTGTATGAGTTGCGCGATCGCTGGTCTGGTGGCCCTGGCATGGGTGCCGTTGCATTCCGGGCTCGTGATCGGTTGCCTGATGGCCTGGCTCGGGTTCTTCGGGTTCGGCTGGTACGGGCCTTGGGTGGCCTACGTGGCGGACTGCGCACCCCCGGGCAAGTCCGGCTTCGCGCTGGGGTGGGCGATGGCGGTCAACCAGATTGCCGTGATCCTGGTGGCGCCGGCCCTTGGGTTGGTGAGAGACACAACCGGGAGTTTCACTCCCGACTGGACCGCCCTGTCCCTGCTCGCTCTTACTGCCCTGGGCGCGATCGGCTGGAAGAGCCGAACCCGCAGACCCGCCTGATCGGCTTCAGCGGTCTCACACATCGCCGGGAAACCCGTACGCCTGTGCGCCTGCCGTTGCCATCCAGGGCCCTCTGGAGGGAAGTTGACTGACCGAAACCGCCCGCCGTCCACCGCAGGTACCAAACGGAGCCTGGGGAGCAAGCAACTTTCTGCCCTGCTCCCGCAGTCCTCTGAGCGCGAACTCTCCTATCGGATGCTGGCCGATGCCATCGGCCGGCTCATCCTTGACGGACAGATCGCCCTGCGGGTCCGACTGCCGTCAGAACGCGGTCTCGCGGTTGTCCTCGGTATAAGCCGCACCACTGTCACAGCTGCCTACAACCGCCTGCGGGAGGCCGGGTTCGCGCACAGTCAGCGCGGCTCGGGTACGTGGACAGCCCTGCCCAGTGGCCGGACGCTGGCAAATATCGCCCGCACCGTCGCAATCGACGGTGCCACGATCGATCTCGCTCGCGCCGCGCCAGGTCTATCGGACGATGTCATCGCCCAGGCTCTGATCGCGGTGACACCGGATCTGGCCGCCCACGCCCGCACCCCGGGCTATCACCCGCACGGCCTGCTCGAACTCCGCGAAGCCATCGCCGCGCACTACACCGTGCGAGGTCTTGCCACCACCCCCGAGCAGATCCTTGTCACCAGCGGCGCTCAGCATGCACTCACCCTTGTCCTCTCGCTCCTCTGCGGTCCAGGCGACCGCGTTCTCATCGAAACTCCTTCCTACCCCAACGCGCTTGAGGCCCTGCGCCGGCACCGGTTGCGCCCGGTGTCGGTGCCGGTCGGCGACCATGGTTGGGATACCGGTGTCCTGGACGCCACGCTGCGACAAAGCGTCCCCCATCTGGCTTACCTGATCCCCGATTTCCACAACCCCACGGGCCTGTTGATGCCCGACGCGACACGCGCCCATCTCCTGCACGTTGCGCAGCACACCGGCACCTGGTTCGTCATCGACGAAACCCTGGCCGAAGTCGCCCTCGATGTTCCGCCGCCCGTACCGTTCGCGTCGCACGCTCCCCCTCGCGATGCTTCACGCGTCATCACTCTCGGGTCGATGAGCAAGACCTATTGGGGCGGGCTGCGCATCGGCTGGCTGCGTGCCCCCTCCGACCTGGTCGACGAACTCGCCTCGGAAAGGATCGCCAATGATCTCGGCGGTTCTGTCCTCGACCAGCTCATGGCCCTGCATCTGCTCAAACAGGCAAGAACACTGCTGCCGCCCCGCTTGGAGCAACTCCGCCTCCAACGAGACGCCCTGAACGCCGCACTCGCCACGCACCTGCCCGATTGGTCCTGGCATCTTCCCCCAGGCGGCCTGTCCCTATGGGTAGACCTCGGCCATCCGATTGCCAGCACCATCGCCGGACAAGCCCGCGACCGCGGCATCCGCATCGAGAGCGGCTCCTGTTTCTCCATCGACCCTGGTGTTTGCGAAACCCGTCTGCGTATTCCCTACACCCTGTCCCCTGCTGTATTGAACGATGCGGCCGAACGCCTTGGTGCAGCAGTCGCAGAGGGCGGTACCAACCCGCCGCCGCGCCGCCGACCGCAATGGATTGCCTGAAGGCATGAATGGTCCCCAGCAGTCCGCTGACCCGGCTGCTGGGGTGAGGTGCGCAGGTAGGCGTGGCCGCGCTCGGCGTAATGAAGCGGATAGGTTCCCAGCGACTATCGCGGCACGTGATCAGACGGTTGTCGCGGTGAGCCCGCTGGTGGCCGCCGGTCCGGGTCCTACGGAGCGGTAACCGGGTTCGGTGACGAAGTGAGGCAAGGGTTTCCGTGCTGCAGACCGACAGGAGCCGCGCCTTGGGGGCAGGTGGGGCGGCCGTACGCGTTGCGGACATGTCCGGCCGGCAGCCGTCGCAGAAGCACAAGGCTCGGCGTAGCCGGTGGTGAGGTCGCCTTCGAAGTGCCTGGGATCCTGGATCGGCTGCTTCCACTGACCGCTGTCTGGTCAGCGTGCCGCGGCCGACGAGTACGAGTGGGGCAGTTCCTGATTCTTGCGGGCCGGCGGCTACGCCGGGAGCGAGTTGCTGGGCCGCTAACCAGATCTAGCGCGGTGGCGGTCGGCCGCACGGGCGCGGGGACCGACATGATCTGCCGATGTTTGTTCAACTGCCGCGATACGCAGTTGAACAAACCGCTGTCAGGCACCAGCCATGGTTGATCGTGGATCGGGCACCGGTCATGCTGTTCTTCCAGTCTCTTCTGGAACCGCACATCGAAGAGAACCGAATCGAACACTAGACGAATTTTTATGAGGCATCCCCGAAATGACAATTCTTGGCATATCGCACATAGAGCTGTACACACAAAGGGCTTGTACCAATATCGCCTTTTTGATGTCCCGCCTCGGGTTCACACGGGTCGCTGACGTGGTTGAGGTCGACGGTAGCTCCGTTCTTCTCAGACGCGGCCAGGCCCATGTGATCGTGACTTCAGGCTGGGCGGCAGCTCAACCGGCGCGTCAGCCCGGTCCGGTGGTGGCGGGCATCGCCCTGCAGTGTGAAGACGTACACGAAACTGCCAGCGCAGCTGCCGCTTGCGGTGCCATGGTCGAATCGGGTTCACGTGGTCAGGTCATCGTGCGGACGGGCGGGATACATCACACACTCACGCTGGAAGGCCCTGAGGCAGCCCTCTCCCTGGGTCAGCGCAACTGGATACCGCATCCCCACGCCGTGGAGCAGGCGGCCCAGGCCCACATAGGCCGTATAGAACTGGATCTCGGCGGGGATGAGTTCGATATTTACTCCGCCCTGTGCGAGAAAGCCTTCACCATGACAAAAATTGACTCGCCTATCAATGGTTACCGAAGGCTCCGCTTTTACACCAGCGGAGCGGACCAGATCGAGTTCACTGTCACAGACCGCCGTTCATCGGCAGCGGGATCCAGTTCCGGCGTGACGGGGATATATTTCCTCTCCGGAGGAACATCTCCGGGAATCCAGGAAGACAGCAGGCAGGGGCTGTTGTTCGTTTCCGGTTCCATGGTGCTGGCACCAACAGTCAGCAACTGCGCGGCTGCGCTGAATTCAATGCAGAAGTGAGCGCTTCAACGTCCCGTATGCGAGTGGAGGCGGCTGTCGCAATTAACGTTAAGCGGTTGGTCTGGACTGTACCGGCGGAGGATCCGCCAGAATTTCGGCCATGCCGGGCAACGTGGCGAGGCTGGGCAGTGGACAGGGACTTCACGCTGAGATGCGCCAGGCGCACACGCTTCCGGTGCAAGGCCAGCCACGTTGGGCTCAGTTTTTCCGTCATCACCCTTGTAACGGGGAATGAGTTCTGGCCTGCCGCGGCCCCCTTCCCTCCCGTGCGGGTCCCCGCATCCAAGCCTGTGCAACGGTCCTTCTCAGCCAGTCCGGACCGGCCTGTGCGGGATTCCGGGCCGGTCTTAGCCCGGCTGGCAACCATCGCCGCATGACTGGCTGTTAGCAGCTCTAGACAGATGGCAACGATGGCACGACCATGAATGCTGCACACATCGACTGACGTATGCCCTAAACGTATTCACAGCAAGCCGGATACAACCGCCGAGAACGCACGTGGGCCGCCGGGACAGCCGGACCGCTCGGTGCAATGCCGTCGGAGCCGACTGACACTTGTTGTGTTCCTGTCGTGAGCAGCAAAACATGTCCTATTTGTGAAAAATGACCCCAAGGGGGAAGGATGTCTCAACCTGATGTTGAGACAGACGTTCCAGCACCACAGTTCGGACCAGCAGCGCGAAGAAGACCGGCCAGCAAATCCACATTGCCGACTGGCAGAGCACCGACAGCTTTCGTACCGGTCACGTCAGTTCTGCCCGGGGAGTCACCACGCTTGCGGGGGATCGACCAGGAGCACCTCAACAGGCTGGTGGAAGTGGAGGAACCTTTCCCTCCTATCGTGGTGCATCGGGTGGGCATGCAAGTGATTGACGGCATGCACCGTCTCCTGGCGGCCGTTGCGAAGGGCCTTGACGTCATCGAGGTGGAGTTCTTCGACGGGTCACCAGAAGACGCCTTCCTGCGTGCGGTCGAGAACAACGTCGCGCACGGCCTCCCCCTCTCACTCGCGGACCGGCGGGCGGCCGCAGCTCGGATCATCGCCTCCCACCCCCAGATGTCGGACCGTGCTGTCGCGGCGGCCTCCGGGCTCGGCGCGAAGTCGGTTGCCGCGATCCGCCGGCGCTTACCTGCCCCTGGACAGCCGCTGAACGCACGCGTCGGGCGCGACGGCCGGATGCGCCCCGTGAACAGCACTCAAGGACGGCTGCGCGCCGCTCAGGTACTCAAGGAAAAGCCCGACGCCCCGGTACGTGAGCTGGCACGGATTGCCGGCATTTCTCCTACGACAGCAAGCGACGTGCGCCGCCGCGTCCGAGCTGGCGAAGTGCCTGTCCCGGAGAGACAACCGCCCACCCCTGCGCAGCCGGATCCGATGCCGCCATCTGAAGGCGGGGCTCCTTCCGCGGATGAGCCCAGCAGTCTTGTGCTCGAAAAACTCACGACCCCACCACCAGCCAGCCCCTGGTCCTGCGCACCACCACCGGCACCGAGGCGTACTACGTCATCGACGGCTTCGGATCCCCCGTGGAATTCATCAACCAGTCCACGGTCACTTCCACCGTCTGTCAGTACGACCCCTACGGCGCCTATCAGACCACCACCGCCACCGGCTCCGCAGCGGCCCAGAACCCGTACCGCTTCGTCGGCGGCACCTACGACCGCACCACCGGCTGGATCAAATACGGCCAACGCTGGTACAACCCCGCCACCGGCCGCTTCACCACCCAGGATGCACGCTCCTTCCTCGCCGACCCGGCCCAGGGAAACCGCTACGCCTACGCCGGGGACGACCCCATCAACAACGTCGATCCGACCGGCGAGGTGCCCTGGTCGAAATACGCGACGTCCTGCTTCAGGGGTGGAGCTCAAGGAGCTCTCGTCGCAGGACTCACAGGAACCGCCACCACGGGAATCGGCCTCGCCACTGAGGCCGCGACCGGCTGCGCCATCGATACAGGGCTGGACATCGTGGGCGACTACGGGCCCAGCGGTTCCGGCGACGCCTCCGAACCGTGAGCTTCCTCAACGACGCAAAGGACGCCTTCAAACTAGGGGCAAGCCTGTTCTGACCTGGTACGCCTGGGGGCCGGGCACCCTTGCCCGGCCCCTGAACCGAAAGGAACCCGGTGAATATCTTCGTCTGGCTCGTCATCGTGGTGGTTGTCGCCGCCCTCATAGCATTCCAACTTTTCATGCGAACCGGAGGTATGCAAAAATACAGGAAACGGAGGGGCAAAAAGTGGTGACCGATAGCACGGCAATCAGCTCCGGACAGGGGACCGAACCCCAGGCGTATTATTTGGCTTTCAGCGGGGCCGTTCTGGGAATAACCGTGCTCGTAGTTGCCCTAGTGGCTTTCTTCTATTTTCTTATCGTTCTACTCACTCGAAAGCGCTAGGAGAACCAAGCCGTATCGGGAGGGGCCGGAGCCACCGTCAAATGCGCGAAAAACGCGCTGCGCAGCTCGTAGTCAGTCAGCCACCAGGAGGAGCAGTGAGAACCTACAGGACCAGAGTCGTTGCGTGGTTCGCATCTGTGGCTGTGGCCATAGTGGCTATGTTCCTGTTCGTCCCCTGGGCCCAGGACGAGCTCAGCAAGCCGCTCCGCGTCACTATCGCAATCGTCCTCCTTGTTGCAATCCTGGCATCGCTGATCTGGGTCAGCCGAGGACAACGCAACAAGAAATGACCGGGAGCATTGGTCTATGAGGGAAGCGGGAAATTTTATTTCCCGCTTCCCTCATATTAAAGAAAATAGCAGATCGAACCCTTCTGTTTTCATCAGAGGTGGCGAGAAGGCCAATATGCCGACCTCGCCCGGCGGCCGACTCTTCAGCCGCCGCCCTGGGACTCGCCGCTGTCAGTGAGCCTTTTCCAACCTGCCGGTGGGCGCGTGCAGTTGGGGTGACAACGTGGCGAAGCCCCTGGTAGATGGGTTTTCGACCAAGAAATCCGTCTCCACCAGAGGCTTCGTGTGCTTGTCTACCCGTCGGGCGTCGACGTGTCCAGTTCTGCCCTGCGCTTCCTGTCCGCCGAGCTCCGTCAGCTCCGCCGGGAGCTCGGCACCCGCTGGCGGCGCCTGAGTGCCGGCCGCCAGGCCCTGCCACTCTCGTCCATCTCCGCAACGGCCATCCGTATGCCCCGCTCGCGGCCGGGTTCGAAATCGGGACCACGACGGCATACCGCTACGTCACCGAGGCCGTGGACCTCCTGGCCGCCCTCGCACCCACCCTGGCCGATGCCGTGCGCGCCGCGTCGACGAAGGCGTTCGTCCTCCTGGACGGCACGCTCCTGCCCATCGACCGCATCGCCGCGGACCGGCCCTTCTACTCCGGGAAGCACAACAAACACGGCATGAACGTGCAGGTCCTCACCGATCCGTCCGGCCGACTGCTGTGGGCCTCACCGGCCCTGCCCGGCGCCGTCCACGACATCCGAGCAGCCCGCGAACACGGCATCATCGACGCCCTCGCCCAGGCCGACATCCCCCGCTGGGCCGACAAGGGCTACCGCGGCGCCGGCGGAACCGTCCGCATCCCGTACCGGGGACAATGGGGGACCCTCTCTGCCGGTCAGCAGGCGGTGAACCGCTCCCACGCGAAAATCCGCGCCCTCGTCGAGCAGGCCATGGCGACCCTCAAGAACTGGCGACTCCTGCGCAACTCCGGTGCTCCACCACCCGGATCACCAGCCTCATCCAAGCCGTCCTCACCCTGCATCTGACCAGCTCAAACCCATGATGGAAAAGGCTCACTGACACGCTCTCCGTAGAGGCGCCTCCGCGCAGGCCACGACAACCTATACTGACCGGTGCCTTCATCCGGTAATTTCCTCTTTTCTAGGAGATTTCGTGGCACTGCGAGAAGACATACTGGCGAGCTTTCCCGTGTACGACTGCGACAGCTCGCTCGCTCCCGTCACCTCCCCGATGACCCTCTGCGGAGACGGCGACCGTAAGGTCACGGGAATCGGGCTCACGCGAGGAACTCGGACCCGCACCGAGCCCTGGATTTCCGTTTTCTCGTTCTCTCCCCAATTCAAGCGGGGCGTCGAGTTCGCAGACTACGCAAACTGGGCATTGCTGCACCTGGTAGAAGACCTCTCCCTCGATCTTCCTGAGGGACCGGTACGCAAGTGGGTAATCCGCGACGTCTCGTACCTCACGTCCATCGACCCCGACGGCCAACCTCACTCCATCACCATCGACGGAATCGCAACCCCCGCGCGGCGCTGGAACGTCCCGGGAGAAGGCTGGGTGGTGGCAGCTCCCCACCCAGGCGGCGGAGTAGCTGTCAGCGCACACTGCGTCGACGAAGTACCCGAATTGATCCGTGCCGAAGAAGCCGTATGGAAGTCAGCCATCCAAGCTGAAGTGCGGGAATTCACGAGCGGCGCGATCTAGGTTTACCGGCGACGGCGTCACTCGACGCCGTCGAGGAAGGCTCAGAATCCACCATGCGTCCACGCGACACCAATCCCAACCCGACCGCACGCGAACGGCTGCGGCTTGAGCGGGAACAGCAGGCAAAGCATGACCGGATACGCCGACAACTAATTGCCGGTGGAGGTGTCGTCACGGCACTGATCATTGCGGCAGGCGTCACCGTGTTCGCCACGACTCGGGACGACGCAGAGGCAACCGCAGAGAAACCGCTGGTCCAACCCGCCAACACCAGCGGGCAGGAAGGCGCCACCTTGGTACTGGGCCACGCCAAGGACAGGTTGGACCTATACGAGGACCCACGCTGTCCCGTCTGCGCCGAGTTCGAGCAAAACGTAGGGCCGGAAGTTCTCAAGGGGTACCGGGACGGCCGCTACCGCCTTTCGTTCAACTTCCGCAACTTCCTTGACGCCAGGTTCGGGGGACACGGGTCACACAGGGCACTCGAAGCACTCGGAGCCGACCTCAATGTAAGCCGGGAAGCATTCTTAGACTACCATGCCGAGCTTTACTCCAAAGAGAATCACCCTTCGGAGGAAAATGACAGGTTCAACAGCACCAGCTATCTCCTCAAGATCGCGGATAAAGTGCCGGCACTGAAGGGCAGCGCGAAGTTCGAGACGGCAGTGAAGGAAGGCACCTTCGCCACCTGGGCCAACCGAATGGTCGAAAATTTCAACACGAGCAAAATCGCCGGCACGCCCACCCTGAGGTACAACGGACGAACCGTCGCCGGATCGAGCGGCACGGCACCTATGACGCCCCCGGACTTCACCCAGGCGCTGAACGCCGCCAGCGAACCGTAAGCCACGCCACCGAAGACAGGCACACAGTTGGCTCCTACCGGGAAAGGATGTTCGGCGACGGCCAGACGGCCCTCCGCCGAGCCCTCACCTCCCTGGTCCACGCCGCCACATACAGCAATGGCGTCGCCCCTGACTTCCGCGAACTGGTCGAGAACGCCGCAACCCTGCAGGCCGCCAGCACCCCCACCGCGAACGAGCGCGGCAGCGGAACCACCACCGCCGAGTTCGTCATGGCGATCCAGGACATCCTGGACTTCGGCAAGAACGCCCGCCCCAACAACCCGCGAGTGGACCTGGCACTGCAGCGCTTGGAGATGATCGTCGCCGACTACAAGGCGTGGGCCAACGCAACCCGCTGACCCGATCTCCTCCTGCTGGCCGGCGACCTGCGGTTGTCGGCCAGCCGCATGCCGTCGGCGCTGACACCTAGGGCGTTTCGTTTGGATCATCGGGCGGACCAGATGAAGATGCCGGCGAGGTGGAGTCCGGCGAGGTAGAGGGTCGCGGTCTTGTCGTATCTC
>NZ_JBVHLD010000034.1:0-18475 GCF_055559175.1 Streptomyces sp. NPDC024632
GGTGGCCCCCCCCCCCCCCCCTCCCCCCCTTCCCCCCCCCCCCCCCCCCCCCCCCCCCCCCCCCCCCCCCCCCCCCCGGCCGAGGACGTCAGCGGCCGACGCGGCGGCCGGCGTCAGAGGTGGTGACGCCGGCACCCACGTCAGATGTTGACGCCGAAGTCGGTGGCGATGCCCGCCAGGCCCGAGGCGTACCCCTGGCCGATGGCGCGGAACTTCCACTCCGCGCCGTTGCGGTACAGCTCTCCGAAGACCATAGCCGTCTCGGTCGAGGCGTCCTCGGTCAGGTCGTACCTGGCCAGCTCCCGCCCGTCGGCCTGGTTCACGATCCGGATGAACGCGTTGCGCACCTGGCCGAAGCTCTGGCCGCGCTTCTCGGCGTCGTAGATCGACACGGGGAAGACGACCTTGTCGACCTGCGGGGGCACGGTGGCGAGGCTGACCTTGATCTGCTCGTCGTCGCCGTCGCCGCCACCGGTCAGATTGTCGCCGCTGTGCACCACGGAGCCGTCGGGGCTGCCGAGGTTGTTGAAGAACACGAAGTGCTGGTCGCTGAGGACCTTCCCGCCCACGTCACACAGCAGCGCGGACGCGTCCAGGTCGTAGTCGGCGCCCGTGGTGGTCCGTACGTCCCACCCCAGGCCGACGGTGACCGCGGTGAGTCCGGGAGCTTCCTTGCTCAAAGAGACATTGCCGCCCTTGGACAGAGTCACGCCCACGAAATTACCTCCGGTTGCTTGGGGGTTGTCGGTAGTCGGTTGTCGATCGCCGGTATGTCGTCCGCGCGCGTCTGCCAGGTCAACGGCGTGCGCGCCACGACAGTTCCACGGTTGCGTAACAGCTTAAGCGTTACGGGTGTGTGCGCGGGTCAGTCGTCCGAGTCGGGCTTGGAACGGGCGGCGGCGTACGCCTGGGTCGGCGTCATCGGGACCCGGTTGATCTGGACGGTCCGGTAGCGGCTGACCTTGGCGCAGGTGTCGGAGTCGTCGGCGGTCTGGGCGTGGGAGTTGCCCAGCGCCACCTTGGTGTCGGCGGGCGGCGCGGAGGACTTCCCGCCGGGGAAGGTGGTGCCGCTCGGCCAGTCCGCCCCGATCACGAGGGTGAGCCCGGCGACGGCGCCCTCCTTGAGGTGGGACGTCGCGATGCCGAGCGTACGGGCGACGGTCCCCGCCTCGGACCGCTGGCCGGGGCCGTAGGTCAGGGTCGTGGTGGCGGCGGGCGCCGGGGCGTTGCCGCCCGCAGTGGCCGGGTTAAAGCCCTTGCCGGTCAGGGTGTCGACGATCTCGGACGCGCGGCCCCCGATGCCGGTGCCGTTGCGCACCCGCACGGTGATCGCCGAGGCGGGGACGGACGTCGCGGTCGGGCTCGCCGACGCGGTCGCCGAGGCCGCGGCGGACGTGCCGCCCGAGGCGGTGGTCAGCGACTGGTCGTTGGCGATGGTGGCGAACAGCGTCTTCGCGCCGGGTCCGACCACCACCCGGTTGGGGTCGGTCGGGTCGGGCCCGGTCTGCATGGTGGTGAAGGTGATCCGCTTGGACGGGACCTTGTCGAGGTCGGAGGCCAGGCCGACCAGCTTGCTGATGCTGCCGAGGCCGGTGTCGACGGTCAGCGCCTTGGTCGCCGCGTTGGCGAGCTTGTAGACGGCCGCCGGGTTGGTGAGGGTGCCCGCGCTCTTGAACTTGCGGATCAGCGAGCTGAGGTAGATGTGCTGCGCGTACGTACGGCCGAGGTCGCTGCCGTCGCCGAAGCCGTGCCGCGAGCGGAGGAATTCCAGCGCGCCGACGCCCTTGAGGGTGTGGATGCCCCGGGAGAGCTTCAGATGCGAGTAGGTGTCGTACACGTCGGCGTCCACACAGACCGACACCCCGCCCACGGCGTCGGACATGCTGACGACGCCGGAGAAGTCGACCTGGATGAAGTGGTCGATCGGAATTCCGGTCAACTTGTGGACGGTGGCCACCTGGCACGCCTGGCCGTACGTCAGGGCGCTGTTGATCATGCCGTGGTAGCCGGGGGTGGACGCGCCGGTCTTGGGATTCTCGCAGGCGGGCACGTCGGTGAGGGTGTCGCGCGGGATGCTCATCACGGTGGCGTTGGAGCGGTCGGCGGAGATGTGCACGACCATCTCGACATCGGCGTTGCCCCCGGTCTGGACGCCGGTCTTGGCGCAGCCGCCGCCCAGTTTGCAGTCGGCCTCGGTGGTCCGGCCGTCGCTGCCCATCACCAGGATGTTGATCGGCGTGCGCCCGAAGGCGTCGGCCTTCTCCTGGCCCGCGCTGTCCTTGCCCGCGCCGTCGGTCAGGGACACGCTGGTGATGTTGCCGTTGAGGTGCTGGTAGAGCCAGTAGCCGCCGCCCGCGGTGACCAGCAGGAGCACGGCCAGGGATATGCCGCCGATCTTCAGGAACCGCCGGCCCCGGCCGGCCTGCCTGGCGCGCCTGCCCCCGCGGCCCGACGGCCGGGACCGCCCGCTCTCGGCGCGAGCGGCCGCCCGCGCCGCGGCCCGGCCGCTCCAGGGCTCGGTCATCTCCCGTGCTCCCTCTCCCGGGCGGCCCCCGTGGGGTGGTGCGGCCGGATTCGGCGGGTGAAGCGGCGCTTCACCCAAGGCTTCATGGTTGCGCAACGCGGCAAGGGTAAATCATGGCTCTGTGGGGTATCCGTGAGCGTCGCACCCGCGGCCGGCTTCCCCACCGGACACAGTTCCTGGTTTACGCAACCTTTAAAGTGTCTGCTATGCCAGAAACGCTACGACGAACCGGAAGGACACCTGTGGCCTGGGAGTGGGCGCATCTCGACGGAGGCCCGGCGGACGGCATGCGGGTACGGGTGACAGGCCCGCCCCGCGTGCTCCAAGTCACATCCGGATGCCAGGCGGAGGACGAGGCCGACGGCGACGGGCGGGGGCTGCGCGTCGAGGCGCTGTACGTCTACCGCCTCAAGCACGGTCAGCCACTGCGCTACGGCTGGGACCACGCCAGCCCCTGATGCCGTACGGGCCCGCGCCCCGGATCACGCGGGCCCGCGGCGCGCCGCGGGAGGGAGGTCAGTCAGTCCCGCGGCGCGCGTTCGGGTTCGCGCACAGGGCGCGCGCCGACGGTCTCGCCGGGCGCGGACTTGACCGTACGGACCGCGGGGTCCGCGCTCGTCCCGGCCGTCGCCGTGCCGGGACCGGGGTCGTCCTTCAACGCCTTGGTCTCGCTCTTGAGGATGCGGAGCGACTTGCCCAGCGCCCGCGCGGAGTCCGGCAGCCGCTTGGAGCCGAACAGCACGATGACCACGAGCGCCACCACCAGCAGGTGCCAGGGCTCCAGTCCGTTTCTGAGCATCAACGTCTCCGCTTCCACATGCGTCGGTCCGCCGTTGCCGGACGGCGATGTGCCGCCCGGACCCCAACAGTTGCTACATTGCGCAATTATGAGAGTAGCGGTACCGAGGCGCAATGCCCGCACGGGCCCCCGTCCGGACCGTCCCCGCCCGCGCGCGCACCCTTCTCGGAGGTGACCGAAGGTGATCTTCGACATCGGCCCGCTCAAGCTGCTGACGCTGCTCGTCCTGGCCACGCTGGTCTTCGGCGACAAACTGCCCGACATGATCACGCGGGCGAGAGACCTCATCCGCGCGGTGCGCTCCTTCACCGACGACGCCAAGGAGGATGTGCGGCGCGAACTCGGCCCGGAGTTCAAGGACTTCGAATTCGAGGACCTGAACCCGCGGACGTTCATCGCCAAGAATCTGCTCGGCGACGACGATGCGCTCGGCCTGCGCGAGATCCGCGACAGCCTGCGACTGGACGGCGAGGCCGAGGAGTTGCGCGAGGCGGCGCGGACGCTCAGCGGCGGCGTGGACCTCACGAAGCCGTCCGCCGCGCCGGTCGCCGCGCGGGCGGCCGACGGGTCCGAGCCGGTCGCGTACCAGCCCGTCGCGTACGACACCGAGGCCACGTAGGCCGGGCGCCGGGACCGGGCGCCTTGGCGGGTCAGGCCGTTGTCACCGCTCGCCGTCGTTCGGACTGCTGAAGCCGGGGCTGCTGTAGCCGAGCCGGGGCCGCTGTCGCACCAGACTCACGCCGTCGCCCGAGCTGAAGCCCGGGCTGCTGTAGCCCAGCCGCGGCCGTTGGCGTACCAGGTCGACGCCGACCGGCGGCGGGCCGACCGCGCGGGGAGCGGCGGCCCCCGCCTCGCGCGCCAACCGGTCGAGCAGATACGGCAGTACGCCCCGCACCAGCAGCGCCTGCCGCCATGCCTCGTGGGCCTCGGCCACGTCCCGGCTCTCGCGCGTGACCGCGCCGTCGCGCCGGGCGGTCAGCGCCAGTCCGGCCAGGCCGATCAGCAGGCTGACGCCGAAGACCGCCGCGCACAGGAAGCCGATGTCGATCAGCGGGGCGCTGATTCCCGCGCCGCTCGCGACGGCCCTGATCCCGTACCCCAGCACCAGGAAGATCGCCGCCGCGATACCGCTCAGCATCGGGACCAGGACGGCCAGGGTGGCGAGGACGCCGGGGCCGCCGACCGCGCGCACGACCGGGCGGACCCGGCCGCGGGAGTGCGCGCGCAGGCCGGTGTACCGCTCGTACTCGGGCGCCGCGGTGGCACCGATGGCGTCGGCGTCGGCCAGGGCGGCCGTCCGCAACTGCTCGGCGTTGGGCGCGCCCGGCAGGGCGCGGAGCGCGAGCCGGACGCGCTCGCCGCGCAGCGCCTGATCGAGAACCTGGGCGAAGTCAGCCCGGTAGATGTCGTCCGGCCGCTTGCCGCTGTCCATCATCCCCGCCCCGGTGTGTCGACGCGCGGCACGTCACCTTGTCTGCCCGCGCGTACGCATCAGGATAATCTTCCCAGTTGCATGATTGCATAATTACGCAACTGACTGAGAGTATCATGCCAGCGGCGCGGACCGCGGGCGCCGCATGCGTACTCTGGTGCTCGGAAAAGCCGCTGCGGTCAGGGAGGTTCACGTGACGAGGTCTGCCGCGGAGTTCGGCGACCCCAGCCCGGAGTTGTTCCAGAACGCCGCCGCTTCCTTCGGCTTGCTGGCGTCGACCATGCGACTCCAGATCGTCTGGATCCTGTCCGAGGGCGACTGCGATGTCACGGGGCTGGCCGAGCGGGTCGGCGCGACCCTGCCCGCGGTCAGCCAGCACCTGGCCAAACTCAAGCTCGCCGGGCTCGTGCACTCACGGCGCGAGGGCCGACGGCAGGTCTATCTGGTGGACGACCCCGATGTCGTCACGGTGGTGCGGGTGATGGTCAGTCAGCTCGACCGGCGCTCCGCCCCCTCGCGTGACGTCCGCGGGCTGGGGGCCTGACAGGCCACGCCCCGGCCCCCTGGCGCGCGGAGGTCACGTACGGCTGGGCGCCGGATCGGCATCCGCGTCCACGTCGATCTCGACCGGCTCCACCGGCTCCACCGACTCGACCGGCTCCACCGACTTGACCAACTCGACCGCGGGAGCGGCGGGCGCGGGTTCCGGGCGGCGGATGGCCTCGGTGAGTTTGCGGGCGATGGGCTCGGTCCAGCGGGCGGTGAGCGGGCCGAGGACGACCAGGATCAGCACATACGCGGTGGCCAGCGGCCCGATCCGGGGCTCGACACCGACCGCGAGTCCCGCGATGACGATGGAGAACTCGCCGCGCGCGACCAGCGTGCCGCCCGCCCGCCACCGTCCGGCGGGCCGGATTCCGGCCCTGCGCGCCGCGTACCAGCCGGTGGCGATCTTGGTGAGGGTCGTGACGACGGCCAGGATCAGCGCGGGGACCAGGACCGGCGGGATGTCGGCGGGGATGGTGCTCAGGCCGAAGAAGACGAAGAAGACCGCCGCGAACAGGTCCCGCAGCGGGGTCAGGAGATTGCGGGCGCCTTCGGCGACCTCACCGGAGAGCGCGATGCCGACCAGGAACGCGCCGACGGCGGCGGACACCTGGAGTTGCTGGGCGACACCGGCCACCAGCAGCGTCAGGCCGAGCACGACCAGCAGCAGCATCTCGGGATTGTCGGAGGAGACGGCGCGGCTGATCAGCCGCCCGTGGCGCAGCGCCACGTACAGGACGATCCCGACCGTGCCGAGCGAGATCAGCAGTGTGAGGGTGCCGCCCGCCAGGCTCACGCCCGCCAGCAGGGCGCTGAGAATCGGCAGATAGACCGCCATCGAGAGGTCTTCGAGGACGAGGACGCCGAGGATGAGCGGGGTCTCACGGTTGCCGAGGCGGCCGAGGTCGCCGAGGACCTTGGCGATCACACCCGAGGAGGAGATCCAGGTCACTCCGGCGAGCGCGACGGCGGCGACCGGACCCCAGCCGAGGAGGATCGCGGCGGCGGCGCCCGGCAATGCGTTGAGGACGAAGTCGACCGCGCCGGACGGATATTGGGTCTTGAGGTTGGTGACGAGTTCCGAGGCGCTGTATTCCAGACCCAGGAGGAGAAGCAGCAATACGACACCGATCTCGGCGCCGGTCGCGACGAATTCCTCGCTGGCCTGGAGCGGGATCAGTCCGCCTTTGCCGAAGGCGAGTCCCGCGAGCAGGTAGAGCGGGATCGGCGAGAAGCCGACACGTCCCGCGAGGCGGCCGAGGATGCCCAGGGCGAGGATGATCGCTCCGAGTTCGATGAGCATGTCGGTCGTGTTGTGCACAGGTTTCTATCCTCCTGTGATCAGTTCGGCGACGGCGCCGACGCCTTCGCGGGTGCCGACGACCACGAGGGTGTCGCCGACGGCGAAGCGGAAGTCGGGGGTGGGCGAGGGCACGGCGGAGGTGCGGCGGAGCACGGCGACGATCGAGGCGCCGGTACGGGTGCGTACCTGCGTGTCGCCGAGCGTGCGGCCCGCGTACGGCGAGCGTTTGCTCACGGTGATGTGTTCGGTGACCAGGTCGATCTCAAGGTGTTGTTGCAGGTGGCCGACGGGGTCGGGGGTCAGCAGGTCGGCCAGCGCGGTCGCCTCGTGGGGCGCGAGCGCGGTCGCGTCCTTGCAGGCGTCGTCGTCCTCGGGGTCATGGAACGCCAGGAACCGCCTGCCGTCCTGGTGCACGACCACCGACAGGTGGCGGCCGGACTCGGTCGTCATGTCATAGCGGGCCCCGACTCCCGGCAGCGGGGTCTTTCGGGCGCGGGCGGTTGGTTCCATGAACGTGCTCCATCGGGACGCGGGTGCGTGAGTGCCGGTCGCGGACGCCAGCATGCGCGTCACCCGGCAGAGTTCTGTGCCGGGTGACGACGCGCGTTATGCGGTGGCGTGCCGCAGCGCTCCTGCCACAGCGCCCGGCGTGGGAGCCGGACGCTGTCAGCAGTAAGGCGCGGAAAGGGGGTCCGTATCAGGTACGGCGTCCCGAGGCGCGTTCTCGACACGCGCGACCCGGGGAAAATACGGCGATGCCGTGGGGAGGACTTCCGACATGGTCGCGGATGCGCCTACGACGAGGACATCCCGTTCCATGACGTATCCTCCTCGGCTCACCTCTGCGACATATGTAAAGCGCTGGTCAAGACTCTAGCGCATAATAAATGCCGCAAATCCCACATGAGTGGATATAACACCCCAGGCGGATCTCTCATGGCCGGGAATTCACCTGGGCGTCACAGGGCGGGTCGGACCGCCGCGACGCGCCCCGACCTGCCGGTACGCCGGGTCCGGCCGGCCCCGCCAACAATTCGGGTGCGCCCTTCGCCGCCCGGGGGCTAGGGTCCCGGGGCCCATGACTGAGCGGTTCCGAGGAGACGAAGGGGTGGTCGGCCGTTCCGGCGCGCGCTGACGACGGAGGCGTTCCCGCGAAGGCCGCCGAGCCGCCCGCGGCTCAGGAGACGCCCGGGTCGCAGGGGCCGCAAGGGCCGCAGGGATCGCAGCGTTCGCAGGGGCCGCCGGGACCGCCAGGGCTGTGGCGGGACCGGGATTTCCGCCGGTTGTGGGTGGGGCAGACGGTCTCGCAGCTCGGGGAGCACGGGAGCGCGGTGGTCCTGCCGCTGATCGCGGTGCTGCTGCTGGGCGCCGACGGCGGTGAGGTCGGGGTGCTGCGGGCGGTGGGGCAGGCGCCGATACCGCTGCTGTCGCTGTTCGTCGGGGCGTGGGTGGACGGATGGCGGACCCGTACGGTCATGGTGGCGGCGGACTGCGGGCGGGCGCTGGCGCTGGGGGCGGTGGCCGTGGCGTGCCTGCTCGGCGGGCTCGGTCTGCCGGTGCTGCTGGTGGCCGCGTTCGGCGTCGGGGCGCTGTCGGTCTTCTTCGACGTGGCGTATCAGGCGTCTGTCGTACGGCTGTTGGACCGCGACCAACTGGTCAGCGCCAACAGCGCGCTCGAAGGCAGCAGGTCGGCGGCGCAGATCGGCGGCCCGGCGCTCGGCGGTGTGCTGGTGTCGCTGCTGTCGGCGGCGGTCGCGCTCGCGTCCAGCGCGCTGTTCTTCGCGCTGTCGTTCGTGTCGATCCGGCGGATTCGGCGCGGCGAGGCGGTGCCTCGGCGCTCGGGACGTACGCCCGCTGTCCGGCGGCGGATTCGCGAGGGGGTCGGATTCGTCGTCGGTGAACCGTCGTTGCGGGCGGTGTGCCTCGCCTCCGCCGCCTTCCAGTGCGCCTTCGCGGCGACGATGACCGTCTATCTGCTGTTCCTGCCCAGGGAGTTGGGCCTGTCGGGCGCTGTCGTCGGGCTGGTGCTCGCGGCGACGGGGCCCGGCGCGCTGGTGGGTTCGCTGCTGGCGGCCCGGCTGCCGGGCCGGTTCGGCCACGGCCCGGTGCTCGCGTGCGCGGCCGTGCTCGGCGACAGCGTGATGATCGGCGTACCCGCGCTGCACGGCGGCGGCGCGCTGACCGTTCCGGCGCTCGTGGCGGTCAACCTGACGTTCGGCGCGTGCGGTCAGCTGGTCAGTGTGACGCTGATGGCGGTGCGGCAGACCGTCACTCCGGACGAGATGCAGGGCCGCGCGGCGGCGACGATCGGCTTCGTCGGCATGGGGACGGCCCCGCTCGGCTCGCTGCTCGGCGGTCTCCTCGCGGCGCAGTGCGGTCTGCGCACCGGCTTCCTGGTGGCGGCGGCGGGCATGCTGCTCTCGCCGCTGGCGATCTCCCTGTCCCCGCTCGCCCGGCTGGGCCGTACGCTCCCCGTCCGCGGAGCGGCGGACGCGTCGGCCCGGACGTGAGCGCGACGGAGGTGGGGGGGGGGGGGGGGGGGGGGGGGGGGGGGGGGCAGGGGGGGGGGGGGGGGGAGGGGGGGGGGGGGGGGGGGGTAGGGGGGGGGGGGGGGGGGGCCGCCCCCCCCCCCCCCCCCCCACCTCGGTCACACGTGCGTTGCGCGCTCTGTCAGTTGAGGGTGAACTTCTGCGCGGCGCTGCCGTTGCAGTCGTAGATCTGGAGCCGGGTGCCGTTGGCGCCTGCGCTGTTGGGGTCGTCGAGGCAGCGGCCCGACTGCGGGTTGAGCAGCGAGCCGTCGGCCTGCTGCTGCCAGACCTGGCCGCCGACGCCGTTGCAGTCCCACAGCTCGACCTGTGTGTTGTTCGCCGTGCCGTTGCCGTTGATGTCCAGGCAACGGCCGATCGTGCTCAGCGAGCCGTTGGCGTTGTGGTACCAGTGCTGGTCGGCGGCCCAGGACTGGCAGTCCCAGAGCTGCACGGCGGTGCCGTTGACGCCCGTGTCGTCGGCGGCGACGTCCACGCACTTCCCGGCGGGCGCGGGCACCGGGGCGCCGCCCTTGACGGCGAATTTCTGCGCCGCGCTGCCGTTGCAGTCGTAGATCTGGAGGCGGGTGCCGTTCCCGGTGGCGCCGCTCGGCGAGTCGAGGCAGCGGCCCGACTGCGGGTTGAACAGCGAGCCGTCGGAGCGCTGGATCCACTTCTGGCCGCCGACGCCGTTGCAGTCCCACAGCTCGACCTGCGTGTTGTTGGCCGTGCCGTTGCCGTTGATGTCCAGGCAACGGCCGATCGTGCTCAGCGAGTTGTCGGCGTTGTGCGTCCAGTGCTGGTCCTCGGCGTACGTCTGGCAGTCCCAGAGCTGCACGGCCGCGCCGTTGACCCCGGTGTCGTCGGCGGCGACGTCCACGCACTTGCCGCCGGGGCCGGTGATCGTGCCCTGCGGGCCGTTGGGCACATTGGTCTGGCCCGAGTAGCCGACGGAGACGATGTTCGCCTGGACGGCGTTCTCGGCGGCGTCGGTCGGATAACCGGCGACCATCACGCCCTCGAAGAAGGTGCCCATGTTGCGGTTGCTGTTGTCACCGCCGGTGCCCAGGATGATGCCGCCTTCCTGGTGCATCGGTTTGTAGCCGCCCCGGGTCGGCAGCGACCCGTTCCACCAGGTCGACAGGCCCCCTGATTGGGAGTCGCCGCCCTTGATGGCGTACGTCGTCTGCCCGTTGTTCTTCAGCACCGCCGTGACGTAGGCGCTCTTGTTGCCCGCGTTGGCCGTGTTGGAGCCGTTGTCGCCCTGGAACATGCCGTTCTCCATGTCGGCCTCGACCCAGGGGCCCGAGCCGTTGCACGGCGCGAAGTAGCAGGTGGTGGCGATGCTCACGGCGTCCATGTGGCCGTTGCCGGTGTCGGACGGCGTGCTCTCGGCGTTGCCGTAGTCGAAGCAGCAGTCGGAGCCGACGTGGGTGCCGCTGGCGACCATGTAGACGCCCTCGGGCTGGCCGTTGACGGGGACGCCGGAGGCCGCGCCGGTGTAGCGGTAGCCGACGCCCGGCGAGATCCAGATGCCGTACACCTTGTGGCCGCCCGCGTGCACCGCGATCTCGCTCGCGTCCGCCCCTCGGTCCACGCCGCCTGCCGTGCCCGCGGGGCCCGGCAGCAGGTCGTTGTGGCGCGAGGTCTGGTCGTAGACCTTGGAGATGCGGCAGGTGGTGTTGGCACAGAAGATGTCCTGCTGCTCGGCGTTGGCGTAACCGCCCGTGGCCAGCAGCCCGATGTCGGCCCTGCCGCCGTCCGAGGCGCGCGTGACCTGGTACAGCGGGCCGTTGTACGCGGAGAACAGGGCGCGGGTGGTGCTGTGCGCGGCGACGCAGGGGGTGCCCGCCGCGCCGTAGAGGTCACAGGGCAGCGAACCGGCGGCCTGCGCGGTGCCCGGCAGGCTGATGAAGGCGCTGAAGACCAGGCCGAGGGTGGCCACGACCGAGGTCAGCAGGGCTTTCCAGCGGGCGGTGTATCTCCTTTTGCGCATGCGGTGCTCCTTGGGGTGGGGGGTGGAGCGGAGACGAGCGGTGCCTGCGGGGACGGGCGGCCCGAGCCGGGCGTGGGGGCCCGGATCGAACGCCTGGGGGACGTGACGGGTGCGGGAGGGACGTGAAGAACACGCGGGGTCGACCGGCTCGGAAAGTACGCCCCCTGTTCGACCCCGTCAATATTTGTTGCTTTCTTTGGCTTCGGCCGGGCACGACCTGTCCGAATCTGTGGCCCGGCGAGGAGTGCATTACCTCTGTGACACAAGTCAACTGACGTGGCGTAACACGCCGCTGCGAGAGTTCCCCGCGCCATGAGCGAAAGGGGACATGACAGATGACACCGTTCAATCGCCGTGACTTCCTGCGCGCCGTCGGGGCCACCGGCGGCGCGGGAGCGATGCTGGCCACGATGGGTGCGCTGGGTCTGGCGCCCGGCGCGGAGGCGGCCACGCGCGGGGCGCCGTACCGCGCGCCGCGGCCGGGCGACTTCCACCTCACCGGCCGCGCCGCCGCCAAGGTCGTCGTGCTCGGCGGCGGCATCGCCGGACTGACGACCGCCTACGAACTGGGCAAGGCGGGCTACGACTGTACGGTCCTGGAGGCCCGCGACCGGCCCGGCGGCCGCAACTTCACCGTACGCGGCGGCGACACCACCACCGACCTGTACGGCAACCGGCAGACCGCCCGCTTCTCCGACGGCCAGTACATGAACGCCGGTCCCGCGCGGATCGCCCAGTGGATGGTCACGCTCGACTACTGCCGCGAACTCGGCGTGCCCATCGAGGTGTTCACCAACGTCAACGCCGACACCTACCTCTACAACGAGTCGGCCGGAATGACCGAGCCCATGCGTTACCGCAGCGCCAAGGCCGATGTGCTGGGCTACGTCAGCGAGTTGCTGGCCAAGGCCACCGACCAGGGCGCGCTGGACAAGGACCTGACCGCCGCCGACCAGGAGAAGCTGGTCGAATTCCTCAAGGACTACGGCGCGCTCGGCAACACCCTCGACTACAGCGGCGGTTCGCGGCGCGGCTACTCGGCCTGGCCGGGCGCCGCGGGCACACCGGGCGTGGTGGCGGGCGGCGTGCCGACCGCCTCCGAGATCTTCGCGACCGGCGTCGGCCGCTACTTCGCCTTCGAGTTCGAGTTCGACCAGGCGATGCTGATGTTCCAGCCGGTCGGCGGCATGGACCGGATACCCCACGCGCTGGCCGCCGCGGTCGGCACGCGCAGGGTGCGGACGGGCTGCGCGGTCACGAAGGTCACCGACACCGCGCACGGCGTCACCGTCACGTACACCCAGGGCGGCAGGACGCGGGCGGTCGACGCGGACTTCTGCGTCGCCGCCATGCCGCCGAACATCCTCGCCAAGGTGCCGCACAATCTGGGCGCGGGCGTGCAGTCGGCACTTGAGGCCATCACCCCGTCCTCGGCGGGCAAGATCGGCCTGGAGTACGCCTCGCGCTGGTGGGAGACCGACCACCGGATCTACGGCGGGATCACCGAGACCGACCTCGACGTCACCCACATCTGGCACCCGTCCTACGGCTTCCACGGCAGGCGCGGTCTGCTGATCGGCTACTACAACACCGGTTCCAAGGCCGACTCCTACGCGGCGCTGAGCCCCAAGGCCCGCGAGGCGCGGGCGGTCGCCGCGGGCGTGAAGATCTACGGCGAGAAGTACCGTACGGAGCTGGCCACGTCCTTCTCGCACCACTGGCGGCAGTTCCCGTACCAGGAGGCCGCCTGGCACAGCACGCCCGGCGGACCGGACGCCGCCCGCTACCAGCCGCTCAACGAGCCGACCGGGCACGTGTACTTCGCCGGTGACTGGCTCAGCTACATGGACGCCTGGCAGCACGGCGCCTTCACCTCCGCGCGCAAGGCGGTGACGGCGCTGCACCGGCGGGTCCTGGCCTGACGCACCGGGTCGACCGCGAGCCGGCGGGGGCGGTACGGGAGGGGTACGGGGCCGGGGCCGGTCTCAGCCCGAGGGCCTGGGCTCAGCCCGCGGGGGCGGTCTCAGGCCGCAGGCCGGTCTCAGCCCGCGGGGCGGTGGGTGTCGCCGCTCAGCCCGGTCAGCGGCAACCCCGTACCGCCCCAACGGCACGTGACGATCCCGGCGGCGACGGGCACCGCCGTCTCCTCCGGGGTGCGGGCCCCGAGGTCGACGGCCTCACCCCCGTCGAGCGGCCCGCGGATGACGGCCGCGGCGTACGGCGTGCCGCCGGCTCCGGTGATTCCGACGACCCATGGCACCCGTGGTGTGATGTGGTGATCCATGACAGACCTTCCACGAGTCGCGAGGAGGGCCCGCGAAGTGCCGGGAGAACCCGCGGGCGTGGGCGGGCGGCCGTGAGCGGAGAGGCGGTGGGTGACGCGATGGCGGTCAACGGGGAGGGCGGGGACGCCCCGCGTGCGTCCGGACCGCCGCTGACGGCCGGTGAGCGGGAGATCCTGCGGGTGCTGCGCCGGTCGGAGGACCTGGACAGCGTGGCGGCCCGCGTCCTGGTCTCGGTCGGCAGCGCGATCATCGAGGGCCGGCTGAAGCCGGGCGACGACCTCAACTCCGTGGAACTCGCCCGGCAGTTCAGCAGCAGCCGGACCCCGGTGCGCGAGGCGTTGCAGACCCTGGAGCGCGAGGGCCTGGTCGAGATCGCGGCCCGCAAGCGCCCCCGCGTGCGCCGCCTGGGCCTCACCGAGGTCCGCGAGATCTACGAGCTGCGGTCCGAGCTGTACGGGCTGGTGAGCCGCCGGATCATCGCCCACCGCACGGCCGGTGAGATCGAGGTCTTCGACGGCGTTCAGGCCCGTCTCGAGGAGGCCGCGGCGGCCGGGGACCTGGAGCGGTACTTCTGGCTGATCGTGGACTTCCGCAACACCGAGGCGCGGCTGGCCGGGAACGAGACCGTGCGCGCCGTCCTCGACTCGGTCGGCATCAGGACCCTGCATCTGCGTCACCTCAGCCTCTCCCTGCCCGGCCGCCTCGACACGTCGGTGGAGGACCACCGCAGGCTGGTCCGCGCGTACGCCGACGGCGAGGCGGAACTGGCCGTCGCGCTCACACGGTCCATCGTTCTACGCGGTCTGGCGGCGGTGGAGCGCTCGGGGTGGACAGGCTCCCCGGACTGACCCGCCGGTCGACATCAGCGGGCCTGCGCGTCGTGGGCGCTCCTGGACCGCGCGGCCCCGCCCGGGGCGTCCGCCGCGGTGCGGGCCCGGTCGAGGGCGACCGCTTCGGGGCGGCGGCGGCCACCGCGATCTCGTCGGCGATCCTGTCGACGGCCGGGCTGTCACCTGGCACCGCCCAGGATGTCCGGCCAGCGGCGTATCACGTGGTCGACCAGTTCCCTGCTGGCCTCCGCGACCCGCGGGAAGTCCTTGAGCCGGGTCCAGGGGCGGCAGGCGTCGATCACGGCGCGGGTGTTGAACGGCGGCAGGCCGGGTGCGCGCAGCGGGTCGACCCTGCTCCCCCACGTCTGCCGCATCGTCTCGATGTCGTCGGCGGGGTCGGTGCGGGTGCAGACCGCCCACATCACGTCGTTGAGGCTGCGCGGGTCGACGTCGGCGTCCACGACGACCACGAATTTGTTCATGTACGCGGCCTGCGGGAGCTGCGAGGTGAGGTAGCCCGCCTGCCGGGCGTGACCCGCGTAGTTCTGGTGGATCGACACCGCGAGCAACTGCCGTCCGCCGCCGACCTCGTGGGCCCAGACGCCCTCGACGCCGGGCAGTCCTGACCGCACCAGCGCGTCCTGGATCATCGCGGACTTCATCACGCTGCGCATGTAGGAGTAGTCGTGCGGCGGCTTGCCGGGAGGGGCGCCGAGCAGGATCGGGTCGTGGCGGTGGTAGATCCGCTCGACGTCCATGGTGAGCACGGCCTCGGTGCCGCCGCTGTAGTAGCCGGTCCACTCGCCGAACGGCCCTTCCTGCTCCCGGCGTTCGGGATACAGCCAGCCCTCGACGGCTATTTCGGCGGTCGCGGGGATCGGCAGCCCGGTGACCTCGCCGCGGATCACCTCGACGGGGCGGCCCAACACGGCCCCGGCGTACTCCAGTTCCGACAGTCCCGTGGGCACCTCGGTGCCCGCGACGACCAGCAGCAGCGGGTCGTGGCCGAGCGAGGCGGTGACCGGCGCCCGGCCCTCGCGGGCGAACCACTCGCGGACGTGTGCGGCTCCGTGCTTGCCCGCCTCCATGTTGATGCTCGCCGCCCGCCCGCCGTTCTGCACCTGCATGCGGTACGCGCCCGCGTTGAGGACGCCGGTGGCCGGGTCGGTGGTGAAGACGGCGCAGCCGGTGCCGATGTACCGGCCGCCGTCGTTCTCGTGCCATTTCGGCACGGGGAAGGCGAGCAGGTCGGCGTCGGCCGCGGTGATCACGTTCTCGGTGACGGGGCCCCGGTCGACGGCCTCGACGGGGTACTTCCCGGCGTTCTCCACCCACTCGTTGGGGCGGGTGCGCAGCGCCTCGACCAGACCGCGGTCGTCCAGGTCGGTGCCGAGCCGCAGGGTCATGCCGAGCCTGCGGGCGTTGGCCATGCTGGCGGTGAGCACTCGCCGGCCGGGCCGGTAGCCCTCGATGTCGTCGAAGAGCAGCGCGGGCGGCGAGGGGCGTTTGTAGTTGACCTCGGACGCGGCGCCGATCTCCTTGTCCCAGTGCGCGCCGGAGAGGGTGCGGACCTCACCGAGTTCCCCGGCCAGTTCGAGCCAGGTCCGCAGGTCATTGACGTCGTCGAGGGACCTCACGCCACTCGCCTCCCGTTCTCTCATGTGTGTCGCGACGCGATGAAGGTCGAAGAAGCCGCAAGAGTAGTCCGCGAGTTGTACGTCGCCGGTGTCGCTGCGCCCGCGGATGCCCGGGGCCCTCCTCGTCGAGGTGAGCGAGCACCGCGTTTCCCCTGAAGTGTCGACACTCGACCACGGGACCCGATTGAAGCAGTGGGGATACCCCCTGTCCAGGGGCCAGCGATCCGCACCGCCGCACCATTGAGTGTCGACACTTCTGGTGAATCTGACCGAAGTCTTGTCATGGCCCCGCACGGCTCCTAACGTGTCGCCGCGAAGAAATTTGCTCGACTCTGTTCAGTTCCGTTGAGTCAAAGCGTCGAAATGCCAGCGATCCGCACACGATCAGTCCCACGGCGCGCATCCGCGGACCTCCGGTCCGCCTCGCCCACCCCGCGAGCAGAGGATTCTCCATGCCACGACTCGTCCGCAGGCTGCTCGCCTGCGCCACCGCCTGCACCCTGTGGGGCGGCGCCCTCGCGGGCGCGGCCGTCACGGCCGGTGCGGTGGTCACCGCCACCCCCGCCGCCGCACTCGACAACAGCCTCGCCCGTACGCCCCCGATGGGCTTCAACGACTGGAACGCCTTCGGCTGCGACGTCAGCCAGGCGCTGATCGAGCAGACCGCCGACTACCTGGTCAGCTCCGGTCTGAAGAGCGCCGGATACACCTACGTCAACATCGACGACTGCTGGATGACGCACACCCGCGACGCCGACGGCCGCCTGGTCCCCGACCCGGTGAAGTTCCCCGACGGCATCAAGGGCACCGCCGACTACGTGCACGGCAAGGGACTCAAGCTCGGCATCTACGAGGACGCGGGCACGGCGACCTGCGCCGGGTACCCGGGCAGCCTCGGCCACGAGACGACGGACGCGCGGACCTTCGCGGACTGGGGTGTGGACTACCTCAAGTACGACAACTGCAACAACACCAGCGACGGCACCCGCGAGGACTACGTCAGGCGGTACACCGCGATGCGCGACGCGCTGGCCGCCACCGGCCGCCCGATCGTGTACTCGCTGTGCGAGTGGGGCGTGCAGAACCCGTGGGAGTGGGCCGGTGACGTCGGCAACTCGTGGCGCACCACGGGCGACATCAGCGACAACTGGACGAGCATGCTGTCCATCGCCGAGGACAACATGCCGCTGGCGCCGTACGCGGGCCCCGGCCGCTGGAACGACCCCGACATGCTGGAGGTCGGCAACGGCGGCATGACCGACACCGAGTACCGCACGCACTTCTCGCTCTGGTCGATGATGAACTCGCCGCTGCTGATCGGCACCGACCTGCGCAAGGCGACCCCGCAGACCCTGTCGATCCTCGGCAACAAGGACGTCATCGCCCTCGACCAGGACCCGCTCGGCAGCCAGGCCACCGTGGTCTCCTCCGACGGCGGCCGGTACGTGCTCAGCAAGAAGCTGGCAGGCGGCGAGCGGGCGGTGGCCCTGTTCAACTCGGGCGACCAGGCGCAGCGGATCTCCACCACCGCGCGGGCCGCGGGACTGCCCAAGCGCGGCAACTACTCGGTGCGCGACTTGTGGTCGCACACCGACTACCAGAGCGCGGGCGGCCTGTCCGCGACCGTGCCCGCGCACGGCACCGTCCTGCTGCGGGTCGGCACCGATCCCCGCGCGGTCCTCGCGCCGCCGCTGTTCGACACCGGGGTCGCCGGGCCCGACCACATCGAGCCGGGCCACAGCGCGACCGTGTCCACGTACGCCACCGACCTCGGCTCGCTGCCCGCCGCGACGGTGAAGGTGCGGCTGACCGGCCCCGACGGCTGGACGGTCCGCGCGACCGGCGCCACCGGCAGCCTGCTGCTGCCCGGCGGCCGGACCCTCACCACACCGTGGACGGTCACCGTGCCCGCCGACGCGCGGCCGGGCGCGTATCCGGTCACCGGCACGGTCAGCTACCGCGATCTGGTCAACGGCCGTACCGTCACGGTGCCGTTGGTCGGCAGCGTCGCCGTCAAGGTGCCGCCGCCCGCGGGGACCAGCTACCTCAGCGACCTGCCATGGACGACGTCGAGCAACGGGTGGGGGCCGGTCGAACGCGACCGCAGCAACGGTGAGACCGGCGCGGACGACGGCAGCCCGATCACACTCGGCGGCACCGTCTACGCCAAGGGCCTCGGGGTGCACGCGCCGAGCGACATCGCCTACTACCTCGGCGGCGTCTGCTCCACGGTGACGGCGACGGTCGGCGTGGACGACGAGAAGAACGGCAAGGGCACCGTCCGCTTCACGGTCGTCGCGGACGGCACGACGGTCGCCGACAGCGGCGTGGTCACCAACGCCATGGGCGGCAAGGCGCTCACGGCCGACGTGACCGGCGCGCAGAATGTGCGGCTCGTCGTGGACGACGGCGGCGACGGCAACGACAGCGACCACGCGGACTGGGCGGACGCGAAGCTCATCTGCTCCTGACCGCCCACGACCCGGCGCGGGGGGGGGGGGGGGGGGGGGGGGGGGGGGGGGGGTGGAGAGGGGGGGGGGGGGGGGGGGGGGGGGGGGGGGGGGGGGGGGGGGGTGGGGTGGGGGGGGGGGGGGAGAA
>NZ_JBVHLD010000035.1:0-15496 GCF_055559175.1 Streptomyces sp. NPDC024632
ATAAATACCCCAAACGCAACAAGTCTTCCTGGCGTGTTGCGTCCCCCCCCCCCCCCCTCCCCGCCCCCCCCCCCCCCCCCCCCCCCCCCCCCCCCCCCCCCCCCCCCCCCCCCCCCCGCGGCCGTGTCCGGTCGAGCCCGCCCGTAGGCGTTACTTCTTGCGGCGGCGCCCGCCCTTGGCGGCCTTGCGGCGCTCGGCGCGCGTCTGGCCCTCCTCGGCGGAACCGCCGTCGGCGGCGTCGACACCCGCGAAGTCGCCCTCGACCACACCGCCCTCGCCGTCCACGGACGGCGCGGAGAAGTGCAGCCGGTCGGCGCGCTTGGGGGCGTCGAGGCCCTTGGCGCGGATCTCCGGCCTGGCGTCCTTGGTCAGCGAAGGCGCCGCGTCCTGCGGGGCGTCGCTGACGGCGGCGTCCACCGGGACCTCCTCGACCTGCTGCTCGACCTGGACCTCCAGGTTGAACAGGTAGCCGACGGACTCCTCCTTGATGCCGTCCATCATGGCGCCGAACATGTCGAAGCCCTCGCGCTGGTACTCCACCAGCGGGTCGCGCTGCGCCATCGCGCGCAGCCCGATGCCCTCCTGGAGGTAGTCCATCTCGTACAGGTGCTCACGCCACTTGCGGTCGAGCACCGACAGCACCACGCGGCGCTCCAGCTCGCGCATGATGTCCTCGGACAGGCTCTTCTCGCGCTCCGCGTACTGCTCGTGGATGTCGTCCTTGACGGACTCCGCGATGAACTCGGCGGTGATCCCGGCCCGGTCGCCCGCCGCGTCCTCCAGCTCCTCGATGGTGACCTTCACCGGGTAGAGCTGCTTGAAGGCGCCCCACAGCCGGTCCAGGTCCCAGTCCTCGGCGAAGCCTTCCTTGGTCTCCGCGTCGATGTACGCGTCGATGGTGTCGTCCATGAAGTGCTGCACCTGCTCGTGCAGGTCCTCGCCCTCCAGGACGCGGCGGCGCTCGCCGTAGATGACCTCGCGCTGCCGGTTGAGCACCTCGTCGTACTTCAGGACGTTCTTGCGGATCTCGAAGTTCTGCTGCTCGACCTGCGACTGGGCCGACGCGATGGCGCGGGTGACCATCTTGTTCTCGATCGGCACGTCGTCCGGCACATTGGCCATCGCCATGACGCGCTCGACCATCTGCGCCTTGAACAGCCGCATGAGGTCGTCGCCGAGCGAGAGGTAGAAGCGGGACTCGCCGGGGTCGCCCTGACGGCCGGACCGGCCGCGGAGCTGGTTGTCGATCCGGCGCGACTCGTGCCGCTCGGTGCCCAGCACGTAGAGCCCGCCGAGGTCGACGACCTCCTCGTGCTCGGCCTTGACGGCCTGCTCGGCACGCTCCAGGGCGTCGGGCAGCGCCGCCGCCCACTCCTCGACGTGCTCGACCGGGTCGAGGCCGCGTTGCCGCAGCTCCGCCTCGGCGAGGTCGTCGGGGTTGCCGCCGAGCTTGATGTCGGTGCCGCGGCCGGCCATGTTGGTGGCCACGGTCACGGCGCCCTTGCGGCCCGCCTGCGCGACGATCGACGCCTCACGGTCGTGCTGCTTGGCGTTGAGCACCTCGTGCGGCACGCCGCGCTTGGAGAGCTGCGCCGACAGGTACTCGGACTTCTCGACGGAGACGGTGCCGACCAGGACCGGCTGGCCCTTCTCGTGCTTCTCGACGATGTCCTCGACCACGGCGGCGAACTTCGCCTCTTCCGTGCGGTAGATCAGGTCGGGCTTGTCCATCCGGGCCAGCGCGCGGTTGGTCGGGATCGGGACGACGCCGAGCTTGTAGATCTGGTGGAACTCGGCGGCCTCGGTCATCGCCGTACCGGTCATGCCGCAGAGCTTGTCGTACAGGCGGAAGAAGTTCTGGAGGGTGATCGTGGCGAGCGTCTGGTTCTCGTCCTTGATGTCCACCCCTTCCTTCGCCTCGATCGCCTGGTGCATGCCCTCGTTGTAGCGGCGGCCCGCGAGGATACGGCCGGTGTGCTCGTCGACGATCATGACTTCGCCGTCCATGACGACGTAGTCCTTGTCGTTCTTGTACAGCTCCTTGGCCTTGATCGCGTTGTTCAGGTAGCCGACCAGCGGGGTGTTCACCGACTCGTAGAGGTTGTCGATGCCCAGCCAGTCCTCGACCTTGGTGACGCCGCTCTCGTGGATGGCGACGGTGCGCTTCTTCTCGTCCACGTCGTAGTCACCGGTCTCCTCCTTGCCGAGGCTGCTCGCCTCGCCGCGGTTGAGCCGCTTCACCAGACGGGCGAAGTCGCTGTACCACTTGGTGGCCTGGTCGGCCGGGCCGGAGATGATCAGCGGCGTACGGGCCTCGTCCACCAGGATCGAGTCGACCTCGTCGACGATCGCGAAGTTGTGGCCGCGCTGCACCAGCTCGTCCTTCGACCACGCCATGTTGTCGCGCAGGTAGTCGAAGCCGAATTCGTTGTTGGTGCCGTAGGTGATGTCGCAGGCGTACATGGCGCGGCGCTCGGCGGGCGACATGTTCGCCAGGATGCAGCCGACCTCGAGGCCGAGGAATTTGTGGACGCGGCCCATCCACTCCGAGTCGCGCTCGGCGAGGTAGTCGTTGACCGTGATGAGGTGGACGCCCTTGCCGGAGATCCCGTTCAGATACGCGGGCAGGGTGCCGACCAGGGTCTTGCCCTCGCCGGTGCGCATCTCGGCGACATACCCGAGGTGCAGGGCGGCACCGCCCATGAGCTGGACGTCGTAGTGACGCTGTCCGAGCACGCGCTTGGCGGCCTCACGGACGGTGGCGAACGCCTCGGGCAGCAGGTCGTCGAGGGACTCGCCCTCGGCGTACCGCTCCTTGTACTCGTCGGTGAGGGCCCGCAGCTCGGCATCGGTGAGGTTGACGAAGTCCTCTTCGATGGAATTGACCTGGTCCGCGATGCGGTGCAGTTTGCGCAGGATCTTGCCTTCGCCTGCACGCATGAGCTTGTTGAAGACGGACACGTAGGCTGGCTCCTTGCCGGTCGGGCCTGGCGCGGTTGGCCCGCACCCGGCACAGCGGGGTTTGATCTGCCGATGTCTGCCGATGGCTTTCTGCCAGTGGCTGTCCGCCGATGGCCCCGCTGCAACGGCCATCGTAAGCGAGGAGACCAGCGGGCCGGGAGGCCCCGAGGTGCCAAAACGGTTTTCCACAGCCGTTGGCTCTCCTCAATACTGCGTCCATGGAGCCGATCACCCTCACCACCGAGCGTCTGCTGCTGCGTCCGCTGACCCCGGACGACGCCGAGGCGCTCTATGTGGCCTGCCAGGATCCCGATATTCCGCGCTGGACGGCGGTGCCCTCGCCGTACACCCACGAGAACGCGGCGGACTTCGTCGGCCGCATCTGCCCCGAGGGCTGGCGCGACGACACCATGTATAACTTCGGCGTCTTCACCGCCGACAGCGGCGCGCTCGTCAGCTCCATGGGCCTGCTGCGGTTCGGCGCCTCCGGTCTGACCGGGCCCGAGCGGCAGGCGGAGCTGGGCTACTGGACGGCGAGGGAGCAGCGCCGCAAGGGCTACACCGCCGAGGCGGGGCGCGCGGTCTGCGCCTGGGCCTTCGACGCTCTCGGCGTCGAGCGGATCGAGTGGTACGCGGAGGCGGGCAACGACGGCTCGCGCGCCGTCGCCCGTTCCATCGGCTTCGTCATGGAGGGCACCGTCCGCTCCAAGATCCTTTACGCGGGCACCCGCCGCGACGCCTGGAGCGGTTCCCTGCTGCCGACGGACTGGGACCGCGAGGGCAAGACGCCGTACGAGCCGTATCCGCCGGGCGCGGGGGCCTGAGGCTCCTTCGTCACGAGGGGCGGGCGCTTGAGGCTCCTTCGTCACGGGGGGGTGGGCGCGGGGCCCGAGGGGTTTCCGTACGGAGCGGGGGGCCGCCGGCCGCGCGAGGTTGACGCAGGTCAGCGGGGCTTGTCAGTGGGCGGTCCTACGCTGTCCGGCATGACACCGCTGCCGCCTCCTCAGCTCACCCTGTCCGCCGACGAAGCACGCAGGCTCGCCTTGCGGGCGCAGGGCTTCCTCGGTGCTCCCGACCGGCGGGCCGGGACGCGCGGGGTGCTGCGCTCGCTGGGCGCGGTGCAGCTCGACACCATCTCGGTACTGGCCCGCTCGCACGAACTGATTCCGTACGCGCGGCTGGGCGCGGTCGGCCGCGAGGAGGTCGAGGAGGCGTACTGGTCGGGCGACCACGCCTTCGAGTACTGGTCGCACGCGGCCTGCGTCCTGCCCATCGAGGAGTGGCCGCACTTCGCCTTCCGGCGCAGGGCGCGGCGGGCCCGCGGTCACCGCTGGCACGTCCTGGAGGACGCCGAGCGCTCGTGCGCCGCCGTCCTGGACCAGCTCAAGGCCGAGGGGCCGCTGAATTCGACGCAGCTCGGCGGCGCGAAGAACGGCGGACCGTGGTGGGACTGGTCGGAGACCAAGATCGCGGTGGAGTGGCTGCTCGACACCGGTGAGGTGGTCTGCACCCGGCGGCGCGGCTGGAAGCGGATCTACGACCTGGCCGAGCGTGCCGTGCCCGACGCGCTGCTCCACGACGACCTGGACGACACCGAGTGCGTACGGCGGCTGGTCGTCCAGGCGGGCGCGGCGATGGGGGTGGCCACCCGCGCGGACCTCGCGGACTACCACCGGCTCAAGGGCGAGCAGGTGATGTCGGTGATCGACTCGACCGGTCTGGTGCCGGTCGAGGTCGAGGGCTGGGGCAAGCCCGCCTGGGCCGATCCGGCGGCGCTGGCGAGCGAGCCGCGCGGCAGGCACCGCACGACGCTGCTGTCGCCGTTCGACTCCCTGATCTGGGACCGGCCGCGCACCGAGCGGATCTTCGGCTTCACGCACCGGCTGGAGGCGTACACCCCCAAGCCCAAGCGGATCCACGGCTACTTCGCGATGCCGCTGCTCGCGAGCGGGCGGCTGGTCGGCCGCGTCGACCCGGCGCGCGAGGGGAAGACGCTGGTGGCCCGGCAGGTCACGCTCGACGGCCCGAAGGCCGTGCAGCCCGCGGCCGACGCCATCGCGCAGGCGGCGGGCTGGGTGGGCTGCGAGGAGGCGCGGGTGGAGCGGGTGCTGCCGGAGCCGCTGCGCGAGCCGCTGGAGGCGGCGCTGAAGCTGACCCACGACCGCCGCTGAGCGGGTACGGCCCCGCGGGGCCGAGGTGGTGGGTCCGGGCGGCGCCGGGTCCGGGCGGCCCGGGGGCGCGCCCGGACCCGGCAATGCCCAGCACGTGGTGGCCGCGAGGCCCGGCGCGGGACAGGCCCTAGCGGATCTCCAGGATCTTCTCGCGCATCGCGTAGACCACGGCCTCCATCCGGGAGTGGAGCTGAAGCTTCTCCAGGATGTTGCGGACGTGGTTCTTCACCGTGTTCTCGCTGATGAAGAGTTCCTTGGCGATGTCCCGGTTGTTCAGCCCGGTGGCGACCAGCTTCAGCACCTCCAGCTCCCGGTCGGTGAGCTTGGGCGCGGGCAGCAGCCGCCGCTCGTCGGTCCGCTGGATCATCGACTTGAACTCGGTCAGCAGCTTCGACGCCATCGACGGACTGATCTGCGACTGTCCGTCCGCCACCGCGCGGATCGCCGTCGCCACCTCGTCGGTGGAGATCTCCTTGAGGAGATAGCCGGTGGCACCGGCCTTGATCGCCTCGTAGAGGTCGGCTTCCTCGTCGCTTATCGTCAGCATGATGATCTTGGCGCTGGGCGCGACCTCCTTGATCGAGGTGCACGCCTCGATCCCGCCGCGCCGGGGCATCCGCACATCCATCAGCACGATGTCCGGCAACAGGTCGGCGGCCTTGTCGACCGCCTCCGCGCCGTCCCCCGCCTCACCGATGACCTGGATGTCCTCCTCCTGCGCGAGCACGATCTCCAGGCCCCGCCGGAAGAGCGCGTGGTCGTCGACCACCAGCACCCGGATGGGCTCCGCACGCGCCGGACCGGCAGGTTCCTCGTACGGGATCTGACCACGCTCGCCGGTGGTTCCGCGCTCAAAGCTCTCCGGCATCAGATCCTCCCCCTCAGACCAGAGTTGACCACTGGTCCAGCATTTCACGTCCAGGCACGGTGGTGCCCCCGGGACGGCCCGGGGGCACCGGTTGCAGCCCTAGGGCCTGTCCGCGAAGTCTCGTCTGACTGGCGGCGCCTGGCACGCACGCTAGCTGCGTTGTCGGGCTCATCCGAATAGGCCCACTATGAGGACGACCCTCCGCCTTGCGATCGCACGCACCAGACACCGCCAGCCCCGCCCTCCGGGCGGACGACGCGACTTCGCGGACACGCCCTCGGGCGTGGCCGCTAGCGGCGCAGTACGCCGCCCGCGCCCGCCGGTTCTTCCACGGTGCTCTCGTCCGAGTTCAGATGAATCACGCCGTAGTCGTAACCGTGCCTGCGATAGACGACACTCGGCTGCTTGGTCTCGCTGTCCACGAACAGATAGAAGTCGTGCCCGACCAACTCCATCTCGTAGAGCGCCTGGTCGAGTGCCATCGGCGTGGCCGCGTGGGTCTTCTCGCGCACCACCAGCGGGCCCTCGCCGTGCACCTCCAGCGGACCGAACCTCGTGGTGGGCACACTGTCCGTGCTCGGCCGGTCGACGGCCAGCTCCCCGTCCCCGTTGATGGTCGCCGCGTCCGGCACGGTCGCGGCCACCTCGGCCGCCGGGATCCGGCCGTTCCCACGACGGGTGTGGCGCTTGCTCGCGGCCTTGCGCAGCCGCGCCTCCAGCTTCGACACCGCGATGTCCAGCGCCGCGTACGGGTCGGCCGCCGCGGCCTCGGCCCGGACGACCGGGCCCCGGGTGTTGAGCGTGATCTCCACCCGGTCGGCGTGGTCCGCCTGCCGGGGGTTGAGCTCCTTGGACACCTCGACGTCGAGGCTGATCACCTTGCCGTCGAGCTTCTGGATCTTGTCCAGCTTCTCGGCCACGTGCTTCCGGAACCGCTCAGGCACCTCGGTCTTGCGGCCCTTGACGACGATGTCCACGCAGAACTCCGTTCCCGGATCGCCCCGGGCTACCGGAGGCGATCCCTTTCGCTGAGGCCAGCTCGGGTACCAGTCCCGTCCGGCGCTGCGTTGGCTGCCGCTTCGCCTCCCGGGGCTGACCGGGGACCACGAAGCTGCGGCTTTCACCTCCTCCTGCCCCACTGAGAAGATCAACACCCCATGGTGTTCACTTCCCTATCCCCCGAACATAGTCCCGGAGTGTGGAGGTCGGCATCCTCAGCGACGCCATACCCCCTTCCGAGTGAATATGCGTCGCTACTACCTGCAACGACGCGCATCCGAGTGGAGTTCCGGATCGTGCGGACCAGCCACGACCGCCGCCCCGGCGACCCGGCCCCCGGCCGCCGTCACCGCCCGCGCCGCTACGGTCAGTGAGGCTCCGGTGGTCATCAGGTCGTCCACCAGCACGACCGGTGCCACCGACAGCAGCTCCGCCGACCCGCCGGCCGCCGCCACCGCGCCCGCCAGATTCGCCGGACGCCCGGCCGCGCCGAGACCGGACTGGTCCGCCACCGGCCGCCGCTGGCGCAACGCGGCCACCGCCCTGGCGGGTACGCCGCCCCGGCGCAGCTCCCGGGCCGCCGCACGGGCGATGCGGGCCGTGGCGTCGTGGCCGCGTCGCGCCACCGCACGCCGTGCCGAGGGCACCGGCACCAGCAGGACCGTCCCGGGGACGCCGACCCGCCGCACGGCCGCCGCCAGCGCCGTGCCCAGCGGTCCGGCCAGACCCAGCGCACCCCGCTCCTTGTGCGCCAGGACCACGGCCCGCACTTCGTCCCCGTATCGCCCGGCCGCGTAGACCGGCGGCAGCCCCGGCGGCTCCGGCGTCGGACGCACGCGCCGCACCGGCACCGATTCGGCCGCCCCACCGATCAGCACCCGGCACCGCTCGCACAGCTCCGTACGCGGACGCCCGCACCCGGCGCAGTCCACCGGCAGGACCAGCCCGGTGATCTCCTGCCACCAGCCCCGCATGACGTCCACTCTGCCCCGTTTCGGCGCCCGCCGCCAGCCCCCCTCCCAACCTGTGGATAACTCCACGATTTCGCAGCTCAGGAGGCTGACGGTGGTTTTCTCAGCCGGGGTAGACCGGGCTGTCGCCCTTCGGCTCGACCCGCTTGCCCGTGGAGTCCGGCGGCAGCCGGTAGACGCTCTGGTTGTACGAGGCCAGCAGCGCCCGCGAGACGTCCTCGGAGGCCGCCACCACCGATGCCTGACTGATTCCCTCGAAGGCCAGCTTCGGGGAGCCGTCGGTGCTGATGTACTTGATCTGCTGCACGCCCTCGGATTCGCTGTCGAGCGCCACCAGGCGGCTCGGCCCCGCCCAGGAGACCGAGCTGACGCCGTCGGCCGCGGGGGTCAGCGTGCGCAGATTCGTCACCGCGAACGTCGGATGCGCCTGCGTACCACCCCGCTCGATCCGCCCGAGCTGCAACTTACCCAGCCCGTTGGGCTGCCGGACGAGCAGCGCGATCCGCACGCCGTCCGAGGCGACCCGCAGCGCGTCCACACGGCCGGTCAGGCCGCTGACGGAGACCGGGATCGGCTGCCCGCCGCCGTCGCGCAGCGCCACCACGCGGGGGTCGCCCGGATCGCGGTCGGCGACCCACAGGTAGTCGAGCCCGTCCCAGCTCGGCGCGCTCAGACCGTCCTTCGCCTTGCTGGTCAGCACGGGCTCGCTGAGCTGGGCGTCCGCGTCCAGGCCGGCGGTGACCAGTTGGCGTCCCTCGCCCTTCACTCCGGCGGCCATCTGCTCGTCCCGGCGCACCGCGACCGACTCCAGGTCCGCCTTCGCCCCGCCGAACGGCCCGGCCACCGGCGTACCCGTGGTCGAGGCGCCGTCCGAGGGCACCTCCAGCAGCCGGTGCGGCTGCGCCCCGATGTAGTACTGGTGGTCCGAGGAGCCGACCAGATTCTGCGTGCTGAACGCCAGCGTCTGTTCCTTGGGCAGCGAGCAGACCGTCCTGCCGTCCGACGCCGAGATGTCGACGGCGTCCACCTTGGGCGCGGCCTGGCCCTGCACCGTGGTGAAGAGCTGCGCCGCCAGCTTCACGCAGCGCTCCCCCGCGAACCGCTGCGCGGGCGCGTCGAGCCGCACCCTGAGGTGCTGGGAGTCGTCGAGCGTCACCCCGTGGTCGGGCGCCTTGTCGTAGAGCCGGGCGCCCTCGGGCGCCGCGGTCTCGACCACGGGCGCCAGCCAGTTCGTGGGGCCGGTCAGCAGCGCGGAGACCGTGGACACCAGCGAGTCGCTCTGCTTGCGCAGGTAGACCGGGTCGGCGACCAGGGTCTTGTCGGCGTTCCCCGAGCGATGCGCGTCCGGGCCCAGCGCCGCGAAGTAGTACATGTTGACCAGGTGATATATCCGGTTGAAGTCCAGATCGGAGATCACCAGGCCGTCTTCAAGACTGTCGATCCGCCACTCGTTGTTCTCCTTGACCAGGTGGAACGAGGTGTCGAAGTTGCCCTCGTCCGGCCGGTAGGCGTGCTTGGCGTCGACGACGGCCGTCTTCTTGCCCGCCAGGTCGACCATCACGTAGTCCTTGCGACTCGTGCCCGGCTCCTCCCGGGGCTGGGTCGTGCCGGTGAGCACGGTGATCTTCGCGGTGGGGTCCCAGTGTCCGGCCAGCTCCTTGGACAGGTACTTCTTCGCGGTCTCGAAGTCCGCCTCGCCGCTGGTGGTGGCCTCCATGAAGCCGTTGACGATGTCGGAGGCGCTTTCGCCCTTGTGCGGCGCCGACGGGAAGACCCGCACCTGCGCGTCCACGTCGGCGTGCTGTCCGTCGCCGACCTTGCGCACCTCACCGCTGCTGGGTATCGCCGCGCACCCGGCCAGCAACAACGCCGCGCACACCACACCCGGCCAGCTCCGCAGCAGGCGTCCCCTGCCCCCCAGCGCACCCATCAGCTGTCGTCCTCCCGGACCGAGTCCATCCGTCCCACGACCCGCGCACCGCTGCCGGGGAACGCCGCGGGATCGGCCGACGGCGACCGCGGCACCGCGGGCGGCCGCTGGGGAATCTGCGGTATCTGCGAGCCCGGCTGCCCGTGGTGCCCCGGCCCGGCCGGGCCCGCGGTCCGCGGCACCGGCACGGACCCCGTCGCGGCACGGACCGGCAGCCCCGAGGAATTCAGCCCGCGGTTGCGCCGCGAATCGTCCGGCTCCAGCGGTATCGGCGACCCGCGCAGGCTCTCGCCGGCGGTCCGCGGCAGCGTCATCCGGAACTGCGACCCGCCGCCCGGCTCGCCCCACGCCTGGAGCCAGCCGCCGTGAAGCCGGGCGTCCTCCACCGCGATGGACAGGCCGAGGCCCGTCCCGCCGGTGGTACGCGCCCGCGCCGGATCGGCTCGCCAGAAGCGGTTGAACACCCGCGTCGCCTCGCCGGGCTTCAGCCCGACGCCGTAGTCCCGCACCGCGACGGCCACCGCGCCGTCGGCCGTGGCCAGCCGTACCACCACGTCCCGGCCGTCGCCGTGCTCGATCGCGTTGACGACCAGATTGCGCAGCACGCGCTCCACCCGGCGAGGGTCGACCTCGGCTATCACCGGCTGCGCGTCGCCGCGTATCGCCACGTGGCTGCCCTTGCGCTCGGCCAGCGGCTCCGCGGCGTCCACCACCCGCCGTACGACCTCGCGCAGGTCTATCGGCTCGGCGGCCAGCTCCGCCGCGCCCGCGTCGAATCTGCTGATCTCCAGCAGGTCGGACAGCAGCGACTCGAAACGGTCCAGCTGGTTCTGCAACAGTTCGGCGGAGCGCGCGGTCACCGGATCGAATTCGGTCCGCGCGTCATGGATGACGTCCGCCGCCATCCGTACGGTCGTCAGCGGGGTGCGCAGCTCGTGCGAGACGTCGGAGACGAAGCGGCGCTGCATCCTCGACAGGTCCTCCAACTGCTGGATCTTGACCTGGAGGTTCTGCGCCATCTTGTTGAAGGACTCGCCGAGGCGCGCGATGTCGTCCTCACCCGAGACCTGCATACGTTCCTGCAATCGGCCCGCCGCGAGCCGCTCCGCGATCCCGGCCGCCATCCGTACCGGCGTGACGACCTGCCGGGTCACCAGCCAGGCGATGGCGCCGAGCAGCACCACCACGAAGATGCCCGCCGTCGCCAGCGTGCCCTTGACCAGGCCGAGCGTCTTGGCCTCCTGGCCGAACGGGAAGAGGTAGTAGAGCTGGTACGTCTTCCCGTTGATGTCCGTGAGCCGCTTGCCGATGGCCAGCGCGGGCTGCGGCGCCTTCCCGTCGTCCGTCACCACCGTCGTGTACTGCTTCAGCGCCCCGGTGTGGGACTCGACGGCGTCGCTGAGCGACTTGGGGATGCTCGCCTGCGGCAGCAGGCTGCCGGAGCTGCGCGGCCCGTGCGCGTTGACGACACCCTCGCCGAAGCGCGCGTCGTCGGCGCCCGGGCTGAGCGTGGCGATCCAGTACACCCCGTTGCCACCGCTGGCGAACTGCTGGACCAGCGTCGTCAGCCAGGCGCCCGAATCCTCGGCCTGATTCTGCGAGCCGACCCCGGTGGCGTCCTGCGTCTGGCTCCTGTTCGCCTGCTGCTGGGCGATGGAGAAGCCGGTGGTGGCCTGATTCTCAGCCGCCTTCTCCTTCGCGTCGAGCAGGCCGTTCTTGACCTGCCCGATCACGACGAAGCCCAGCAGCAGCACCACGCCGACCGACATCAGCAGCGTGAAGGCGACCACCCGCAGTTGCAGATTGCGCCGCCACAGCCGGACCGCCGGCTGCAACGGTCGCCGTGCCCAGCGCACGAACGAGCGGAAAACCGGCGCGAGACCCCGCATGGGGTCCGCGAGCCGGCTCTCCAGCCGCTCCCGCTCGTACGACGCGCACATGTCAGCCCGGTCCCGCCTTGTAACCGACACCGCGGACGGTCACCACGATCTCCGGGCGCTCCGGGTCCTGCTCCACCTTGGACCGCAGCCGCTGCACATGGACGTTCACCAGCCGGGTGTCCGCCGCGTGCCGATAGCCCCAGACCTGCTCGAGCAGCACCTCACGCGTGAACACCTGCCACGGCTTGCGGGCCAGCGCCACCAGCAGGTCGAACTCCAACGGCGTCAGCGCGATCGGCTGCCCGTCCCGCTTCACCGAGTGCCCCGCCACGTCGATCACCAGATCGCCGATGGCGAGCTGCTCAGGAGTCGGCTCCTCCGCCCTCCGCAGTCGCGCCCTGACCCTCGCCACCAGCTCCTTCGGCTTGAACGGCTTGATCACATAGTCGTCAGCCCCCGACTCGAGCCCCACCACCACATCCACGGTGTCGCTCTTCGCCGTGAGCATCACGATCGGCACCCCGGACTCCGCCCGGATCTGACGGCATACGTCGATGCCGTCCCGTCCGGGCAGCATGAGGTCAAGGAGCACCAGATCCGGCTTGGACTCCCGAAAAGCAGCCAGGGCCTTGTCACCGTCAGCGCAGAACGACGGCTCGAAACCCTCTCCGCGCAGCACGATGCCAAGCATCTCTGACAGCGCGGTGTCGTCATCGACGACCAGCACACGTCCCTTCATACCGACCATCATCCCATTTGCATATCGTTACCGGTGACCTTTGGTGATCGAGGTCACGCTACGCGACCATTGTCCGCCGATGGCCGTAGATGCGCTGCCCGATCTCCCCTAGTCAGAGCCTGCCCGGGGAGTCTCGTGATTACACACAGTTACGAGAGCTTCTGTGGTGACCGGCGAAACCACACCGTTCTCCGTGATGATCGCAGTAATCAGCTCCGGCGGCGTCACATCGAAGGCCGGATTGTAGGCCTGAGTGCCCAGCGGTGACGGCGCGAGGTCGGTCACCTCGCTGCCGGCCCGCTGCTCCACCTCGATCGCGGCGCCGTCCGGCGTGCTCAGATCCACCGAGGTCGTCGGCGCCACGACGATGAACGGCACATGGTGGTAGCGGGCGAGGACCGCGAGGGGATAGCTGCCGACCTTGTTCGCCGTGGAGCCGTCCGCCGCGATCCGGTCCGCGCCGATCAGCACCGCGTCCACCTCCCCCGCCGTGAACAGCGACCCGGCCGCGCTGTCGGCGAGCAGCGTGTACGGCATCCCGGCCCGCGCCGCCTCGTACGCCGTCAACCGCGCGCCCTGAAGAAGAGGACGGGTCTCGTCGACCCACAGACGCCTCAACTCCCCGGCCCTGTGCGCCGCGAGGACCACACCGAGCGCGGTGCCCTCACCGCCCGAGACCAGGGCCCCGGTGTTGCAGTGCGTCAGAATCCGGTAGCCCCCGCCCGGCACCAACTCTGCGAGCAGCCGCTCCCCGTACTCCGCCATCGCCCGGCTCGCCGCCGCGTCCTCCTCGTGCAGCGCCCGCGCCTCGGCCAACGCGAAGGCGGCGCCCTGGTGCGGAGGCGCCGCGTGGAAAGCGGTCACCGCACGGCGCACCCCGTACCCGAGGTTGACGGCCGTAGGCCGCGCGTGCGCCAGCAGGTCGGCGGCCTCGTTCACGTCGTAGCCGCGCGCCGCCGCCAACGCGATGCCGTACGCCCCCGCGAGCCCGAGCAGCGGCGCGCCCCGCACGGCGAGGGAACGTATCGCCTGAACCAGCGCCTGCACGTCCGTGCACACCAACTCGACCTCCTCCTGCGGAAGTCGGGTCTGGTCGAGCAGCACGAGCACGGGTCCCTCGGGGGGTTCCTCCCACCGCAGCGCGGGGATGGTACGGGAAGCACCGTCGGCCTCATCGGTCACAGGTCGCACGTATTGATCACCCATCCGTCCAGTCTGCCCTGCCCGGCCCGGTCCAAGGCAGCCCATGGCACGATGGCGGCCAGTACCACAGCGAGCACCACGTGAAGGGGCAGCCTCCGATGACCAACACTCCGGGCTGGGCCTCGCCCGGATCCTCCGACTCCTCCGAGCCGGAAGACGGCGACAGCCCCGCTTCCTCCGCACCACAGAAAGACACCCCCGTGGACACGTCAACAGATACGTCCGCGGCCGGTCCTGACAACAGCTCCGGTGACGACTCCGGCGACGCAACCGCTCCCGGTACGGGAGACCGGCCCGCTACGGCCGACGCCGGTGACACGACGCCACCGCCGCCCGGCGGCTGGTCCGCCCAACAGCCGCCCGCGGGGCAGTGGCAGCACACCCCCCACGACACCCGGCCCCCGACCGTACCGGCCCCAGGCCCGCCCCCCGCCGGATCCTCCGGTACGGGTACGGGTACGGGTACGGGTCAGGCGCCCGGCGCCGGCTGGGCCCGGTGGTCGCCCCCGCAACCGCCGCAAGGCGGCCACCCCGGCCCCTCAGGCCCGCGCTGGGGCAACACAGCACCGGGCGGCGGCCCCGGCGGCGGCTGGCAGCAGCAGGGCCCCTGGAGCAGGCCCGCGGCGCCCAAGCCCGGCGTCATCCCGCTGCGCCCGCTCGGCGCGGGCGAGATCCTCGACGGTTCCCTGGCCGTACTGCGGCGGCACTGGCGCGCGATCCTCGGCTTCACCCTGGCCATCGCCGTGGTCACCCAGGGCCTTGCCGTGGTGGTCGACGGCTTCTTCCTCAGCAACGACACCCGGTTGGAGAACCTCAGGGACAACCCCAACCCGAGCGTCGGCGACATCATGCACGCCGTCAGCGGTGCCTTCGCCAGCTCGGGCCTGACCATTCTGGTCATGCTCATCGGCACGATCACCGCGACCGCGATGGTCGCCATGGCCACCAGCCGCGCCGTGCTCGGCCGCCCGGTCACGGCCGCCCAGGTGTGGCGGGAAGCCCGCCCGCGACTGCCCCAACTGGTCGGGCTCGCGCTGCTGATCCCGCTGGCCATCGCCGGAATCCTGGCGGGCGCCGTCCTGCCCGGCGCACTGATCGCCCTGGCGGGTGCGGAGAGCGGCGGCGCCGCCCTCGCCTCCCTCGGCCTGATCGGCGCCTCCGTCGTCGTGCTCTGGCTCATGATCCAGTGGAGCCTGGCGGCACCGGCCCTCATGCTCGAGAAGCAGGACATCGTCTCGGCGATGAAGCGCTCGGCGAAGCTGGTACGCAACTCCTGGTGGCGCGTCCTCGGCGTCCAGGCGCTCGCGGCGATCCTCTGCTACATCGCCTCGGCCATCATCCAGACGCCGTTCATGTTCATCGCTCGTGGCATCACCGGTGAGAGCCTCGGCTCCTTCCTCTCCGGCGACACCAACCCGGGCTGGGCGTTCCTCGGCATCAGCGGAATCGGCGCCGCCATCGCCGCGACGCTCAGCCTGCCGATCAGCGCCGGCGTCACCACGCTGCTGTACATGGACCAGCGCATCCGCCGTGAGGCTCTCGACATCGAGCTGCTGCGGGCCGCGAATACCGATGCGGACGCGAACGCGGCTGCGAGCGTCGCCGTCACCACCGACTGACCAGGGAACGCAGAAAGGCCCCGGCCCCCGAGTCGAAACTCGGGGGCCGGGGCCTTTTACAAAGATTGTTCGGCGGTGTCCTACTCTCCCACAGGGTCCCCCCTGCAGTACCATCGGCGCTGAAAGGCTTAGCTTCCGGGTTCGGAATGTAACCG
>NZ_JBVHLD010000036.1:0-11355 GCF_055559175.1 Streptomyces sp. NPDC024632
GTCGTAGCCGTAGCTGTACGTGGTCCCACCTCCCGAAGTCGCCACTGACGTCAGCCGGTTGCCCGGGTCGTATCCGTAGGTCGTCGTTTTCCCCGAGAGGTTGTCCTTAGACCACTGCAGGAGGCTGCGGTCGTCGGTGGTGGCGGTGGAGCAGGTGGTGCCGGGTGTGCCGCCTGCGGTGCGGCAGTAGGTGACGTCGAACTGGCGGGTGGGTGAGGTGGCGGGGCCCTGGTCGGCCCAGACTCGTGAGGGGCGGCCGGAGGCGTCGTAGTCCTGGTGGACGTGGGCCTTGTAGATGGTGTGGTTGGTGTCGGTGCCGTACCAGGTGTCGGTGCGGCGGCCGTGGTCGTCGTAGGCGAACCGGACTCGGGTTGAGGTCGGCGCCGCGGTGATGAGCTGGGTCAGCAGGTTGGCGTCGTCGTAGCTGTAGGTGGCGGTGCCGCGGGCGTCGGTGACGGTGGCCAGGTTGCCTGACTTGTCGTATCCGTAGGTGAGGGTGCCGCCGCCGGAGGTGGCGGTGCGGGTGGCGAGGCGGCCGAGGTCGTCGTAGGTGTAGGTGGTGGTGCCGGTGGCGTCGGTGCGGGTCCGGACCCGGCCGAAGCTGTCGTAGGTGTACCCGACGGCGTGAGTGCTGTCGGAGTAGGTGACCGAGGTGATGCGGTCGGCGTCGTCATAGGCGTAGGTGGTGGTGATGTTCCGGCCGTCCTTGGCCGTGGCCAGGCGTCCGTACTTGTCGTAGCTGTAGGTCTGGCCGCCCAGGGACCCCCCGGTCACCGGGGTGACGGAGGTGGCCTGGTGGGTGGCGGAGTCGTAGCCGTAGGTGGCGCTGGTGCTGTTGCCCGGGTCGGTGGAGGTGGCGACGGTGCCGTCGTTGTTGTAGGTCACCTTGGCGGTGGCGGCGTTGGCGTCAGTGGTCTGGTCGCGCTGCCCGGTACCGGAGTAGTGGTAGGAGCTGCTGTTGGACTGCGCGTCGGTGGACGCCGAGGGCAGGTACTTCGTCCCGGCAGCGGTGTTGCCGTAGAGCGCGGACTGCGACGAACCCGTGGGGGAAGTCGTCTTGGTCAGCGACTCGCCGCCGTTGGCGTTGTACTCGTTCGATGTCGTCGAGGCTCCGCTGCCGGACCCGATGGTGCTGGTGGAGGTGTCGAAGTTCGCGGTGTACGTCTTGGACCGGACGTTGCCGTCGGCGTCGGTGGCCTTGGTGACGTGCGCGGTGTTGTCTGCGCTGAGGTCGTAGGTGGTGTGCGGAACCGTGGAAACCGACTGCGTCTGGTCGGTGTCCGGCGCGGCCAGCAGGGTCTGCGTGGCAGACGGGTAGGACAGCCGGGTGACGGAGTCGCCGGGGGAGCCGGCGGCGGTGTTGTGCTGGGTGACGGAGGTGACCCCGCGGGCGCCGTAGGTGAAGTTGGTGATGCCGCCGCCGGGGTTGGTGATCGACGTCAGTTGGTGGGCGGTGTAGCCGAAGGACGTGGTGCGGTTAAGGGTGTCCTTCACCGAGGCCAGGTCGCCGCTGCTGTTGACGGTGTAGGTGACGGTGCGGACCGAGCCGTCGGAGGCGGTCTGCTTCAGCGTCGTCACATGACCGGAGGCGTTGGCGTATACGCCGGTGCGCTGGCTGGTGGTGCCGCGGGTGGCCACGATCGAGCCAGGCAGGCTGCCGCTGTAGCCGAGTGTGGTGGTGTTGCCGTTGCGGTCGGTGATCTTGGTGAGTTTGCCGGTGGAGTCGAAGGTCTGCTTGGTCTGGCTGGAGTGGTCGGTCAGCGTGTAGGTGCCGTCGCTGTTCTTGACCAGGTCCGCCTTGAAGCCGCCCGGCGCGGTGAAGCCGGTGCCGGTGGACACGAACAGACCCGTCAACCCGGCCCGGCCCCGGTAGGTCACCGACCCTTCCTCATACACCGTCAGCGAGACGTCGTACGGCGTCAGCAACCACCCGTACCCCGCGGCGGCCGAGGTCGAGGTGAACCCGGACCCCACCGACTCGCTATTGTACGACGCGCCGAGACCGACATCGCCGTTGATCCCGGGCAGCGTCAGATCGCTGGTGGACACCAGTACATTCCCCGAGCCCACGTCGACCTGCGCCGAGACATGGTCGCCGGCGGAGAACGACAGCCGCGTCGCACCCGGCCGTGCACCCGCGCCCAGCATCGGCGAGACATGCGTGTCCTGAAGCGTCGTCAACGCCGAGCAGATGCCGCTTTGGCAGGCCTGCACCTGCCAGTCGAACTCCGTACCGATCGGCATAGACACCGGCAGCGTCAGCCGGGCGACCGAGCCCGACGCGACCGTCACCGTACCGCCGTTGACCAGATCCCACGCCCCGCCGGCGGCATACGTCCCCGCGAAGAACTTCGCCGTGACCTGCCCGCCCGACGGGCTCGACACCTTCGCCGTCAGCACCGGCTTCACACTGTCCACCAGCGCAACAGCCTGCGTCGGAACATCCGGGGCGGCAGCCACTGCCGGCGCACCCGCCGCGATGACCACCCCCGTGGTCGCGACGCCGAGCACCGAGCCCCAGCGTCCGAGTATGCGTTTCCGCACTTGCAGTCCACCCCCGTCACAGTCCGTGCCGCACCAGTCGGCGGGCACGCCTGAAACATCCTGGAGGGGCCCGGCAGTGGAACGTTGTCCTCCGGCAAACGAATGCGATGCGTGACAGTGATGGCATTCGGTCACCTCAAGATCTTTCGCGCGATGCACCGCGGTTTCGACAGAGCAATGGTGCTCCAATCCAACATGTCGCAGCGCTAATTGGCGTGTCGACCGAGGATTCGACCGCGTCATCGCCCGGGGTGACGTTCTTCACGGCATAAGCCCACTCAATCCGGGAATCGCACGCGAGTACGATTCTCTTGAAGTTCTGTGCACAGGGGTGGGCTGCGTCCATCGTCCGGCCGCAGCAGCCACGCGCGGTGTACAGCACGTCCACCAGCCGGTGGGAACCGTACGGCGCCGCCATCACCCGCCCCGCACCGCCACCTAGCAATGCGGCCGGGCGGCTGCGTGCGGCGTTCGTTGAGCGCATGCAGGGCCTACCAATGAGCGGGGTGACCGCCACGTCCGGACTCGGCCGTCCCGCCCAGCTCACCGTGTTCGGCAACGGCGTCATCCCTCAACAGACCGACTGAGCAATGCAGTTGCTCAGTCCACCCTTCCGGTGCTGCCCCGCTGATCACCGCTCTAGCCGCATTACCGCCTTTTCCCGGACCGGCCAAATCGCTGATCCTCCGCATCCTGTTCCCCATGTTCACTTCCTCACCGAGGAGCACCGCCGTGGCTTCCAGAAGAACCCCGCCTCCGCGCACACCGCCTCCGACCTGCTCACCCATCCCCCTGGAAGCGTCATGTCCGATCCCACCACGGCCGCCCCCGAACCAGAGCCCGAGCCGTTCCGCGTCGCCGACGAGAACCTCGGCGACCTGGCCAGCACGCTGGCCGCGACCATGGCCGAGGTCCGCCAGCACGGCGTCATCCTCGATCGCCTCGGTTCCGAACCCGAACCCCCCACCCCTGACGCACCGGCCGACAACACCGAGGCCGCCGAGGCCACGCCGGACAGCGGTCCGGCCAGGGTGTTCATCCTCGCGCTGGGCGGCGAAGCGTACGCCACCGAACTGGCCGCGCTCGCCGGCTGGGTGCACCACCTGCTGTTGCCGGTCTACGGCCGGGAGATCAGCACCACCCGCCCGTGGTGCGCCAAGTGGTACGAGCACTCCGAGGCCGTCGCCCGCCTCCACGCCCTGTGGCTTGCCTGGCAGCAGCTCACCGACGCCGAGGCGGGCCTGTCCGGTCCTTCGACATGGCACCGCGACCACCTCGACCACGCCCTGCTCCATCTGCGAGCCCCTGACGGTCCGTTCGCGGCATGCACCACCAGCCCGGCCCGCCCGAGCCACCGTGTGCTGGCCACTCCGGCACCTGTGATAGCGGGCGGTGACCGGTGACCGCCGAACTCGACTTCGCGCTGGACGACCTCGACCCTGCCGACCTCGGCTCCGAGCAAGCAGAACGCCTGCTGTGGGGCGGTGACCTGCGCGTCCTGGCCGAACACCACACCGCTCCGCACCGGTCCCACAGCTACGTGGTCGCCCACGACACCTCCGCGACCTGGGGCGTGCCCGGTGCGCCGCAGATCGCCGCGATCAAGGTCGCACGCGACTTCAGCGTGGGCACCTTCACTCTGGAACGCGAATATCACGCCAGCGTGCCGTTCGCTCAAGCCTGGCTGATCGCCCGCGGCTGCCCGCCCGAGCAGATCGCCATGATCGACGGCGACTTCGTCGCGCCGGCCGACGAACAGACCCTCCGGGTGCAGCAGATGATCCGCGAGGGCGGGCAGCGCTACGACGTCATCGACACCTGGACCTGGGACTCCGCCCCGTGTGAGAACTGGACCCTGGTGCGGGACAGTGGCGCGGCCGTGGACCCGGTCCGGGTCTTCCTCGAAGTGGTCGACGAGGAGGCGCTCACCTACACCGCCCGCGAGGGCGCCTTCCCCGACGAGGACACGGCCCGGGACTGGCTGAACGACCGCAGCACCCCGCTGCCACCGGCGCCCGAAGGCCACCTCGACGCCGATGCCCTGCGTACGCGCGTCGCGCTCGCCCGCTCCACCGGCGCCCCGCGCCCTGCGGCCTCGACACCCTTCCCGTGCCGTCCACCAGGGCGGTGCATCAGCCGGGTCCGGGGAGGTCGCGGTGAGCGCCCCCTGCTTCCGTATCGCCGGCTACTCCCCTGCCGACCGGTCCATCGGGCAGGTCCTCGCCGGTCTGTCGGCGGCCGAGCTGAGCACCGTGGTCGACCACCAGACCGACACCGCCAGCTACCCGCTGATGTACGACACCACGGCGACCTGGGACGACCCCAAACCGCAGTTCCACACCGTCGCGTTCCACCGCTTCCCGGGCTACGGGACGTTCACCCTGGAGGCCGCGTCCCATACCGGGATCGCCTTCGCCCAGCGGTGGCTCGCCGACCGCGGCGCCCCGCTCAAAGCGGTCAGCGTCTCGGGTAACGACCGCGCTCGGGCCGCCGAAACCGCCACCTCGCTCGTCGAGGACAAGATCCGCGCCGTATCGGGGCGGTACGACCTGCTCCAGGTCTTCCACGAGGACCTCGACGGCACCTGCGACGCCTGGATCCTGGTCCGCGACCGCGCCGCCGCCCAGGTGCCGATCCGGGTGTTTCTGCAGCAGGGCGACCTCGAAGAGCGGACGTCCACGCTCCGCGAAGGAGCCTTCCCCGACACGGCGTCTGCCCTCGCGTGGCTGGCCGATCGGACCGGACCGCTGCCGCCCGTGCCGGAACAACCGCCGGTACGGCGCGTTTCGGCAGCCCGCGCCCGCAGCGCGCCCGGAACACCCGGCAGCCGCACACCACAGCCGGTCTCGGCGCTCGGCGGACAGCCGGTGAACCGGAGGCGGCCGCTGTGAGCTTGCCCCGGCGCGCCTTCGCCGCCCACCCCGACGCCCTCGCCGACCTGCGCAACCTGCCCGAACCCATCCGTGACCAGGCGCTGCTGCACCTGCAGGACCTCGTCAATGGCGAACGGGTCGCCAAGCGACTGGAGGGCCGGCTCGAAGGCTTCCACAAGGTCATCCTCGGCGTGGGATCCGACTGGGCTTCTCATCGGCTGGTCGTCCAGTTCCGGCCCGCACCGGCCACCTCGAAGCACGACCGCGAGGTGTACCTGGTCGCCGCCGGCCCCCGCGCGGACTACGCGGTCTACCGCACCGCCCAGCACCGCACCGGCCGCACCCAGACCCCGCCCCCGGACCCGGCGACCGCAGTCCGCATCCGCGCCGCCAACTCCCGCTCCCCCCACGCCACCGGCCTCGCCCCCGACTCGACGACCGCCTCGGTCGCCTACACCACCAACACGCCCCCATCCACACCCACCCGGAAGGCCGCCCGATGACCACCGACCGCACCCCGCTGTCCCGCACCGAGCTGGCCGATCTGCTCACCGGCGCCGCCCACAGCATCTCCGGCGTCCTGACCGCCGAATACCCCACCCCGGCCGCCCGTTCCTATCTCCACCCCGTCCTGGGCGCGCTGTCCGCCGGGCCCGCCGTCATCGGCGAGCTGACCGACCGGCTGGAAAAGTTCCTGGACGAGCCGCTGCCCGCCACCCCTGCCGGGCTGTTCGCGCTCGCTTCCTACGCTGCCGCCCTGGGCTGGCTGGCCGAATCTCTCGGCGAGCTGACTGACTCCGTCGACCGGATCTGCACCCAGGTCGGCATCCCGACCGCGCCGCCCGAAGCCGCCTCGTTGCTGGCCCAGGAGAACGGCATGAGCGAGGCGGGTTCCGGGTTCAGCGTGCTGGAGCTGGCGGCCATCCGCGCCGCCGCCGAGACAGCCGGGTTGACGTCCAGCGAGTACGTCGCGGTGCTGTCGCAGTCGCTGCTGGCCGCGGCCCGGATCACCGACGCCTGCACGGAGATCGCCGCGGCCTGGCCGAAGACGCGGCGTATGTGGTGGGTGACGCAGGCGGCCAGGTACGGATCGGCGAGGGCCCGGACAGCCTGCCGACGCTGGTGCGCACCCTGCTGACCCGGATGGAGGCGGCCCGGTGAACTCCCACGACCCCGCCGTCCGGCCCGGCGCGCACCTGGTCGCAGCCGAACTCGGTGTCGAAGCCCCCTGGGACCTCAGCGACCGCCACCCGTTGGACATCGTGGGCAGGCTGGTCGCCACCGCCGCGCACGAGGCCGACGACCTGCACACCGACCTCACCCGCGCCGCGAAGACAGCGATCGAGACCCTCGAACCCATCAGCCGGGGCAAGGCACCGCAGATGCGCGGTTCGTACGGACTGCTGAGCGCCACCGGCCCGCAGCTCGAACTCCTCGCAGCCCGCCGGGATACGGCCTACCAGCAGCTGGTCCGGGCCGTGGCCGGCTATCGGCGGCTGCTTCCCGACGTCGCCCAACCGGCATCCGAGGGGCCCGGCCCTGTTCCGGGACGAACGGCAAAGGAAGCACCGGCCCGGGACGACGGCTGGGCCGTTGCCGGTGGCCGGCAGGTTCAGGCCCTGCGGGCGGTCGAGCACGGCGGCCTGCGGTTGAAGCAGAGCGCGCTGTCCGAGCAGGACCGGTACCTCTCCGACGGCACCGGCGTCCTGGTCCCGATCTGGGCGCAGACCGTCGAGCGGATGCTCTCCGACGGCCTGCTCGACATCGACACCTCCACGACACCCACCCAGGGACAGCTCCTGTCACTGACTCCACTGGGTCAAGAAGCTCTGCGGGCCGCCGATGACGCAGCAGCCACACCCGGTACCGGTCCCGAGCCCAGCTCCCGTGACAACGCCCAACCGGCCCAGTCGGCGGCCGATTCGGACCTGGCTGTCGATCCACTGCCCACGCGCGAGGAGCTGCTCGCGCTGGAGAGGATCAAGCACGGCGCGGTGCTGCTGAAAGAGCGCGCCTTCCGGTCCGGGCTGCGCGTAGAGACCGGCTCGGGTGCACGGATCTCCACCGCGACCGTGGAGACGATGACGGAGCGGGGCTGGATCGAGCGGGACACGAGCACGTCGCTGAACTTCGGCCAGCAGCTCGTCGTCACCGCCTCCGGAGAGGCGGCCTTCCGCGCGGGATGCTCCCAGGACCCGCGCACCGCCGCCGCCCTCAGCCGCAGCACCCCGAACGCCCTCCCCACGCCGCCGGCGGAACCACCTCCTGCCGGCCCCGCCGGTCACACGAACCCGACCCGCTCCCGCTGACCTGAACGAAGGAAACGCCCATGCCCACCACTGCCTTCCACACCCGCCGCCTGATCGAGCACCGGTACGGCCGCCCGCTGGAGCACCTTCGGGACGAGATCGCCCACCACCGCTGCGCCGACCCTGTCCTGCCGATCGTTTTGCGCCGCCTGACCGCTCTGGAGCAGACCGCCGAGCAGGGCCGCGCGACGCACCGCGCCCTGCGCACCACCGTTCGGAAAGCCGTCGTCGACGGCAACCCCCGGGATGACCGTCTGCGCCCCTACATCGCCGAACTCCTGCGCGTGGAGCAGCAGGAGCAGACGCAGGCCGAAGCGCTGTGGGACCTGCTGGACGTCCGGCTGCTGCTCGACCAGCCCGCTGCCGGCCGCCTCCCATTGCCACAGCGGCCAGGTCGCGTTGCCGAAGACCAGGACGTGATGGAGGCAGCCCGTCAGGCTGCCGCCCACATGCCCCGCCTCACCCGCGACGCGCTGCGCCAGGCCCTGCGCGACCGCCGCATCCACATCAGCAACCGCCGCCTCGGGGGCGTGCTCCAGCAACTGCGCGCCGAACGCGCCCGTTGAACCATCCCCTTTCTCAGACTTCTTCATCCCCTTGCAGTCCGTCATGTCCACCCTCGCCCAGCCCGGCACCTCGCAGCCCGACGCCGCCCGCGCCCAGCGCATCGAGGACGCGCTGACCCTGATCGCACCGAAGTGGACGAACTGGATCGTGCAGACTCTGGCCCAGGAGCACCAGCCGATGCGGGTACGGAAGATCGCCCGTCATCTGCCCTTCGTCAGCGAGCAGCTCGTCGGCAAGCGGATGGCCCAGATGCACGCCGACGGCCTCGTGACCCGCGGTGCGGATCTCCGAGCCCCGTAACAGCTCAGTGGATTCGGCACGTCGCCGCAGACCGGCCCGCACGTGCTCCGGGTCGATGCCCTCTGCCAGGAGCTTTTTGATCACCCGGCCCAGGTGACCGATCACGTCTTCCGGCGGGCGCTGGCCGCACGAGGCGACGTACTCCCCGACGAGCTGGTTCGCCGAGACGCTGCCCGCGTCGGGCGCATCGCGCCCCGTAGGGAAAGAAGATCCAGGATCCAAGATCCTAGGTCCGGACCCCGAGGGTTCCCCGACCTTTTGGGGAGCCTTCGGGGAGGGTTCGGCGAATCCGGCCTGACCTGCGGCTTTGTCAGCAGCCTCGCGGTGAGTGCTGTCGGCGGTGTCGGCGATTTCCTGTGCGGGCGCGGGAGCGTTCTGGGCGGGGGCGGGAGGAGTCGGCGTGGGCTGATCGGGCAATTCGGGGGTTCCCGGAGGGTTCGGGGAATCTTCCGGGAGGTCTCCGGGAGCCTTCGGAGAGTCCTCGGCGCGCTCGGTGCAGGGGCCCTTGCAGACCCCACACCGCTGCGGCTCGCACTTCGGGCACGCAGGGAGCCGGGACTGAGAGGGGGTGTCGATCTTCTGGTGCTTGAACCAGGTCGGGTAATGGAAGTACCGCTTGCCGTCGCAGCCGGTGTACCGGCAGATCGCCCCGGCGTTTTCGAGCTGGGTGAGGTCGTCCTCGACCTGGACGGCGCCGTGCTCGGCGCGCAGCGGCCAGATGATGCCGAAGATGATCGCCGCGTTGTCCCTGTGCCTGCCCCAGTCGTCGGCCATGTTGGTCATCGCCAGGAAGGTCACCATGGCGGGGATACTGACCTCGGCGAGCGTCTCGGACGTCCAGGTCTCGGGCTTGATGGCGCGGATTCGCGGCACGTCAGCGGCCCCGCACGGCAGCGACCAGGTCGCTGCGGGTGAGAGTGGCGGTGGCCAGGTCGAAGGTGTGGGGCTCGGCCCAGTCGGTCTCCGGCCACACCCTCATGATCCAGCGGGCTGCGACCTTCGCTGTCGTCCGGCTCAGCTCCATCGGCGTTCCGGTCGCGTCCTTGGCGATGGCGTGCGGGTGGGGCCAGGTCTCCAGCGGCGCGATAAGGCTGACGCGCAGGGTCGCCGCGCCGCGGATCATGTCGGCGAGCTGGGCGGCCAGGCGCTGCGCCCGGCTGGTGTCTGGGCAGGCTTCGCTTTCGCCGTCGGCGGTGTGCATGCAATACTCCCGTGTTTGTAGGAGCGCGGTACGGCGGTTCTCGTGCAAAAGCCCCGCCGCCCGCGTGATGTGAATCGGCGCCCTCGGGTGCCGGCCCGGCGTCTGGGAGTTGGTAGCTCCCGGACGTCGGTCTCATGTCGTCTGGAAATCGCCCTCTGTCGCCTCCCGTTGAGCCCTTGGCGGGCATTCCTGCGCTGCGACGATCAACGTATGCGCGGGCGGCGGCAACAGTCCACCGCGTATGGGCCGTTACTGCCCATGGACGCCAAACGACATACTGCACTGGCCCTTCGGGAAAGCCGAGGGCTCGGCTTCTACGCTCGAATCGCTCCCGGGTCACGGGAGGTTCTATGGCGGATATGGCGGGATGACCGCCGGGCGCCACCGCCACCTCGCCGGACCGGAGGATCCCCCTTCTGGCCTCGGTCTTCACCGGTTCCCGTGAAGTGATCTTCGGCCTCCAGGTAGATACTGTCAATCTCGCATGATTCAGATCTCTGACCTGCATGTTTGATCATTACGGGCGAATAGAAACTCATGCCTACTTTATCCGTTTTGGAAAGATTGAGTTTCCGGCGCCAGCGCCCTGACCTGGTGCTATTCCCCACAGGTCGTCATCACGGCCGCCCCGAGGTGAACGGATCCCGTGACCGCTTCGAGTGTGGCCACTTCTGACGCGCCGGGACGTGTCCGACTACGGCCAATAACCGCGTCTGCGTCGCACCGGCGGCAATCAGATCCAGGCGACTCAGGCTCTGCAGGCGGAGGGACCAGGACCACTTTTCACCGGGAGGTATAGACCTATGTCCATTTTCATCTCATGATGAATTGACCGCTCCTGGTCGGCGTTCGATGGCCGACCGCGGTGAACGCCGAAGGAGCGAAAGAAGATGGAAATGCGACGCCGTACAGAGGTCAATTAGGAGTTGGCCCAAGGAGCTCCTAAGGCGCGCAGAGCAGAATACGGAATAGCGCTCCATAAACAAACCAGCATGAGTGCATGCAGCATCTACATTGCCGGTTCGGAGAAGGACACCGGCCAGTTGGGCCTGGATCAGTGAATACGTCCTCCCCCTGCCGGCGTTGCCGTGGCGCAGCGCCTGGCGCAGGGCTGCGGCGGCCGCAGGGTAGTCCCGTAGTTCCCCGTGCACGGCTGCGGCACGATAGAAGAGCGCAGTGAGCGGCGTGACCGTGAGGGGCCTTCCCGCTCCCGCCGTGCCGCCCAGTTCTTGACGGGCACCCGCGATGTCGGCCAGGGCACCCTCGCGATCTCCGGACCTGGCCTTCGCGACCGCCCGCTCACTCAGCGCCGACGCCAACGCCTCACGCACCGGTCCATCACCGGTCCTCGCGGTCTCCACTGCAGCCTCGGCCAGGGCCAGGGCGTACCAGTCGTGCCGGAGCAAGGCGGCCTCAGCACTCATCGACGTGAGAATGGCGGAGTAGAGGTCCCGATCACCGGCCGTCCTAGTACGGCAGCTGTAGATCGTGATCTTGTCCTTCGAGTGGCCCTCTATCCTGCCGACCCGCCTGCTGAGTCCTCTGCGCCGTCGACGACCGA
>NZ_JBVHLD010000037.1:0-8357 GCF_055559175.1 Streptomyces sp. NPDC024632
AACACCTCCCTCAACGGCATGGGAGCCCTGTCCGTTGCGCATCCCGACCTCACACCGCCCCGTCACCCCACCAGTGGCCCCACTGAAAACGCTCAGTGGTCGTAGCGGGTTGGAAGTTGAGCCACGACCAGACCTTGCTCGCCAGCGATCACGGTGTTGGGGTGGCCGTGGAGCATTGCGCCTGTGACGACGGCTGAAACTGGCATGTGGATGACAACGGGTTCGCCGATGGGCTGGCCGCTAGTCAGATCCCAAAGTCGCACCTTGCCGTCCCTGCCGCCGGTGACGACGACGCGCCAACCGTCCACCACCGTGGCTGCCACCGTCTTCACCGCGCCCCTATGCCCAGTGAAGGGTTTCCCGACGGGCCGGCCGGTGGCTAGGTCCCAGACCCGCACCGTGCCGTTGTCGCTGCCGGTGACGGCAATGGGCCAGCCGTCCAGCACCGCCGTCGCCACCGACCACACCGTGCCGTCGTATCCGGTGAGGGGCTCGTAGACGAGCTGGCCGGTGGTCAAGTCCCAGACTCTCACCGTGCTGTCACTGCTGGCAGTAAGAGCGATGGGCCGGTTGTCCAGCACCGAAGTTGCCGCGGCCCACACCACATCGGTGTGGGCGGTGAGGGGTTCCCCGATGGGCTGGCCGCTGGCCAGGTCCCAGACCCGCACTATGCGGTCGTCGCCGCCGGTGACGGCGACGGGCCGGCCATTCAGCACCGTCGTCGCCACCGCCCTCACCGGGCCAGTGTGTCCAGTCAGGGGGTCCCCGACGGGCTGGCCGCTGGCCAGGTCCCAGAGCCGCACCGTGCAGTCGTATCGGCCGCCGCCGGTGACGGCGGCGGGCCGGCCATCCACGATCGTGGCCGCCACCGTCAACACACGGTTGGTTGGGCTGGTGAGGAGGTCGCCGATTGGCAGTCCGGTAATGAGGTCCCATACCTGCATCGTGCTATCACTACTGGCGCTGACAGCAACGGGGCGGTCGTCCAGCACGGCGCTCGCCACCGTCACCATGGTGACGCCGACGGGCCGGGCGTCCAGCACGGTGGTCGCCACCGCCCCCATCGGGCGAGTGCAGTGGGCAAGGGGCTTGTCAAACACGAAAGGAGGCAGGGCCCGGATGCGGACCGCGCCGTCAAGGCCGCCGGTGATGGCGATGGGCCGGCCATCCAATACCGCCGTCGCCACCGCCCCCACTGAGCCTCTGTGTCCGGTGAGGGGGTCGCCGATGGCCTGGCCGCTGGCCAGGTCCCAGACCCGCACCGTCTGGTCGTACATACCGCCGGCGGTGACGGCGATGGGCCGGCCATCCAATACCACGGTCGCCACCGCCCCCACTCTGTCGGTGTGTCCGGTGAGGGGCTCCCCAGCGAGGTGGCCGGTGGCCAGGTCCCAGACCCGCACCGTGCCGTCGTAGCCGCCGGTGACGGCGATGGGCCGGCCGTCCAACACCGCCGTCGCCACCGCCGTCACCGGGCCGGTGTGTCCGGTGAGGGGGTCGCCGATGGCCTGGCCGCTGGTCAGATCCCAGAGGCGCACCTCGCCGTCGAGGCCGCCGGTGACGGCGGCGGGTCGGCCGTCCAGCACCGCAGTCGCCACCGCCGTCACCGGGCCGGTGTGTCCGGTGAGGGGGTCGCCGATGGGTCGGCTGCTGCTCAGGTCCCAGACCCGAACCATGCCGTCCCCACCGTCGCCGGTGACGGCGATAGGTCTGCCGTCCAGCACCGTCGTCGCCACCGCCGTCACCGGGCCGGTGTGTCCGGTGAGGGGTTCCCCGATGGGTCGGCTGCTGCTCAGGTCCCAGACCCGCACCATGCGGTCGTAGCCGCCGGTGACGGCGGCGGATCGGCCGTCCAGCACCGCAGTCGCCACCGCCCAGACCCTGCCGGTGTGTCCGGTGAGGGGTTCCCCGATGGGTCGGCTGCTGCTCAGGTCCCAGACCCGCACCATGCGGTCGTAGCCGCCGGTGACGGCGATGGGCCGGCCCTCCAGCACCGCAGTCGCCACCGCCACAACAGCGTTCTCAAAAGGCATTCGCGTGTTGGTGTGGGTGCCGAGGGTTTCGGTGCCGAGGAGACCGGGGGTGGTCCAGTGGATGTGCCAGCCAGTGCGTGTGGTGCGCTCCGTCAGGGGGGTGCCGAGGGAGGCGGCGTGGAGTTCGAGCTGGACGGCGTTGTGGGCGGGATGGTTGAAGTCCCACTGGTGGGTGGCCCGGCGGAAGGCGTCCCACAACCCCGGGGCGGCGTCGACACGATCTCGGCCGGTGAGGGTGCGCAGGCGTACGCCGTCCAGGTGGGGCAGGAGGCGGGGGGTGAGGATCCGCCGGTCCAATACCCCGGCGGTGTGCGCGTGTTCGGCCAGATGCCGCCGAATGTAGGCGGGGACGTCGGGGCGGTCGTGGGTGAGAGCCTCTTCGGCCAAGGCCAGGAGCCGGGCTGTGATCCGGGCCTCGGTGGTGTGGTCCTCCGGCGTGTTCATGGTGTCGGGGCCGTGGGGGCGGGGTGCAGGAGGTCGTGCCAGTGGTCGCGCAGGGTCGTGTTGAGGGCGTCGTGGAAGAGGCGGTAGACGGTGGTGGCGTCGGCGATATCGGTGGTGAGGTAGCCGCTGAAGGGTGAGTGGAGGAGGTCGGCGATGTCTCGGTCGCCGTAGGTGCGGTCGGGGTCGTCGGCGACGGCGTCCGCGAAAGCGGGCCAGACGCGGCGCCAGGGGATGCCGCGGCCTCGGGCGAAGGCCAAGGCGCGCAGCAGGTGCACCGTCTGGAGACGCTGTTCGGGGTCGTTGTGGCAGTAGGTGTCGAGGTCTTGGCGCAGGACGCCGGTCACGCCCTCGTCGACGGCGTGGAGCCAGGATTGGTCGGTGGGAGAGACGTGTTCGGTGCGGTGGGCGAGGTTGGTGGCGGCGATACGGGTGATCAGGAAGCTGGTGCCGGCGCGTTCGGCCAGGGCTCCGGCCACCGCCCGGGCGGTCTCACCGGCGTCGGCGGTGTCGGGCTGCCGGTAGGGGCTGCCGGGTGTGGTGGTGAGGATGGCGGTGGCGTAGTCGGCCAGGTCCGTGGGTGTCCACCAGGGGTGTTGGTCGACGCTGATGCGGTGTGCATGCAGGGTGCGTTGGACGTGGTCGGCCAGGGGGACGCCGCGCTCGATGCGCGGGGCCGGAGATGTGGTGTCGTCGCCACCGGGTGAGCGCACGCCCACGATCAGGCGCAGCCGGGTGTATTCGGGGTCGAGCCGGGCCAGCTCGCCGGTGAGGATGGCCGCCGCGTGCGGTGTTTCGTCGAGGGCGTCAACGACGACGGTCATCCTGCCTGCGCCAGCGGTGAGCCAGTCCTGCCAGGCGGCCACCCGTTGCTCCAGTGTCGGCTGGGCATTCGTGGTGGGCGGCGGGGGCACGTGAAGGGCGGCGGCGATCTGGGCGATGACGTCGGAGGGGTTCTTCCCGGTGGCCAGAACCGCGACGTCCACCGCACCTTCGTCCGGGCACAGACCGGGTGGGATGTCACCGATCCGTGCCGCATATTCCTCGCGGAAGGCAGGGTCGCTGAGGGTGACTAGGCGGGCCAGGACGGCGGATTTGCCGCTGCCCGCGCTGCCAGTGACGACGGTCGCCCCCGGCTCCCCGATGGCGGCGGCGATCAGGTCCCGCATCAGCTGCTCGCGGCCGGTGAACAGCCAGCCGCCCGCTCCGGCCTGGGCGGCACCGCGGGACCGCGGTCCCCAGTGCGCTTCCACATCGGCCTGCGGAATCGCCAGGTCGCTGCGGGCAGTCTGAACGGTGGTGGAGCCCTGGGCTTTGTAGTGGGGGTTGGGCAGGCACGGGTGCGGCCCGGAGATCTGGCTGCCCTGGAGCGGGTCCAGTCGCTGCCCCGGCCGGAGATGGCCCCGTACCCCGTCAAGGAACACTTGTACGTCGAGGTACTCGATCCTCTCACCGGCGTATGACTCGCCCTCCCGCGAGCCGAGTTCGGTGAGGAATTTGGTGATCGCGCCAGAAAGGGCGCCCTCGACCGCCTCCTGGTCCCGGGTCGCGCTGGGAAGCACCAACCAGGTGGCGGGAATGTCCTTGTCGAACGCGGCGACCTCGGTGATCGTCTTTCCCGCGAAGCACTGGTCCAGCACGAGGAACAGGTGGAGGACCCTCGTCACCTTCAGCCACATGATCAAGTCCGCTGTACGCAGCGCCGTTGCCGGCAGCCGGTCACGTTCGCTGCTCTTCAGAACCGTCCAGTGCACTCCGTCACTGGTCGCGCCGTGGCCGGTCACAAACACCACCGCGGCGTCCTTCTCCCGCCACCGCGCGCGAGGTTCGGGGTTCTTCAGCGCGTCGATGATCGCACGCTCGGTCGGATCCGACGCCAGCTGCGGATGAGCGCGGGTGAAAACCCGTGCGTCCAGGCCCGGCGCGCACAGCCAGTCAGTGAGCACCCTGACCTCCGCGCCCACATCCAACGGTTCATAGTTCGGGTCGTCGTACTGGCCGGTCGCGATCGCCACGAAGTGGCGGCGCTGGATCTCAAACCCGCCCTCCCCGACCATCTCGCTCCGCCGCTCCGCCGCTCCGGTCACTGGCCGGCCAGCGGCAGCACCGCCAGCAGCGCGGCACCGGTCTGTTTCTTGCCCAGGTAGCGGCTGACCGCGTGCGCATCGCCTTGATTGTTGACCTTCTTGTCACTGATCTGCGGCCAGTACCGGGTCAGATCCCCGGCGAACGCCACCGGATCATGCGGATCACGCACGTTCACCCAAGCCCCCAGCCCCCCAGGAAGACCCTCCTCGTCACCCTTTACGCTCTTGCCCTTCTTGCCCTTGCCGTTCTTGCCGTAACGGGCATCGGGCATCAGTGCCCGCACGAATCTCGCGCCCAGCGGCGATCCGAGTGTCACCAGCAGATCCAGCCGGTGCTCCGGGTTGCGGCGGACGAACTCGAATGCCACCACCGACCCCAGCGAATGTCCCACCAGCACCCGCGTGTCAGCACCGACCGCAGCATCCACCACCTCATCGGCACGCGCCTTCAGCACCGGATCGCGCAGATAGCGCCGCACCTCGCGGAAAGACCCCGCGAACAGCAGCGCGGCCCCAGGCCCGAAACGCCAGTCCAGCGCGCGGAAACCCACCCGCAGGACCGCAGGGATCCGCGTGTAGCTCTTGGCCGCTTCCTGCTCCGCAGCCGTCAGCGCCTCATCCCCGGCTGTCTCGCTGGCAGCCTGCGCCAGTTCCGCTTCCTCCTCCGGCGTCAGCCCGGCCAGCAGACCCGTATCCTCGCCGCTCTTCCTGCCTTCCCCCTTGCGCGGAGTCGCGTCCAGGAACAGGCGCCCGTAGTAGGCGAGATCAAAGGAGAACGGCAGATCCGGCAAAGGCCTCTTCGCGGCAGCCTCTACTCCATCCAGCAGCGAAGGCTCCCACACCCCCACCAACTGCGCCCGCCCCAACTGCCGCTGTCCGATGCCGTGCACACCCACCACGACCGCCATCACACACCCCCAGTTCGCGTCCCTTGCCGCATCCCACCACAAACAACCGCACACTGACCGGCTAACGGCGTAGGTCGCCCTTTCAGCGGCTCCCGGATCTTGGTAGGCAGCCCGGGCATACGCCGCGCGGTTAGCCCCACCTATGACCACAGGGCCGCCTGATGAACTGCACGACCGACAACATCGCCCCAGCGGAGACACCATCACAGGCACGTTCAGCGAACCGGCAGTTGGGCGACTACTAGTCCCCGATCGCTGGCCATCACCATCAAAGGCGGAGAACCGTCCACTCGAACAGCAGCCAAAGCCTCCAACATCATGTGCACAACCAAAGGGCCGCCGATGGACCGGCCAGTGGCGAGGTCCCAGACCCTCACTGTGCCGACGTCGGCGCCGCTGGGGTCGTAGCTGCCGGTGACGGCGACGGGCCGACCGTTTAGTACCGCAGTCGCCACCGCCCACACCGCACCGTGGTGTCCGCTGAGGGGGTCGCCGATGGGCTGGCCGGTGGTCAGGTCCCAGACCCGCACCATGCCGTCGCCGCCGCCGGTGACAGCGACGGGCCGACCGTCCAGCACCGCAGTCGCCACTGCCAGCACCGACGCCTTGTGGCCGGTGAGAGGGTCGCCGATGGGCTGGCCGGTGGTCAGGTCCCAGACCCGCACCATGCCGTCGTCGTCGCCGCCGGTGATAGCGACGGGCCGACCGTCCAGCACCGCAGTCGCCACCGCCAGCCCCGCACCGTCGTGCCCGGTTAGGAGGCCGCCGATGGGCTGGCCGGTGGTCAGGTCCCAGACACGCACCATGCCGTCGCCGTCGCTGCCAGTGACAGCGACGGGCCGACCGTCCAGCACCGCAGTCGCCACCGCCAGCCCCGCACCGGTGTGCCCGGTTAGGAGGCCGCCGATGGGCTGGCCGGTGGTCAGGTCCCAGACCCGCACTGTGCCGTCGCTGCCGCCGGTGACAGCGACGGGCCGACCGTTCAACGGCATAGTCGCCACCGCCCACACCGCACCGTGGTGTCCGCTGAGGGGGGCGCCGATGGGCTGGCCGGTGGTCAGGTCCCAGACACGCACCATGCCGTCGTAGCCGCCGGTGACGGCGACGGGGCGGCCCTCCAACACTGCGGTCGCCACCGCCCCCACCACGTCTCCGTGTCCGGTAAGAGGGCCACCTACGGGCTGGCAGGTGGTCAGGTCCCAGACCCCCACCATGCCGTCGGCGCTGCTGGTAACGGCGACGGGCCGGCCGTCCAGCACCGCAGTCGCCACCGCCAGCACCGCACCGGTCTGCCTGGTGAGGATGCCGCCGATGGGCTGGTAGGTGGTCAGGTCCCAGACACGCACCATGCCGTCGGCGCTGCTGATAACGGCGACGGGCTGGCCGTCCAGCACCGCAGCCGCCACCGCCAGCACCGCGCTGTTGTGTCCGGTGAGGCTGCCGATGGGCTGGCAGGTGGCCAGGTCCCAGACCCCCACCATGCCTTCATCGGCGCCGCCGGTGACAGCGACGGGCCGACCGTCCAGCACCGCAGTCGCCACCACCAGCACCGCACCGGTGTGCCGGGTGAGGATGCCGCCGATGGGCTGGCCGGTGACTAGGTCCCAGACACGCACCATGCCTTCATCGCCGGCGCCGGTGACAGCGACGGGCCGACCGCCCAACACCGCAGTCGCCACCGCCCACACCGTGCCGTCGTGTCCGCTGAGGGGGTCGCCGATGGGCCGACCAGTGGTGAGGTCCCAGACCCGCACCGTGCCATCGCCGGCGCCGCCGCCGGTGACAGCGATGAGCCGGTCGTCCAGCACCGCAGTCGCCACCGACATCACCACACCGATGTGTCCGGCTAGGGGGGCGCCGATGGGCTGGCCGGTAATAAGGTCCCAGACACGCACCATGCCCTCGGCGCCGCCAGTGACTGCAACTGGTCGACCGCCCAGCGTGTTTGTCGCCACCGCCCCCACCGGACCGTCGTGGGTGCCGAGGGTTTCGGTGCCGAGGAGACCGGGGGTGGTCCAGTGGATGTGCCAGCCAGTGCGTGTGGTGCGCTCCGTCAGGGGGGTGCCGAGGGAGGCGGCGTGGAGTTCGAGCTGGACGGCGTTGTGGGCGGGATGGTTGAAGTCCCACTGGTGGGTGGCCCGGCGGAAGGCGTCCCACAACCCCGGGGCGGCGTCGACACGATCTCGGCCGGTGAGGGTGCGCAGGCGTACGCCGTCCAGGTGGGGCAGGAGGCGGGGGGTGAGGATCCGCCGGTCCAATACCCCGGCGGTGTGCGCGTGTTCGGCCAGATGCCGCCGAATGTAGGCGGGGACGTCGGGGCGGTCGTGGGTGAGAGCCTCTTCGGCCAAGGCCAGGAGCCGGGCTGTGATCCGGGCTTCCGTCGCCTCGTGTAGACCGGCTGGCGTGTCAAAGAGGGATGCGCCCGACGGCTCGGTCAGGGCCGTCCCCCAACCCCCGTCCATTGGCTGCAATTCCCCAGCCGCTGGCTCATCGTCCTGCTGTCGCACCCTCAGATCACCCCGGCCGTTTCATGCTCGTCCTCGCCCTCCACTGTAGGACCCGCGTGTTCACCGGGGCACAGAGTTCTCCGGGATGATCGGTAACCTGGTCGTTAATGTGTTCCGTGGTCTGATTGCCGTCACAACGGCATGTCGAGTGGATTCCTACAGGACCTCGATCAGCGAGCCTGGCCCCATGGTGCGATAGGTCTCCCCCGCGCGATTGGCGGGCGCACTGAGGCAGTCCGCTCGCGGCGAGGTACCTGGAGACCTGCGCTGCAAGTCGCGCTTTGAGTGAGCGTTTTCAGTGGGGCCACTGGTGGGGTGACGGGGCGGTGTGAGGTCGGGATGCGCAACGGACAGGGCTCCCATGCCGTTGAGGGAGGTGTT
>NZ_JBVHLD010000038.1:0-7624 GCF_055559175.1 Streptomyces sp. NPDC024632
AGACATACGTCTACCATGCCTAAGACGTGTTGCGTAATCACGAACATTCCGTGACCGACCCCTAACCCCCCACCCCCCCCCCCACCCCACCCCCCCACCCCCCCCCCCCCCCCCCCCCCCCCCCCCCGGGCCCCGGTGGCAAGAAGGCCGGACGGTCAGCCGGCGGCGGCGGCGTCGGCAGCTTGGGCGCGCAGCGAACGCTCCACGCTGGAGCGGGACTCCACGACCAGGCGACGCAGCGCCGGGGCCGGATCGGCCGACGCCAGCCAGGCGTCGGTGGCGTCCAGGGTGGCCTGCGAGACCTGGAGGGCCGGGTAGAGGCCGACCACGATCTGCTGGGCCATCTCGTGGCTGCGCGAGTCCCACACGTCCTTCACCGTCGCGAAGTACCGCTCGGTGTACGGCGCCAGCAGCTCGCGCTGGTCGGTCTGCACGAAGCCGCCGATCACCGCCTCCTGCACGGCGTTCGGCAGCTTGTCGTCCTCCACGACAGAGGCCCAGACCGCCGCCTTGACGTCGGCGCTCGGCCGCGCCGCCCGTACCGCCGCGGCGTGCTGCTCGCCCGCCGAGGTCGGGTCGAGCGCCAGCTCCGCGTCGATCGCCTTCTCGTCCGCGCGGCCGGTCGCCGCGAGCCGGGACAGCAGCGCCCACCGCAGATCCGTGTCGACGGCCAGTCCCTCGTACGTCACCGTGCCGTCCAACAGCCCGGCCAGTACGTCCAGTTGGGCGTCGGTGCGGGCCGCGAGGGTGAACGCGCGTGCCCAGGCGAGCTGGTGGTCGCTGCCCGGCGCCGCCGTCCGCAGGTGCTCCAGCGCCGCCTCGGTCCACCGCGCCAGGCCGGTGTCGCGCCAGGCCGGGTCGGCGTACAGGTCGAGCGCCAGCTTCGCCTGCCGGTGCAGCGACTGCACCACGCCGATGTCGGTCTCCTTGCCGATGCCCTGCAGCACCAGCTCCAGGTAGTCACGGGCGGCCAGTTCGCCGTCCCGCGTCATGTCCCAGGCCGACGCCCACACCAGCGCGCGCGGCAGCGACTCCGTGAAGTCCCCGACGTGGTCGCGGACCACGGCCAGCGACTGCTCGTCCAGCCGCACCTTCGCGTACGACAGGTCGTCGTCGTTGAGCAGGATGACGGCCGGGCGCGGCGTCCCCGCGGGGAACGGCACCTGCGTCGACTCGCCAACGACGTCCAGCTCGACGCGCTGGGTCCGTACCAGCTTGCCGTCCACCAGGTCGTACGCGCCGACCGCGATCCGGTGCGGGCGCAGCACGGCCTCGCCCTTCGCGCCGACGGGCAGCGCCGGGGCCTCCTGCCGTACCGCGAGCGAGGCGACCGTACCGTCCTCGGCCACCGTCACCTCCGGCCGCAGCACATTGATGCCCGCCGTCTCCAGCCACGCCTTCGACCAGGTCTTCAGGTCGCGTCCCGAGGTCTCCTCCAGCGCGCCCAGCAGATCCGCCAGCCGCGTGTTGCCCCACGCGTGCCGCTTGAAGTACGCCTGCACGCCCGCGAAGAACTCGTCCTCGCCCACGTACGCGACGAGCTGCTTCAGCACCGAGGCGCCCTTGGCGTACGTGATGCCGTCGAAGTTGACCAGCACGTCGTCCAGGTCGTTGATCTCCGCCATGATCGGGTGCGTGGACGGCAGTTGGTCCTGCCGGTACGCCCACGTCTTCATCGAGTTGGCGAAACTCGTCCACGAGTGCGGCCACTTCGAGCCCGGCGCGTACGCCTGGCAGGCGATCGAGGTGTACGTGGCGAACGACTCGTTCAGCCACAGGTCGTTCCACCACTCCATGGTGACCAGGTCGCCGAACCACATGTGCGCCAGCTCGTGCAGGATCGTCTCGGCCCGCGTCTCGTACGCGGCGTCCGTGACCTTCGACCGGAACACGTACTGGTCGCGGATCGTCACCGCGCCCGCGTTCTCCATCGCGCCCGCGTTGAACTCCGGCACGAAGAGCTGGTCGTACTTCGGGAAGGGGTACGCGTACGCGAACTTCTCCTCGAACCAGTCGAAGCCCTGCCGGGTGACCTCGAAGATCGCCTCGGCGTCCAGGTACTCCGCCAGCGAGGGACGGCAGTAGATGCCCAGCGGCACGCTGCGGCCGTTCCCCTCCCAACTGCTGTGCACCGACGCGTACGGGCCGACGATCAGGGCCGTGATGTACGACGAGATGCGCGGGGTCGGCGCGAACACCCACACGCCGTCCGCCGGGGGCTCGGGGGTCGGGGAGTTGGAGATCACCGTCCAGCCGGCCGGGGCCTGGACCGTGAAGGCGAAGCTCGCCTTCAGATCCGGCTGCTCGAAGCTGGCGAAGACGCGGCGGGCGTCCGGTACTTCGAACTGCGTGTACAAATATGCTTGCTTGTCGACCGGGTCGACGAACCGGTGCAGGCCCTCGCCGGTGTTGGTGTACGCGCAGTCCGCGACGACCCGCAGCTCGTTCTCGCCGGAGCGCAGGCCGGGCAGCGCGATCCGCGAGTCCTTGAACGCGGCTGCCGCGTCCAGGGGCTCGCCGTTGAGCACCACCTCGTGCACGAGGGGGGCGACCAGGTCGATGAACGTTTCCGCTCCCGCCTCGGCGGCCTTGAACCGTACGGTGGTCACCGACCGGAAGGTGCCGCCCTCCTGGGCGCCGCGCAGGTCCAGCTCGATGTCATAAGCGTCCACGGTGAGCAGGCGCGCACGCTCCTGCGCCTCCTCACGCGTGAGGTTCGTACCAGGCACGGTGGCCCACTCCTTCTCGTCAGATGAGACGCCCATCCTCGCACGGCACGTTTCCGTTCCACGGCTCGCCGCCAGGGCTTTGTCTTTTCCCGCCCGCCCACCCGTGCGGGTGTTTTCTTCGTCTGCGGGTGCCGCTTGTGCCTGGTCGGTCCCGGTCCGGGGCACCTCCTCGAAATGCGGCTGCCTGCCCCCGCGTATCCGGCACCCTCCCTGTCACCGCATTTCTGCGGGGGCACCCCGGCCCGTCCCCTCCCGGTACGTCGGCGTCCGCCTGCCGGTGGGGGTGGACGGGGGGTGGGGTGGGCGTAGGTACGTCGACGTCCGGCGGTCCGGTGGGGGTGGCCGGGGGAGGGAGGCAGTGGGGGGTGAGGCCCGTCGGCGGTGGTCTCTCCGCTGCGGTGGCAGGGACGGGGGTGGGCTACTGGATGGTGTCGGGGAGGTGGGGGGCGGCGGTGTCGGCTATGAGTTCGGCGAGCTCGAAGCGGTACTCGAATTGCTTCATGTAGCCCTCGACGCGGAGAACGTATGTCCGCTCGGAGCACTTGAACGCCTGCCTGCGCCGGGGTTTGCGCACGTCGCGGTCGAAGGTGTTCACCAGGTTGAGGAAGACGCCCGGCGCCTCCTCATGGCTGGCCTCGAACTCGGTGAGGGTGTCAACCCGATAGGGCCCGTAAGGCGAACCGCCGACCGGACTTATCAGGACCATCCATCGGGCCACGCCAGCTCCTCGCCCATCGCATGAGAGTGATCAACACCCCCCATTCCACCCGACCCTGCCAACGATCACCAACGCCCCCCAGCCCCCAGCCGCCAGCAGCCCCTTGGCCCCCACCGACGCACCCGAGCCCACCCACCCCCCACGGCCAGGCGGACGCCGACGTACCTACGCCCACCCCCGCCCCCGGCACCCCCACGGGCAGGCGGGCGCCGACGTACCCGAGCCCACCCGCCCACCCCCCTCCCCGGCAACCCCCACCGGACCGTCGGACGCCGACGTACCGGGAGGGGACGGGCCGGGGTGCCCCCGCAGAAATGCGGTGACAAGAGGGGTGCCGGATGAGCAAGGCCAGGTAGCCGCATTTCGAGGAGGTGCCCCGGACCGGCACCGACCAGGCACAAGCGGCACCCGCAGACGAAGAAAACACCCGCACGGGTGGGCGGGTGGGCAAGACAAGACAACGGCGGCAGCCGTCACGCCGGGACGGGGGTTGTCCCCACCATGGGGACGCCAGGGGACGCCATGGTTCGGGGGAGCGCGGCTCCGTAGCGTCGAGAGGGTCGGGAAACGAACTGAGCTGAGGGGAAAGAGATGGCGTCGCGGCGCGAACGAAAGCGGGCACAGAAGGCGGCGGACGCCGAAACGACAGGCACGCCGGCCACGGCGGACGCGGCGTACGCGGTGGAGCTGAGAGAAGTGCGGCGCACATACGGCCGCGGCGAGGCCGCGGTACACGCGCTGCGCGGCATCGATCTGGGGCTTCCCCGCGGCAGCTTCACGGCGGTGATGGGCCCCTCCGGCTCGGGGAAGAGCACGTTCCTCCAGTGCGCGGCCGGACTGGACAAGCCGAGCGCCGGGCAGGTGCTGCTGGGCGGGGTGGAGATCACCGCGCTGAGCGAGAAGCGGCTGACGGAGCTGCGGCGCAGCCGCATCGGGTTCGTGTTCCAGTCGTTCAATCTGCTGCCGTCGCTGACCGTGCAGCAGAACGTCCAGCTCCCGCAGCGCCTGGCGGGCGAGCGCCCCGACCGGCGCCGGGTGGCGGAGCTGCTGGCCCAGGTGGGCCTGGAAGGCCACGGAAGGCGCCGCCCCGGCCAGCTCTCCGGCGGGCAGCAGCAGCGCGTGGCCATCGCGCGGGCGCTGGTCACGGAGCCTGACGTGATCTTCGCGGACGAGCCGACGGGGGCGCTGGACACGGGGACGGCCCGCGAGGTGCTGGGGCTGCTGCGGCACGCGGTGAACGGGCTCGGCGCGACCGTGGTGATGGTGACGCACGACCCGGTGGCGGCGTCGTACGCGGACCGCGTGCTGTTCCTGGCGGACGGCTCGTTCGCTGACGAGCTGTGGCACCCCGAGCCGACGGCGGTCGCGGACCGGATGGTGGCGCTGACCCAGCGCGAGACCGGGCGCGGTGCGGGACGGGTGGGGGCGGCGGCATGAACGGCCTGGCCCGCGCCTCCGTGCGCTTCAGGCCCGCGTCCTTCGTGGGCACCTTCGTCGCGCTGCTGTTCGCGTCCGCCGTCATCACGGCGTGCGGCAGCATGCTCCAGACCGGGATCACGGCGCATGTGAAGCCGGTGCGGTACGCGGCCACGCCCGTCGTGGTGGCGGCCGACCCGTCGGCGCGGATCACCACGGGGCACGGCGACGACGCCGACAGCGACGCGGCGTCGCTGCCGGACCAGCCCCGCGTGGACACGGCGCTCGCCGACCGCATCGCCCGCGCGCCGGGCGTGTCGGCGGCCGTACCCGACACGGCCTTCCCGGTGCAGTCGAAGACGCTGCCGCCGCTGACCGGCCGCGACTGGTCGGCCCACGCGATCGACGCGAGCACGGTGGTGCGGGGGCGGGCGCCCGGTACGGGCGAGGTCGCCCTGTCGGCGGCCACCGCCCGGGCGGCGCACGTCGGCGTCGGCGACACCCTCACGCTGACCGCCCCGACGGGCGCGACCACGTACAAGGTCTCGGGCCTGACCGACACGGAGACCAGCGCCGGCGCCGGCGCGAAAGACGGCACCAGGGCAAGCGCTACGACAAGCGCCTCGGCCTACTTCGCCGATTCCGTCGCCGACCGCCTGTCGGGACACCCGGGCCGCACCGACGCCATCGCCGTGCTGCCCGCCAAGGGCGTCAGCACGGACGAGCTGGCCCGGCAGGTGAAGGCCGCGGTCAAGGGCGCCCCCGGCGACCCGGCGAAGGTGCGCACCGGCGACGGCCGCGGTCTCGCCGAGCACCCGGAGCTGGCCGAGGGCAAGGAGATGCTGACGGCGATCGGCGCCTCGTTCGGCGGGATCGCCACGGCGACGGCCGTGTTCGTGGTGATGGGCACCGTCGCGCTGGCGATCGGCCAGCGCGGCCGGGAGATCGCGCTGCTGCGCGCCGTCGGCGCGACCCCGCGGCAGATCCGCCGCACCGTGGCGACCGAGGCGATGCTGGTGGCGCCGATCGCGGGCGCCGCGGGCATCCTGCCCGGCGTGGCGCTGGCCCGCTGGTGGGTGAGGCAGCTCGTCCACCGGGACGCCGTCCCGGCCGGGGTGACGCTCAGCACCGGCTGGATCCCGATGGTGAGCGCGGTCGGCGCGGGCCTGCTCGCGGCGCTGGCCGCCGGATATCTGGCCGCCCGCCGCCCGTCGAAGGCCCGGCCGAGCCAGGCACTCGGCGAGGCCGCAGTGGAGCGCCGCAGGCCCGGCGTCATCAGGACCGTGCTCGGCGCGGCGGCCGTCGCGGGGGGCTGCGTCCTGGCCGCCGTCGCCGCGCACACCACGGGCGAGGACGCCGCGAACGTCGCCCTCGGCATCGTCTTCTGCTTCATGGTCGGCGTGGCCTTCCTCGGGCCCGTCGTGGCCTGGGCCGCCGCCGCGCTGCTCGGCCTGCCGCTGCGCGCGGGCGGCGCCGCCTCGCAGCTCGCCGCCGCCAACAGCCGGGCCAACGCCCGCAGACTGGCCTCCGCGATCACCCCGATCGTGCTGGTCACCGCCTTCTGCGGCACGCTCCTGTGCATGCAGGGCTCGCTCAAGCACGAGGCGGCCCACCAGATCAAGGACGGCGTCGTCGCCGACCAGGTGCTCGGCTCGTCCGGCGCGGGGGTGCCCGCCGACACCGCGCAGCGCGCCGCGAAGGTGCCCGGCGTGGACGGCGCGGTCGGCGTCATGCGCACCGGCGCGCTCTACCGGGCTTCCGGCTCGCTCAACTCCGCGTCCCTGCTGGGCGTTTCCGGAGACCCGGGCAAGCTGCCCGACGTCCTCCAACTGGGCGTCAAGACCGGCTCGTTGAGCGCGCTGACCGGTGACGGCCGGACCGTCGCCGTGGATTCGCTGCTCGCCGGTACGGCGAAGGTGAAGGTCGGCGACCGGATCTCGCTGTGGCTCGGCGACGGCACCCGGGTGCGGCCCGCGGTCGTGGCGACGTACGAACGCGGCCTGGGCATCGGCCAGTTGCTGATGCCGCGCACGGCGGTCGCCGACCACGCGCGGACGGCGTACGACACGCAGGTGCTGGTGCACGACGCGCCCGGCGCGGACCGTACGGCCGTCGCGCGGGACCTGTCGCGGCTGGGCGTCGCCGGGCTCACGGTCACCGACCGCGCCGGGTACCGCCAGCAGGCCGACAAGGAGCTGGAGTTGAACGCCTGGGCGAACAGCGTCATGGCCGCCGTCCTCGGCGGATTCGCCGCGGTCGCCGCCGCGAACACACTGGTGATGACGGTGCTGGACCGGCGCCGCGAGGTCGCGCTGCTGCGGCTGGCGGGCACCACGCGCCGCCAGGTGCTCGGCATGGTCCGCCTGGAGGCGCTGCTGGTCGCCGCGGCCGGGCTGCTGATCGGCGGTGCCATCGCGTGGATCACCCTCGTCCCGATCGCCCGCGGTCTGACCGGCGCGAGCCCGTACATCCCGCCGGGCACGGCTCTCGGCCTCGCGGGCGCCGCGACGGTCATCGGCTTGCTCTCCACCGCCCTTCCGGCCCGCGCGCTGCTGCGCGCCAACCCGGCGGCGGCGGGTGCGGCCCGCGAATAGCCCACCGGACACGGTGAGTTGAACGCGCTCGGTGCACGCGGACAGGGCGGCCGTCAGGAAGACGGCCGCCCTGTTCACGTACGTACCGGGGGTGGGGGGGGGGGGGGGGGGGGGGGCCCCCCCCAAAAACCCAACCCCCACCCCGCTCCTGCCGCGATTCTCCCCTC
>NZ_JBVHLD010000039.1:2095-5126 GCF_055559175.1 Streptomyces sp. NPDC024632
CGTAGCGAGCGTTTGAGATGTTCTATCAGACGTGTCGTGAGGCTAAGGCGAGAGACATAAGTCTCTTTATTGATTGAGTCGTTATATTCGTATCCGGGCTTTGTACCCCCGGGTCACATGTATAACCCAAGGCAACTTGCGGTTATATGGTCAAGCGAATAAGCGCACACGGTGGATGCCTTGGCGGTCAGAGGCGATGAAGGACGTGGCAGCCTGCGAAAAGTATCGGGGAGCTGGCAACAAGCTTTGATCCGGTAATGTCCGAATGGGGAAACCCACCCGCTTGCGGGTATCCTGCAGTGAATACATAGCTGCTGGAAGCGAACCTGGTGAACTGAAATATCTAAGTAACCAGAGGAAAAGAAATCAACCGAGATTCCGTAAGTAGCGACGAGCGAACGCGGACTAGCCCTTAAGCTGATTTGGTTCTAGGAAAACGCTCTGGAAAGAGCGGCCATAGAAGGTGATAGCCCTGTATCTGAAAGGGCCATTTCAGTGAAGACGAGTAGGGCGGGGCACGTGAAACCCTGTCTGAACATGGGGGGACCATCCTCCAAGGCTAAATACTACTGACCGACCGATAGTGAACCAGTACCGTGAGGGAAAGGCGAAAAGAACCCCGGAGAGGGGAGTGAAATAGAACCTGAAACCGTGTGCGTACAAGCAGTAGGAGCTCCGCAAGGAGTGACTGCGTACCTTTTGTATAATGGGTCAGCGACTTACTGTTCGTGGCAAGCTTAACCGTATAGGGGAGGCGAAGGGAAACCGAGTCTGATAAGGGCGCATAGTCGCGGGCAGTAGACCCGAAACCGGGTGATCTAGTCATGCCCAGGGTGAAGGTGCGGTAACACGCACTGGAGGCCCGAACCCACTCCCGTTGCAAAGGTAGGGGATGAGGTGTGATTAGGAGTGAAAAGCTAATCGAACCCGGAGATAGCTGGTTCTCCTCGAAAGCTATTTAGGTAGCGCCTCATATGTATCCTCTCGGGGGTAGAGCACTGTTATGGCTAGGGGGTCATCGCGACTTACCAAACCATTGCAAACTCCGAATACCGAGACGGACTGTATGGGAGACACACGGCGGGTGCTAACGTCCGTCGTGAAAAGGGAAACAACCCAGACCCACAGCTAAGGTCCCAAATTCACTGCTAAGTGGAAAACCATGTGGAAAGGCACAGACAGCCAGGAGGTTGGCTTAGAAGCAGCCACCCTTTAAAGAAAGCGTAATAGCTCACTGGTCGAGTCGGTCTGCGGGGAAGATTTAACGGGGCTAAGCAGTGAACCGAAGCTTGGGGTGCATACTTTGTATGCGCGGTAGAGGAGCGTTCCGTAAGCCGTTGAAGGTGGATTGAGAAGTCTGCTGGAGGTATCGGAAGTGCGAATGCTGACATGAGTAACGATAATGCGGGTGAAAAACCCGCACGCCGAAAGCCCAAGGTTTCCTTGCGCAACGTTAATCGGCGCAGGGTGAGTCGGCCCCTAAGGCGAGGACGAAAGTCGTAGTCGATGGGAAGCAGGTTAATATTCCTGCACCTCGCGTAAGTGCGATGGAGGGACGGAGAAGGTTAGGTGTACCAGGCGTTGGTTGTCCTGGGGAAAGGCGGTAGGTTTGGATCTTTGGCAAATCCGGGATCCTTTAAGACCGAGCACCGAGACGAGCCTTTATGGCGAAGTCACTGATACCACGCTTCCAGGAAAAGCTCCTAAGCTTCAGCTTACGCAGACCGTACCGTAAACCGACACAGGTGGGTAGGATGAGAATTCTCAGGCGCTTGAGAGAACTCGGGTGAAGGAACTAGGCAACATGGCACCGTAACTTCGGGAGAAGGTGCACCCTTTTTGGTGGCTCGTGCGAGCTATAGCTGAAGAGGGTCGCAGTAACCAGGCCGCTGCGACTGTTTATCAAAAACACAGCACTCTGCAAACACGAAAGTGGACGTATAGGGTGTGACGCCTGCCCGGTGCTGGAAGGTTAATTGATGGGGTCAGCCGCAAGGCGAAGCTCTTGATCGAAGCCCCAGTAAACGGCGGCCGTAACTATAACGGTCCTAAGGTAGCGAAATTCCTTGTCGGGTAAGTTCCGACCTGCACGAATGGCGTAACGACAGCGGCGCTGTCTCCACCCGAGACTCAGTGAAATTGAAATCGCTGTGAAGATGCAGCGTTCCCGTGGCAAGACGGAAAGACCCCGTGAACCTTTACTATAGCTTTACACTGAACGTTGAGTTCGTCTGTGTAGGATAGGTGGGAGGCTATGAAACTGTGGCGCTAGCTGCAGTGGAGCCATCCTTGAAATACCACCCTGTCGTGCTTGACGTTCTAACCTGGGCCCATTATCTGGGTCGGGGACCGTGTATGGTGGGTAGTTTGACTGGGGCGGTCTCCTCCTAAAGAGTAACGGAGGAGCTCGAAGGTACGCTCAGCGCGGTCGGACATCGCGCACTGTGTGCAAAGGCATAAGCGTGCTTGACTGCAAGATCGACGGATCAAGCAGGTAGGAAACTAGGACTTAGTGATCCGGTGGTTCTGTATGGAAGGGCCATCGCTCAACGGATAAAAGGTACTCCGGGGATAACAGGCTGATACCGCCCAAGAGTTCATATCGACGGCGGTGTTTGGCACCTCGATGTCGGCTCATCACATCCTGGGGCTGTAGTCGGTCCCAAGGGTATGGCTGTTCGCCATTTAAAGTGGTACGCGAGCTGGGTTCAGAACGTCGTGAGACAGTTCGGTCCCTATCTGCCATGGGCGTTGGAGATTTGAGAGGGGCTGCTCCTAGTACGAGAGGACCGGAGTGGACGAACCTCTGGTGTTCCGGTTGTCACGCCAGTGGCATTGCCGGGTAGCTATGTTCGGAAGCGATAACCGCTGAAAGCATCTAAGCGGGAAGCGCGCCTCAAGATGAGATCTCCCGGGGCACAAGCCCCCTGAAGGAACCATGTAGACTACGTGGTCGATAGGTCAGGTGTGTAAGTACAGCAATGTATTGAGCTAACTGATACTAATGATCCGAGAGGCTTGACCATATAAC
>NZ_JBVHLD010000040.1:0-3723 GCF_055559175.1 Streptomyces sp. NPDC024632
TCGACGAGTCCCGGGGCAGCTGCACCACAGGAGGATATGCGGCGAACCTATCGGTCACTCAACCACCCGCCTCAACGTTGCGGGACAGTCCTTAGTCTCAGCTGATCTGGTCCGTGGACGGGGAAGCTGTGTCAGCTGTATCCCGCAACTCGTGCCAGGGATCCGCGCCTGATGCGTTGTCCGTGGTGAATGCGATGATCGAGGTTGGCAGCGTGAGCACGCTGGTTTCACGACTCGGGGACGGCTCCTATGGACAGGTGGCAGGAGCTTTCGGTACTGGTGGAGGAGCGGCTGAAGGCGGCGTCGACCGGCGAACGTGGCGTGTTCACTGCTGGCGTTGCGGAACGGCTCATGAGCTGGCACGAGGCCCTGCCCGATGACGAGCAGGCGCCGTTCACCGTGGGCCTTCGCCCCCTGTTGAACTCGGTATGGGACGGCGTCCTCGGTGACACGACGGCATTCTCGGCGGTGAAGCGCGGTGTCGCCGAGTACATGCTCAGTGAGTACTGCCACAACGACGGGCAGGACGGCCCCGATGACGCGGACGAGGCGGCCGCAACTGCGACGTTGGATGCCGCGCACGCCTATCTGTTCGGCTGCTACGACTTCGCCAACTGGACCAGCCGCCGGGCGGTGGACGCCATTGACCAACACCTGGAGTACCTCGCCGAACAGGAAGAAGGCGAACTCGTCCCTGATACGGACGAAGCGCTGGCTTCCGAGTTGCAGCGGCAGCTGCGGGATCTCGACCTCATTGCGAACTACTCGAAGGAGCTTCGCTACTCCACCACGGGACTGCCCATCGACACCTCGATCCGACTCCGCGTGGAGCTTCGAACTCCTCTCTCTAGCCGGGCATGAGCGCCCCAGCAGACCTCGCAGCGCCGCAGCCCCTGCATCAGGCCGGCCGCCAGCAAGGGGGTCGCGAGCCGCCCGCCGCAAGGAAGTGCAGCAGACTCGGAAGTACCAACTGTCTGGTTTCCTGCGGTGCGGCAGGGTGAACCCGTCAGGTGAGATCTGCGCGTCTACCCTGGTCGGGAACCCAGTGACCCAAAGGACGCCGCATGGCGCCTACTCGTGCAACTCGTCCAACTGTCGCGGTCTCGCCCGGCGGATGGACAAGGTGGATGAAGCCATCATCGAACTCGTCCTGAAGGTGCTCTCGGAGCAGTACGCGGCCAAGAGGCCGGAGATTCGGATCTGGCACGAACAGGGCACTCTCGACTCTTTGTTGGAGCGGAAGCGCCTTCTCAAAGAGGCGTACAACGCTGGGACGATCTAGCCCGGCTGACTTCTTCCAGATGCTTCCCGACCTGGAGGGGCAGATTCAGGAGTCGGAGAGCGACCGGGCCGCGTTCCTGGGCGAACAGGAAGCGCGGAACTTCCTAGCGGGTTTCACACGCGAGCGTTGGGAGCAGTTCGACCTGCGACAGGTAATTTTTCGCGGCGCCCCTGAACGAGGCCGGTCCACCAGACCCTCCAGCCGGCCGGCGACGAACCGGGACCGCCATTTACGCACCGTCTCCCGAGAGACACCCAGGTCATCCGCAACCTGCGCGTTCAAGCGGCCCTCCGCACACGCCAACACGATCCTCAACCGCAACACCAGCGTCTGAGAGGCGGTCTGCTTGCGCAACCAGCCCCGCAACACACGGCGTTCGTGAGCAGACAAGTCCAACGGCAACGGCTTAGGACCAGGCACCGACCTAGCCTACAACTGCAAGTGAACTACCGACTCAGGACACTAGATCGCGTGACCGAAACTGTCGCCCACCCTGCACGACACCCGAGCCGGTCGTACGATATCGACACATTCCGAAGAAAGCAGACCGTAGCCCCGGCTTCGCTTGATGGCGCTTCCGATACGACTCGACAGGCGTGCAACCAGAGCCTCAGCTTGATGTCATGCGATCGGTCGGCGTAAGCGTCACGATGCCCCTGACCAGGGTGGTGTTCCCTTGCAAGGGAACACCACCCTAGCTGGATTTCACTGCTCTTCTACTAACGCTTTCCCGCGACCAAGGCATAGATAGCGGCGGCGAGACTGAGAACACCGACCCACATGAAAAGGGTGCGGTTGACAAACTTGAGAGTTTTTCCTGCCACCTCGCCACTATGCCGAGTGGCCGCCTTGGCAGGTCCATTTGTGGCGAAAAGAGCCAAGGCGATGAAGATTAGCCCAAGTGCGGTCGCAAATATGACGAATCCGATCATCGCCAAATCTCCTCTCTATATGAATTCGACCTCTTGCCGTTTAGCCGAATTCCCTATTGACAAAATCTCGCCAGCGTAGGAGGCAAATCCTTCGGCAACGATACAGCCAGTGCCTGCTACCAGTCCGCCCACGCCAGTTGTTACTCCGAATCCCGCTGCTATCGATGGGCAGGTCGCACCTGTCATGGCACCCGCAGCCTCTCCAGCCAGCGAGGCCACGGCACCCACGTAGTTGCCACTGCGGATGTTTGTGCCGATGTCGTAGACAGTTTTGATCTTGTCCAGACCATCGGCGAGATCGCCCAGAATATTCTTTCCGGCGGGGTCTGTGTTGTTGATGGGGTCGTCGCCGGCGTAGGCGTAACGCTTGCCCTGAGCGGGGTCTGCGAGGAACGACAGATTGTCCTGGGTGGTGAAGCGGCCGGTGGTGGGGTTGTACCAACGCTGGCCGTATTTGATCCAGCCGGTGGTGCGGCCGTAGGTCCCTCCGACGAAGCGGTAGGGGGTTCTGGGCCGCTGCGGATCCGGTGGCGGTGGTGGTCTGGTAGGTGCAGTAGGGGTCGTACTGGTAGACCGTGGAGGTGACCGTGGACTGGTTGATGAATTCCACCCGTGACGGCGGCCAATGCTTTTCGGCACAAGTGAAGAAAACTGGGGCGGGTATGACAGGTGTGACTTCCCGGTGGTGCATGGGTCCGTCGAAGGACCCCCACGGGTATGCCACGCAGCCTTGCCCTCAGACGGTCCAGCGGCGCACTGACCGCAAAGAGCCATTAAGCCGCCGCAAGGAGTTTCGGGAAGAACCCGTCGAAGAAGGGGTGATGGGGACTTGGTCCCCATCACCCCTATGGCATCTTTGGCATTACTCTCTGCTGCGCCGTCCGCGGCCTACCCAGACAATCGAGGCAAGGATCGCTACGAGGAGAAAAATGGCAATTGTGACGCGAACTGGTTTGTTCAGTTCATCCTGGGCCCAGGGAACAAACAGGAACATGGCAACTATGGCTACAGATATGGCTGCGAACCATGTAACGACTCTGGTCCTGTAGGTGCTCATTGCTCCTCCTGGTGGCTGTCTGACTACGAGCTGCGCAGCGCGTTTTTCGCGTATTTGACGGTGGCTCCGGCCCCTCCCGAGACGGCACCCAGCGTTGCTCCCTCAGCGCACGCCTCGCTGACCGACGAACCGTCGATCAGAGCGGTAACGGACCCGCTCAAGCAACCGGATGCGGCACCCCCCAGGACCGGTCCGAAGAATCCGTCGAACGCCGCTGAGGTGGCTCCACCGACGACGGCTCCCACTACACCGCCCAAGGAGAGGGAGAACTTGCCAGTGGGGTCGGTGTTGTTGATGGGGTCGTCGCCTGCGTAGGCGTAGCGGTTGCCGTTGGCGGGGTCGGCGAGGAAGGAGTACGTGTCCTGGGTGGTGAAGCGGCCGGTGGTGGGGTTGTACCAGCGTTGGCCGTATTTGATCCAGCCGGTGGTGCGGTCGTAGGTGCCGCCGACGTA
>NZ_JBVHLD010000041.1:0-3611 GCF_055559175.1 Streptomyces sp. NPDC024632
TGAGTTCATCGCTCGGAATGCGGCCTTCTTCGCGCGCACGGAGCGGCGCGTGGTGAGCTACTGGTCGTGCTACTACCGCTGGAAGTACCAAGCTTTTGGGACGTACCCCGGAAGCGTCCTTTTGGAAGCCTTCCGAGCCGCTGTGGTGGAACAGGTGGGAGCGCAGTGGCCGCGACACACTCCGCGCCCGCCGACGGACGCGGGTGAGAACCTGCGGGAGTTCGGCTGTGGTCCTATCCGGCAAGGTTGAGGTTGTGCAGGCGGGCGATGCCGCGCTTGGCATGGTGGACGCCGTCGCCTTTGAGCCGGCAGTCGCGGAGGATCTTCCAGGTCTTCATTCGGGCAAAGGCATGCTCCACTCGTGCACGGACCTGCTTGTGTGAGCGGTTGTGCTCCCGCTTCCAGTCGGGCATTTCCTCGTGCTTGGTGCGGCGGTGCGGCATGATCAATCCAGTCCCTGGGTAGCCGCCGTCAGCTATCACGGTCGTCCGTCCGACCGCTGACTTGGCCCCTGATTCCTCCCACGCCTTGCAGCCGTTCCGGTTGCCGGGCAGCGGCCGTCCGACCACGACGACCAGACGGGTGTAGGCATCGATGACTACCTGGTGGTTGGTGGAGTACCGATAGTTCTTCGACTGCTCGGCCACCGCGTGATCGCGGGTGGGCACCAACGTCCCGTCCACGATCAGAACAGTGCCCCTCGCGAACCGGCGTCGGGGCGGCAAGGCCAGCAGGGGCCCGATGTGGTCGATGATCCGGTCGGCCGCCGACTTCGAGGTCCCGAACAGCGGAGCCAGTTGGCGCATGGTCAAGTTGGTGCGCCAGTAGGCGGCGACCAGGAGAATACGGTCCTCAAGCGAGAGGCCCCACGGACGACCCGTCCGTGGTTCGGCTGCGCTCTCGCGCTGCACCGCGGTCACCAACCTGCCGAAGGAGCGTGGGCTCAGCCCGGTGAACGGACGTATTCAAGACGGCTCCGACGCCGTGACACACCAGCCACATCAAGACCATCTCACCCATGACCGGCAGTTACGGGACACCTCTTAGTCAAGTTTTCCGAGTTCTGGAGTGTCCGCATCGGATTTGAACTGGGGTGATGCGTTGCGTGCGTGTCCGCGATGTGTCTGGTCCGGATGGTGAACTGCGCGATGGCCTCGCCCCCGTCAGGGGGCGAGGCCATCGGTGTCATTGAGGGCCAGCCCCCTCCGGGTGCGCTGCGGCGCCGACAGTCTCAGTGTGCGGGCCCTTCCCAGGTCCTCTCATCCCCTGCCGCCCAGACACCCGGCTGAGGGCTATTCGCCTGTCGGTGGTCATTTCGGCGTTGCAGCACCGAGTCGACCTTCGCCGCCTGCAGTGCAGACTCGATGAGGAACAGGCGACCAAACTGGTAGTCGCCCTCGGAGAGGAGTTTGTGGCCTTCGTCGACCACGAAGCGCCTCGACCCGTCCATGTAGCCGTGGACCACCGGAGCGAGAATCTCGAACTGTGCATAGCGCGCGTAGTCGATCCCGAGGCTGATGACGCGCATAGCGCGCTGGATCGCTTCTGTCGCGTTGCTGACCTTGTCCAGTTGGCGAAGGGTCTCATCACGTGAATTGCGGTGGTCGAAGGGACGGTTGGTGACAGTGGGACCGAATCGGAAGGGGGACCTTGCTCCCCGTGTTCGATGTTCGGTGTAGTGGTCGATAAGTTCGGTGAAGGCAATCCGCAAGCCAGCCATCGCGGATGGGAAGTCCCCGACGAGGGCATGGGTGTGCGCGTCCTGCAGGAGTTGGACGGTCTCCACCCTCGTCACTAGGTCGATCATGTCGATCTCCGTGAAACTCCCACCGAAGACCAGTTGGGTTGCGTCGGTGAAGAACGTCGTCACGTCCGCCTTGACCTGAGCGATGTCCGTCGGAGACGGGATTGCTCCGTGGTGCTTGAGGTTGACCCGGAGCTTGTTCATTCGCTCCATGGCCTTTTTGCTGGGCAGTTCAGAGCCGGAGGGAAGCTTCGGGGCGAGCTTTCCCCAGTACTCGGAGAAGTTGATCTGAGTGGGCAGGTTGACCTGCAGGTGTTCGCCGGCGAGGACGAGGAAGAGCTCGACACTGTCGTGGAAGGACAGCACCGACGTGGCCGCGATGGGCTGGGGCTGGCCGGCCTGGGCGGTTCCCTGCTCGTAGAGGAAGCGGATGAACGCAAGCCGTTGGACGGTCTGCGGGGTGAGGGGTGTGGCCATGCTTTTCCGTTCACTCTGGTCCTCAACGGAGGCGCTTCCCCATCTGCGACGTGCTCCAGCCTTCCGCTGACATGATCCTCGCGGGTGAAGGTCTCCGGCAGCAGTTTTGAGAACGAGGGGCCAGCGCCGCAGCTCCCGTCAGCGCGAAGCCCCGAGAGGCGCTGACGAAGGACTTGCTTGACGACAGCATGCAGCTCAAGACACGTCGCCTAGGTGTATTGACCTGGAGGGTTGTTGACGCGGGTGATGGGTGGCTGGCCGCCGAGTGCGGTGTGGGTGCGGTGGTGGTTGTAGGTGTGGAGGAAGTCTGCCAGGGCCGCGGTCCGCTCGTGGTTGGTGGTGTATGGCTGTTGGTAGGCCCATTCGTCGAGCAGGGTGCGGTTGAAGCGTTCGACCTTGCCGTTGGTCTGCGGGCGGTAGGGGCGGATGTGCTTATGGGTGATGCCGGCCGCTGTCAGAGCCTGGGTGAAGAGCTTGGATTTGTAGCAGGAGCCGTTGTCGGTCAGGACGCGTTCGACGGTGATGCCGTGGGCGGTGAAGAACGCGTGGGCTCTGGTCCAGAAGGCGATCGCGGTGTGCTGGCGTTCGTCGGGCAGGGCCTCGCTGTAGGCCAGGCGGGAGTGGTCGTCGACGGCGGAGTGGATGTAGCTGTAGCCGATGACCGGTTTGCTGCTTTTGTGCTGACTGGTGGTTGCTTGCCGATTGCGGGCGCCGGCGCTTCTGCCGACGGTGCGCCAGCCGCCGCCGTCGGGGATGTTGCCGAGTTTCTTGATGTCGACATGGACGAGTTCGCCGGGCCGTGAGCGTTCGTAGCGGCGGATGGGCTGGCCCGTGGGCCGGTCCATCCAGGCGAGCCGGTTAAGGCCGTGTCGGCTCAGGATGCGGTGCACGGTCGAGGCGGGCAGGCCCAGGATCGGCCCGATCCGGGCCGGGCCCAGCTTGCGTGTCCGGCGCAGTTCGCAGACCCGGGCCTCCACTGAGGCCGGGGTGCGGTGCGGTGTCGAATGCGGCCGGCTGGGGCGGTCGGCCAGGCCCGCATCCCCCTCGGCCCGCCAGCGGGCCGCCCACTTGTGCCCGGTCGCCCGTGAGATGCCCATCTCAGCAGCGACATGGGCGACCGGCCGACCCGACAGCACCCGCTCGACCAGGATCCGTCTGCCATGAATGGTCAGCCGGGCATTACGGTGGGACACGAAGACCTCCGGGCGGTGCGTTCCTAGACAGCTCCACCACACCGGAGGTCTTCGCCATGATCAAGCACCGGCACATGTCAACAACGCTCGTGATCAATACACCTAGGCCGTTTCGTTCGGATCATCTGATCGTTGGTCCGGGTGTGCCGTTAAGCGACGCGCAGTGGGCGCGAATCGAGCCGTTGTTGCCGGACCGG
>NZ_JBVHLD010000042.1:0-2529 GCF_055559175.1 Streptomyces sp. NPDC024632
CACCTACGACCGCACCACCGGCTGGATCAAATACGGCCAACGCTGGTACAACCCCACCACCGGCCGCTTCACCACCCAGGACACACACTCCTTCCCCGCCGACCCCGCCCAGGGAAACCGCTACGCCTACGCAGGCGACGACCCCATCAACAACACCGACCCCACAGGAAACGAATCACTGTCCGAGTACGGACTGTCATGCCTCAAGGGCGGTGCGCAGAGCGCTGTAGTCGGCCTGTACACCGGAGCGTCCGAAACAGGATATGGAGCAGTAGGTGCTTTCGTCGGCGGATGCGCCACCAACGTCGGCCTCGACATCCTTGAGGAATATGGCGGGGAGCAAGGAAGCGGCGCTGCAGGAGCAATCGATTTCCTAGGAAACGTCAAAGACGTGGTCGACGTGGCTAAGAGCTTCCTGTAAATAATGGTCGGCGCCGGGGCGAGATTGCCCCGGCGCCACTCACAGCAAGGAGTATGCGATGCACGGTGTGGTACTGGTCATCGTCATCATCGCGGTCGCGGCAGTGGCGGGCTTCGGAATGTGGGCACAAGGGACCGGCATGCGTGACTACATGCGACGCAGGCGAGGAGGGCAGTGAGCGCTGTAGGCGGCTGGCCCGGCGTACTCGGAGCCGGGACCGCAATCCTGGTGTTCCTGGCTCTCTATTTGTTCATGGGCGGGCGGGGGCATAAAGATTGATCCCTTTCGCTGAGCTCCTTCGGTGATGCCGTAGATAAGGTGGGCGAGATCGCTGGATATGCAGAGGGTTGCCTCGCAGGAATCGGCGCCGCATCAGAGAGTGGCATCGTTGGATACGCCCGCCTCTACGGCCCGGTAGGGACTGGTGCAGCATTGGTGGGTAGTTGCGGCGTTGGTGTCGCAACCGCCGAGTACAACGCCGACATTATCTCATACGGATGAGAAAGGAGACTTCTCCTGAAATCGATTGGCTTTCCTTCTTCATAGTCGGATAGCTAGGGATACTGGCCGTGCGCCACAGGGATACTCTGTGGCACACGGCCAACTAGACTGCCGTCTACTTTCTGACCCTGGACCAACCCTATCCGCAGGGTGCGAAATGGTGAAATCCGAACGAAACATGGCGTGTCGGATGGTGATCTTCATCATTGCCGCAACGATCGCTTCCGTATTTCTAATTTTCCAAGGAAACGGAAAGGAAGGAGCCGATACCGCTGCCCAGCGAGGCGGCCGGGGTCCAGCCGAACTCCTGCCGGTAGCAGGTGGACATCCTGGACCCCAAAGCCGTCCTTCCTGCCCGGTGGGCCCTGAACGACGTAATCACCACCGACGGCACCTCGTGGGGGGCCCGCTCCAGCACATCCGGGATCAGCATCGACTCCCACGGCCGAATTTTCACCGTCGACGGGGCCTCCCTGGCCCAACTGCTGGTCCAGGTACGGCTGCGGCTCCCGACAGCCCGTCACGTTTTTAGCACCCTTCTTACGGGGCGGGCGTCGGCGAGCGTGAGGTACTTGCGGTCCTGGTAGATGCGCCCGGGCTCTTTCCCGGCGGAGATCCACTCGGACAGCAGGTTCGCGGCGGGCCCCTCCTTGAGATCGGCGGCCAGAGCTGAGAAGCCTCCCCACAGTTCGATCATGCGCCGGGCGTAGCGGCCCTTGTCGGACTCCTCCAGGGTGTTTCTGAATTCCCGAAGTCCTCGACTGCGATCTGGCCCCAGGCCGGGGTGACAGTCGTCGTGGCGATCAGGGGTGCTCATGTCCATCGCCTCTTCTTTTTTCCTCCGCCTAACTTCCATGTGGCAGAGAAACGTCTGGGTCGGACGACGTGAAGATTCGTCAAAGGCTGGCACCAGGAGCGCGAAAGAGCAGTGACAAGTTGCCAGCGTCATTTCAATGCAGTCGACCATTCCTTATCATCAAAGATGATCGCTACATAGTCAGGCCGCTCGGCTCCCTTGACGGCGATACGCATCTTCCAGTCACCAGCCCTGGGCAGCCGCAGGGTTTCGTTGTCATACTCCGTTGGGGTCATAATACTCACAATTCCAGAAGTGCACGAGAAAATTCCGTCGAAAATTGTTCTCGCACCTGGCGTATCGGCAGCACCGAGTCTGACTTCAACGGTCACATCCCCATCCGTATCGTCGACTGTGCCAATCATGAAACTCCCGGGAAGCCACACTAACGGCTCATCACCCGTCTCCCATTCGGGCGCATCTGAAGTGCCGAAATCGCGGACCATGATCTGCCTGTACTCTGGCGTCATCGTGATTCTTTTGAGGACTCTGCTCACATCTAAACTCCATAATCAGTGAAGCCCGTGCGGCAACTTCACATTGATGACTTTTACGAGATAACGTTGACCGTGCCGAACTGGAGTGTTCTGGTAGAAGGTGCTGATTTTACCTCCTTGGATGCTGTTCTCCGTGCCCGGAACTCCCATGATCTGGGACCTAGTACGGCAGCTGTAGATCGTGATCTTGTCCTTCGAGTGGCCCTCTATCCTGCCGACCCGCCTGCTGAGTCCTCTGCGCCGTCGACGACCGA
>NZ_JBVHLD010000043.1:0-2112 GCF_055559175.1 Streptomyces sp. NPDC024632
GGCAGATCTTCCGCAGATCCCGCGTCAGCCCCAACCGCATGAGCGTCATCACCAAAGCCATCATCACCCTGGAGAAGCAACGCTGAAAATGCTCATTGACCTCATAAGCCGACGACTCACCAGCGAATCCACCCCGAACCGTACTCGGCTCCCTGGCCGACCTCCGGTACGACGCACGCTGGCTCGTGCTTCGCGCCTCCGACATCGGGGCCCCGCACCGGCGCGAGCGGACCTTCCTCGCCGCTTGGCCCACCGGACACTCTACTCAAAACGCCGACGGCCAACATCGGGTCGAACGGCGGGAGCCAGCACCCGGCGAAGAGGAAGAGCAGCGGACACGGGCCCAATCTGGCCGACGAGGTGGAGGGGCTACTGCCGACCCCGAAAGCGTCGGACGGGATCAAGGGTTCACCGAACCAGCGACACGGCAACGGCGACTTCACCCTCCCGTCGGCGGCGGCCTCGCGACTCCCTACGTGGGCGAGCGACACCGGCACCCCTGGACGGCGTTCGGGGGTGGGCCGGCGACCACCGCTGTCGGCGGTGGTCCTGCCGCTGTGGACGGACACGACTCCGGATACGGAGGAAGCAGCGGGCGGTGGGGGCCCTACGGCGCCGCCATCACCCGATGGGAGACCCTCACCCGTCCCGCACCGCCGCCCACCGACGCGGCCGGGCGCCTGCGCCCGGCCTTCGTGGAGTGGATGCAGGGTCTGCCCGAGGGCTGGGTGACCGCCACACCCGGACTCGGTCGGCCGGCCCAGCTCACCGCGCTCGGCAACGGCGTCATTCCCCAACAGGCAGCCCAAGCAGTGCAGTTGCTCAGTCCGCCCTTCCCGTGCTGCCCACACTGCACGCAGTTCTCGGGCGCTCCCTCTGTATCGATTCGCTGATCGGATGTGGTTGGCAGCGAAGTGAAGTTCGGACGAAAATCCATGTTGGCCCTCTATGGAATCGGCGGCGCTCCGATTTCACAGTCGGTCGGCCCGGGTTCGCGGATCTGCTCGGTGTTCTCGGCGTCGAACTCTCGCGTGGCGCAGCCGGCCTTCGTCACCCATCGGGTGAGCGTCGGCGTGCGCTGCTCGACCCGCTCCACGCCGTCCATGCAGCTCGGGGATTCCCCGAACGGTGTTCACTAGTTGTACACGGTGACCACCAGATCTTGACCTCGACGGTCTCCTCACCGCAGACATGGTGTCCGGCCCCTCTCGTTCGGCGATCTGTCGTTGCCCTGGTCGTGCTGCGCGCTCTCGGCATGAGCGCGCTATTAGGGCCGCTCTCTCGCTTTATCCAATAATCCCGATTGCATAGAGGAGCCCCGCGGCGCAGATGGCCGCACCGATTAGCCTAAAAGAGATTTCGTTTGAGCGGGAAAAGAATTTTTCCTTGGTGCCAGATTTACGTACTGAAAATTTCGAAGCAAAAATCGCGAAGAGCGCGCCAAATATCATCAGGAATATTCCGACCAATATTTTCATGATTCACCCCTGCAAGAAAGGGGTGGCCTCCGGCTGGCCGGAGGCCACCCCAACCGTTTACCTGCGCCGCTTCATGAACCGAATTGCAAGGAAGATCCCTACGAGTACGGCGACGGCGAGGAACAGATACGGAAACCACGACGGACCATCTGGTCTGCTCTTTTGAGCGATAATCATAAGCGAGTCCATCGGATCCCTTTCTGCCTGATTCTTAGAATGTGTACTTGAGTGTTCCGGAACATTTCCCGGAATCGCCACCAGTTCCCACGCTTTCCGATTCGTCCGTGGATTTAGAGAGCTCCAGGGGGCCGAACCCGCAGCCGTACTCGCCAGTTAGTCCTCGTGAAGCCGAACCGGATGCGAGGCTTGCGTCAGCGCTGGCCCCGGGGGTACCACCTCCGACGGCCACGTAGGGGTGCACACTCCCGTCGCTGTTGATGCTGAGGCCACCTCCCAGGCAAAGCACATCGCAGATTTCACCCCCAATGTCGAATGACAGATTTCCCGTCGGGTCGACGTTGTTGATGGGGTCGTCGGCGGCGTAGGCGTAGCGGTTGCCGTTGGCGGGGTCGGCGAGGAAGGAGTACGTGTCCTGGGTGGTGAAGCGGCCGGTGGTGGGGTTGTACCAGCGTTG
>NZ_JBVHLD010000044.1:0-2017 GCF_055559175.1 Streptomyces sp. NPDC024632
CCGGTCCGGCAACAACGGCTCGATTCGCGCCCACTGCGCGTCGCTTAACGGCACACCCGGACCAACGATCAGATGATCCGAACGAAACGGCCTAGCCGTGCACGCCCAGCGGGCAGAAAACGAGGTCTGCGGCGGCTGCCGACGGCGTGCTGCGCTCCTGGCACCGCGAACTGGCAGATCAGTTCGTGCGCGTGGGCGACGGTCGGAGGGGTGTACCAGGCCGGGCGGCGGCCGAGCGGGGTGAACGGCGGCGGCAGACGCGGGTCAATGTCGATGCCGGACCAGTCAGGAGTCGGGCACCGGGCTGACACACACGTGCCGGTCGCGGTGGCGCTCAGCGGCGACAGCTGCATCGCTGGAAGCGTCAGAGCCGGAAAGAGGAGAAGCCCGGCGGGAACCGGTGATCGTGGTCCAGATTCTCGCGAATACGGGTCACTTCGGCGGCGGTCAGCCGCCGCTGCCCTCCGTTCGTGAACAAGTGCCACTGCCAGTCGGCTTCGTGCCAGCTGTACGCGACCACCGGGTCCAGCGGCTCCGCTTCCAGCTCTGCGGCCTCCTCCTCAGTGAGCGGCGGAAGCCCCCAGGCCAGGCCGGCCCAGCCGAAGCGGTAGGGCGGCTCGCCCGCGGGCTGGCGTGCCAGCTTCGCGTACGGCCGCCCGGCCTCGGCGGCACTGTGCCGCGGCGCCAGCACCGGTTCGAGGCCGATAACGATCAGCCCGCTGTCCGGGTCGCCGTCGTCGAAGGTGACCTCTTCCAGCGGCCAGGGCCACCACCGGGGCATAGGCCCGACCATGGCGCCGTCGCCGTAACGCGCCTGCCACCGGCGGAGCCGGTCGAAGAACGCGGCGTCCTCGTCCTCACCGAAGGCACTCTCACCCGTGTTCTCGCTCATGACCCCAGTAGAACCCACCCCACTGACATCGGCCGACGGCCTATCCACATGTGCAGCCTGTCCGGCGCGGCCATCGTCTACGAGCAGTCACCCCGAGGTGATCATCACGGTCGGCACCAGGTGCTACCCGTTCGACGGCCGGACAATGGAGATCTTCGGCGGTGACCCAGTCCGCTTCTACATACGGAACATGTACGTACACGTCACCCGCATCCGAGACCTGTTGCCCGGACGTCGCCGATCGAACTTCCCTACGTTGTGGCACGGGTCCGGGCCAGCCCTTCGTATGGTTGGCCCGCCCAGGGGTGTCGGGTGTGGCTTCAAACTTCTGCCGCTTGTGGCTGCCATGGATTGGCCACACGACACCCCACGACGACTCGGCTGCCAATTAGGAGATGCGCACGGTCGCTCCGTAGGGAATCGACAGCGAGGTCTTCCGTGGTACGTCCGCACAGCCCGACGCACGGAGGAACCGCGTGGCCGCCGGCTGCTGTCTCGACGGGTCGCCAAGGATGAGCCGGAGCTACTCCATCTCCCCGCCGACGTCCTGGACTTGGGCGACGAGGTGACGCGGGGCATCGACCTCGCCGACGGCGGGCTGCCCTGGTAATCGCGGTGCTCCTCAACCACGGCCAGCGCGCCTTCTGCATCTCCGGACGGGCCATCAACCGTGCCTCCGAGGGCTACCGCGGCGAGGACAAGACTGATGCCAAGGACGCGGCGGTGACCGCAGACCGGACCCGCATCCGCCGGGACCTGCAGGTCCTGCGGACCGGCGACGAGACCGCTACCGACCTCAAGCTCCTCACAGCCCACCACTCGGACCTGGTCGGCGACCGCACCCGCACCGTCAACCGCCTCCACATCCACCTGACCGGCATCTTTCCCGCGCTGGACCGGGTCCTGGACCTCATTGACGCCGGGCCATTGACGCTTCTGACCGGCTATCAGACCCCGGCCGCCCTGCGTCCCCTGGGCACGAAACCGCTGGCGAGCTGGTTGCGGAATCGCGGCGTTCGTGGCGCCGACCAAGCTTGGTACTTCCAGCGGTAGTAGCACGACCAGTAGCTCACCACGCGCCGCTCCGTGCGCGCGAAGAAGGCCGCATTCCGAGCGATGAACTCA
>NZ_JBVHLD010000045.1:0-1717 GCF_055559175.1 Streptomyces sp. NPDC024632
CCTAGTACGGCAGCTGTAGATCGTGATCTTGTCCTTCGAGTGGCCCTCTATCCTGCCGACCCGCCTGCTGAGTCCTCTGCGCCGTCGACGACCGAACGAACGCACCTCATCCAGTCCTCCCAGGCAGCGGGGTCTGTCGTTCCGCCGTCCGCCTCGATGCCGATGTCGCCCAGGAGCGTGAGAAGGTCGTCCCCGGCGCGGTTCGCGAACTGCCACACGAACCGCGACATGGCGACGAAGGCCTCGCGCTCGTTCAACTCGTAGCGACTCATCAGGGCTTTCCAACCTCGGGCGGAGCCCGGTAGTCCAGGGCCGAGGGTCGTGATCTGCCTGCCTGGGCAACAGCGCGGCCACCGAAGATCATCGTGGTTTGTGAAGACAACGAAGGATCAAGCAGTGGCCGCAGGTCACAGCGTAGACGTTGAACGATGGCAGGTGATGTTCGAGGGCCTGATGGCCCGCGTCGCAGGTCGGTTCGCCCGGGTGGAACCCCGCCGCCGCGCCCGCTCGCTGGTGCTGGGGCTGCTGTCGGATCTGCCGCGCAAGAATTGCTGGACGATCGCGGAGCATGCCGGAGACACCACCCCCCACGGGATGCAGCACCTACTGGGCCGTGCCAAGTGGGACGCCGATGCGGTCCGCGACGACATCCGCACCTACGTGGTGGACCACCTGCGCGACGAAGAGGCGGTCCTCGTCGTCGACGAGACCGGCGACTTGAAGAAGGGCATCGCGACGGTGGGCGTCCAGCGCCAATACACCGGCACCGCGGGCAGAATAGAGAACGCGCAGGTAGCGGTCTACCTCGTTTACTCCGCGCGGGCCGGACACGCCGCCATCGACCGGGAGCTGTATGTCCCGCGTTCCTGGACCGAGGACCGCCAGCGGTGCCGGGCGGCCGGCATACCCGCCGCTGTGGGCTTCGCCACCAAGCCCGCTCTGGCCGCACAGATGATCGCCCGCGCCCTGGACTCCGGCGTCGCGGCGCGATGGGTGGCAGGTGACGAGGTCTACGGCGGCAATCCGACCCTTCGCACCGCACTGGAACGCCGCGAGGTCGGCTACGTCCTCACGGTCGCCTGCGACCACCAGATCGCCACGAGGGGAGGAAGACTGCGGGCGTCCGCGCTGGTCAAGAAGATGCCCAAGCGGGCCTGGCAGAAGCTCTCCGCCGGGACCGGCGCGAAGGGCCACCGCTTCTACGACTGGGCCGTGGTCCACATCGCCGATCACCGCCCCGGACACCACCAACTCCTGGTCCGCCGAAACCGGCGCACTCGCGAACTCGCCTTCTACCGCTGCTATTCGCCCATCGCCGTGCCACTGTCCACACTCGTACGGGTAGCCGGGCGCAGGTGGACGGTCGAGGAGACCTTCCAGACGGGAAAGGAACTGACCGGATTGGACGAACACCAGGTCCGCCGGTGGACGTCCTGGCACCGCTGGGTCACCCTCGCGATGCTCGCGCACGCCTTCCTCGCCGTCGTCACCGCAGACGAACGCACTCACCGGCCCGCACCAGACGGGCTGATCCCATTGAGCAGCAACGAGATCGCGCATCTGTTCAACAGACTGATCGCACGGCCCGCCCACGCTGCAGCGCACCGCCTCCGCTGGTCCCACTGGCGACGACGCCACCAAGCTCGCGCCCGCGACAGCCACTACCTGAGACAAGCAGCAGCTCAACCATGATCACGATCTACAGCTGCCGTACTAG
>NZ_JBVHLD010000046.1:0-1438 GCF_055559175.1 Streptomyces sp. NPDC024632
GGGTGAGACCTGATGCCGAGCCGATTGTGGTGAAGTGGATGATCCTATGCTGTCGAGAAAAGCCTCTAGCGAGTTTCATGGCGGCCCGTACCCTAAACCGACTCAGGTGGTCAGGTAGAGAATACCGAGGCGTTCGGGTGAACTATGGTTAAGGAACTCGGCAAAATGCCCCCGTAACTTCGGGAGAAGGGGGGCCATGTCTGGTGACGGGATGTACTCCTTGAGCTGGGTGTGGCCGCAGAGACCAGCGAGAAGCGACTGTTTACTAAAAACACAGGTCCGTGCGAAGCCGTAAGGCGATGTATACGGACTGACGCCTGCCCGGTGCTGGAACGTTAAGGGGACCGGTTAGTCACATTTCGGTGTGGCGAAGCTGAGAACTTAAGCGCCAGTAAACGGCGGTGGTAACTATAACCATCCTAAGGTAGCGAAATTCCTTGTCGGGTAAGTTCCGACCTGCACGAATGGCGTAACGACTTCTCGACTGTCTCAACCATAGGCCCGGTGAAATTGCACTACGAGTAAAGATGCTCGTTTCGCGCAGCAGGACGGAAAGACCCCGGGACCTTTACTATAGCTTGATATTGGTGTTCGGTTCGGCTTGTGTAGGATAGGTGGGAGACTGTGAGCCGGTAGCGCCAGCTATCGGGGAGTCGTCGTTGAAATACCACTCTGGTCGTGCTGGATGTCTAACCTCGGTCCGTGATCCGGATCAGGGACAGTGTCTGGTGGGTAGTTTAACTGGGGCGGTTGCCTCCTAAAGGGTAACGGAGGCGCCCAAAGGTTCCCTCAGCCTGGTTGGCAATCAGGTGTTGAGTGTAAGTGCACAAGGGAGCTTGACTGTGAGACTGACGGGTCGAGCAGGTACGAAAGTAGGGACTAGTGATCCGGCGGTGGCTTGTGGAAGCGCCGTCGCTCAACGGATAAAAGGTACCCCGGGGATAACAGGCTGATCTTCCCCAAGAGTCCATATCGACGGGATGGTTTGGCACCTCGATGTCGGCTCGTCGCATCCTGGGGCTGGAGTCGGTCCCAAGGGTTGGGCTGTTCGCCCATTAAAGCGGTACGCGAGCTGGGTTTAGAACGTCGTGAGACAGTTCGGTCCCTATCCGCTGTGCGCGTAGGAGTCTTGAGAAGGGCTGTCCCTAGTACGAGAGGACCGGGACGGACGAACCTCTGGTGTGCCAGTTGTCCTGCCAAGGGCATGGCTGGTTGGCTACGTTCGGGAGGGATAACCGCTGAAAGCATCTAAGCGGGAAGCCTGCTTCGAGATGAGGACTCCCACCCCCTTTGAGGGGTTAAGGCTCCCAGTAGACGACTGGGTTGATAGGCCAGATGTGGAAGCCCTGTGAGGGGTGGAGCTGACTGGTACTAATAGGCCGAGGGCTTGTCCATTGTTGCTCGCGTTCACTGTGTGGTTCTGAAACAACCAGCCCAC